>NZ_JBHJWV010000007.1:164664-292711 GCF_042266785.1 Microbacterium sp. NPDC056052
TTATTTTCCCCGGCCGGCGGGGGTCTGTAACAAATGCACAACCGGGTTTGCTGAACTGCTTACCCCCCGGGCCCCAAAATCGCGCCCCAAAATAACCCCCCCCCCCCCCCCCCCCCGGGCGCAGCGGTAGTGCTACTCCGGAGGGTCTTCTGACGGGACAGAATTCTTCGACGAGTCGTGCTCTGAAGCGTCGATCGAAGAGAGGTCAGCCGTGAAGCACTTCCTCTTTGCTGAGAGAATCGAAGATGAGATTCGGAATCGCGTGCTCTCCCACGATCAGGGTGAACTTCCGGGCTGTGTCCGTGGTGAGGCCCGACACGATCACGGTCGGCGGCCCACCATCGATTCCGCAGTTGGTGGCCATCAGCGACTCCGGTCTGACGATCTCCGCGATCAGGCAGAGCTTGCCGTCGTCAGCGCGTTCTCCGGACCAGACGTTCGCTCCTTGAATCTCCCCGAAGTAGTGCAGGCTCCCTTCCCTGAAGTCGGCGTGTGTAGCGGGTTGCGCTGAGATCGACTGAGCTTGTGTCGCAAGGATTGCATGGCTGATGTATCCGCCGATGAAACTGACCACGACAGCGAGCACTCCCCCAACGACTGCCCTTGTGTACGCCCGCGCCGAGCGTCGCCGGCTGACTGCATTGGGCGACGGCGCGGATGTCTGACTGTCTGCGGAATCCTGGATCATATGGGGGTCACGAAACTCCCCTGCACGGTCTTCTTCGCCGCGGCTGTCACCCATCGACGACGAATCGAGGTTCTTGTCGGCGTTGAGGAGTCGGAACAACTGGTCGGTATCAGCCTTCGAAGCATTACCACCGGCGGAGAACACTCGGCGTTGCAGGCGATCGAGCTCGTCATCCTCAGGCTGCGTCGTCATAGATAGATGCTATGGGATCCTTACGAATTAGCTGAGACATCCCCTGCACTGCGAGTGGCTGCCCGACCGGGCTGCCACCCAGGATGAACCGAAGGAAGTTCATGCGAAAGATTGCGGTACAACGTCGTCGACGGCACCTACGACAGTCAGCAAATAGGGCGAGCATCCTGACGCGCCAGGAGGTCGTAGCTCACGCGACTGCGCTTCCGATCGCATTTTGAGACGCATCGATATTTGAAACACCAGAACTGCGCGGTTCGGCGCCACATCATCGATTCGTATCGCCCCGCTGCACGGTTGATTGGCACTCAATACGCGCTGATCACCGCTGATTTCTGAGACAACGAGAATCCGACCCAAAGGGCCGGATAAAAGCGAGTTCCGCGTCATCACCGCTTCGGGCAGCCGTCGGCCTCACTTGCAGATGCAGGATCGGAACGCGAGCCCACTTCATCCAATGAAGTGAAACTAAAAATCCCTGATCAGGAGCTGAATCTAAACGTTGAACCGGAACTCCACCACGTCGCCGTCCTGCATGACGTAGTCCTTGCCCTCCAGGCGCGCCTTGCCCTTGGAGCGGGCCTCGACCACGGATCCGGTGTCCACGAGATCCTGGAACGAGATCACCTCGGCCTTGATGAAGCCCTTCTCGAAGTCGGTGTGGATCACACCTGCCGCCTGAGGAGCCTTGTCGCCCTTGTGGATCGTCCAGGCGCGCGCTTCCTTCGGGCCTGCCGTGAGGTAGGTCTGCAGGCCCAGGGTGTCGAACCCGATGCGGGCGAGCTGGTCGAGGCCCGACTCGTCCTGGCCGGTGGAGGCGAGGAGCTCCGCGGCATCCTCGGGATCCAGGTCGATGAGCTCGGACTCGATCTTCGCGTCCAGGAAGATCGCCTGCGCCGGGGCGACGAGAGCGGCGAGCTCCGCCTTGCGGGCAGCGTCCATGAGCACGGCCTCGTCGACGTTGAAGACGAAGATGACCGGCTTCGAGGTCAGCAGGCCCAGCTCCTTGATCGGAGCCAGGTCGATCCCGCTCGTGGAGAGCAGCTGGCCGCGCTCGAGCGAGTCCTTCGCAGCGTTGGCGGCCTCGAGCACGGAGGCGTCGGTCTTGCGGCCGCGCACCTCCTTCTCGATGCGCACGATCGCCTTCTCGAGGGTCTGCAGGTCGGCGAGCATGAGCTCGGCGTTGATCGTCTCGAGGTCGTTCTTCGGGTCGATCGCACCGTCCACGTGCACCACGTCGTCGTCCGCGAAGCCGCGAACGACCTGCGCGATCGCGTCGGCCTCGCGGATGTTCGCGAGGAACTGGTTGCCCAGCCCCTCCCCCTCACTCGCGCCGCGCACGATGCCCGCGATGTCGACGAACGACACCGTCGCGGGCAGGATCCGCTCGCTGCCGAAGATCTCGGCGAGCGCGTTCAACCGTGCGTCGGGCAGGTTCACCACGCCGACGTTCGGCTCGATCGTCGCGAACGGGTAGTTCGCCGCGAGCACGTCGTTCTTGGTGAGGGCGTTGAAGAGGGTGGACTTGCCGACGTTGGGCAGTCCTACGATTCCGATGGTGAGAGCCACGGGGTACGAGTCTACCGGGGCCGGCCCTGGCTCAGGATCCGCGGATCGCGCGATAGGCGGCCGTCACGTACGGCATCGACAGCGTCGCGCCCTCGGCGAGGCCAAGCTCGTCGAACAGGTCGTCCATGGCCTGCGCGATCCGCGCCTTCTCCTCGGGCGGCGACGTGATGATCATGCTGCGCGAGCTCGCCATCGCGTGCAGCTCGGCGCGCGTCATCTCCCGGGCCCATTCCCAGCGCCGTTCTTCCAGCTCACCGAACGGTGCGGCGACGCGCACGGCGTTGTCGCCGATCATCTCCTCCGCCGCGCTGCCGCCCATGATCTCGGTCAGCCGTCGCACCCACTCGGTGCGGTCGTCCCGCACGTTCCAGATGAGCCCGAGCACGCCGCCGGGCCGCACCACGCGGCCGATCTCGGCGGAGGCGGGGACGGGATCCACCCAGTGCCAGGCCTGGCCGAGGGTGGCGGCGTCGGCGACGGCATCAGCCAACGGCAGCGCCTCCGCGGTGCCCGTGACCGCCTCGACCCCGGGCGTCTTCTCCCGCAGGGCCTCGAGCATCTGCGGATCCGGATCCACGGCCGTCACACCCGTGCCCCCGAGGGCGAGCACGGCGCGGGTGAGCTTGCCGGTCCCCGCACCGATGTCGACGACGGCCCTGTCGCCCTCCGCCAGCGGCTCCAGCAACCAGGCGACCGCGTCCGACCGGTACTCCGGTCGTCCCTTCTCATAGCTGCCCGTCTCGGATCCGAAGCTCGTCGCACGTTCGACCATGCTTCGACACTACGCCCGGATCCGGTCCGTCCCGGCGCGCCTGAGCCGCACCGCCGCCTCCCCGGCGGAGGGTGGATGCGTGGCACTGGACTTCACCGCGATCGACTTCGAGACGGCGAACTCCTCCCCGGCCTCCGCGTGTGCGGTGGGCCTGGTCCGCGTCAGGGACGGCATCGTCGTCGCACAGACGGGCTGGCTGATCCGCCCGCCGGCAGGTCACGACACCTTCCAGGAATGGAACGTGCGGATCCACGGCATCGAGGCGCATGAGGTCGCCGACGCCGACGGCTGGAGCGAGCAGCTCGACCGGCTCTGCGCGTTCGCCGGCGCCGACGTGCTCGTCGCCCACAACGCGGGCTTCGACCTGAACGTGATCCGCCGCGCCTGCGAGGCCACCGGAGACGAGTGCCCTCCGTACCAGTCGCTCTGCAGCCTGAGCGTCGCACGCAAGGTCTACGACCTCGACTCCTACAAGCTCCCGGTCGCCGCGGCCGCCGCCGGCTTCGGCGCGTTCCCGCACCATGACGCCTTGGCCGACGCACGCGCCTGCGCGCAGATCGTGATCGACGCGGCCCGGCGCACGGCGTCGGGCACGGTGCAGCAGCTCGCCGACGCGATCGGCGTGCGCCTCGGCGACCCGCTCGCTCCCGCCGCGCCCGCGAAGGTGCGCGCCGCAGCCTGACGCCGTTCCGGCCGCCCCCGGCCTCGCTCTCCTGCGATGTCGGTGGCCCCGCCCATGATGGACGCATGGACGCGCTCGCACTGCTCATCGCCGCACTCACCGCCGTGGCGGGCCTCGCCGTGGGTTGGTTCCTCGGCCGCAGCCGGGGCGCCGCCGACCTCGCCCGCGCCGACGCCGAGCTCGCCGTCGTGCGCGAAGACAGGGACAGGCAGAACGACCTGTACCGGGACGCCGTCGAGCACGCGCGCCGTGAGCAGCACGACGCCGCGGAACGTGTCCGCCAGGAGAACGCCGTGCTCACGGCTCTCGCCCCGGTGCGCGAGAGCCTGCACCGCATGCAGCAGACCGTGACCGTGCTGGAGCGCGAGCGGCACGCCCAGTTCGGCCAGCTCAGCGAACAGCTGCGGCGCACCGAGGAGAGCGGAGAGGCCCTGCGCTCCACGACCGAGTCGCTGGCCGGCGCGCTGCGCTCGACGTCCGCGCGCGGCGTGTGGGGCGAGACCCAGCTGCGCCGCGTGGTGGAGGCCGCGGGCCTCACCCGGCACGTCGACTTCGACCTGCAGGCCACGATCCACTCCGATGCGGGGCACGGCCGCCCCGACATGGTGATCCGTCTCGCGGGCGGGGCATCGATCGCGGTGGACGCGAAGGCCCCGCTCGACGCGTTCCTCGCCGCGGGGGCACTCGGATCCGACGACCCGCAGCGGCGCTCCCTCATGCAGCAGCACGTCAAGGCCGTGCGCGCGCACATCGACGCGCTCGCCAAGAAGGCCTACTGGTCGGGCCTCGAGGTGAGTCCCGAGTTCGTGATCTGCTTCCTGCCCACCGAATCGCTGCTGTCCGCGGCCCTCGACGAGGATCCGGCCCTGCTCGACTACGCCTTCAACAAGCGAGTCGCGCTGGCCACCCCGGTGAATCTGTGGGCCGTGCTGAAGACCGTCGCCTACACCTGGAAGCAGCAGGAGCTCTCCGCCGAGGCAGCCGTGCTCCTCGATCTCGGCACCCAGCTCTACGACCGGCTCGGTGTGCTCGCCGGCCACGCGGACGACCTGCGCCGCGCGCTCGAGCGCACGGTCGACAGCTACAACCGTTTCGCCGGATCCCTGGAGAGCCGCGTGCTCGTGACGGCCCGCCGCTTCCCCGGCGTGGATGCGGACGCCCTCACCGCTCCCGCGACGTTGACCAGCGCGACGCGACGGTTCACCGCCGACGAGCTGACGTCATCCGCGGACGCAGACCACGCGGAGGGGATCCGTGCGGACCTCGGCGAACTGCGTGCCCGTCTGAGTGGTCAGGACCCCGATGCTGCTGCGTCGATCGAGCGAGACTTCGATCGCACCGAGCACGACGATCCGGCCGACCCTGAGGCCGAGCAGGAGGAGGTCACGCGCTCCCGGGAACCCCGCTGAGCAGGGCGACGACCGTGGCGGAGAACAGCACGAAGGCGCCGATCATCCACCAGGCGCTGATCTCGTGGCCCTCTTCGCGGCGAACGCGGAAAAGAACGTCGGTGCGGCGAGCGGCATCCATCTCGATGATCTTGACGGATCCGGTGTCGGTGACCGTCTCCTGGCGGTAGATCTTCTCCGCAGCCATCGTCCACGCTCCCCTGCTTCGCATTCCGAACTGCGCTGAATGCGCCGTGCACGCCGGTCGGCGCCTCCTCCATTGTGACAGGTGACGCCGAGAACAAGCGGAATGCGATCAGGTCGTTACCGACGGACCTCCGCAGAGGGCCGCGGCGGCCCCGGCTCCTTCGGGAGGCCAGCACCGCCGGGCCACGCTCAGAGCCACTTGGAGACGAGGTGCTCCGAGGCGATACGGCGCAGAGTGCCGGAGGCGCTGCGCAGCACGACGCTCTCGGTGTAGAGGTAGTCGCCGTCGCGCCGGACGCCGGCGACGAGCTGGCCGTCCGTCACCCCGGTGGCGACGAAGATCGTGTTGTTGCCGCTCACCAGGTCATCGGCCTCGTAGACCTTGTCCATGTCGAGGCCCGCGTCGATACCGCGCTGACGCTCGTCGTCGTCGCGGGGCCACAGCCGGCCCTGGATGTGCCCGCCGAGCGCCTTGATCGCGCACGCCGTGACGATCCCCTCGGGGCTTCCGCCGACGCCGATGCACATGTCGGTGCGCGCGGCGTGCCGGGCCGCGTTGATACCGCCTGCGACATCGCCGTCGCTCATCAGACGCGTACCTGCGCCGGCGTCGCGGATCTCCTGGATGAGCTGCTCGTGACGCGGGCGGTTCAGCACCGAGACCACGATCTCGTCGACCGGCTTGCCGAGGGCGCCGGCCAGACGCTTGATGTTCTCCGCGACGGGGAGGCGGATGTCGACGACGCCGACACCGGCGGGGCCCGTGACGAGCTTGTCCATGTAGAACACACTCGAGGCGTCGAGCATGGTGCCGCGATCGGAGACCGCGATCACCGAAAGCGCGTTCTGGCGACCGGCCGCGGTCAACGAGGTGCCGTCAATCGGATCCACGGCGATGTCGCACTGCGGGCCGGTCCCGGATCCGCTGCCGACGTGCTCCCCGTTGAAGAGCATGGGGGCGTTGTCCTTCTCACCCTCGCCGATGACCACCCGGCCGTCGAAGTCGACGGTGCCGAGGAAGGCGCGCATCGCGTCGACGGCGGCGCCGTCGGCCGCCTCCTTCGCGCCGCGGCCGATGAACGGGACGGCGCGGATCGCCGCGGCCTCCGTCGCACGGACGAGCTCCAGTGCGAGGTTGCGGTCGGGGCTGAGGGGGCTGAGATCGGCTGTGAGGCTCACCATGCCCCCAGCGTAGGGGCGGGTCGGTTACGGATCCGCAGATTTCCGCGCCGAGAAACCGAAAGATCCACGCTTCTTTACCAGGCCGAAGATCCGCCTTCCCGGGCCCGTCGTCACGCGCTCTGAATCGCCGATCCTGCGGCGCTAGAGTGGCACCGACCCCCGTCGTCCAGCACAGGAGAAGCCATGCCCGTTGCCACCCCGGATCAGTACGCCGAGATGCTCGACCGCGCGAAGGCAGGCGGCTTCGCCTACCCGGCCTTCAACGTCTCCAGCTCGCAGACCATCCACGCCGTGCTGCAGGGTCTGACCGAGGCCGGCTCCGACGGCATCATCCAGGTCACCACCGGCGGCGCCGACTACTTCGCCGGCCAGACCGTCAAGGCCCGCGCCACCGGCGCGCTCGCCTTCGCGAAGTTCGCCACCGAGGTCGCGAAGTCCTACCCGGTCACGGTCGCGCTGCACACCGACCACTGCCCGAAGGACGCCCTCGCCGGCTTCGTGGAGCCGCTCATCGCCGCTTCCGAGGAAGAGGTCAAGGCGGGCCGCAACCCCATCTTCCAGTCGCACATGTGGGACGGCTCGGCCGTGCCGCTCGCGGAGAACATCGAGATCGCCCGCGACCTCCTCCCCCGCATGAAGGCGATCAACGCGATCCTCGAGGTCGAGATCGGCGTCGTCGGCGGCGAGGAGGACGGCGTCGCGCACGAGGGCTCGAACGAGGCGCTCTACACGACGTTCGCCGATGTCGACCAGGCCGTGCAGGCGCTGGGCCTCGGCGATCAGGGCCGCTACATCGCCGCGCTCACCTTCGGCAACGTGCACGGCGTCTACAAGCCGGGCGGCGTGAAGCTCCGCCCCGAGCTGCTCGGCGAGATCCAGCAGCAGGTCGCCGCGAAGTACGGCACGGGCGCCAAGCCGCTCGACCTCGTCTTCCACGGCGGGTCCGGCTCGACCGACGCGGAGATCGCCCTCGCGGTCGCGAACGGCGTCGTGAAGATGAACATCGACACCGACACCCAGTACGCGTTCACGCGCTCGATCGCCGGGTACATGTTCAGCAACTACGACGGCGTCCTGAAGGTCGACGGCGAGGTCGGCAACAAGAAGGTCTACGACCCGCGTGCCTGGGGCAAGGTCGCCGAGACCGCGATGGCGCAGCGCGTCATCGAGTCGACGCGCCAGCTCGGCTCCTACGGCCAGTCGAAGAGCTGACCACCGGCACAGCCGCACCGGCATCCAGGAGCGCCGCGGGGATCCGTCCCCGCGGCGCTCCTGTCGTCTGCGGGTCAGCCGCCCGAGTTCACCCCGACGTCGACCCGTGGCCGATGTCCTGGCGCAGGATGACGGTGCCCGCGGCGTTGCGGATCTCGACGGTGCGGATGTCGGACAGCGGCTGCGCGGTCCCCGCCGAGAGCGTGGCCGTGCGGCCGGGATCCGCCTTCCAGGTCGAGAGGTCGGTGCTCTTCCCGTCGTCGCCGACGACCGTGAGGACGTACGTCCAGCCGACATCTGGAGGTCGGCGAGCGCGTCCTCGATCAGCATCGCGTCGAACAGCCGGTCCGTGACGTCGCCCGAGACCCGCTCCGGGACCCCCGTATCGTCGCTGCGCCCTCCCTGGAACCGTTCGGTCCGTCCGGACGGCACCCGGCGCGGAGGGATCATCCGGTCGGCGATGCCCGAAGTAGCCGATCGGATGATGCGGCGGCGGGGTCCGGATTCCTAGCGTGAAGGACATGAACATCTCGCTCTCCCGCACGCTCATCGCCGCCTCGACCATCGCCCTCGCCGCCGTCGCCATCGTCCCCCCGACAGCCGCCGCGGCAGCCCCGTCCGCGGCAGTCTCCGCGCCCTTCGCGAAGAAGGTCCTGACCCCGTCCGAGACGCTGGCGTCCACCCCGTGGAAGACGACGAGCGCACGCGACGCCCAGGGCGGTCGCGTCGCATTGGACGACCCGGCCGTGTCGAACTTCGTGGGCTGGGCCTACTTCCAGGCCGACGGCACGTTCACGATGTACAACCTCGACGACAGCCCGAAGATGCACGGTGACTGGAGCGTCGCGGCCGATGGCTCGTCACGCTGGATCGCGGCCAAGGATGCGAACGGCGCCGTGCTGTTCCAGCGCGTCGTGCCGATCATGCAGCTCGACAAGAACGTCTTCACCTACCGCGTGTACCCGAACGCGGCCGACCAGAGCGTGTACTACGACATCGTGCACACCAGGACGAACCACGTCGAGCCCGGCACGGACGGTCGCGGTCCCGGCGCGCACGGCGGCCACGGCAGCGGGAACGGCGACCACCACTTCAACAACGGCAACGCGCACTGATCCCGGATCGAGAAGAGCCCGGTCCCGCAGGGGCCGGGCTCTTCTCGTCGAAAGGGCTTACTTCTGCAGCTGCCCGTTGAAGTAGGAGATCACAGCCGGGTCCGCGAAGAACGGCACCATCAGGCAGAACGCCGCCAGCATCCCGAACACGATGCCGCCCGCGACCGGGAGCCACCACGTGAGCCTGCCGCGCCGCAGTCGGGCCACAGTCCAGGCGGCGGTCGCGATCCAGCCGACGATCAGCACGACGCCGGCGACGATGCCCCAGGTGCGCGCCGGCCCGAAGTTCGAGAACGTGCCGGAGATCCCCATCGTCTGCATCATCGTCGTCAGGAGCGAAGACGGGTTGAGGTAGGTGAGGACCGTGGTGATCACGTTCCAGAGCCCGTAGGCGAGCAGCGCGATCGACGCCATCCGATCGACCGGGTGCGCCGGACGCTCCCCCGCGGCCTCCGCAGGAGTCACCGGCTGGACGGCGGAAGGCGCCGTCGGCGGAGTGTGCACGACGGGCGGCGGCAGCGGCCGTCCCGCTCGCCTGCTCTGCTCCTCGGGGGTCGCGTACTCGCCGAAGGCGGGCCGGCGCGGCTGCTCCACGGAACCGGAGTCGGTCATCGGCTGCGTCCGCCCAGGGCCCGCTCGTCACGCTGGCCGGAGACGTCCTGGCGCAGCTCCTTCGGCAGCGAGAACATCAGGTCCTCCTCCGCCGTGCGCACCTCCTCGACGTCGCCGTATCCAGCCTCGGCGAGCGCCTGCAGGACCTCCTGGACGAGCACCTCCGGCACGGACGCGCCGCTCGTCACCCCGACCGTCGTGACGCCGTCGAGCCACTCCTGTCGCACCTCGTCCGCGTAGTCCACGCGGTATGCGGCCTTCGCGCCGTACTCGCGCGCCACCTCGACCAGGCGCACGCTGTTGGAGGAGTTGGCGGATCCGACCACGATCACCAGATCCGCGTCGGCGGCGACCTTCTTGATCGCGACCTGGCGGTTCTGGGTGGCGTAGCAGATGTCGTCGGACGGCGGATCCTGCAGCTCGGGGAAGCGCGTGCGCAGCCGGTTCACGGTCTCCATGGTCTCGTCGACCGAGAGCGTGGTCTGGGAGAGCCAGACGACCTTGGACGGGTCGCGCACCTCGACGGTGTCGGCCTCGGCCGGGGAGTTCACCACGGTGACGTGGTCCGGCGCCTCGCCGGCGGTCCCCTCGACCTCTTCGTGGCCGTCGTGGCCGATGAGCAGGATCTCGAAGTCGTCCCGGGCGAAGCGCACCGCTTCGCGGTGCACCTTGGTCACCAGCGGGCAGGTCGCGTCGATCGCGTGCAGATGGCGATCCTCCGCGGCGGAGACGACCATCGGCGAGACGCCGTGAGCGCTGAAGACGACATGCGAGCCCTCGGGGATCTCGTCCACCTCATCGACGAAGATGGCGCCCTGCTCCTCGAGCTCGGTGACCACGTGGATGTTGTGCACGATCTGCTTGCGCACGTACACGGGGGCGCCATAGCGCTGCAGGGCCTTCTCGACAGCGACCACGGCGCGGTCGACGCCGGCGCAGTAGCCGCGCGGGGCGGCGAGCAGCACACGCTTGCGCCCGTCGACGGGACGGTCCTGGAGCGGCTCGCGCACGGCCGTGGGGCGGCGACGGGGGATCTGCGGCACGGGCAGCGCGACGGGTGAACTCACGCCCCGATTCTACCGGCGGCGTCCTGACAGCCGGCCGGGATCCGGCAGATGCCCCTTGCTACGCTGGGGAGGCGATGACCGTCTTCGAAGCCGCCTCCGTGCCCGGTGAGGCCCCGCCCGCCGATTCCGTCGCACCGCGGGAGTCCTCCGCGGACGCCCCGACGTCGATCGCAAGGCTGAACGCCACGATCCGCGACTTCGTGGCGCAGTGGGGCACGGTCTGGGTCGAGGGCGAGATCACGAGCTGGAACGTACGCGCCGGCAACGTCTTCGCGCGTCTCAAGGACACCCGCTCCGACGCGCAGATCTCGATCCGGGTGTGGTCGAGCGTGCGGGCGCGGATCCCCGCCGACCTCGCAGTGGGCGACCACGTGGTCGCGGCGGTCAAGGCCGATTACTTCGTCAAGGCCGGCGACTTCAGCTTCACGGTCTCGGCGATGAAGCACGTCGGCCTCGGCGACCAGCTGGAGCGCCTCGAGCGGCTGCGCGCACAGCTGCGCCAGGAGGGTCTCTTCGACCCCTCCCGCAAGAGGCCGCTCCCCTTCCTCCCCCACCTGATCGGACTGATCACGGGCGAGAACTCCGACGCCGAGAAGGACGTGCACCGCAACGCCGAGCTGCGCTGGCCGCAGGTGCGCTTCCGCACCGTGCACGCCGCGGTGCAGGGCGACCGCTGCGTGCCGGAGACCCTCGCCGCGCTCAAGGTGCTCGACGCGGATCCCGATGTCGACGTCATCGTCATCGCGCGCGGCGGCGGGGATCCGCAGACCCTCCTCGGCTTCAGCGACGAGCGCCTGGTGCGGGCGGTCGCTGCGGCGGCGACACCCGTGGTCAGCGCGATCGGCCACGAGAACGACCATCCCCTGCTGGACGACGTGGCGGACCTCCGCGCCTCGACCCCCACCGACGCCGCCAAGCGCGTCGTGCCCGATGTCGGCGAGCAGCGCGCGCTCGTCGCGCAGCTGCGGGCACGCGCCACGTCCCGGGTGTCGCAGCGCATCGCGCACGACATCGCCCAGCTCGAACAGCTGCGGTCACGACCCGTACTGCGGGATCCGGAGCCGCTCATCGAGCGCCGCGCGCAGGAGGTGTGGCTGCTCGCGGCCCGCGCCCGCGACACGCTGGGACGCGCGGTCGACACCGCGGGGAGGCGCACGGCGGAGCTGCGCGCCTCGCTGCGCGCGCTGTCGCCGGCCGCCACACTGGCCCGCGGATACGCGATCGCGCATCGAGACGACGGCGTGATCGTGCGCGACGCCGCCGACGCCCCCGCGGGCACCGCGCTGACCCTCACCGTCGACCGCGGCTCGCTCCGCGCCGTGTCGGAGGGGGAGATCGCCGAGTCGCGCGACGCCGAAGTCTCCGCGGGAGGCTCCGCACCGGCCGAGGGCTCCGACGCGCGCCGTTAGGATGGAGGCGTGACTGTGTCGAACGAGCCGTCCGCCTCCGCAGGGAGCTCTGCGACGACCGTCGCCGATCCCGCCGCTCTCAGCTTCGAGCAGGCGAGAGACGAGCTGGTCCGCGTCGTCGCCGAACTCGAGCAGGGAGCCCCGACGCTCGAGCAGTCCCTCACCCTGTGGGAGCGCGGCGAGGCGCTCGCCGCGCGCTGCGAGGAATGGCTTCTCGGCGCGAAGCGCCGCCTGGACGCGGCCCGCCCCTCCGAGGGGGACGCGCGATGAGCCGCACCCCGAAGCACGCCCCGGTCGTGGCCGAACTCGGCCGGCCGGAGACCGCGCAGGAGACCGCGGACCGCAAGGCGGCCTCCTCCGCCGCCTACCGCTCCAGCCAGACGTTCCGCGGCCTCATCGCCGCCCTCATCGCGACCGTCGGGGTCGTCCTGCTGATCGTGCTCATCGTGCCGCGCGGCGACTTCACGGGATCCAACGCCGTGGACCTTCCCGCCGCCGCCAAGAACGCGCAGAGCACCCTGAACCGTCCGGTGCTGCTGCCGACCCCGCCCAACAACTGGCGGGTCAACAAGGCCGTCCTGATCGACGGCAAGCCCGTGGTGTGGGACATCACGGTCGCCCCCCAGGCGGACGATGCCCGCGGGTACGCGCACGTCGCGCAGGCGTTCGACGCCGACGCGGACTGGGCCGCCACCCCGCTGCGCGGCACGTCCTCGAAGGGCACGGTGAAGATCGGCGGGCGCTCCTGGGACGAGTATGTGATCCCGAACCCCGACTCGGCCGCGAACATCAACTACGCGCTCGGCACCCAGGTCGGCAAGGACTACGTCCTCGTCTACGGCGCGCTGGGCAAGGCCGGCACGGCGGAGCTGGTCGCCAAGATCAGCCCCCAGATCGACGAACTCGAAAGCGGACGATGACCGACGTCACCACGCTGACCCCCGACGAGGCCTGGCAGCTCATGAGCGAGGGGAACCGGCGCTTCGTCGCGGGCGATCCCGAGCACCCCAATCAGGACGTCGGCAAGCGCCACGAGCTCGTGGACGGCCAGGCGCCGCTCGCGACCCTGTTCGGCTGCTCCGATTCGCGCCTCGCCGCCGAGATCATCTTCGACAAGGGCCTCGGCGACCTGTTCGTGGTGCGCAACGCCGGGCAGGTGCTCGGCGAGTCGATCGTCGCGAGCCTCGAGTACGCCGTGGCGATCCTCGGCGTTCCGCTCATCGTGGTGCTCGCGCACGACAGCTGCGGCGCCGTGCGCGCCGCGATCGACGGCACCGCGATCGACGCCGCTCCGCTCCCCCCGCACATCTGGCGGCTCGTCGCCCCGATCGTGCCGGCCGCGCGCAAGGTGCTCGCCGAGCAGGGCGGATCCACGGTGGCCGAGATCGACGCCGAACTCGTGGGACAGGAGCACCTGCGCAACACCGTGCGCGACCTCCTGCAGTCCTCGGAGCTGATCGCCCAGGCCGTCGCCGACGGCAAGCTGGGCATCGTCGGCGCCAACTACCGGCTGAACGATGGCACGGCCGTGCCCGTCGTCACCGTGGGCCTCAGCGACGCCCACGCCTGAACATCCCCCTCATCACCCCGTCACATCTGGAGGAACAGCAGTGACCGACAGCCACTACCGCATCGAACACGACACCATGGGCGAGGTGCGCGTGCCCGTGAACGCTCTGTACGGGGCGCAGACGCAGCGCGCCGTGGAGAACTTCCCGGTCTCGGGCACGGGCCTGGAGTCGACGCAGATCGCAGCTCTCGCCCGGATCAAGAAGGCCGCCGCGCTCGCCAACAAGGAGCTCGGAACCCTCGACGGCGCCATCGCCGACGCGATCGCCCAGGCGGCGGACGAGGTCGCCGCCGGCAGCCACGACGGCGAGTTCCCGGTCGACACGTACCAGACCGGATCCGGCACGTCCTCGAACATGAACATGAACGAGGTGCTCGCTACCCTCGCGACCCGCATCCTGGGCGCGACCGTGCACCCGAACGACCACGTGAACGCCTCGCAGTCGTCGAACGACGTGTTCCCGACCTCGGTGCACATCGCCGTCACCCAGGCGCTCATCGACACCCTCATCCCCTCGCTCGACCACCTCGCGGTCGCGCTCGAGGCGAAGGCGGAGCTGTGGAAGGACGCGGTCAAGTCCGGCCGCACCCACCTCATGGACGCCACCCCGGTCACCCTCGGCCAGGAGTTCGGCGGCTACGCCCGCCAGATCCGCCTCGGCATCGAGCGCGTGCAGGCGGCCCTCCCCCGCGTCGCCGAGGTCCCCCTGGGCGGCACCGCGGTCGGCACCGGCATCAACACCCCGCTCGGCTTCCCGCAGAAGGTCATCGCGCTGCTCGCGGCCGAGACCGAGCTGCCGATCACCGAGGCGAAGGACCACTTCGAGGCGCAGGCCAACCGCGACGGTCTCGTCGAGGCCTCTGGCGCGCTGCGCACGATCGCGGTCTCGCTGACCAAGATCAACAACGACCTGCGCTGGATGGGATCGGGCCCGAACACGGGTCTCGGCGAGCTGCACATCCCCGACCTGCAGCCGGGCTCCTCGATCATGCCGGGCAAGGTCAACCCCGTCATCCCCGAGGCCGTGCTGATGGTGTGCGCCCGCGTGATCGGCAACGACGCGACGGTCGCCTGGGCCGGCGCCTCCGGCTCGTTCGAGCTGAACGTCGCGATCCCCGTCATGGGCACCGCGCTGCTCGAGTCGATCCGCCTGCTCTCCAACGCCGTGCGCGTGCTCGCCGACAAGACGGTCGACGGCCTGCAGGCCAACGTCGAGCGCGCGGCCGCCTTCGCCGGCATGAGCCCGTCCATCGTCACGCCGCTGAACAAGCTCATCGGCTACGAGGCCGCGGCCAAGATCGCCAAGCACGCCGTCGCCAAGGGCATCACCGTCCGCGACGCCGTGATCGACCTCGGCTACGTCGAGCGCGGCGAGCTCACCCTCGAGCAGCTCGACGCCAAGCTCGACCTGCTGTCGATGACGCACGCCGGCTGAGCCGGATCCACTCGCGCAGAAGCCGCGGTCCCCTCGGGGCCGCGGCTTCCGTCTTCTACACAGCCGGTCTCCGTAGACGACCCGGAGCGCCGCTCGGTCCGCACAGATGCGGATCTCAGACGTTTCTTCACCGGTTCCGTCTTCCGCGTCCCACGCTCTCGGCGACATCGGCATCCTCGTCCTAGCTGAGAGGAGCGACGAAGATGCGGCGCAAGACGGAGTACAGGATGATCGATGACCGGAGACGATCGCGGGAAAGACGGAGCGGTCTGCGGGCCATAGCCGCCGTGGCACTGGCCCTGTCCATGGCCATCACAGCGGTGACGCTCGCGCCGATGGCGGGGGCCGTGTCGTCGGTCGGCCCCGGTGTAGGTGGCCCTCACGGACACATCGGCGCCACGGTCGAGCCGGGAATCGGCAACGTGTACTGCATCGACAGCAGCCTGGACATCTCGTTCGGACGGGGCATCGTGAGCGACACGATCGTGTCGTCCGTGCCCGCGCGTGCCGGAGTGGTCGGTGCCATCGACGCCGGCCCCGACGCGGTCAGGGGCATGAACTTCATCGCCAGCACATGGGGAGGCACGAGTGATGACGTGACGGCCGCCGCTGTCGGGATCGCCACCATGGCGTTTGTGAAGGCGGGAGGCTTCGCCACGGCGGCCTCGTACACGACTCGGAGCGACGTCATCGAACGCGCGCGCAGCATGTACGACCAGGCACAGGGCATCATCGACGCGGGGGATGGCGAAAGCGCAAGCGGAGAGGTCACCCTCACAATCGACCCCTCGGACGACTACCGTGGCCGCTTGCGGGTCGCCGCGACGGTTCCGGCGACAGGCACCCTCACGCTGACGAACGGGATCTTCGCCGAGAACAACTCGGACACGCTCACGGGTGTTCGCACCGACGTCGATTACCCCATCATCGGAGTCCCGCCCACTGCCGATGGCGCGCCCTATCGGATCGGTGCGGCGAGCGCCGGGGACTTCTCCGGAGGGCAGACGTGGCCGGACCGCGTGCGGGTTCTGGACTATGGATCGAGCTACCAGCGGGTGATCACGGGAATCGGTCCGGTCGCCCTGCGCTTCCCCGTCCACGGGGAAGACCAGCGCGACCGCAGCACGACGTTCCATCCTGTCCTCACCAGCCGGACCGCCCCGGTGAGCCCGAACGGCCAGCTGAGCGATACCCTCACGTTCACCACTGCACCGGATGAGAACGGCGTGAACAACGGCTGGCCGCGAGACCTGGACGGCGCTCATCGCCTCGTGTCCTTCACCGTGACCGCGTACGCCACCGGAAGCTCGGCACCGGCCGAGAGCCCGGACGTCCCGCAGGACGCGGTGGCGGTGGGTGCCGCGACGGTGCGCGCCACGGGCCCCGGCACGACGCAGACTGTCACGATCCCGGGTACGCATCCGCAGGGCCGGTACACGTTCGTGGCATCTTACGACGAGGCTGGCACACCACCGGAGACGCGCCCCTACCTTCCCGCCGACTACGCCTGGTCCCACGCCTTCGGCATGGAGTCGGAGACCACCACGGTGCCGATGAAGATCATGCTGTCATCGAAGATCCTCTCCGACGCCGTCGGTCCTGCCGGCCGCGGAGACGACGCGGTGACCCTGAGCACGGCGGGGCCGTGGCTCGCCGATGCCGCCGGGCGGCCGATCGAGGTCGTCGCTCTCGGCCACTATGTCCATCTGCCTGCGGGTACGACGGGCGCCGCCGATGAGCTGCCCGAAGGCGCCGAGGTCCGGGGAACGGTCAGGGCCGTGTTCACGGCGTCCGGCACGCAGGAGACGATGACGCTCGAGGTCCTCTCCGGCGAGATCGCGGCCCCGGAGACGGTGGAAGGAACGATGTCCTGGCAATGGTCCATTCCGCGCGATGCGCAGACCTGGCCCGATCTGGTGATCCCGTCGCAGGAGAAGGTCGGCCTGCCCGAGCAGACGCAGCTCATCCGACTGCCACTCGTGACGACGAGAGCACAGTCCGACGTCGACTGGGGAGGCACCGCCACGGACACCGCCATCGTCACCGGCCCCCTTCCCGGCACAGGAGCCGTCACGGTGCGCTGGGAGGCGTTCCGAGGTCCTGACGGCGCGTCGGACCTGACCTCGGTCTGCACTCCGGAGAACCGCCTCCCGCTGGACGGCACGCCAGTCGCCGTCACGACGACTCCTGGCGAGTACCAGAGCCCTGCGGTTCAGGACGTGCGATTCCCGGTCGTGTGGCAGGAGATCGCGACCTGGATCCCGTCCTCGGGCGCGCCTGTCGACTACCATCGCGGCGAGTGCGGCGTGCCGCACGAGATCAGCACACCCGCGCCGCCGGAAGCCAGCGCACCGGCTTCGCGACTCGCGGCCACGGGCGGCGGCGCTGCGACGAGTGCGCTCTGGCTCGCCGGAGGTCTCGGCGCCGGGGGGCTGGCCGCCTTGCTGCTCGCGATGAGGCTCCGTCGCGCACGGCGATCATCCCTCGCCCGTTAGCGGCAGCGCTCCGCCCTGGCACGGACCGGTCTCACCGGCCCGCGCCAGGGCGTGTGCGTCAGCTGAGCTCGCCGCCCTCCAGCAGCTCCGTGACGAGGGCGGCGATCGCGGAGCGCTCGGAGCGCTGCAGGGTGACGTGGCCGAAGAGGCTGTGGCCCTTCAGCGTCTCGATCACGCTCGCGATGCCGTCGTGGCGGCCCACCCGCAGGTTGTCGCGCTGGCCCACGTCGTGAGTGAGCACCACGCGGGAGTTCTGCCCCATGCGGCTCAGCACCGTGAGCAGCACGTTGCGCTCGAGCGACTGCGCCTCGTCGACGATCACGAAGGCATCGTGCAGCGAGCGCCCTCGAATGTGGGTGAGCGGGAGGACCTCGAGCATGCCGCGCTCGACGACCTCCTCCATGACGTTGCCGGAGACGACGGATCCGAGGGTGTCGAAGACCGCCTGTCCCCAGGGGCTCATCTTCTCGTCCTTGTCGCCGGGCAGGTAGCCGAGCTCCTGGCCGCCGACGGCGAACAGCGGACGGAACACGATGATCTTCTTCTGCTGCTGCCGCTCCAGCACCGCCTCCAGCCCCGCGCAGAGTGCGAGGGCCGACTTACCGGTACCGGCACGGCCGCCGAGCGAGACGATGCCGACGTCGGGGTCGGTCAGCAGGTCGATCGCGATGCGCTGCTCGGCCGAGCGGCCGTGCAGGCCGAACACCTCGCGGTCGCCGCGGACCAGGGAGTACTCGCCGTCTCCGGTGACCCGGCCGAGAGCGGAGCCGCGCTCCGAGTGGATGATGAGGCCCGTGTTCACCGGGAGCCCGATCGCCTCCTCGCTCGTGCCGACCTCGCTCTCGTAGAGGTCGCTCATCTCATCGCCGGAGAGCGAGATCGAGCTGATCCCGGTCCAGCCCGAGTCCACGGCCTGCTCGGCGAGGTACTCCTCCGCGTTGATGCCGAGGGAGGCCGCCTTGACACGCATCGGCAGGTCCTTCGAGACGACGGTGACGTCCTGCCCGTCCTGGGAGAGGTGCATCGCGACGGCGAGGATCCGGCTGTCGTTGTCGCCGAGGCGGATGCCGCTGGGCAGCACCGTCTGGTCGGAGTTGTTCAGCTCGACGCGCAGGGTGCCGCCGTCGCCGATCGGGACCGGGAAGTCGAGCCGGCCGTGCTCGACGCGCAGCTCATCGAGGTGGCGCAGCGCGCGCCGGGCGAAGTACCCGAGCTCGGGATCGTGACGCTTGCCCTCCAGCTCGCCGATCACGGCGACCGGCAGGACGATGGAGTGCTCGGCGAAGCGGAAGAACGCCTGCGGATCCGAGAGCAGCACGGATGTGTCGAGCACGTAGGTCTTCAGATCCTGATCGAGCGTTGCACCCCCTTCGCTCACGGCGCTGGTGCGGGTGGTGCTCTTCAGTGCGGTACGTGCGGCCACAACGCTCTCCCGACCCGGGAATTCCCGGTACTAGGCGAGTCGACCAGGGCCACGAGTCGCGATCCTTGAGGCCGACTCGATCGGACGCCGTGTCCGATGCCATGAACGTACGACTCCCCACCGACATCGCGCAGGAAGGACACGCCCTCTGCACGGTTAAGGGCGGGTTAACTCTCCGGCGTCGGCGAGGGCGGCGTCGAACAGACCGAGCGTCTCCGCGGTCGTGCCGGCATGCGGCGCCACGCGCACCGCCCCCGACCGCACCGTGACCTGGATGCCGGCCGCGGAGAGCGCGTCGCCGATCCGCTGCGGATCCGCGGGCGCGAGCACCACGATGCCGGCGCGCTCCGCGGGCGCCCGCAAGGACGCCACTTCGATCCCGTGCCGATCGGCGATGTCGAGCACCGCGTCGACGTTGCGGGACAGTCGCGCCGCGACGGCGCCGACCCCGACGTCCCGGATCTCGGCGGCGGCGGCCGCGAGGCGTCCCGCCGCGAGCGGATCCGGTGCGCTGACCGCGTAGGCCTGCGCCGAGAGTGCCGGATCCGGCAGCGCGTCGGTGGGTAGGCCCGCGGCGGCAGTCGCGATCCGGCCGCTGAGCACCGGGCGGATCCGCTCGCGGGCGCGATCCGTGAAACGCGCGAAGCCGGTGCCGCGTCCCGCCCGCAGCCACTTGTAGCCGTGACCGACCACGACGTCGGCGACCGCCCAGTCCTCGTCCACGACGCCGAACGACTGCACCGCATCGACGATGAGCAGCCGGTCCTCGCCGAGTGCCTCGCGGAGCGCGGGGAGGTCGGCGCGGTACCCGGAGCGGAAGTCGACATGGCTCACGACGAGCGCGGTCACGGCGGGGTCCAGCGCATCGGTGACGGCCGCGGCCGTCACCCGCGTGCCGGCCGGCGTGATCCAACGCGGTGCGAGTCGCCCGTCCGACGCGGCCGCGGCGCGCTCGAGCGTGATCGTGACGCTCGGGAACTCGGCCGCGGAGGCGATCACCGTGCCCTCGAGGCCGGCGAGCGCCTGCTGCAGCGCGTGCGTCGAGGAAGGATGGACCGTGACCTCCTCCTGAGCGGATCCGAGGAGCCCCGCCACGGCCGCCTGCGCCTCCGCGGTCCGCCCCGCCGTCGCCGCGATGCCCTCCGCGCGCCCCGTCGCGAGCAGATCCGCGTCCGAGACCAGGGCGGCGCGCGCGGCCGGGGACATCGGCCCGAACGCGGCCCAGTTCAGATACCCGGGATCCTCACCGAACGTAGCGGTGTAGTCGTCGATCGCACCCATCTCGCCAGTGTGACACGCGGTGCAGGCACTCCCGAGGTCGCACGCCGCTCAGCGGCCGAAGCGGCGGTCGCGGTCCGCATAGTCGCGGACGGCGCGGAGGAAGTCGACCTGGCGGAGGTCGGGGCCGAGGGCCTCGACGAAGTAGAACTCGCTGTGCGCGCTCTGCCACAGCAGGAAATCGCTGAGCCTCTGCTCGCCGCTCGTGCGGATGACGAGATCCGGATCCGGCTGGCCGCCGGTGTACAGGTGCTCGCCGATCATCTCCGGGGTGAGGTTGGCCGCGAGGTCTTCCAGCGTGCCGCCGGACGCGTCGTGCTGCGCGAGGATCGAGCGCACGGCGTCGACGATCTCGTTGCGCCCGCCGTAGCCCACCGCGAGGTTCACGTGCAGTCCGGTGTGATCCCGGGTGCGCTCCTCGGCCTCGGCCAGCACCCGCGCGAGCTCTGCGGGCAGGATGTCCGCGCGCCCCACGTGCTTGACCCGCCAGTTGCCCTCGCGGGAGAGACTGTCGGCGAGTTCCCCGATGATCTCGATGAGGTCGGCGAGCTCCGCGGAATCGCGCTTGCCCAGGTTGTCCGCGGAGAGCAGGTAGAGGGAGACCACCCGGATGCCGAGCTCATCGCACCAGCCGAGGAACTCTCGCATCTTCGCGGCCCCCGCCCTGTGGCCGTGCGCGGGAGTCGCGTAGCCGAGCTGACGAGCCCAGCGGCGGTTGCCGTCGATCATCATCGCGATGTGGTGCGGCATCGTCGCCGGATCCAGCCGCCGCCGCAGGCGTCGGGAGTACAGCCGATAGAGGGGACCGTTCCCTGGCTGCTCGGACCGTGCGCTCACTCCCCTACGCTACCGCGCGGACGCGATCCGGCCGGCATGTCACACAGGGGTTATGTACGGTTTTCGGCATGGGCGGACGCCTAGAGTTCAACCATGCGCAGAGCGACCCGATCCGCTGCACCCGATGTCCCCCAGCTGCCTCTCCTGGAGGCGGCCGAGTTCGACGCGCAGGTCGAGATCAAACCGACCTGGCGGGGCTGGATCCACGCCGGCACGTTCCCCGTCGCGATCGCGGCCGGGATCGTGCTCATCGCGCTCGCCCACGGCACGGTCGCGAAATGGGCCGCCGTGGTCTTCATGATCACCTCGCTGCTGCTGTTCGGCAACTCAGCGCTGTACCACCGCTTCAACTGGAAGCCCAGGACCAAGTCGATCCTGAAGCGCATCGATCACGCGAACATCCTGCTGCTGATCGCCGGCACCTACACGCCCCTCGCAACACTCGCGCTCCGGCCGGAGAAGGGCGTGCTCCTGCTCGTGCTGGTGTGGTCGGGAGCCCTCCTGGGGATCCTGTTCCGGGTCTTCTGGATCAACGCCCCGCGCTGGCTGTACGTCGCGCTCTACCTGCTGCTCGGCTGGGCGGCGATGATGTACATCGTCGATCTGGTCAACGCCAACGTCGCGATGATGGTGCTCGTCTGCGTCGGCGGCCTGCTCTACACCGGCGGCGCCATCGTCTACGCGCTGAAGAAGCCCAACCCGTGGCCGGGGAAGTTCGGCTTCCACGAGATCTTCCACGTGTGCACCGTGCTGGCATTCCTCTGCCATTGGACGGCGTGCCTGCTCATCTCACTGGCACCGCTGCAGCCGTCGCTGGGCCTTCCGGGCTGAGCCGACCGACTCGTCGGAGTCGTCAGGACTTCGGCGCGCCCGCGTCGCCCTCGCCGTCGGCGGCACCGCCCTGGGCGGCTTCTTCGGCGTCGAGCTCGGCACGCACCTCTTCGCGGTAGCGCACGCGACGGATCCGTCGCTGCATGTCCCAGATCAGGAGGGCCGCAAAGACGACGATCACCGCGACGATCACGAAGCCCACGGGGCCCGGGGTGACCAGGTTGGGGTCGACCGTCGGGGTCGGAGTGGGGGTCGCCGCGGCAGCGGCAAGGATCGCCTCGATCATCTCTCAGCCTTTCTGGGCACGGCCCGTTCGGGCCCCGGGCCTCCCGCGGGATAACCTGGAACCTCAAGCCTAACGATCGGAAGCACCCCGCCGTGACGACCCCCGCCCAGCTCGACGAGCGCTACGGCCGCGGACCCCGCCGCCGCCTGCCGATGATCCTCGCGATCGCGGCCACGGCGATCGTCGTCGGCGTCTTCGGCTGGTGGACCTGGCAGGGCTCCGCGGACACCGTCGACGTCACGGGAACGGGATTCCACCTCGTCGACGATCACAGCGTGACCGTGACCTTCCAGATCACGGCGCCCACGAACCGGCCCGTGCACTGCATCGTGGAGGCGCAGGACGAGGAGTTCGGAATCGTGGGCTGGCGACTCGTCTCCTACCCCGCTTCGGAGAAGCACTCCAGGGCGTTCACGGAGCATGTCCCGATCGTCTCGGCCGCGACGACGGGTTTGGTGAACTCCTGCTGGGTGTCTTAGGCTCATCGTGTTGATCGACGCCCCGGCAGGAGCCGGGGCGTCTTGGCATATCCGGGACGTTCCGTTCCCGGATCCGATTCGCAAGGAGTTCGCCGTGTCGAACGACGCACAGGTCCCCTTCCTCACGCAGGAGGCGTACGACCGTCTGGTCGCGGAGCTGGAGAACCTCTCCACGGTCGGCCGCGAGGAGATCGCCAAGCGCATCGAGCTCGCGCGCGAAGAAGGCGACCTCAAGGAGAACGGCGGCTATCACGCCGCCAAGGACGAGCAGGGCAAGATGGAGGCGCGCATCCGCACGCTCGAGCTCCTGCTGAAGTCGGCCAAGGTCGGCGAGGCCCCGGCCAGCCGCGGCATCGTCGAGCCCGGCACCGTCGTGACCGCGACCGTCGCGGGCGGCGAGGAGGTCTTCCTCCTCGGCAGCCGCGAGATCGCCGGCGGCACCGATCTCGACGTGTACAGCGAGGCGAGCCCGCTCGGATCCGCGATCCAGGGCCTCAAGGTGGGCGAGAAGACCTCGTACGAGGCGCCCAACGGCCGCTCGATCGAGGTCGAGATCCTCAAGGTCGAGACCTTCGCGGGCTGACCGCATCCTGCAGACGACGAACCCGCCGCGCCATCGAGGGCCGGCGGGTTCGTCGTTTCCGGAGGGTTGTGCCCGACCGTCAGTCCTGCACGACGATCGGCTCGAAGCCGGCCGCGCGCAGCGTGTCGAGGGTGAGCTCGGAGTGCTCCGGGCCGCGCGTCTCGACGCTGAGCTCGAGGATGACGTCGTTGATCTGCAGTCCGTGGCCGTGGCGCGTGTGCATCGCCTCGATCACGTTGGCGCCGGCGTGCGCGATGAGCTCGGACACCCGGGCGAGCTGGCCGGGGCGGTCGGGCAGCGGGATGCGCAGCGTGAGGTAGCGACCCGAGGCCGCGAGGCCGTGCGACACGACGCGTTGCAGCAGCAGCGGGTCGATGTTGCCGCCGGAGAGCACGGCCAGCGTGGTGCCGCTCGCGTGCACCTTGCCCGCCAGGATCGCCGCGACCCCGACCGCGCCCGCGGGCTCGACGACGACCTTGGCCTGCTCCAGGAGCAGCAGCAGCGCGCGGGCGATGTCGTCGTCGCTGACGGTCACGACCTCGTCGACGAGCTCCGCGATCATCGCGAACGGCACGTCGCCGGGGCGCGCCACGAGGATGCCGTCCGCGATCGTCGGCTGCGTCGTGATCTCGACCGGATGGCCCGCGGCGAGCGACGGGCCCATCGCCGCGGCGTTCTCCGCCTGCACGCCGATCACCCGCACGGTGCGGCCCTGCTCGGCCGCGCGCGCCTTGACGGCGGCGGCGACGCCCGCGATCAGTCCCCCGCCGCCGATGCCGACGAGGATCGTGTCGACGTCCGGCACGTCCTCGACGAGCTCGAGGCCGAGCGTGGCCTGGCCCGTCACGATGTCGCGGTGGTCGAACGGCGGGATCAGCACCGCGCCGGTGCGCTCGGCGAACTCCGCCGCGAGGCGCAGCGACGTGGCCACGGTCTCCCCCTCGAGCACGACCTCCGCACCGTATCCACGGGTGGCCAGCAGCTTCGGCACCGGCACGCCCATGGGCATGAAGATCGTGGCGGGGATCCCCAGCGCCTGGGCGGCCAGAGCGACGCCCTGTGCGTGGTTGCCGGCGGAGGCCGCCACGACGCCGCGACCGCGTTCCTCGGCGGTGAGCCGGGAGAGGCGGTGGACCGCACCGCGGATCTTGAACGACCCCGTGCGCTGCAGGTTCTCCATCTTCAGCATCACGGGCGAGCCCAGCACCTTCGTGAGTGCGACAGAGGGCAGCGTCGGGGTGCGCACGATCACGCCGTCCAGGCCATCCGCCGCCTGCTGGATCTCGGCGAGGGTGGGGATCGTGTCGTTCGTCATCGCTTGCTCCTTCTCCGCGCACGGGGCACGGTCTGCCAGATGTAGTCGCCGTCCGGGGCGGCACCGGTGCGCCACGCACCGGAGTTGATGGTCACGGCGGCCACGTTCACGAACGCCGCGAGCGGCACCGCGAACAGGGCGCCGGGGATCCCGGCGATCAGGGCTCCGCCGGCCACCACGAGCACCACGGCCAGCGGGTGCACCTTGACGGCGGATCCCATCAGGATCGGCTGCAGGAGGTGACCCTCGATCTGCTGCACGGCGAGCACCACGATCAGCATCCACAGCGCGATCCAGGGCCCGTTGTATACGAGGGCGAGGAACACCGCGAGCACTCCGGTGACGACCGCGCCGACGATCGGGATGAAGGATCCGAGGAAGACCAGCACGGCGACGGGGACGGCCAGCGGCACGCCCAGGAGGAACGCGCCGAGGCCGATGCCGACCGCATCGATGAAGGCGACCAGCATCTGCGTGCGCGCGTAGTTGATCACGGTGGCCCAGCCGTTGCGGGCTGCGGCGTCGACGGCCGGCCGGGACGCCGTGGGGAAGAGCTTGAGCGTCCAGGTCCAGATGCCGCCGCCGTCGGCGAGCAGGCAGAGCAGGATGAACAGCGTCAGCACGGCGCCGGTGGCGACGTGGCCGAACGTGGTGCCGACCGCGATCGCGCCGCTCTTCAGCAGCTCGCCCTGCTCGCTGAGGAAGGTCACGGCCTGGTCGAGCAGATCCTGGATCTGCGTCGCCGTCAGATGCAGCGGACCGTCGAGGAGGAACTGCTGGAACTGTTCCCACGCGGCGACGGTGCGCGTCTGCACGCCGTCCCATTGCTGCGTGATCTGCCAGACCGCGAGCCAGAGCAGGCCGCCCACGATCGCCAGCGTGCCGATGAGCGCCACCACGATCGCGAGCCAGCGCGGCCAGCGCGCCCGCAGCATGGTGCTGAACGCGGGCCAGAGCAGGGCCGTGAGCAGGATCGCGACCATCAGCGGGATGACCAGGATCTTGAAGAGCATGACCAGCCAGATCACGACGCCGAGCGCGGCCGCGATCACCAGCAGGCGCCAGGCGTAGGAGGTGGCGAGGCGTAACCCGGGCGGCAGGGATCGCTGCACGTCGTCGCGCACATCGACATGGCCGGTGACGGTGCGCTGGCGGATGAGATCGCGCAGCCGGGGCGTGCTGTCCTCGCTCATCGGCCCAGTCTACGGGCGCGGCGCCGGACGCCCGTCCGTGCGACGGCGCCGCAGACGGAGACCGCCGATGTCGATGGCTGTCGATACGCTGACCGACGTGACCGACTCCCCCGCCGCTACCCGTCGAACGCCCGCGCACTCCGCGGTGGATATGCTGAGCGCCGCCGAGGCCCGGCGGATCGCGCTGGCCGCGCAGGGGTTCTCCCGGCGGAGGCCGGCGGATCCGGGCGTGCGCCACCTGCACACGGCGATGGCGCGCATGGGCGTGCTGCAGATCGACTCCGTGAACGTCTTCGCGCGCTCGCACTACCTGCCGCTGTTCTCGCGTCTGGGCGCGTACGACCCCGCCCTGCTGGAGCGGGCCTTCCTCTCCCGCCCGACCGCGGCGCGCTCCGGCCGGTACACCGAGTACCTCGCGCACGAGGCGACCTTCCTGCCCGTCGAGGACTGGCCGCTGTGGGGCTTCCGTCGCGAGGCGTTCCGCGCCAAGCGCGGCGAGTTCTGGGGGCGAACCTCGTCCGCCCGCACGCTGGACTGGGTCCGCTCGGAGCTGCGGGAGCGAGGGCCCTCACGCCCGGCCGAGATCCGCGGCGACGCCCCCGGGGGCAAGGGCGGCTGGTGGGAGTGGGACGACGTCAAGCACGCGCTGGAGTATCTGTGGCGCGTCGGCGAGGTCGCGATCGCGGGACGCGACGGCTTCGAACGCCGCTACGCCCTCGCGGAGCAGGTGGTGCCGACCGACCTGCTCGGACGCGACCTGGACCGCGCCACCGCGATCGGCGAGCTCGTGCGCCGGGCGGCGAGGGCGCACGGGGTCGCGACGGCGGCGGACATCGCCGACTACTACCGGGTCAAGGACCGCGCGCTCGTGCTCGGCGCGATCGACGACCTCGTGGAGCAGGGCGAGCTGGAGCCCGTCCACGTGCGCGGGTGGGAGCGCGGCGGGCGGCCCCTTCCCGCCTGGCGGCATACCGATGCCGTCCTGCCGCGCCGGATCGACACGACGGCGATCCTCACACCGTTCGACCCGGTCGTCTGGTTCCGCGACCGGGCGCTGCGAGCGTTCGCCCTGGACTACCGGATCGAGATCTACACGCCGGCCGCCAAGCGCCGCTACGGGTACTACTCGCTGCCGGTGCTGGTCGGCGACCGGATCGCCGCCCGGGTGGACCTCAAGGCCGATCGCGCCGCGGGCACCCTCCGCGTGCAGTCCGCGTGGTGGGAGCCTCAGGCGCGCCCGGTCGAGGATCCGGAGCCCATCGCCGGCGAGCTGCGGGCGGCCGCCGCCTGGCAGGGGCTCGAACACGTGTCGGTGGCGGGCTGGGGCGACGCCTCGGCGGCCCTCGCGGACGTGCTCGATGCACACCCGGAACGGGTCCTCCGGCACGACGTGGGCCGGACGGATCAGGTGCCGCTCGGGGCCTGATCGCCCCGCGGTCGTTGAGCGGGCACGACCGAAGGCCGAGGCACCGCGTTTCGTCTCGCTCCGACTACGTCGGTGCTCGCTCAACGACCCCGAAAGGGGCGTCTCAGAACTGCACGCGCGGGGGCTCCGCGATGGCGGCCCCGTCTGCGACCTCGAAGAACTCGCGCTCGGTGAACCCGAGGTTCCGGGCGAACAGGTTGTTCGGGAAGACCTTGATCTTGGTGTTCAGCTCGCGCACGCCGCCGTTGTAGAACCGGCGGGAGGCCTGGATCTTGTCCTCGGTGTCGACGAGCGCAGCCTGCAACTGCAGGAAGTTCTGGCTGGCCTGCAGCTGCGGATACGCCTCGGCGACGGCGAAGAGGCTCTTCAACGCCTGCTGCAGATGGCCCTCGGCCGCGCCGGCCTCGCCGGGGCTGGAGGCGGAGAGCGTCTCGGCGCGGGCGCGCGTGACGTTCTCGAACACCGCCTTCTCATGCGCGGCGTAGCCCTTCACCGTATCGATGAGGTTGGGGATCAGATCGGCGCGACGCTTGAGCTGCACGGTGATGTCGCTCCACGCCTCGTCGACGCGGACCCCGAGCTGTACGAGCGAGTTGTACGTGGCCCACAGATAGATGCCGACGGCGACGATCAGAACGACGATCACACCGACGACGACGAGCACTGGCACGAGAACATCCACGGACGACAACCCCCTAGCAGACGCGGTTTCGGCTCATCCTATCCCGGCATCCTCCGTGTTCGCCGGGCTGCCAGCGAACGGTCAGGCGCCGAGAACGCGCTCCAGATAGCGATTGCCGAACCGGCGCTCCGGATCCAGCCTGTCCCGCAACGCCAGGAAGTCGTCGAAGCGCGGGTAGCGCTCCCGCAGCTGATCGGCGCCCAGCGTGTGCAGTTTGCCCCAGTGCGGCCGTCCGCCGTGCGCGAGGCAGATCTGCTCGACCGCGTCGAAGTACTCGCGAGGATCATGGCGCCAGTACCGGTGCACCGCGAGATAGGCCGAGGCGCGCTCGTGCGCCGTGGACAGCCAGCGGTCGTCGGCCGCGGCGAAGCGCACCTCGATCGGGAACTCGATGCGCCAGCCGCGCTTCGCGATGAGCGCCTGCACGGCCCGGAACACGGGCACGATCTCGTTCTGCGGGAGCGCGTACTCCATCTCGCGGAAGCGCACCGTGCGGCTCTGCGTGAGCACGCGATGGGAGAGATCCGTGTACTCGCGGTCCCCCGTGAGCTTCACCGCGAGTCTGCTGAACGGCGGCGTGATCGCCGGAACGGCCACGCCGCCGGCGCAGACGGCCCGGTACACGCCGTTCGAGAGCAGCGTCTCGTCGATCCATTTGCCGACCTTCGGCAGCGGACGACGCACCGCCGATTCGGGGAGCCGCTCCGTGGTCTTCGTGAGCGCCACGTCGGTGTGCGGGAACCAGTAGAACTCGTAGTGGTCCGCCGCGGCCACGCGCTCATGCACGCTCTCCAGCACCTCGTCGAGCCGAGCGGGCGCATCGATCGCGTGCATCACGAACGCGGGAACGCACTGCAGCGTGACCTCGACGAGGATCCCGAGCGCGCCGAGCCCCAGGGCGACCGCGGGCAGCAGCTCTGCGTTCTGGGTCTCGTCGACGCGGAGGAACTCCCCCGCAGCGGTGATCAGAGTCGCGCCCACGACTTGAGCCGCGATGCCGCGGAAGCCCGCCCCGGTGCCGTGGGTTCCCGTGGAGATGGCGCCGGAGATCGACTGCCGGTCGATGTCGCCGAGGTTCTCCATCGCGAGTCCGTAGGGCGCGAGCAGCGCCGGGATGCGGTGCAGGCGGGTCCCCGCGAGCAGCGTGACGCGACCTCTGGCCTCGTCTGCCGAGACCAGTCCCTGCAGGTCGTCGAGCTCCAGCAGCACGTCGGGCGCGACCGCCACCCCCGTGAAGCTGTGGCCGGCTCCGACCGCCTTCACGCGCAGGTTCTGGGCCGCGGCGGCGAGCACCGCACGCTGCACCCCCTCGGGCGTGCGAGGGCGCTCCACCCTGATCGGCCGGACCGACGCCGAACGACCCCAGTTCTGCCAGGTTCCCCCGGGTCGTGTCATAGGAACGCCTTCCCCTCACCGCGATACGTGGGCAGCTCCGCGACGACGCGATCGCCGTCCACGAGGTGGTAGCTCAGGATCCGCTCGGCCGGCTCGCCGCTCTTCGCGTGCCGAAGCCAGACGCGGTCCCCGATCCTGAGCGTGCGAGCGGCCTCGCCGCGCAGCGGCGTCTGCACCTCGCCCGCGGCCTCCCGCGGCGCGGTCTGCAGCCCCTGCGGCCACACGGGCGCGGGCTGGCGCGAAGCGACCGGCGGCCCGGACGCGATCCATCCGCCGCCGAGGATCGTCGCGATGTCGGGAGCGGGCCGGCGCACCACGTCGAAGGCGATCGCGCTGGCCGGCGCCGGCGCGAAGGCGCGGTAGCCGTCGAAGAGGTGCCCGGCGAGCAGACCGCTTCCCGCCGTGATCTCGGTGAGGACGGGATCGGATCCGGTGTACTCGAGGGATCCCGTTCCGCCTCCCGTGACGAACTCGAGCGGCACGAGCGCCTGCACCGCCTCCACGATGCGTGCGCGTCGCTCGCGCAGTTCCTGGCGCGACTGCGCCTGCACGGTCCGGATCAGCGTGTCGCCGCTCCCGGTGTCGTCCCCCTGTCCGGCGATCTGCGCCTCGTACATCTGCAGTCCCACCAGGCGGAAACCGTCGCGCTCGGCGGCCCGGCGGGCGAACCGCGCGACCTCGTCCGGGGTGTGCAGCGGCGAGCGGAAGACGCCGATGTGGCCGAGGGCGGGGGCGCGCCAGGAGGCGTCGGCGTCGATCGCGATGCGCACCCGGGGCCGCGCAGTGGGAGCGACGACCGCGTCGATGAAGTCCAGCTGCGACTCGTCGTCGACCATGAGGGTGATCCGTGCGGCCGCCTGCTCGTCGGCGAGCAGTCGTTCGAGACTCGGACGGTCCGCGGTCGGGTAGGCGAGAACGATGTCGTCGTGGTCCTCGGCGAGCCAGAGCGCTTCCGCCAGGGTGAACGCGAGCAGGCCGAGGTAGCCCGGCACCCGGAGAACAGCGTCGATGACCTCGCGCACGCGCACCGACTTCGTCGCGATCCGGATCGGCAGCCCGCCCGTGCGCACCACCATGTCCATGGTGTTGTAGCGCAGCGCCTCAAGATCGATCACGGCGACCGGCGCGGGCAGGTGCGCCGTGGCCTCGGTCAGCCGCGGCCACCATCGGGCCGGATCCTCCCAGGCGTGCGCAGCGGGACGGGGGGTCGCATGGCCCTGATCGGCGATGAGCTCGAGCACTCCCCCACCCTATTGGCTCCGAGTCAACATCGCTCACGGTGCCGTGCTCGCTAGGCTCAATGGGCGGCCCCCGTAGCCCAACGGCAGAGGCAGGCGACTTAAAATCGCTTCAGTGTGGGTTCGACCCCCACCGGGGGCACCGATTATTTAGTTCTGAACAGGTATTCTTCTCTCACACCTGGGTTAGTGTTTGCCAGCCAATCGACTGCATCCGTCGTTTATTCGCTGTTTTCAACCCACGCAGACAGCGCCGCAGTCGCATCGGGACCGTCGTGCAGGGGCTGCATGTAGTGCTTCCTGGTCACTGCTGGTGTTGCGTGCCCGAGCTGCCCCCGCGCGATGTCTACCCCCATGAGGTCGCGCAGGAGCGTCGCGACGGCTTTTCGCAGCGACCTCGGCGACAGCCCTTTGTATGGAGTCCCTGCTAGCGCTTCTCGCCAGTTACGCGCGAGGTTGTGCGGCCATCGGAGCGTGCCGGCTGCTGACGGAAACACCCACTCGCTGTACGCGATCTCGCGTCGCCGACGCAGGACCTCGACCGCGAAACTTGGGAGTTTCAGCGTGCGGTTTGATGTGTCGGTCTTTGGATGCGGCTGCACCATGACCTTGCCGTCGTCGCCGATGACGACGGTGCCGCGGATGTCCACGGTCGCGGGAGTGGTGTCGAGGTGCACGTCCCGATCCCATCGGAGTGCGAGCACTTCGGCGGTACGGGCGCCGGTCCCGATGTAGAGGTCGAAGAGATCGCCGAGGTCGGCTGAGCGAGTTGCGCCGCGCTTGTCCGGAGTGACGTCATACGCCCACATGATCCAGCGCATCGCCTGCACATCTGCGACGGTCGGGGCGGTCACCGGTTTCCTCGGCGGGACGATGCGCCCCACGTCGCGGACCGGGTTCGACTTCATCGCACCATGTCGCACGGCCAGCCCGAACACGTGCTGGAGGATCGTGCGCACGGTCTTCGCGGAGCCTGGTCCATTCTCGTCGGTGATCCGCTTGAGGAAGCGGTCGACGCGCGGCACGGTCACCTCTGCGAGGCGCAGGTCACCGAACCCTTTCCCAATGAGTGTGTCCATGCTCTGCCGGTATCGCGCTCGCGTCGACACTGCGAGCTCATCACGCTCCGGCTCAGCAAGGCAGCGGGCACCCGCAGCCCTCACAGTGCTGTTCCCCGTGAGATCCTCCCCGGCGGGAGCGAGGCGCTTCTTCAAGGCCTTGATGAGGTTGCGCTCGGCTTCGGCTGGCGTCTTCCCTTGCCGCTGAATCGGGCGCGTCACTCCGTCGCTGTCGCGGTACCGGCAGACGGCTGTCGGCTTCCCGGCGATCGTTGTGCGACGAATCTTGCCCCAGGTTTCGAGCTCGAGCGGCGGCCTAGCCATGAACACCGCCGATTCGAAGATTCGCTCACGCCCCTTCAGGTTCCTCATAAGATGACCGCTATGACACCTCCCGACCGCAGTCGACCAAACCGGCCGGCGCGGGTGACGATCGCCGTGCTCTTCGCACTTCTTGCTACGGTTCTCGGCCCCTTCCTTGGCGGCATCGTGATGCTCGTGACAAGCATCAATCTCCTGAATTCGAATGCCTCGATGGCGGACGTAAACGGGCCCCTGGGGATCCTGCTCGGGGTGATCTGCTTCGCCTATGGCATCGTGCTCGGCCTATACGTGATCTTGACAGGGTGGGGAAGCGCGGGCGGCCGAATCTGGACGACGCTCCTGCTGGCGGTCGTTCTGCTCCTCGCGGCGGGGATGACCCTCGTGTACATCAACGAAGGGGCGGCTGTCCTTGAACTGGCACCCCCGGCCCTCGTCGTCATCTGCAGTGCCGGAGCGGTGATCTTGCTGTGGGGTGGCTCGGCCGTGAAGCGCTACTTCGCGCGGGCGCGCGCGACCCGTACATCTCTCTGAGGCAGCGGACGTCCGCTCGTACGGAGAGCGGGATCGCCATGAGGGGCAGATCATCGGCTGGGGGGCGCATGTGGATTTTGGGGCTGCTTGGGGTACTCGGATGTGCTCTGCTCACGGTCGCGTGCGCGGGTGAGCCCGCGTATGAGTCGGACACTGTCGGCGCCTCGCCGGCCGAGGCCGCAGGGCCGTCTCCCACGGCGTCCGCGTCGGTCGCGGCAGCAGCGGAGGCGGTGACCGACCCGGTGGCGCGCGTGGAGGCAGATGCCCCTCAGCGGTGTGACGCGCAGGGTGTTGCCACCTATCCGGACGGGTATGCCGCTCATCGAACGCCTGAGGCGACGACAGCATCGTGGGACGGGGACCGTTACCGGCTCGGCTACCCCGCCACCGTGATCGTTCCCGGCCCGTCCGTGGATGCACCGCCCGTGTCGAAAGTGGTCGTCGTGACCTGCACGCTGACGTTCGAGAACGACCGGGTCGTGGTCGCGGGGTGGGCGGCGGCATAGCGGGACGGAGGGCTCAGTCTGAGGTGAGCCTGTACCGCTTCTCGAGCCTCGCGAGCCACGTCACGCGGATGTCGTGCGGGCCCTGCGCGTCTTGCATCCACTCCGCCTGGGTCGCCGTCGGCGGGGGTCTTTCGTCGTGTCCTAGGGGATTGCCCCTAGACCCGCTCGCGGCCGCTCAGCTCCCTCATAGGATGACCGCTATGACACCCCCCGATCTGGCGCGCCCTCGTCCTGCGCGACTCTGGCTAGGCATTCTCGCCCTGGTTCTCGCGCTTCTGAGCCTCATGTACCAGGTGGTCTTTTCCGGTGTACTCGGCTTCGGGCTCTCGGGGATCTCTCCGTGGCTGCAGCTCCGGGGGCTGACCTTGTACCTGCTGCTCCCCTCCTTGATCGTGACGGGGGTAGGGGCGTGGGCCATCATGCGATCTCGCCCCCGAGGGCTGGGAATCGCCGCAACCACACTAGGCGCGGTGCCTTTGGCTTTGGTGCTGTTCGTTATGGGCGGCATCGCAGTGAACGCGATTTCTCTAGCGCTGCAACCGACCACCGAGTACTCGTCTCTCGATGAGCTCAAGGCCGCGTATGAGAAGGCCGGTGGCACCTGCGCCAAATACGAGGATGTGTCGGACGAGTTGCCGCAGGGAGGCGACGCCATCAAATGCGACCCAGACGGACATAGGGTCACGCTGATGATCTTCAAGACCACGGAGCAACGAGACGCTTACCTGAAGACCCGGAGCGGCTTCGGCGGCTCCCCGACAATAGGCGGGGAGCACTGGGCGGTGGACGAGCCCTACGATGCTGCCGTGCAAAAGCTCGGCGGCAAAGAACTTCCCCGCGGATAGTCCCGCACGAGCGTCGGGGAATCACGTACAGACGCTCACCGATCGGGAAGATGTCATATTCGTGAAGCGTCGCTCGCGCCATAGGGTTTGAGATCGCAACGACCCAAACACAGAACGGATGAATGAAAATGAGTGACATTCACGCTAGGAATCATCGCATACTGGGCATCCTTTCGGTCACGGCGGCCGTGCTATCGCTTCTCTGCGTCATCACGGCAGCCATCATCTTCGGTGATTTCGCGAACTCCGGGCTTTCCGGGCCGGGCGGCACAGCATTGGGGCTCTACTATTTCCCCGCACCCGTATTAGGCTTCGCCGCTGCGATTCTGGGTGTGATCTCAGTAAGTTCTCGGCCGCGACTGCTCGGCATTCTGGGCCTGGCACTCGTTCTCGTCGGCTTGGTCATCTGGATTCTGACTGCCTTTCGGGTCTGGTACTGACTTAGTGGCTCAAAACCCGACCAACCAGGGTTGGTCGAAATCTCAGCTCCTTCACCTAAGTCGCCCCTCACCTCTCTCAGCGAACTGCCGCCGGGAGGTGACGCGGTCAGTTGCGACAAAGGCGACAGGGGCATGCTGATGGTTTTCAAGACCACGGAGCAGCGAGACGCATACCTGAAAACCCAGGGTGGGTTCAGCTCTCCGATAGTGGGCGGGGAGCGGTGGGCTGTGTACGACCCCTATGATCCCGTCGTGGACAAGCTCGGCGGCAAGGAACTTCCCCGCGGGTAGTCTCCCCCGGACCGGGGCACGAGGCCGACCTCGAGGGCTCCAGAGCCAAACTGTAAGACGGACCGCCCCCGCTTCTCCCTGGAGAGGCGGGGGCGGTTTCGCGTCGTTATTGGTGGACTTGGGTCTGCTGGCGGCTCGTTACCTGGTAGACGGCCTGTGTTGTCTGACGTGCCCATATGAGAACGAGCGTGGCGATGGCGATGGGTGCGGGAAGCAAGAACAGGATGAGGAGGAGGGGCTCGGACCAGTCGCCACTCATCAGGAACGGCAGCGCATGCAGGAACATGTATAGGCCCGGCAGAAGAGTGAGCGCAGTGAACGTGGTCGCTGGGCCACGGGATTTGCCTTTGAGTATCCGCGGGATCAGGATGGCGCAACCGATGCCGCCGGTCAGGGCAACGATGCCGAGGAAGAGGAGAATCGGTGCCCCTAACGCTGCCATTCCGGACGCGGTCACGGCCCCGTATCCCATGTCGGCAGCCGTCGCTATCCCGGCCATCGCGACCAATCCCATCATCACCGCGACGGTAATCAGCCGGCCGGGCGTGTTCCGAGTGCTACTCATTGGTTACCACCTTCTTGTTGTCGGTCGTTCCTGCAGAAAGGTTCTTGCCGACGCTGGCCGGTGAGGTCGATGCTCAAGGGCTGGCGGCGGTGAAGTGTTCCCTCATGGATGCCCCGACCCAGAGCAGCAACAGAATCGCGAGCGGCGGGAGCAGCGGGGGTAACGGGAGAAGCACGTACATCCATGGGGCAGCAGCAGGGGCGTAGAGCATAGGCACGGACGGGGCCGCGATCACGCACGCCCAGGCGCTGACAGCAAAGCCGACCGCGACACAGATGGTCGTTGTTCTGCGCGCTTTCCGCTCGCCGCGTCGAAGAGCGCGAATCACGATCAACGAGATGACGATGCATGCGAAGTGCACGATTCCGGCCCAGGTCATGACCCATCCGACAGGGTCATGATTCATCCCCGCCTCCACCTGCCCACCGACGATGATGTACCCGACGGCGGGCAGTTGAATGACCGCGACAACTGGGATCAGGATGGTCAGCGCTCGGATCGCACCGGGAACCTCTGACTTGGCGGTCATGCGCACACCATAGCGACAACAGACACCCGGCCCGGGTCAGTACGGGTCGGCATTCACGCCGGCTTATGTCCGTGTGGACGCGACCGCGGTCCAGGATCCGTCATCACTGCGATGTTGATAAGCCAGTCGGGGGTGCTCCGGGTGCTACTCATCGGTTACCGCCTTCTCGTTGTCGGTCGTTCCTGCAGAAAGGTCCTCGCCGGTTCCGGCCGGTGAGGTCGGTGTTTGAGGACCTGCTGCGGTGAAGTGCTGCCTCACGGATGCCCCGACCCAGAGCAGCAGCAGAATCGCGATCGGCAGGAGCAACAGAGGCCCCCAGAACTCCCACGGGACAGCCGCAGGTCCGCTGAACGCGGGCGCGATGATGATGAGCCCCCAAATGGTGAAGGCAAAAACGAGGATGATGCAGAGGGTCGTTGTTCTGCGCGCAGGCTGCTCGCCGCGTCGAAGAGCGCTGATCGAAACCAACAGAAAGACGAGGCATGCGAGATTTGACACGCCAGCGAGCACGGTGACCAATCCGAACGGATTGTGTTTCATCCCGTTTTCCATCAGGCCCCCGATGACCAGGTAGGCGGCAATTGGAAGCTGCACGACTGTGAGAATCGGGATCAGTATGGTCAGCGCGCGGATCGCAGCGGGAACCTTTGACTTGGCGGACATGCGCACACCATAGCGACAACAGACGCCCGGCCCCGGGCCTCCACCGGCCGGTGGTGGGGGAATCCCGTAGAGGCAGAACCGACGCTCGTCGAGCACTAGAGGCCAGAGCGGCTCTCTCCCGCGAGTCGCTTTTTCGGCATCTCGTCGAGTTCTTCGGCCTGCACGGTGATGGTGCGCGTCTCGCGCGGGCGGATCATTCCAATGAGCACCAGGACGGCCTAGGCCGCGGGGGCGATCACGGTCGGGTCGTCGCGGTCGACGGTTCGGGTGTTGTTGACCTTCCGGTCGACGACGTACTGCTCGATCGTGGACGCGATCGCGGTGGAGGATCCGTCGAGGAGGGAGAGCATGTTCTCCCGGCCGGGGCGGTCGAGCTTGACCGGCTCTAGCCATGCGTCCATGGCGTCGGGGGTGAGGAGCCCGTCGCCATGGAGATAGTGCGGGATCTTCGCACCCTTCTCGCCGGTCCATTCGAAGTAGCCGCGCATCGGGACGACGCAGCGCGCCGCAGTGAACGCCGGCGCCCAGAACCCGGCCGCGAGCTTCTCCACCCCGGCGTTGATGAGCGGGACTCCGGGGCGCATGTTCTTCGGCTTCTCCCAGTCCCAGCGCACGAGCTCGAGGAACCGGCCGTCGCCGCGGTCACGGATGATCGGCGCCTGATCAGTCGGCGCGATCGAGTACGACCCGTGCCATTCCTTCCACCAGTCCTGGGGGTCGCCACCGCCGGCGACGAACTCCCGGATCAGTTCGTCGGTCTTGGCGTCCATCGCGAATCGTCCGCACATGGCCGCCACCTTACGCTCGACGACCGGCAGCCGGCGCGGCGGCCGTGCCGGCTTCATCGGGGAGGGTGACGGCGTTGCCCCAGACCCAGCAGCGGAACGTCTTGTCGCGGATCGTGAACGCGACGCCGGCAGCGTCCGAGGTCGTGCGGTGGATCCAGCAGTCGACGTGCATCGGGATCGCCCCGAACCGGATCCACGCCTTCGCGCGGATCGGCTGCGGGTAGCTCGTGACCGGGGTTTCGTCGAGGCGCAGCTCCTTCTCTGTGAGGGACTGCAGCTGGTTCTCGCGCGCGATCTTCAGTAGGAAGTGGTCGGCTGCTGCGTCGGCTTCACGTTGGCGGGTTCCCACGCCGCGACGCTATGCGGGGTCGCTGACGCCGGTAGGGCGCGTGTAGCCGCCGGTGCCGTGCGTTGGGCGGCCCCGCCGGTATGCGCCGAGCGCGATCGCGTGTCCATGTCGAGCGGCAACGTGCGCAGCGCGGCGACGAGCCGGGCACGGTACTGGTCGTCATTGGACCCGACCCACAGCCCGACCTCCGCCGCGAGCAGATCGAGACGCCCGCCGGCGACACGGTAGAGTTCGTCGATCACCGGGGCCGGGTCCTGCGTGTACTCGTTGCGAGACATCACAGCGCCGATCGCGATACTGAGCTGGGTGTCACGGTTGAGCGGGTGTGATGGCATGCGGGGAGCGTACGCCTCGGCGCCGACATCACGCCTGATGGAAGTCTGGCCCATCGAGCTCGGGCGGCATGACGACTCCGGTCGGCCGCGCGTGCACGACGCCGTGCTCGGGGCAGACGAGCGCACCGCCTTCGTCGCGCAGCACGACGCCGCACAGCGGGCAGACCTCGCTCACGAACCCGTCGTCCTCGATCGCGGTCTGCACGCGGTCAGCTTATGTCCGTGGCCGGTGGCAGCATCACCCACATGACTCCCGCCAGACTTCTCACCTTCGAGGCGCGCAATCCGTCGTGGCGCGGGGACAAGGAGACGCGGATCCGGAAGGAGCTCGGCCTCTCCCCCGCGCGCTACGTCGTGTTGCTCGAACGCGCCGCGGCGTCCATTGAGGGCAGGCAGGCGGATCCGCTTGGCGCGCGCCGGCTGCTCGCCCTCAAGCCTCCGCGGATCCGCTGGGGCTCCCGATGAGCGAGCCGCGAGTCCGAGTGACGTCCAGAGGAGAACCGTCATATGCCGCCTGGCGCAGGTCCGGTGACATCGGAGCCCGGATCCTCTACAACCTGGCGGAACGTGACGCCGAAGCAGAAGCCCGGCTGAAGGAATCCGCCGTTTGCTCGTCGAATTGCGAATCTAGTCGGCTCTAATCCGCTCTACTGCTGGCCCGGAATCATGCGGAATATTAACCCTGATGAGAGCCCATTAGAGGGCACCCCGTAACGCTTCAGTCTGGGTTCGAATCCCAGCAGGGCACAGAATCGCCTTTCTGACCAGGTATTTCTCTGCCCGATCTGACAAGCCTAAGCTGGCGCAAGTACCGCTCGATGGTGGACGGCGCTGACACCGGCGAGAACACGACCGTCGCTGACGACCGACGATCATCGCCGCCAGAAGAACCCCGCCCGGCCTGTGCTGGCGGCACGGGCCTATCGCCGCGTCTTACGGGGTTGCCCTGACTCCGCTCCCAGTCCCTTCAGGTCCCTCATAGGATGACGGCCATGACATCCTCAGATCTGGCGCACCCGCGTCCTGCGCGGCTGTGGCTAGGCGTTCTTGCCTTGGTTCTCGCGCTCCTGTTCCTCGGGTACCTGGCGGTCTCTTCATTAGCATTCGTCTACGGGATCATGGGTGGCCCTACCGCGCAGAGGCTCCCGATGCTGGCCCTCTTCGTCCTGCTCCCCGCTCTGATCGCGACGGGGGTCGGTGTGTGGGCGATCGTGCGTTCTCGCCCCCGATGGCTGGGAATCGTTGCAACCGCACTATGCGCCGTCCCGCTGGCCTTGGCGCTCTGGCTTACGGGCAGCATTGCGGTGAGCGACATATCTGGAGCACTTCAACCGACCACTGAATACTCGTCTCTTGACGACCTCAAGGCCGCGTATGCGAATGCCGGCGGCACCTGCACCAAGTACAGCGATGCGTCGAACGAACTGCCACAGGGCGGCGAGGCAGCCTCTTGCGACGAAGGTGACTCGGTCACGCTGATGGTCTTCAAGACCACGGAACAGCGAGACGCCTACCTGAAAACCCAGAGCGGTATGGGCTCCCCGATCACGGGCGGGGAGCGCTGGGCGGCGTACGATCCCTACGATCCTCGTGCGGACAAGCTCGGCGGTAAGGACCTTCCTCGCGGATAGTCCCGCTACCCGCCCCGCCCCGGCCCTCCGGCGGCGGGGGTTGTTCGTCGCGCCTTTAGGGTTGCCCTTAGCCCCGCCCGCGGCCCCTCAGGTCCCTCATAGGATGACCGCCATGACCCCTCCGATCTGGCGCACCCCGTCCTGCGTGGCTGTGGTTAGGTGTTCTCGCCTTGGCGCTCGCGCTCCTGAACGTCATCTACCAGGGGCTGCTCGTGGTCCTCACGGGCTTCGGCTTCGGGTTCATGGGGATGTCCAACGCGCAGGCACTCCTGTTCGTGGCCGGCTGTTCCCTCCTTCCCTCCCTGGTCGCCACGGGGGTGAGCGTGTGGGCCATCGTGCGTTCCCGACCCCGATGGCTGGGAATCGTCGCTGTCGTACTGTGCGCCGTACCGTTGGTCGTAATTTTCGTCGTCGTGCTCTACATGGTGGGGCTTCTTCTGGCAGCCACAACCTCCGCCGCATGAATCGCCCCGCTCTCCTTCGGGAGTGCGGGGCGATTCGGTGCTTCCTGCGGGGGCCTCAGCGGAGGGCGGCGATCGGAGGCAGGCAGTCCACTACTGAGCAGTCTGTTCCGATGCGAATGCTCGTTTTGTGCCGGGTAGTAGGAGGAGAACGAGCGTGGCGACGGTGATGGGCAGGGGAAGCAAGTAGGGGATGGCTTCGAACCGGCTGTGCCCAAACAGGACGGTCGGCAATGCAACCCAGAGCACGAAAAGGCCGGGCAGAAGCGTGAGCGCCACGAACGTGGTTGCTGCTCTGCGGGCTCTGCTTTTGAGGATCCGCGGGATCAGGACGGCGCAACCGATGCCACCCGCCAAAGCGAAGGCGCCGAGGAAGACAAGGACTGGCACCATCAGCGTCTCCATCCCCGTTGCCGTCACTGCCGAGATCCTCACCCAGACGGCAAAGACCAGCCCGACGACCGCGACCAAACCGACCATTGCTGCGACGGCGATAAGCCTGCCATCCGAGGGAGCGACCGGCGCCGTGAATCGCGACGCCGCGGGCAACATCGTCAGCGACACGGCCGCCCCCGGCGACAACACCTGGTCGATCGGCGACCGCCTGCACGAACGGCCTCATGATCGGGCGGTACAACCACGTCGGCACCGACCCAGGCGACCACACCCTCCAGCCGGGCGAGACCATGGTGATCCGCCCCGACATGAACGTCGAATGGGTGCCCGCCCGCTGACGTCCACCACGGCTCCGCGCGAGGCGCGATATCTTGGCAGGATGCGGTTCCCTGCGTTCGAGACCTTCGCGGCCTCCCGGCGGATGCCTGTCGCGGTGACTCCGGCGGCGCAGAACAGCGACTACGAGTCGGGAGTCGCCCGAATCGGAGACAAGACGTGGCACATCCGGACGGCGCGGAACACTCCCACCAAGCCGGGCGCCTTCGTCGCCTTCTGGCAGCGGGATGCCGGCGGTTCCACGGCGCCTTTCGGTGACGACGACCCCACCGCAGGACTGTATGTCTTCGTGGAGCAGCAGGGCCGCCGCGGCGTGTTCCGGTTCACCAGCGCACACCTCGCAGAGCTCGGCATCACCTCGGGCAAGCGCCCTGGCAAGCGCGGATTCCGGGTGTACCCGAGCTGGTGCGAGGGGCTCAACGCCCAGGCCACGGCGACGCAGCGCGCTCAGGGATCCGCGTTCGAGGAGTATTGAGATCAGGCTGAGTCGTCGGTCAGCCGGCCCAGGGCACGTCGTGCCGCCTCCACCGCCTTCTCCGTCGTTGCGGCGTGGTCGGCGGCCTGCGCCTGACGATCCTCGGCGGTCGTCGCCTCGTCACGAGCGGCACTGACCACCGTTCTGGCCGCGGAGAGCTCGGCTTCGAGCCGGGCGACCCGGGCCTCCGCCTGCACGGCGCGATTCGCTGCGTCGCGCACGTCCCGATCCGCCGCGGCGAGATCCCGGCCGGCGCGGGCGTGCGCCTGCTCGGCATCGTGGAGCGCGCTCTGCGCCTTCCTCAGCTCGCGCCGCGCCTTCACCTCGTCCACGGGCACGGGCGGTACCTCCGGGGCGTGCGGCGCGCCGCCTCCGACAACCTTTTCCAGGTCGAGCGGCGACTCGGCGGCAGGTTCGAGTTCGTGTACGAGCCGGCCGGATGCGACGGCCGCGGCCGCAGTCGCATCGAAGAACGCGGCCGTGATCGTCTGCCGGACCGCTTCGAGGGTCGCAGCCGTGACCCTCTGACCGCGCGCCGTCGCCAGCGCGACAGCATCGGCCGCGAGCCGGTTCGTCAGGGCACGGCGTTCGCGGGTGAGGCGGGCGAGCGTCACCGCGTCGACATCGGCCTGCGCCTCCCTGAGCTCGTCCGCCAGGCGCAGCGCTTCGCCGAGCTGCTGCGCGCGCTCGCGGGCGAACACGTTCACGACCCAGGCGGAGACGCTCGGCTTGCGCAGCGCCCTGATCCGCGCGGCGAGATCGGCATCGTCCGTCTCCTTCGCGCGCGCATTCCGGGAGGACACGAAGTCGCCCGGCGGCCCTGCGTACAGGTCCGCCGCGATCGTCTCGAGGTCGGTCACGGTTCCTCCCGTCCGGTCATTCGCCCTTCTCCGCGCCATCAACGAGGCCGGGCTCCAGCCAGACGGCGTTCCAGTCCAGGATCCGCGGGTCGGCGAGGCCCTCGGTCACGAACGGATCCGCGGCGATGAAGCGCTCCGCGTCCTCGCGTGACGAGAAGACGCCCATCGATCCGGCGGCGGGGTCCGGCGTCGCAAACGGGCCGAGCGCGATCAGACCACTGTCCGTCTCGTGGAAGGCCCGGTAGTACGCCTGATGACGCGGGAAGACCTCAAGAATCCGGACGCGATCGACGCCGTCGCGCAGACGATACAGGACCACGACGTTCATCGTTCCGCCCCCGCAGCGCGGGAGGCCCGGCGGTGCAGCGGGTTGACGTGGATGCGTTCCTGCGACATGGGTGCCTCCCGGATCCGAGCGCGGCGTTCGCGCGCCACGATAGCATCGGCGCCGATTCGAGCCGTGAACGACGAACGCCCCCGGGATCCGCGCTCGTGAGCGGAATCCGGGGGCGTCCGGGAGAGCCTTACTTGGCTGCGGCCTCGGCGGGCTTCTTCGCAGCGGCCGGGCGCTGGGCCGCGGCAGTCTTGCTCGCGGCCGGCGCTGCGGCGGCTGCGGGCGCCGGTGCGGCGTCCACGGCCGGACGCGGACGCGCGGCGAACTCCTCGAACACCGCACGCGGCGTCTGCATCGCCTCGAGACCGACGATGTCGCGACCGAGCCAGAGGTTGTTCCACCAACCCCACAGCACGCGGAACTTGCGCTCCCAGGACGGCATCGCCAGGCCGTGGTAGCCGCGGTGCGCGACCCAGGCCACGAAGCCCTTGAGCGCGAGCTTGCCGGACTGGAAGACGCCGTTGTAGAGGCCGAGGCCCGCCACGGCGCCGAGGTTCTTGTGGAAGTAGTCCTTGGGCGTCTCACCGCGCAGCACCGCGACGAGGTTCTTCGCGAGCAGCTTGGCCTGACGGACGGCGTGCTGCGCGTTGGGCACGCACATGCCGCCGACGCCGCCGCCAGACAGGTCGGGGACGGCCGAGACGTCACCGGCGGCCCATGCGCCCTCGACGAACGCCTCGGGGGTGCCCACGCGCAGGTCGGCGCGGGTCTGGATGCGTCCGCGCTCCTCGACGGGGAGGTCGCCGCCGCGCACGACGGTGGGGTTGGCCATGACGCCGGCAGTCCAGACGATGAGGTCGGACGGGATGACCTCGCCGGTGGACAGCTCCACGTTGCCGTCGACGGCGCCCTTGACCTGGGTGTCCAGGTGCACGTTCGCGCCGCGCTTGGCCAGGTCCTTGAGCACCCACTCGCTGGTCTTCAGCGAGACCTCGGGCATGATCCGGCCCATCGCCTCGATGAGGTGGAAGTGCGTGTCATCGAACGACAGCTGCGGGTACTTCGCGATGAGCGAGGAAGCGAACGAGCGGAGCTCGGCGAACGCCTCGATGCCGGCGAACCCGCCGCCGACGACGACGACCGTGAGCAGGCGGTCCCGCTCGGGCCCGGCCGGGATGGAGGCGGCCTTGTCGAAGTTCGACAGCAGCTTGTCGCGGACGGCGACGGCCTCTTCGATGGTCTTGAGCCCGATCGCGTTGTCGGCGATGCCGGGGATCGGGAAGGTGCGCGAGACGGCTCCCGCGGTCACGACGATCTGGTCGTACGCGAATTCGTACGGCTCGCCCATGGCCGGCGCGATCGTGGCGACCTTGTTGGCGTGGTCGATGCCGGTGACCTTGGCCGTCACCACGTTCGTGCGCTTCAGGTGGCGGCGGTGCGCGACGACCGCGTGCCGCGGCTCGATCGAGCCGGCGGCGACCTCCGGCAGGAAGGGCTGGTAGGTCATGTACGGCAGCGGGTCCACCATCGTGACCTCGGCCTCACCCTTGCGGAGGTGCTTCTCCAGCTTCCACGCGGTGTAGAAGCCGGCGTAACCACCACCCACGATCAGGATCTTGGGCGCGGCAGCGCTCTTTGCCACGGTGCTCTCAGTCACGGAGGCTAACTCCTCAGTCATCGGGATTTTGGCGTGCAGATGCGCGCGCCGAACGGATGCGCCGGGCAGCAGCGGTGACGCCAAGCGCTATCAGGATACCAGGCACCGTGAGGGCTGTGAGCGGCAGGGTACCGTACAGCAGCGAATCGGGGCTGGGGATCAGCGGCGAGGTGGCCTTCGTCGGCGCGTCCGCGTGCGGAAGCGGCGGGATCGCGACCGGGGTCGACGTCGGCTGCGCGGGCTCAGGAGCCTGCGCCCTGCGGTGCAGTCGGATCCAGTCGGACAGGTCGCCGAGCGGGTTCTGATCCACCGCCGGCAGCGATGCGGACACCGCTGCGCCCGCATCGATGAGGCCGTAGCCGTACAGCGGATCGGGGTGCGCGGTGGCCTGGGGGGCGGGACGCGCGGTCTGGATGATCTGGTTGATCACGTTGTTCGCGTCCATGTCGGGATGCGCGGCGCGCACCAGGGCGACCACTCCCGCCACGATCGGGGCCGCGCCGCTGGTGCCGTTCCAGGTCTCGATCGAACCGTTCGCGTCGACGCCGAGCAGCGACTCGCTGGGCGCCGAGACGGCGATCGTAATCCCCTGCGTGGAGGCGGCCTTGCTGGCGATGCCGCGCTGATCCACTCCTCCGACCGCGAGCACGCCGGGGATCGTGGCAGGGGCGCCGACCATGGCCGTGCCGCTGCCGCGGTTCCCCGCCGCGACCACGACCACCACGTCGTGCTGGAAGGCGTAGAGGAACGCGTCGTCCCAGCTGCGGTCCCACTCCAGCGTGTTCGTCGTGAAGGACAGGTTGATCACGTTCGCGCCGTGATCGACCGCCCACTTCATCGCCTCCGCCACCTGCTTCGCGAAGGGCACGGGGGCCGTGGTGCCGAAGCCGAGCGAGATCGAGAGCAGCTTCGCGTCGGGCGCAACGCCGATCATGCCCGTGCCGTCAGCCTTGGGTCTGCCCGCGGCGAGCGAGGCGACCCGGGATCCGTGGTCGCTGTCGAGCGGACCGAGCGGGGTGCGCCCGTCCTCGGATCCGATGCCCGAGACGTCGGTGCCGTCGGTGACGGCGCCCTCGAACTGCGAGGGGCCCTTCGCGATGCCCGTGTCGATGACCGCGATCGTGACCCCCGCACCGCGCGTGGTCTTCCACGCCGCGTCGACATGGGCGCCCTCGAGCCAGTACTCGGCGGCGCGCTCGGGATCCGCGCTCGGCGTCGGGGTCGGAGTCGCCCCGATCACGAGCGGGGCCGCGAGCGCGAGGGCGAGCACCGCCACGACGGATCTGATCCGCCGTGCGTTCGGAGGGCGTGTGGTCGGCGAGGTCATCGGACTCGGATCAGCGCGCCCGCGCGGCTCCCGGCTCGACGCACTCGCAGCGCTCGGGCGACCAGCGGGCGCGGCGCAGCGCCTCGTCGCCGATCGGGTTGATGCCCTCCCCCGCGGCCAGTGCGTGGCCGGCCAGTGCGTGCAGGCATTTGACGCGCGCGGGCATGCCGCCCGCGGAGACTCCGGCGATCTCCGGCACGTCCCCGTACTGCACGCGGTCGGACAGGTAGGCCTGATGCGCCCGCAGGTACGCGGCGGCGGTGTCCTCGTCGTCCAGCAGCTCGGCGAGCTCCGGCATCACGTGCTCGGCCTCGAGAGTCGACATCGCGGCCGCGGCAGCCGGGTGGGTGAGGTAGTAGAACGTCGGGAACGGCGACCCGTCGGCCAGCCGCGGCAGCGTCGCGACGACCGTGGGGTTGCCGCAGGCGCAGCGCGCGGCGATACCGACGACTCCCCTGGCCTCGCGGCCGAGCTGTGCGGAGACGACCGCGATCTCGGCGTCGGTGGGCGGGGCGAAGGGGGGCGTGGTCACCCCTCCAGGGTACGTGGTCCGCCTGCGGGACGCCTCAGCGCGCGCCCGAGCCCGCGGCCGTCTTGGCGAGGCCCGCCCCGGTCACGCTCCGCAGCAGCTGGCCCGCCCAGTCCGAGGACTTCTCCTTCACGGTGTCGCTGACGGGGCCCTGTTCGACGGGCTGCGCCGCGGGGTCGATGTCATTGTCGATGAGGTAGACCACCTCGCCCGGCTTGACGTAGAACAGCCGTTCCCTGGCCTGCGCGGTGATGTACGCCGGATCGTTCCAGCGCTCGCGCTCCGCGGTGAGGGCGTCGATCTGCTTCTGCGTGACCTGGACGGAATGCTCGAGCGCTGCGATCCGCTGCCGCTGATCGAGGTAGGTGCCGAGCGTGGGCACAAGCACCCAGGCGCCGAGGATCACGAGAGAGAGCATGATCACCATGAACCCGCTGAGCCGGATGCCGCCAACCCAGCCGCGCGCGTCGACTGCGCGCTGCGCGCGCGCCCCGCGGCCGTTCGCCGGCCCGGCGGACGGAGATGACGAAGGAGGAGTCCGACGTGGTGTCATGACTCCTCCTTCGTGTCCGTCAGCGGCCTCTGGCCGATGACCAGACCCGCGATATGCGGTCGTACAGCTCAGCCCTTGAAGCGCGGGAAGGCGGAACGCCCGGCGAAGACCGCCGCGTCGCCCAGCTCCTCCTCGATGCGCAGAAGCTGATTGTACTTCGCGACGCGCTCCGACCGAGCGGGCGCGCCGCTCTTGATCTGGCCCGAGTTCACAGCGACGACGAGGTCGGCGATCGTGGTGTCCTCGGTCTCACCGGAGCGGTGCGAGAGCATCGTGGTGTAGCCGGAGCGGTGCGCGAGGTTGATCGCGTCGAGGGTCTCGGACAGCGTGCCGATCTGGTTCACCTTGACCAGCAGCGAGTTCGCGACGCCGAGGTCGATGCCCTTCTGCAGGCGCTCCGGGTTGGTCACGAACAGGTCGTCGCCGACCAGCTGGATCTGGGATCCGAGCTTCTCCGTGAGAGCCTTCCAGCCGTCCCAGTCGTCCTCGGCGAGGGCGTCCTCGATCGTGACGATCGGGAAGTCCTTGACCAGGCCCACGTAGTAGTCGGTGAGCGACGCGGCGTCCCAGTCCTTGTTGTCGAGGCGGTACACGCCCTCGTTGTAGAACTCGGTGGCGGCGGCGTCGAGGCCCAGCGCGATGTCGGTGCCCGGCGTGAAGCCGGCCTTCTCGATCGCCTTGACCAGGAACTCCAGGCCCTCGCGGTTGCTGGGCAGGTCGGGGGCGAAGCCGCCCTCGTCGCCGAGACCGGTGGCGAAGCCGGCGGCCTTGAGCTCGCCCTTGAGCACGTGGTAGACCTCGGTGCCCCAGCGCAGCGCCTCGGAGAAGCTGTCGGCGCCGATCGGAGCGAGGAAGAACTCCTGCATGTCGATGCCGTTGTCGGCGTGCGAGCCGCCGTTGATGACGTTGAACAGCGGCACGGGCAGCAGGTGCGCGTTGGGGCCGCCCAGGTAGCGGAACAGCGGCAGGTCGGCCGAGTCGGCGGCGGCCTTGGCGACCGCGAGGCTCACGCCCAGGATCGCGTTCGCCCCCACCCGGCTCTTGTTCTCGGTGCCGTCGACCTCGATGAGGATCTCGTCGATCACGCGCTGCTCGCTCGCCTCGACGCCCTCGATCGCGGGACCCAGCTCGTCGATGACCGCCTCGACGGCCTTCAGGACGCCCTTGCCGCCGTAACGGCTCTTGTCGCCGTCGCGCAGCTCGTACGCCTCGAACGCACCGGTGGACGCACCGGACGGGACGGCGGCGCGCTGCACGATGCCGTCGTCGAGGAGCACCTCCACCTCGACGGTCGGGTTGCCACGGGAGTCGAGAATCTCGCGTGCGCCTACAGCCTCGATCAGTGCCACAGAGTGCTCCTTGTTCAAGAGGGAAGTGGGGTGGTGGAGCGACGTCGATCCGCCGCCCAGTCTAGTCGGAGCCGCCCTCGCGGCGCAGACGATGAAGCGCCGCACGCATGCGGCGAAGGGCCGCGCGGATGCGTCCGCGCGGCCCTTCGGGGATTCGTGCTTACTTGTAGGACTTCACGACCTCGAGCAGGTTCGGGACGTTGGCGTACGCCTCGGCGGCGTTGTCCTTGGTCACGATGACCGGTGCGAGCAGGAACGACGGGACGACCTTGACGCCGTTGTTGTACGACTTGGTGTCGTTGACGTCGGCCTTGTCGCCCTTCTGCAGCTCCTGCGCCATCTTGATCGCCTGGGCGACGAGCAGCGTGGTGTCCTTGTTGATCGTGGAGTACTGCACGCCCTCCATGATCGACTTCACGGACTCGACCTCGGAGTCCTGACCGGTGACCACCGGGACGGTCTTGCCGGCCTGCTGCACCGAGGTGATGATCGCGCGGGCGAGGGTGTCGTTCGGGCTCAGCACGCCGTCGAGCGCCGCCGAGCTGTAGCTGGAGGTGAGCAGCGAGTCCATGCGGCGCTGCGCGTTCTCCGCCTTCCAGCCGTCGGTCGCCGTCTGGGTGATCTCGGTCTGACCCGAGACGACCTTGAGCGTGCCGTCCTTGATCTTCGGCTCGAGCACGTCCATCGCACCCTTGAAGAAGACCGCCGAGTTGGCGTCGTCCGCGGATCCGGAGAACAGCTCGATGTTGTACGGCGCCGGGTGGCCCGCGCGCTTGGCGAGGCCGTCGAGCAGTGCCTGGCCCTGCAGCTGGCCGACCTTGAAGTTATCGAACGCGACGTAGTAGTCCACGGCGTCGGTGTTCTCGATCAGGCGGTCGTAGGCGATGACGGTCGCGCCGGCGTCGTGCGCGGCCTTGACCTGGGTGGACAGCTGCTTGCCGTCCTTCGCCCCGATGATGATGACCTTCGCACCGCCGGTGACCATGGCCTGGATCTGGTTCTGCTGCTCGGCGACCGTGTTGCTGGCCGGCGCGTACTGCACGTCGGGCTTGAAGCCCGCCTTGGTCAGGCCGTCGGTGAACAGCTTGCCCGCGAGCACCCAGTTCTCACTGGTCTTGTCCGGCAGGGCGACACCGATCTTGGCGTCGGCGGCGAAACCCTTCGCTGCGGCGCCGCTCGAGGCGGGGGTTCCGCCGCGCTCGGACGAGCAGCCGGTGAGGGCGAACGCACCCGCGACGACGACCGCTGTCGCCGAAAGGAGGATCTTCTTCATTGGGATCTCTTTCTCTCTTGGTATGTGCATCTCAGGTGAATGCAGGATCGTGCCGCGAACGGCGCGGACCTCTTTTACTTGCCGCTCGCGGTGCCGGGAGCGGTGGTGGCGAACGGTTCCTCCGCGCGGGAGAACCGTCGGGTGATGAAGCCGGTCAGGGAGGGACGGCCCTGCTGCTTGTTCCAGACGTCGACGGCGACCGCGAGCAGCAGCACGAGGCCCTTGACCATCGAAACCACGTCGGCACCGAACCCGAGGAGGGCCATGCCGTTGTTGAGGAAGGCCATGACCAGACCACCGATGATGGATCCGATCACGGTGCCGATGCCGCCGGAGACGGCGGCGCCGCCGATGAACACCGCGGCGATCGCGTCGAGTTCCCAGCCGTTGCCGTCCTGGGGGCCCGAGGCGGTGGCACGGGCGACGTAGATCATCGCCGCCACCGAGGCGAGCACCGACATGTTCATCATCACGAAGAAGTCGGTCCAGCGGTCCTTCACACCGCTCAGGCGCGCGGCCTGGCGGTTCCCGCCGACCGCGTACAGGTGGCGGCCGAACACGGTGTTGCGGGTGACGAACGTGTAGACGATCACCAGGACCAGCAGGATCACGCCCGAGACCGGGAAGCTCGTCCCCGGCCGACCGGTCGCGAACAGCCATCCGGCCACGAGGATCAGGGCGGACAGGATGACGACCTTGACGACGCTCACCCAGACCGGGGCCACGTCGGTGCCGGCCTTGCGCTGCGAGCGACGCAGGAAGCCCTCGAAGACGACGACCCACACGACGGCCAGGAGCGCGAGCAGCATGGTGAGGAAGTTGAACGGAACGGCGATCGGCAACTCGGGCAGGTAGCCGGCGCCGATGTACTGGAACTCCGCGGGGACCGCGACGGACGTGGATTGGCCGACCCACTGGTTCGCGCCACGGAAGAACAGCATGCCCGCCAGGGTCACGATGAACGCCGGGACGCCCACGAACGCGACCCAGAAGCCCTGCCAGGCTCCGACCAGCACGCCGAGCGCCAGGCCCAGCAGGATGGCGCCCCACCACGGGAAGTGCCAGTCCGCCATCGACTTGGCGACCACGATGCCGACGAACGCGGCGACCGAGCCGACCGAGAGGTCGATGTGCCCCATGATGATGACCATCACCATGCCGATCGCGAGGATCAGGATGTAGGAGTACTGGTTGACGACGTTGATCAGGTTGCCGGGCGACAGCGTCAGGCCGCCGGTCCAGAACTGGAAGATGAGGATGATCACGACCAGAGAGCCGAGGATGCCGAACTGGCGGAGCGTGGACTGACCGCCGCCCATCATCTTGGAGATGTCGCGGAAGCGGAAGCCCTCGTCCGGCGCCGGAGTGGTCGTCGGAGGGGTCGGGGTGGTCGTGGTGCTCATGCGGACGCCTTCTGGTTGAGGGAGGTCATGCTGCGCATGAGCGCCTCCGGGGTGGCTTCGGATGCCGGGAGGCAGTCGGTGACCCGCCCCTCGAACACGGTGTAGATGCGGTCGGACATGCCGAGCAGCTCTGGCAGCTCGCTGGAGATGACGATGACGCCCTTCCCCTGGGCCGCGAGCTCGTTGATGATGCCGTAGATCTCGTACTTGGCGCCGACGTCGATGCCGCGCGTGGGCTCGTCCAGGATCAGCAGATCCGGATCCGTGAACATCCACTTCGCCAGCACGACCTTCTGCTGGTTGCCGCCGGAGAGCGTGCCGACGCCCTGATCCACGGTCGGGGTCTTGATCCGCAGGGACTTGCGGTAGCGCTCCGCGACCTGCGCCTCCTCGATGTCGTTGACGACGCCGTGGCGGGCGATCTTGGAGAGCTTGGCCGAGACGATCGAGCGCTTGATCGTGTCGAGCAGGTTGAGGCCCAGCACCTTGCGGTCCTCGCTCACGTAGGCGAGGCCGTGCCTGATCGCGCTGTGGACGTCGGGGAGGGAGATCTCCCTGCCGTCCTTGATGATCGTGCCGGAGAGGAACTGTCCGTAGGAGCGCCCGAAGATGCTCATCGCGAACTCGGTGCGCCCCGCGCCCATGAGCCCGGCGATGCCGACGACCTCGCCGCGGCGCACCTCGATGCTGGACCCCTTGACGACCATGCGCTCGGCGACCGACGGGTGGCGCACCCACCAGTCCTTGACCTCGAAGAACACGTCCCCGATCTCCGGGGTGCGATCGGGATAGCGGCTCTCCAGCGAGCGGCCGACCATACCGCGGATGATGCGGTCCTCGTTGATCTCGCCGCGGCCGACGTCGAGCGTCTCGACCGTGCGTCCATCGCGGATGATCGTGATCTCGTCGGCGATCTGCTCGATCTCGTTGAGCTTGTGGCTGATGATGATCGACGTGATCCCCTTGGCCTTCAGGCCCAGGATCAGGTCGAGCAGGTGCTGCGAGTCGTTCTCGTTCAGCGCCGCCGTGGGCTCGTCGAGGATCAGCAGCTTCACGTCCTTGTTGAGCGCCTTGGCGATCTCGATGAGCTGCTGCTTTCCGACACCGAGGTGCTTGACCGAGACATCAGGGTCTTCCTTGAGGCCGACGCGGGCGAGCAGCTCGACCGTGCGCTGCTTCTGCGCGGTCCAGTCGATGCGCGGACCGCGACGGATCTCGTTGCCGAGGAAGATGTTCTCGGTGATCGACAGCTCCGGGATCAGCGCGAGCTCCTGGTGAATGATCACGATTCCGGCATGCTCGCTCGCCGCGATGTCCTTGAAGCGCTGCTCCTGTCCGTAGAGCAGGATCTCGCCGTCATAGCTGCCGTACGGGTAGACGCCGGACAGCACCTTCATCAGCGTGGACTTGCCGGCGCCGTTCTCGCCGCAGATGGCGTGCACCTCTCCGGTGCGAACGGTGATCGACACGTCCGAGAGGGCTTTCACGCCCGGGAACTCCTTCGTGATGCTACGCATCTCGAGGATCGGTCCGGCCACGGTGGGCAGCGTCGTCGTCTCGCTCACGGATCTCCTTCGATACCAGGTCCGGTGATGTTACGTTCAATGTTACCGTTCACATCGGGTTACATCGTGCACGTGTGCTTCGACAGTGTCAAGTGTCGAAGCCGAATTCGTGTCCTTACCGTGACGCCGCGGATTCGCGGCCGCACAGCACCGGCACGACCGGCCCGAACGCGGGCACCTGATCTCCGCGCAGCTGTGCGAGCAGGATCCGCACCGCGCGCCGGCCGAGCTCGGCGAAGTCCTGGTGCACGGTCGTCAGCGGCGGGGCGACATGTGCCGCGACCGGAATGTCGTCGAAGCCCACGACGCTCACGTCGATCGGCACCCGCAGGCCCGCGTCGCGGAAGCCGTGCATGAGGCCGATCGCCATCAGATCGTTGGCCGCGAACACGGCTGTGAAGTCCCGCCTGCGGGCGAGCTCCTGGCCTGCGAAGTAGCCGAAGTCGGCGGTCCAGTCGCCGCGGATCGGTGGAATCGTCGGCAGGTCGGCATCGCGCATCGCGTCCAGATAGCCGCGCATGCGCGACTCCGCCTCGATCCAGTCCTGGGGGCCCGCGAGATGCAGGATGTCGCTGTGCCCGAGCCGGATCAGGTACTCGGTGATCATGCGGGCGCCGGCGAGCTGATCCGCGGAGTGACTGAAGCCGTCGGATCCCGAAGCCGTCTGCAGGCTGACGAACGGCACTGACACGGCCATCCCCCGCAGCACGTTGAAGACCCGCACCTGCGGCGCGAGCACGACGATCCCGTCGACCGCTTCCCGCACGAGCTGGCGCACCGCGGCGCCGATCGCCTCCGGCGTGGTATCCGGCAGATTCAGGGTGCTGACGGAGTAGCGCTCGGCGCGCGCCGCATCCTCGATCGCCGCGATCGAGGATGTCGGGCCGAACTCGCCGGTGGTCGCGGACAGGATCCCGAGCGTGTTCGACCGACTGGTGGCGAGCGCCCTCGCCGCGATGTTGGGCCGGTAGTCCAGCACGCGGATGGCGTCGAGCACCCGCTCCTTGGTCTCGGGGCGGATGCTGGGGTGGTCGTTCAGCACGCGGGAGACCGTCTGATGCGAGACACCCGCCAAGCGAGCGACGTCGCGGATGCTGGGCATCCGGGCACGCTCGGAGGAGGTCGACACGCAGAGCCTCCTCGATGTGCACGGTCACATGGATTTACCCATTATGGGGGCGGACGAGGATCCGCGCACGATGAGTTCCGGGCGGAGGCGCACCATCTCCGCGGACTGCCGCCCCGATGACACGATGCCCAGCAGCAGCTCGAGCCCTGTCCGGCCCGTCTCCTCGAGCGGCTGGCGCACGGTCGTCAGATCGAGCGCCTGCGCGAGGTCCCCGTCGTCGTAGCCGACCACCGCCAGCGCATGCAGCGCCGGATCGGATCGCGTCACCGCGAGCACCGCCGCCGCGAGCCGATCATGTCCGGCCACGATCGCCGTGCAGCCCTGTGCGGCCGCGCGGCGTACAGCCGCCGCCACATCGTCCGCCGTCGTGACCGGGAACCCGATCACCTCGCCGTGCTCCCCCAGCCCCTGGGCGCGCAGCATGCCGGCCGAGACGTACGCGGGCGAGCGCTGCACGTCGTGCACGAAGCAGAACCGCCGGTGGCCGCGCGCCGCGAGGTGCGCACCGATCTGGGCCCCGCCCTCCCTGTCGTCCACGAGCACGACAGGACCGTCCAGCGAGGCGTGCTCACGCGGAACGACGTCGACGTGGACGACCGGGATGCGCGCCGCCCTGCTCGCCCGCCGCGCGGCGCCGCCCAGCGGCACCCCCATGAGCACCAGCCCCGTCACGTCGGTGCGCACCGGCAGCGCATCCAGCAGCGGAGAGGGCGCACTGGCGGCGGAGGCGAGGTCGTACGGGATCACGTCGACCGCAGCGGTGCGGGCACGCGCCAGCATGCCGGCGAGCCGCCGCAGGTACGAAGGATAGGCCGTGAACGGCGCCGCCACGGCGACCCTGATCGCGCCGACCCGCCGTCCCGCCGTCATCCGGTAGCCGAGCTCCGTGGCCGCGGCGACGACGCGCTCCCGGGTCGCGGGCTTCACGCGGTGCGGGGCATTCACCACCAGGGACACCGTCGAGATGCTGACGCCTGCGCGCTCGGCGACATGGTAGATGGTCACGCTGCCCGGCCCTGCCCGCATGCCCGTCTCCTTCGGATCCGGCTTTCATCGAAGTTCTTCGATTGCGGACAATCGTTGCACATGCCAAGGAGGTCACCCATGCCGAAGCGCGGTTACCGTCGTCCCGCTGTCGATTCCCATGTCACCGCGTTCGAGGAGCGCGTCGCGCCGCTGCTGCAGCGCGAGCCGCGCCGAGCGGCCGACCGCCGCCGCGTCGCACAGGAGAACGATGCCCGGATGTGCGCCGCCCTCGGGATCGCACCGATCGACGTCGCCACCGCCGAGCACCGCGTCGCGGTCGACGGGCACCTCGCGGTGCGCGTGCGCGTCTACTGGCCGACGCCGGAGCCGGCGGAGCCCGGAGCGGGTCTGCCCGTGCTGCTGTACTTCTATGGCGGCGGCTTCACGATCGGCGGCATCGACTGGGTCTCCTGGGACGCCCGATTCCGCGAGCGCGCGCGGGATGCGGGGATCATCGTCGTCGCTGCCGACTACGCGCGCGCCCCCGAGGCGCGCTTCCCGACGCAGCCGGAGCAGTGCTGGAGCGCACTGGAGTGGGTGTTCGCGCACGCCGCGGAGCTCGGCGGCTCGCCGGAGCGCCTCGCCATCGGCGGTGCATCGTCCGGCGGCAATCTCGCGGCGGCGACGACGTTGCTGAACCGCGAACGCCGGTGCCGGCCGATCCGGTTGCAGCTTCTGGAGAACCCGGTCGTCGATCTCACCATGGGCCACGCCGACATGCGGGGGATCGGACCGAGCGTCCCCGGCGTCATCCTGCGTCGCATGGGCCGCCTGCTGGTGCGCCAGTACCTCGGCCCGCGGGGGCGCACGGCGAGGAATCCCCTCGCCTCCCCCATTCTCGCCACCTCGCACGCCGGACTGCCCCCCGCATGGATCTGCACGTCGGAGCTGGATCCACTTCGCGGGGACGGCGAGGCGTATGGGAGGGCGCTCGCGGTGGCCGGCGTGCCCGTGAGCATCGTGCGCTACATCGGCCAGACGCACACCTCGCTCGGCTGGGACCGATTCATCCCGGGAGCCGCCGAGGCGCGCCGTGCGGTGATCGCGCGGCTGCGCGCCCTGCACGACGGCGAGCCGGACCCGGCACTGGACTCCGCGCCCGCATCCACGGTGTCCGCATGACCGCCTTCGCCCCCGCCGACCCCGCGACGCTGCCCCTGGACGCGGCGGTCCGCGACTGGATGAGGCGGGTCGCCGAGCTGTCCTCAGGCCTGCCCCGGCTCGCCTCGCCCGATCCCGCCGTGCGGCGGGCGGCCGGGCTGCGACTGAGCGATCGGCTCGCCGCGGAGTTCGCCGACCCCGTCGCCCCCGGCGTCCTGATCGACGACATCGCGCTGTCCGGAGGCGCCGGGCCGCTGCGCGCGCGGCGATTCCGCCCCCGCGCGGCGGTGCCCCCCTTTCCCTCGCTCCTGTGGCTGCATGGCGGAGGGTTCGTCGGCGGCACGATCGACGAGATCCTGAACGACCGGCTGGGATCCGCGCTCGCGCTGCGGTCGGGCGTGCAGATCATCTCGCTCGAGTACCGCCTCGCTCCGGAGCATCCCTTCCCCGCCCCGGTCGACGACGCCGTGGCCGCGTTCGGACACGTGCGCGCCCACGCCGACCGGTTCGACGTCGACCCGCACCGTCTCGGGATCGGCGGAAACTCCGCCGGGGCGGCGATCGCGACCTCTGCCATGCTGCGGTTGCGCGACGGGGGCACCCGCGTGCACCACCAGGCGCTCGAGGTGCTCCCGGCGACGCTGCAGCCATACGGGCGATCTGCTGCGGAGTACCGCCACGGCTTCGGCTTGGATGACGCGCTCGAGGTCGCCGAGCTGTACCGCGCCGGGGCTCCTGACAGCGAGGCGTCTCCCCTGCTCGCCGCCGACCACCGGGATCTTCCGCCCGCGCTCCTGATGCTGGCCGAGTTCGATCCGCTGCGCGACGGCGGCCTCGCCTACGGCGAGCTGCTTCGCGCGGCCGGCGTACCGGTCACGGTGCATGTGGGGGCCGGGCACCTGCACGGCACCCCGGGCCTCACAGCACGGTGGCAGGGCGCGCGCGACTGGCAGCACGTCTTCGCAGACGAACTCGCGCGGGCCTACGGCACCGGGCATGCGGTCCCCGGCTGAGCTGCGCCGCCGGCCCCGCGCCTCGTCACCTGCCCACCCGCTCTGCGCCTCCGCCATGTCCATCCACCCTGTCCCTCCACCCGAAAGGACGACGATGTCCTCCCCCGCTTCCCGTACCCGCACTCCCGCGCTCGGCCCGGAGATCGCCGGATCCCCGCAGCCTCGTGGCTTCCTGACGCTGTTCGTGCTGAGCTGGTTCGGCATCAATCTGGTGCTGTCCACGCTCGGCAGCGCGGCGATCCCGAAGGCCTTCGCCTTCCTCGACGACGCGACCAAGGAGGTGAACCTGTCAATCACCACGGCCATCGGCGGCCTGGTCGTGATCGTCATCACACCGCTGTTCGGCCGGTTCAGCGACCGCACCATGTCGCGCCTCGGCGTCCGTCGGCCATGGATCCTCGGCGGTGCGGTCATCGGGCTCGTCGGCGTCGTCGTCCTGGCCGGAGCGACGGGATTGTGGGCGATCGTGGCGGGCTGGGTGATCGTGCAGATCGGGTTCGGCGCCACGAACGCCGCCGTGCACGCCCTGCTGGCCGACCAGATCCCCGGGCGGATCCGCGCACGCGTCTCGGGGATCGCCAGCGCCGGCGGCAGTCTTGCGCTGATCGTAGGCTCACAGATCGTGGCAGCGCTGCCGAACGACCAGCGGTGGGCCTGGTTCCTCGTGCCGGGCACGGTCGGTGCGCTGCTGTCGGCGCTGCTGTTCTTCCGCCTGCGCGACATCGTGCGCGTCGAGCGGCCCGCTCCGTGGAGCTGGCGCGATGTGCTCACCACCTACTGGCTGAGCCCTCGCGAATACCCCGACTTCTTCTGGGCCTTCCTGTGTCGCATGTTCGTGACGATGTCGATCTTCTCGGTCGCGACGTACCTGCTGTTCTTCATCATGGATCGCCTGGGCGTGGCGAAGGAGGAGGCCTCCGTTGTGCAGGCGACGAGCCTTCTCGTGTTCACGCTGTTCGGCCTGGTCACCACGGTCCTGTTCGGCTGGATCTCCGATCGGACCGGCCGGCGCAAGCCGATCATCTGGATCTCCTGCACCTTCTCCGTCGCGGGCCTCGTCGTCGCGATGTTCGCCCCGGACCAACCCGTCTTCCTGATCGCGCTCGCTCTCGTCGGGGCGGCGCAGGGAGCGTACGTCTCGGTGGATGTCGCGATGATGACCGAGGTGCTGCCGCACTTCCGCGATGCGGGGAAGGATCTCGGCATCGTGGCGCTCTCCTACCAGCTGCCGCAGTTCATCGTGCCGGTGATGGCGGTGCCGATACTCATGATCGGCGGGACGGGGCACAACTACACGGCCCTGCTGATCGCCGCGATCGTGTACGGGGTCATCGGCGGCCTCGCGGTCCTGCCGATCCGATCCGTGCGATAGCCCGGTACGCCTCAGATATCGGCGACGACGACGTGCGCACCGCGCACCGGACCGTGCGCCCGCAACGCCGTGCGGCCCCGTCCGCGCAGCCGCTCGGCGGTGCCGTCCGCACCCTCGGCCGTCTCGCAGAGAAACGCGAGGGTCGGACCCGAGCCCGACACGATGCCTCCGACGACCGGCCCCCCGCCCTCGCCGACCACCGCAGCGATGGTCTCCTCGAGCTGCGGGCGCAGCCGGAAGGATCCGGCCTCCAGCTGATTGCGCAGGCTCTGCCCGAGTTCGAACGCCTCCCCGGAGAGCAGCGCCTCGAAGAACGACGGGGGCACCTGCACGGGGTCCAGGCGGCGGTGCTGGGCGTGCCGCTCCGGGTCGCTCTTCAGGTCCTCCGCCATCACCATGTCGAACGCGCGGTACACCGCGGGTGTGGACAGGCCCTCGTCGTCGAGGAGCAGCACCCATTCGTACCGGCCGCGGGACAGCGCGGGCGTCAGCACATCGCCGCGCCCTGATCCGACGGCGGTGCCGCCCATGAGCGAGAAGGGCACGTCGGCGCCGAGCCGCGCGGCGAGCTCGTGCAGACGTCCGTGGTCGAGGCCCGTGCGCCACAGCTCGTTGCAGGCGACGAGTGCCGCCGCGGCGTCGGCGGACCCTCCGCCCATCCCGCCGGCGACGGGCACGCTCTTGTGCACGTCCAGGTGCACGCCGCCCTCGTAGCCGGTGGCCGCGGCGAGCACCTTGGCCGCGCGCATCGCGAGGTTGCGGTCGTCGAGCGGGACCGTGGACGGATCAGCCACGCCGGAGACGGAGAGTGTGAAGCCGTCCGCGGGGGTCGCGATCACGTCCTCGTAGAGCGAGACCGCCTGGAAGACCGTGGAGAGCTCGTGATAGCCGTCGGCGTCGAGATCCCCGACGCCGAGGAAGAGGTTGACCTTGCCCGGCGCGCGCACGTGCACGCGCTGCACCGGCTGTTCGTCCGCCTGCTCCTCCGCGATGCTCATCGGCTCACAGTTCCGACGAGACCGACCACAGGTTCACGTCGAGGCCCGCCCCCGCGATGGCGTCGATGCGAGCGATCTCCGCGGCGGTGAGCTCGGGCGCGTCGAGAGCGGCGAGGTTCTCATCGAGCTGCGCCGGACGCGAGGCGCCGATGAGCGCCGAGGCCACGACGCCGTCGCGGAGCACCCATTGCAGCGCCAGCTGGGCGAGGCTCTGCCCGCGCTCGCGCGCGAGCTCGTTGAGCGCGCGCAGGATCGCCAGGCCCTCGTCACTGAGCGGCTTGTCGGGCAGGGAGCCGCGCTTCTGCGCGCGCGCGGCCGTGCCGTCGCCGAGGTACTTGTCGGTGAGCAGTCCCTGTGCGAGCGGGGTGAACGCGATCGCTCCCATGCCCTCCTCTCGGAGGGCCTCGGTCAGCCCGTCCTCGACCCAGCGGTTCAGGATCGAGTAGGACGGCTGATGGATGACCAGCGGCGTGCCGAGCTCGCGGGCGACGTCCATCGCGGCCTCGGTGCGCTCCGCGCTGTAGGAGGAGATGCCGACGTACAGGGCCTTGCCCTGGCGGACCAGGGTGTCGAGTGCACCGATCGTCTCCTCCACCGGCGTGACGGGGTCCACACGGTGCGAATAGAAGATGTCGACGTAGTCCAGTCCCATCCGGGTCAGCGACTGCTCTGCGCTCGCCAGGATGTACTTGCGGCTGCCGAGATCGCCGTAGGGACCCGGCCACATGTCCCAGCCCGCCTTCGACGAGATGATCAGCTCGTCGCGGTAGGGCCGGAAGTCCTCCGCGAAGATGCGGCCGAAATTCTTCTCGGCGGATCCGTAGGGCGGTCCGTAGTTGTTCGCCAGGTCGAAATGCGTGATGCCCCGGTCGAAGGCGTGCCGCAGCAGGGTCCGCTGATCGTCCAGAGGGATGTTGTCGCCGAAGTTCCACCACAGCCCGAGCGAGATCGCCGGCAGGTACAGACCGGAGGATCCGACCTGCCGGAAATGCGCCCCCTCGTACCGGTCCGCCGCAGCGGTGTAGGGGCGGTGGATGTCGAGGACGTCAGGGCGGAAGCGCGGCTCGGTCACCGTCCCAGGTTAGCGTCGCCCGCCCTGTTCGGCGCCTGTGCGATGCACGGGCCGCGGCACACGGCCGCCGGATCCGACGCCGTGCCGATCATCGAGCCGGTCGCCGTCTCATCGCAGGCTCGCTAAGATGATCCGCCAACCGCGGACCGAGCCCGATCCGCGTCCGATCACGCTCGCCCGAGTGCGGATCCATACCCGGCCAGTGCATTCGCCCGAGCGTGCGGCGACAGGATCGTCATGCGCTGGCACCGACGCGTACCGCTCGTCCTCACGGCAGCGGGCGTGCTCTGCGCGAGTGTCCCCTCCGCCGCCTTGACGGCCTCCGCCCCGCTCTGGTGGCTGTCCTGCTTCAGCAGGCTGGGTGCGACGGGCGACGCGTCCAGCATCTTCTTCAACGGCGGAATGGTCCTGGCGGGCGCGGTGATCGGTCTCTCCGCCGTGCCGGTGATGCGCGGCCTCCGCGGCGCTTCTCCCGCGGGATTCCGGGGGACGGCAGCCGCCGCCGCGCTCGTGCCGCTGCTCATCGCAACCCTCGGACTCAGCCTCATCCTGATCGGGATGCTGCCGCTCTCGTTCAACGTCTTCGCGCACGAGCGCGCGGCCAACGGAGCACTCGCGTCGTCGGCGGGACTGCTGCTCATGCACCGCCGATACCTGCGCGGCCTGTCCCGGAGCCTGGACCGCGTCGCAATGGGTGCGATCATCGTCCTGACCCTCGGCATGGCCTGCCTGATCGCCGGCGTGCTCACTCTCACCGTGTTCGAGGGGCTCGCATTCGGGTCGGTGATCGCCTGGTTGCACGCCCTCGAGATGCGCGCGAAGCGCTTCCCGCCCGGCCCCGCGAACTCATTCACGGCAAACTCTCAGCATTTGTTTTTGTCCCCCATTTGGGGGACAAGGCGATCCGGTGTTACTGTCTAATCCTCAGCTGAAGAAGTCGACCGGGACTGGGGACTCGGCCGACGTGAAGGTACCTCCAGTCGAAGTGAATGTGCCCTCTTGGGAACCCGATCTCGAGAGGGCACAACTTCGCCCGAGCACTGGGGCCTGTCAGGCCTCCGAACCCCGCTCGCCTCGCGCCCTGCGCCGGCGTCGTGCGAGCGCGATGCGCCTCAGAATCCAGCGACCGCGCCTCTTCGCCGTCCAGACGACCGCGAGCGCCAGCAGGACCAGCGGAACCAGCTCCGGTGCGATGAGCATCGCGCCGAGCAGCGCCTCCAGCCCCTCGAACCCGAGGAGCGCGCCCGCCGCCAGGTAGATCCACACCTCTATACGGACGGCCTGACGAAGCACCGCCTGCGCGCACCGGAGGTCCGGCGGACCGCTCAGCCGTGCAGCGGGGAGCGCAGCGGGCTTCTCCCCGGTGACCGCGCGCCCCGCGCGCCGGCCGGTCTGAACTCCGCCCTGGCCGACCTCTCGGGTTACGCACCCGCATCAGGGTCGGGGTCCACGGCGATCAGACGATCGGGGCCGCCAGCGCGATGCGGTGGTAGTCATCGACCGTGAGGTCCTCGCCGCGCGCGGTCGGCGCGACCCCCGCGGACTCCAGCACGGCGGACGCCTCGGCGGAGCTGCCGAAGATCCCGGACAGCGCCTGGCGCAGCATCTTGCGGCGCTGGTTGAACGCGGCGTCGACGATCGCGAACGTGCGCAGGCGCTCCTCCTCGGATCCGCGCGGCTGCGGATCCCGGTGGAACCCGACCAGCAGGCTGTCGACGTTCGGCACCGGCCAGAACACCTGGCGCGACACCGTGCCGCTGAGCTTCCACGGCCCGTACCAGGCGGCCTTGACGCTCGGCGTGCCGTAGATCTTCGAGCCGGGCTTCGCCGCGAGGCGCTCGGCGACCTCCGCCTGCACCATCACGACGCCGCGCTCGAGGTAGGGGAAGGTCTCGAGGAAGTGCAGCAGCACCGGCACGGACACGTTGTACGGCAGGTTCGCGACGAGCACCGTCGGCTCCCCCGGCAGTGCGGTCACGCGCATCGCGTCGGCATCGACCACGGTCAGCGCCCCCTCGGGCACGCCGCGTTCGACGGCGGTCTGCGGCAGGCGTGCGGCGAGGCGGTGGTCGATCTCGACGGCCGTGACGCTCGCGCCCGTCTCGAGGATCGCGAGGGTGAGGGATCCGAGGCCCGGCCCGATCTCCACCACCCGCTCGGAGGGCCGCACGTCGGCGGCCTGGACGATCTTGCGCACCGTGTTCGCATCGACGACGAAGTTCTGGCCGAGCTTCTTGGTGGGCGTCACATCGAGTTCGGCCGCGAGCCGGCGGATGTCGGCGGCGCCGAGCAGAGAGACGGTCATCTGACCATTGTCCCCTACGGTCGATAGTCTTCTCGGATGCCCCGGATCGGTGAACTCGTCGCGCCTCGGCGCATGGGCAGGGATTTCCGCTGGCTGCTCGCCTCGAGTTGGACGAGCAACGTCGGCGACGGCGTGGCACTGGCCGCCGCTCCCCTGCTGATCGCGTCGATGACCTCGTCGCCGATCCTCGTCGCAGCCGGTGCCATCCTGCAGTTCCTGCCCTGGCTGGTGTTCGGCCTGCATGCGGGCGCGATCGCCGACCGGTTCGACCGCCGCCGGCTCGTCATGGTCGCGAACGCCGCGCGCGGGCTGGTGCTGCTCGCACTGTGCGCGTTCCTGGTCACCGGCGTGGCGAACATCTGGATCGTGCTCGCTGCGGCGTTCCTCTACGGCACCGCGGAGGTGTTCGTCGACACCGCGGGATCCACGTTGCTGCCGATGCTCCTGAAGCCGGCGGACCTCGGCCTCGGCAACGCGCGCCTGCAAGCGGGGTTCCTCGTCGCGAACCAGTTCGCGGGTCCTCCGCTCGGCGCGTTCCTGTTCGCCGCGGGGCACGCGTGGCCCTTCCTGCTGGAGGCCGTGTGCGTGGGCCTCGCGGTCGTGCTGATCTCGCGCATCGCACGCACACCGGTGCCGCCGCGCGCGGCGAGCGGGTCGGGGACCGAGGCGACCGCACCTGTCCCTGGCGCCGCGAAAGTGCACACCGACATCGCGGAAGGCCTGCGCTGGCTGTGGCGGAACCCTCCGGTGCGGATGCTCGTGCTCATCATCCTGCTGTTCAACGTGACCTGGGCGGCGCCGTGGGGCGTGCTCGTGCTCTATGCGACCGAGCACCTGCACATGGGCGCGGTCGGTTACGGGATGCTGACGACGGCATCGGCTGCGGGCGGACTGCTCGCGACGGTGAGCTTCGGCTGGCTGGAGCGTCACGTGTCGTTCGCCGCCATGATGCGCGTCTGCCTCTCGCTCGAAGTGGTCATGCACCTGGCTTTCGCCCTGACCGCGCAGGGATGGATCGCGCTGCTGATCATGGTCGTGTTCGGGTTCTACGCCTTCGTCTGGGGCACGATCTCGACGACCGTGCGGCAGCGGCTCGTGCCGCATGAGCTGCAGGGCCGGGTGTCGTCGGTGAACTCCGTCGGCGTGTTCGGCGGCATGGTCATCGGGCAGGCGCTGGGCGGCGTGATCGCGCAAGCCTGGGGCCTCACCGCCCCGTGGTGGTTCGCCTTCGCGGGCGCGGCGCTCACCCTGCTGTTCGTCTGGCGTCCGATCTCCCAGATCGTCTCCGCGCGCCCCGTGCTCGACGAGGTTCAGGCGAACGAGCCGTAGACCTCGAGCGTGTTCGCGGCGATCTGCGCGCTGAGCTCGTCGACGTCGAGCCCCAGCTCGGCGGCCATGAAGCGCAGCGTGATCGGGATCAGATAGGGCGCGTTCGGGCGCCCGCGCAACGGCACCGGCGTGAGGAACGGGGCATCCGTCTCGATGAGGATCCGCTCCCGCGGCGTCACCGCGAGTGCGTCGCGCAGGTTCTGCGCGTTCTTGAACGTCACGTTGCCCGCGAACGAGAGGTAGTACCCGGCGTCGGCGCAGATCCGCGCCATCGCCTCGTCGCCCGAGAAGCAGTGGAACACCGTGCGATCCGGGGCGCCGACCCGGCGCAGCGTCTCTAGCACGTCGTCGTGGGCGTCCCTGTCGTGGATCTGCATCGCGATCCCGTGCTTCTTCGCGAGCGCGATATGCGCTTCGAAGGATGCGTGCTGGGCGACGCGCCCCGGCTCCTCCGTGCGGAAGTAGTCCAGTCCGGTCTCGCCGATCGCCCTGGTGCGCGGACGGGCGGCCAGCTCGTCGATCACCGCGATCGCATCGTCCAGGCGTCCCGCCTCGGCGTACGTCGGGGCGTCGTTCGGGTGGATCGCGACGGCGGCGAGCACGCGCGGATCCGCCTCCGCCGCGTCGACGGCCCAGCGCGACGACTCGATGTCGCCGGAGGCCTGCACGACACCGACGATCCCGACGGACTGCGCCCGGTCCAACTGCTCCGCGAGCGACAGCCCCACCTCGCCATCGGCGATCTCGAGGTGGCAGTGGTTGTCATACACCGGCACGGCGAGCGGCTCGGGCGCCGAGGGGTAGCGCAGGTCCTTGCGCCCCTCCGTCGCACGCTCGCGCACGTAGGTGTCCGGCGTCTCGGTCATGCGGTCAGGCCGTGGCCTCGATGCGCGGGAACAGCGGTGCGAGCGTCTGCACGACGGTGCCGGCGGGCAGCTGCCCCCAGCGTCCGGCGTCGCGCAGCGGCTGCGCGGCGAGCGCGCCGAGGCCGCCCTCCGCACCGAGGGAACCCCAGAGCTTCGCGGTCGACTGCGGCATCACCGGCGACAGCAGCACGGCGAGCGCGCGCAGTCCCTCCGCGCAGGTGTACAGCACCGTGCCGAGGCGCTCGCGCTGCTCCTCGTCCTTGGCGAGCGCCCAGGGCTCGTTCTCGGTGATGTAGCCGTTGAGCGCGTCGACGATCGTCCACACATCGGCGATCGCCTCGTCGATGCGGAACCGCTCGACGGCGGCATCGGCATCGGCCGCGGCCTTGGCGACGAGCTGCTGGATCGCGAGATCCTGCGCGGTGTACTCCCCCGCGGTCGGCACGACGCCGTCGAAGTAGCGCTCGATCATCGCGATCGTGCGCGAGGCCAGGTTGCCGAAGCCGTTCGCGAGTTCGGCCTGGTAGCGCGCCGACAGGTCCTCCCAGGAGAAGGATCCGTCCTGCCCGAAGGCGATCGCGGAGAGGAAGTAGAACCGGTACGCGTCGGATCCGAAGACGTCGGTGATCTCGGTCGGCGCGATGCCGGTGAGCTTCGACTTCGACATCTTCTCGCCGCCGACGAGCAGCCAGCCGTGCGCGAACACGCCCTTCGGGACCTCGAGGCCCGCGGCCATGAGCATGGCAGGCCAGATGACGGCGTGGAAGCGCAGGATGTCCTTGCCCACGACGTGGTACGCGGGCCAGCGGCGATCGAACGTCGCCTCATCGGATCCGTAGCCGACCGCGGTGACGTAGTTCAGCAGCGCGTCGACCCACACGTAGATGACGTGCGAGGTGTCCCAGGGCAGCGGGATGCCCCAGTCGAACGTGGAGCGCGAGATGGAGAGGTCCTTGAGGCCCTGCGAGACGAACGAGACCACCTCGTTGCGCGCCGAATCCGGGCGCACGAAGTCGGGCTCGGTCTTGTACAGCTCGAGCAGGCGGTCCTGGAACTCGCTGAGCTTGAAGAAGTAGTTCTTCTCCTGCAGCAGCTCGAGCGGCTTGGAGTGGATCGCGCAGACCTTGAGGCCCTCGAAGGGGCCGGTGCCGTCGACGATCTCGGACTCGGGTTTGAACTCCTCACAGCCCACGCAGTACAGCGCCTCGTACTCGCCGGCGTAGATGTAGCCCGCGTCGTAGAGCTTCTGGAAGAAGACCTGGACGTTGGTCTCGTGCCGCTCCTGCGTGGTGCGGATGAAGTCGTCGTTCGCGACGTCGAGGGTCGTCAGCAGCGGGAACCAGCTCTCGCTGACGAGCTTGTCCACCCACTCCTGCGGGGTCACGCCGTTCGCCGCCGCCGCGCGCAGCATCTTCTGGCCGTGCTCGTCGGTGCCGGTGAGCATCCAGGTGTCGTCACCCGACTGACGGTGCCAGCGCGCGAGGGTGTCCACGGCGACGCTGGTGTAGCCGTGCCCGATGTGGGGCACGTCCGATGGGTAGTAGATCGGCGTGGTGATGTAGAAGGACTCGCCTGCGGGCATGCGTTCGATTCTAGGCGGGATGCGAGGGCCGGTTCGGACGATGACGGCGGGCGGGCTTCCGGCCCTCGCGACTCTGCGTCATGCGCCTTCTTCGGAGACGTTCGCGTTCTTCGGAGACGTTCGCGTTCTGCGGATCCATTCCGCGATCACGTCCACGGCAATTGCTCATCTCCGGCCAAGGCGCTCGCACCTCGCTCAGCGATGATCGCGCCGTGCGGGCGTACGCTGCCGACGGAGCCGGGCTCGCGTTCGCGGCGCTCGGCGTGGGTCACGGAGAACCCCGCATCCTCAAGAAGCGGAGTGAGCGCATCCGACGACCAGTAGTACGCCGGGGCGACGGCGTGCGCGAACGGCTCGCCCGGCGGGCCGTCGAAGTAGCCGATCAGGATCCGGCCACCGTCCGCGAGCACCCGGGCGAGCTCGCCGAACACCTCGGGCAGCTCGCCCGGTAGCAGGTGGATCAGCGAGTACCAGGCGAGGATTCCGCCGAAGGAGCCATCGGGGAACGGCAGGTCGCGCATCGAGGCGGTCTCGAACCGCAGCGCGGGATGCCGCGCGCGGGCCGCCGCGAGGAACGCGCCCGACACGTCGGCGCCGACGACCTCGCGACCTGCCGCGCGGTGATGGGCCGGGGCCGACGCGGGGTCCTGGTTCGGATTCGGGTTCCCCAGGAGCGCCGTCCACAGCCCAGGACCGCACCCGGCATCGAGCAACCTGCCGGGAGTCTCATCCCGCCAGCGCTCGATGAGCGCGATGTCGGCATGCTCCATCTGGTCGAGGCTCCCGATCAGCGCGATGTACTCCGCCGCACGCGCGTCGTAGGCGGCCGCCACCTCGTCGTCATCCACGTCGAGCATCCTGCCCGAGCACCGCCGCCGATGGCGCCTTCGCCACTCCGGCGCGCCCGAACCCGGGAGAATCGTGAACACAATCCGCCCCTCCGAGGAATACAGGATGTGAACAACGACAACACGGTGATCGCGAGATCGGTGACGGATCCGTCGGCCTTCGGCGAGATCTTCCACCGGTACGCAGGAGCGGTGCATCGCTATGCGGCCCGGCGGGCCGGTGACGCCGTCGCCGACGACGTCACGAGCGAGACCTTCCTGATCGCGTTCCAGCGCCGCGCACGGTTCGACCCCGCACGGGAGGATGCCCGACCCTGGCTGTTCGGCATCGCGACGAACCTCATCCACCGCCACCGCATCGCCACCGCGCGCGTGCTGCGGGCGATGGAGCGCAGCGTGCCGGAGGCAGAAGCCGCCGCCGTCGACTCGGACGACGCGCTGGACGCTCAGCGCGAGGTCGCCCGGCTGGCGGGGAGGATCCGCCGGCTCTCCGCCGGGGACCGCGACTGCCTGCTGCTGTTCGCCTGGGCCGAGCTCTCGTACGACGAGATCGCCGAAGCCCTGCACATCCCCGTCGGCACGGTGAAGTCACGACTCAACCGCGCCCGGCGCCTGCTCCGCTCCACACCTGAGGAGGGTGAAAATGGACGACCTGACCTTGCTCCGCAGTCTGCGTGACGATATCGCCGAGCCCGACGCGGCTCGACTCGCTCCCGCGTATCTGAACCTCGAGACCGCCATGCACTCGGCTAAGAAGAAAGCCGCGACGAACCGTCCCCCGCGCGAGCGCCGGCGGCACTCGGTCCGCTGGGCCGCCATCGGCCTCACCGCCGCCGCCGCCGTCGCGACGGCGGTCGTCGTGGGCGGCGTGCTCGCCCCGCCGCATCCGCAATCGGCGAGCGCCGCGGCGATCGTGTTGCGCAAGGCGGCCGCCGAGGCGATCACCTACAGCGATCCCAAGGCGGCGCCAGGGCAGTACGTGAAGTTCCACATCCGCGCGGACTGGGCCAGCCACCAGGGCGCGGCCGACGGGACGACCACGCGGATGCCTTCCAACATTCAGAACATCGATGTCTACATCCCCTCCGACGCGGGCGCCGACTGGGCGCTGTATAGGGACTGGGAGCACGGCGAGACGGGCGACGGCGGCTTCACCACGGAGACGATCCACGCTCCGGAGGGCCGGTTCTACGGCGGCGCCTGGGCATCTCAGGATCTGAGCGCGATCCCGATCGGATCCGCCGCCGAGACGCTCGCCTACTTCCACGCGCAGTACCAGGGCGGGTCGGCGAGCCACGACGAGGACGATTTCGTCCGGATCACGGATCTGCTGCGCACCTATCCGGTGCCTGCGGTCGTGCGCGCGCGCCTGTTCGAGGCACTCGCGCTGATCCCCGGCACGACGTCGACCGACGGTGTCGCGAACCTCGACGGTCAGGTCGGCGTGGCCATCGGACGGGAGGAACCGCAGCGCGCCGGGGAGCGCCAGGAGATCATCATCGACCCGAGCTCGGGGCAGGTCATCGGCGAACGTCGGTTCTATCCTGCGGGCACCGTGTCGGCCGGCGAGGAGCAGACCACTCTGACCGCGATGTCCACGACGGTGGTCGACACCGTGCCGCCGGCGACCACACCGGCACGCGACGAGAACGGCTGAACGGCGATGAGCGCGACGCTCACCCCCGCTGCGCTGACGCTACCGCCGACGATCAGCGTGCCCGTGCCACTGGTCTTCCGCCCCCCTGCGGATCCGGCCGTGCCGGATCCGCAGCGAGGGATCCGGTCGCACTCGCGCTGACCCGTTCGCCGGTCGAGGCCTGGAGGCGCTGCGGTGAGTCGCAGCGCCTTCGGGTTCTCGCATCGCGAACGCGTCGCAGGGTCCGCCGGACGCGGTCGGCGGCAACGCATGCGCGGAGATGTGCAACATCGTCGGACCGGATCCGCGGATACGTCCGACGATGTCGCACATCTCCGCGCGAAGCGTTCGGTCCGGCCGGCATCGGGAGCACGGGGTGCCCCGGCAGCCGCCTCAGCGCACGGTGAGCGCCACCCCAGCGCGCGGCGGACGTTCTCTCAGCGCCCGACTCACCGTGCGGCGAGCGCCGCCTGGTACAGCTCCCGGGAGCCGAGGCCCGTGGCCGCGGCGACCTCGGTGCAGGCGTCCTTGAGGCGCACGCCCGAGGCGACGAGCGCCTGCACCTGGGCCAGGGCGTCCTCCGGCGAGACCGCACGGGGCGCGGCGCCCTCCACCACCACGACGATCTCGCCCTTGACGCCCTGCTCCGCCCATGCGGCGAGCTCGGCGGCGCCACCGCGGCGCACCTCCTCGTACAGCTTCGTGAGCTCGCGGCACACCGCCACGCGCCGAGAAGCGCCGAAGGCCGACGCCATGTCGCCCAGGGCCGCTGCGAGGCGTGACGGCGACTCGAAGAAGACCATCGTGCGGGGCTCGCCGGCGAGCGCCGTCAGCGCAGAGCGCCGCTCCCCCGGCTTGCGCGGCAGGAAGCCCTCGAACGTGAACCGGTCGGTGGGCAGGCCCGACACGGCGAGCGCCGTGACGACCGCACTCGGGCCGGGGATGACGGTCACGGTGACGCCGCGCTCCGCAGCCGCCGCGACCAGCCCGTATCCGGGATCGCTCACGGTGGGCATGCCGGCGTCGCTGAGCACCACGAGATCCTCGGTCTCGGCCGCCTCGGCCAGCTCCGCGGCCTTGGCCTTCTCGTTGTGGTCGTGCAGCGCGATGAGACGGGGGCGGTTCGCGATCCCGAGCCCCTTCAGCAGCCGCTGGGTGGTGCGGGTGTCCTCCGCCGCGATGATCGTGGCGTCCTCCAGCACCTCGATGAGGCGGCGGGATGCGTCGCCCAGATTTCCGATCGGAGTGGCCGCGAGGATGATCACCCGCCCCAGCATAGGCTGAGCGGGTGACCGCGCCTCTGCTGCCCGGCCTCGACGCTCGCATCGACGGCCGCCCCACTGCCTGGGAGCGACTGCGGGACGCCTGGCTCGGGGATCCGGCCCGGCTCCGCCTGGTGTCCTGGCTCGCGCCGACCCTCATCACCCTGCTCGCCGCCGTGCTGCGCGTCGTGGGGCTCGGGCATCCGCACACGATCGTGTTCGACGAGACCTACTACGTCAAGGACGCCTGGTCGCTGTGGGTGCAGGGGTACGAAGGATCCTGGCGCACCGGCGCAAACGAGATGTTCGCGAAGGGCGACACGAGCGCGCTCGAGGACACCGCGTCATTCGTGGTGCACCCGCCCCTCGGCAAGTGGCTGATCGCGCTCGGCATCGCCGCGTTCGGGCCCGGATCCAGCTTCGGCTGGCGCGTCTCGACGGCGATCATCGGCACGCTCACCGTGCTCGTCGTCTACCTGCTCGCCAAGGCCCTCACCCGCTCGACCACGGTCGCCAGCATCGCCGGCCTGCTCATGGCCGTCGACGGCCTCGGCATCGTCCTGAGCCGGATCGGGCTGCTGGACGGGATCCTCACCTTCTTCATCGTGCTCGGGATCCTGTTCCTCGTATACGACCGGCGGCAGACGATGCCGCGGCTCGAGGACCGCGCCTCCCACGAGCGCGGCGATGACCCGACGCTGTGGGGGCGCGTGTTCTGGCGCCGGCCGTGGGTGATCGCGGCGGGCGTCGCCCTGGGAGCTGCGACCTCGGTGAAGTGGTCCGGCGCCTACGTGCTCGCCGCTGCGGGGATCTACCTGGTCGTGACCGACGCGCTCGCCCGCCGCCGCGCGGGGGTCGCCCTGTGGCCCACCGACGCCGTCCTCCGGCAGGGCCTCGCGAGCTTCGTGCTGCTCGTACCGGTCGCCGCGGCCGTGTACGTCGCGTCATGGAGCGGCTGGTTCCTCACTACGGGCGGCTACGACCGCCAGATCACCGACAACGTGCTCACCTCGTGGGTCAAGTACCACTCCGACATCCTGGCGTTCCACGTCGGGCTGACGTCCTCGCACCCCTATGCGAGCCCCGCGTGGCAGTGGCCGCTGCTGGTCCGTCCCACCGCGTTCTGGGTGGGCGGGCAGAATGCGCCGTGCTTCGGCACGGACCACTGCATCGGCACGATCACCTCGATCCCGAATCCGCTGATCTGGTACCTGGGGGTCGCCGCCGCGGTCTACCTGCTGGTGCGGTTCGTGCGCGGACTGGTGCTGCGCTCGCCCATGCCGTGGAGCTACGCGATCCCCCTGGTGGGACTCGCCGCGACCTACCTGCCCTGGCTGGCCTTCCCCGAGCGCACGATCTTCCAGTTCTACACGGTGGTGATGGCGCCCTTCCTGATCCTCGCGCTCGCGCTCGCGCTGCGCGACATCGCCGGGCGGCGGAGCGATCCGAGGCACCGCAGGCAGTCCGGACAACGCACGGTGGTGGTCATCCTGGTGCTGATCGTGCTGCTGAGCGCGTTCTTCTACCCGCTCTGGATCGGCCTGCCCGTGCCGTGGTGGTTCTGGCAGGCGCACAACTGGATGATCACCTGGATCTGACATGCGCACTCTGGACACCGTCGACGAATCCCTGATCGCAGAGCTGCGCAGACAGGGCGAGTTCTTCTGGCTCGACCTGGTCTCGCCCTCCGAAGAGGAGATCCAGCGGCTCGGCACTCTGCTCGGCTGGCATCCGCTCTCGATCGAGGACACCCAGCGCATGGGGCAGCGCCCCAAGCTGGACGTCTACGGCGACGGGGCGCTGCTCGTGCTGCAGGGCGCCGTCGAGGTGCACCCCGAGGACGAGAACGACCACCCGCTGGAGGAGGTGCACTGCCACCTCAGCGGCGATTTCATCGTCACGGTGCACTCCGAGCGCTCCCGGGATCTGCGCCAGGTGCGTGCGCTGCTGCAGAACTCGTCGGCGCCCAAGACCGAGCGCTACTACGTCTACAAGATCATCGACGTGATCGTGGACAGCTACTTCCCGCTCCTCAGCGACCTCGACGAGGAGATCAACGACCTCGAGGACTCGATCGTCGCCGGCGGCGGCCGCAAGGAGCTGCAGCAGACGTTCGGCCTCAAGCGCCTGTTGCTGAAGCTGCGCAGAGCCGTCGTCCCGATGCGGGATCTGTTCGCCCGGCAGGCCGAGGTCATCACGGACCTGGCCGGGCTGGAAGCCGACAGCCACGACCACTTCCGCGACATCTACGACCACCTCATCCGGATCACGGACGACATCGACGGCTATCGCGAGATGGTGTCAGGTTGCACCGACCTCTACCTCTCCACGGTCGCGAACCGGCAGGGCGAGACGTCGAAGCAGCTCGCGATCATCGCATCGATCTTCCTGCCCCTGACCTTCCTCACGGGCTTCTTCGGCATGAACTTCGACTTCGCCGTGACGCATGTGTTCACCGGGCCCTGGTCGTTCCTCCTGCTCGGGCTCGGCTCCATGGCGCTGTCGGCCGGCCTGATGTGGTGGTGGTTCCGCCACAAGGGCTGGACCGGGAACGACGAGTAGGCCGAGGCCGGCCGCGGAAGACGCTCCGCCGCGCGAGGCTCAGCCGCGGGCCGCGTGCTCCACGAGGGGCAGCACGCGGCCGCTGAGGTGCGTGCGCATCGCGATCGAGCTCGCGGTGCGGGCGACGCCGGGCACCAGGGCGATACGGTCGAGCACCTCCTGCAGCTGCTCTGCGCTGTGCGCGACGAGGCGCAGCTGCATGTCACTCGCCCCGGTGACCGTGTACATGTCCACGACCTCGGGGATCGCCGACGCGAGCGCCTCCGCGACGTCGTCGTGGCCGACCTTCTGGTCGATCTCCACCTGGCAGAATGCGGTGAGCGCGTACCCGAACCCTCGCGGGTCGATGCGCGGCACGATGCCCTCGATCACGCCGTTCTCGTGCAGCCGCGCGAGACGGCTGGTGACGGTGCCGCGGGCCACGCCGAGCCGCCGCGCGCATTCCAGCACGGGCAGCTGCGGCGTGTCGGTGAGCAGCCGGATCAGGGCCGCGTCGAGGGCATCGATGCGCATCGTCAGCTCCGGAACACCTCGTCGGCGGAGTCCTTGAGCACTCCGGGACGCGAGAGCCCGCGGGTGAGGCGCGCCACCAGGAGCAGCACGACGGTGAGCCCGATCGTGAGCAGGAGCTGCGTGCGCGCGTCGGGGTCGAACATGGTGAGCACGATCACGGCACCCAGCAGCACGAGCGTCACGATCGAGAGCCACGGGAAACCCCACATGCGCATCGGCAGCGGCGTGCCGTCGGCGTCGGCGCGTCGGCGCAGGATGAACTGCGCGAGCGCGGTGGCCGTCCACATGATCAGCAGGGTGGATCCGACCACGTTCAGCAGCGCCGGCAGCACCTGATTCGGGAACATCCAGTTCAGGATCACGGTGACGAACCCGAACGCGACCGAGCTCAGCACGGCCACGCGGGGCACGCCGGCGGCGCTCGTGCGGGTGAGCGCGAGCGGGGCGAGACCGCGCTCGCCGAGCGAGAACGCCATGCGCGAGGCGCCGTAGATGTTGGCGTTCATGGCCGACAGCAGCGCCACGATGACGATGAGGTCCATCACGAGCCCCACGCCGGGGATCTTGAGCGTGTCCAGCACGGCGGAGAAGGGGCCGGCCAGCACGGACTCGGAGTTCCACGGCAGCACGGCGACGATCACGAAGATGGATCCGACGTAGAACACCAGGATCCGCACCATCACCTGACGCACGATCCGGCTGATGTTGCGCGACGGGTCGTCCGACTCGGCCGCCGCGATCGCGACGACCTCGGTGCCGCCGAACGCGAAGACGACGATCAGCAGGGCTCCCGCGATGCCGGCGATACCGGTCGGCGCGAAGCCGCCGTGATCGACGAGGTTGCCGATGCCGGTGGCAGGAGTGCCGGAGATCAGCCCGACGATCGCGAGCACGCCGACGACGAGGAACGCGATGATCGCGGCGACCTTGATCGCGGCGAACCAGAACTCGAACCGGCCGTAGTTGCGCACGCCGAGCAGGTTCACGACGGTGAGGGCGAGCACGAACAGCAGCACCCATGCCCATTCCGGGAGCCCGGGGAAGCGGTGCGCGACGATGCCGGCGGCCCCGGTGGCCTCGGCGGCGATCACGACGACGAGCTGGATCCAGTACAGCCAGCCCACCGCGCTGCCGACGCTGCGGCCCATGGCCTTCTGCGCATAGGAGCTGAACGCGCCCGACGAGGGGTTGGCAGCAACCATCTCGGCGAGCATCGCCATGACGAGCACGACGATCGTGCCGGCCACGAAGTAGGACACGATCACTGCGGGCCCTGCGATGCCGATCGCCTGGCCGGAGCCGACGAACAGGCCGGCACCGATCGCGCCGCCGAGCCCCATCATGGAGATCTGCCGGCGGGTGAGCCCGGGATGCAGGCCCTTCGTGGTGGTCGTGGTCAGGGGCACTTCGGTGGTCATGCGGTCGCCTCCTCGCGAACGGCAGCGGTGGGGTGAGCGGAGCTCGGGGTCGCGCCGGCAGCGAGGGCTGCCGCGACGCGGTCGATGTCCTCGGCGGATCCGGCGGAGATCCGCACGCCGTCGCCGGGGAAGGTCCGGGCGACGACGGCGCCGGCGTGCAGGATCTCGTCGAGCTCGGCGGCGCGCTCCCCCGCCGGAACCCAGACGAAGTTCGCCTCGGAGGGCACGGCGGGCCAGCCCGCGTCGACGAGCACGTCGTGCAGGCGGTCGCGCTGCGCGGTGACCTCGGCGATGCGCAGGGCGAGCTCGTCCTGCGCATCAAGGGAGGCGACCGCGGCGGACTGCGCCAGGTCGGTGACGCCGAAGGGCACGGCGACCTTGCGCTGGGCCGCGGCGATCTCGGCGGGCGCGATCGCGTAGCCGATGCGCAGGCCCGCGAGCCCGTAGGCCTTGGAGAACGTGTGCAGCACGGCCACGTGCGGGTAGCGGCGGAACAGCTCGATGCCCGCGCCGCGCTCGGGGTCGGTCGCGCCGGGCGCCGGGGCGAAGTAGGGCGAACCGTCGAAGTGCACGTACGCCTCGTCGATCACGACGAGCACGTCGCGGGGCACCGCGGCCACGAAGCGCTCGAGCTCCGCAGGCCCGACGACCGTGCCGGTGGGGTTGTTCGGGTTGCACACGAAGATCAGACGGGTGCGCGCGGTGATGGCCGCGAGCATCGCGTCGAGGTCGTGCCGGTGCTCGGCGTCGAGCGGCACCATGACCGGGGTCGCGCCCGCGATGCGCACCAGGGACGGGTAGGCCTCGAAGGAGCGCCAGGCGAACATGACCTCGTCGCCCTCGCCCGCCGTCGCATGGATGAGCTGGGAGGCGAGCTCGACCGATCCGGCGCCGACGGTGACGAGCGCGGGGTCGACCCCGTAGCGCTCGGAGAGGCGGCCGATGATCTCGGGCGCCGCCATCTGCGGGTAGCGGTGGATGGATCCGAGCCGCTCGGCGATCGCGGAGACCACGGACGGCAGCGGCGGGTGCGGGGACTCGTTGGAGGAGAGCTTCGAGGCGCCCTCCGGGGCGGAGCGGCCCTGCTTGTAGGCCGGCACGGCGTCCAGGCGCGCGTTGGTCGGCGGGGTGGCCGGGGGCGTGGTGACAGGGAGGGTCATCGTCGAGGCGTCCTTGCTGCTTTTCGTTCGGGCCGGTGGGCAGGCGCGTCGGGCGGCAGGGCCGGAGCGGCGACGTCGCCGGGGATCCGGCCACTGTATCCAGGCCCTGGATCGCTGGACAAACGGATCAGCGACCCCTGCGCATGTCGCACAGCCTGCCGACCATCTGCGGAGGCTGCCTGGTCAGAATGTACAGCGCTTCCGGATCCGAGGCTCAGCGCGCGATGGAGACGAGCGCGGGATCCGAGACAGGCAGAAGGCAGACGAAGCCCCGGCAGTCGTGCACGACGCCGTCGACGCCGTCGCGCTCCTCGAACAGCGTGAAGCCCGCGTCGGCGAAGGCGCGCACCTGCTCCCGAGTCAGCACTGCGGTGAGATCGGCGTCGGCGGCGCGCGCGGCGATCGCGAGCGACCCGTGCGGCTCCGAGGCCACGGCGACGATCTGCCGCGGCGCGCGGGCGAGCCCTGCCGCGGCCCGCAGCAGCGCCCCGGATCCGAACGGGTGGCGAAGGGACTGGCCTGCACGCGCAGCGACAAGGGCGGCGGCCCGCTCGCGGTGCTCCTCCCCCGCCCCGAGCCTCCACGCGGTGAGTTCGGCGTGCGCCCGCGCCGACGCACCGGAGGGAAGGTCGCCGTCGCCGCCGTCCGCGGCCCCGGGGATCGCGAAGGCGGCGAGCACCGGATCGGCGTCGGCATCCGCGGCGAGCACCTCGAGCGCACGCGTCGCCCAGCGCACATCCCCGGTGGCAAGCGCGAGGGCGAACAGCCCGTCCGCGAGCAGTCCGAGATCCGCGTCGGTCGCGACGGCGTCCGAGGGCACGCCCTCCAGCGACGTGCGCACCAGACGTCCCGTCGCATCGCGGTTCACGGCCAGCACGGTCTCCGCGGCACGGAGGGCGGCGTCGATCCAGGCCGGCTCGCCGAGCACCGCGCCGGCGTGCGCGAGGGCGCCGATCGCGAGGCCGTTCCAGCCCGTGATGACCTTGCTGTCGACAGCCGGCGGCTGCAGGTCCTGGCGGGCGGCGAGCGGGAGGCGGTAGTAGCCGCCCTCGCTGCGCTGCCCGTCGATCACCGACTCGGAGTCCTGCGCGGCGCCGAACCCGCCTTCCGGACGCTGCAGCACGGTGAGCAGGAACACGGCGATCCCGCGCGCCACATCAGGGCGCTCCGCATCGATCGCCACGTCGAGCAGCTGCGCGTTGTCGATGAGCATGCGCTCGTAGTGCGGCACGGACCAGTCCTGCTGCGTGGCGTAGCGAAAGAACCCGCCGTCCTCGTCGCACAGTTCGGATGCGGCCATCGCGTCGAGCGCCCGCTCCACGACGTCGGTGCGCCCTTCGGCCTGCAGGAAGCGCAGAGTGGTGGCGACGGGGAACTTCGGGGCCGTGCCGAATCCCCCGTACCGACGGTCCTCCCGGCCGACGATCTCCTCCGCGGCCGCGGCGAGCGCCGCCTCGTCGGGCAGCGGGGAGGGATCCGCCGCGTCCGAGGACCCCAGGGCGTCGGCTACCGCGCCGGCCAGCTGTTCGACCTCCGTGCGACGGTCGGTCCACGCCTCGCGGACAGCCGCGAGCACGGTGCCGAACGCCGGCAGCTGCCCTCGCGCCACGGGCGGGAAGTACGTGCCCGCGTGGAAGGCCCGCCCGGACGGCGTGGCGAAGAGCGTGAGCGGCCAGCCCAGATCGGGCGTGAACGCCGAGGCCGCCGCCATGTACGCGGCGTCGACCTCGGGATGCTCCTCCCGGTCGACCTTGATCGACACGAAGCCGCGGTTCAGCACCTCGGCCGTGGCCGGATCCTGGAACGACTCCCGCGCCATGACATGGCACCAGTGACAGGTGGAGTATCCGATCGAGATCAGCACCGGCACGTCGCGGCGGGCAGCCTCGGCGAACGCCTCCGCGCCCCAGGGATACCAGTCCACCGGGTTGTCGGCGTGTGCGCGCAGATAGGGACTGCCGGTGCCAGCGAGGCGATTGCTCATGACTTCACGCTACGCCGCGCCGACCCCAGGGGTCGTTGAGCGAGGAGCGCAGCGTCGAGACGAAACGACCCCGGAGGACGGTCAGTTGACCTCGTCCGGGTGGGAGGCGACGCGGCCGGATCCGTCACCCGGATCGAGCGCCGAGATCGCGGCGAACTCGACGTCGCTCAGGGCGAAGTCGAACACGTCGAGGTTCTCCCGCAGGCGCTCGGCGCGCACCGACTTCGGGAACACGATGTTGCCCTTCTGCAGGTGCCAGCGCAGCACGACCTGCGCCGGGCTCTTGCCGTGCGCCGCCGCGGCGTCCGCGACGGCCGGGATGCCGAACAGGTCGTACTTGCCCTGGCCGAGCGGACCCCACGCCTCGATCTTCACGTCGTGATCGCGCGCCCAGGAGCCGACGTCGCGCTGCTGGTAGGCCGGGTGCAGCTCGATCTGGTCGACCGCGGGGGTGACACCGGTCTCGGCGACGATGCGCTCCAGGTGCGGCACGAGGAAGTTCGAGACGCCGGCCGAACGGGCAAGACCCCGGTCGCGGATCTCGACGACCTTCTCCCAGGCGTGCACGTAGTTGTCCTTGGCGGGGGTCGGCCAGTGCACGAGGTACAGGTCGACGTGGTCGAGGCCGAGCTTCTCCAGGCTCTCCGCGATGGCCGCGTCGGGGGCGTCGCCGTCGTGGCGGTCATTCCACAGCTTGGTCGTCACGAACAGCTCGTCGCGCGGGATGCCGCTCTTCGCGATCGCCGCACCGACGCCGGCCTCATTGCCGTAGATCGCCGCCGTGTCGATGTGGCGGTATCCGATCTCGAGGGCCTCGCTGACCGCGCGCTCGGTGTCGGCCGGATCGACTTTGAAGACTCCGTAGCCGAGCTGAGGGATCGTGTGGCCGTCGTTGAGCAGGATTCCGGGGATCGTCATGGTTCCAGCCTAGGTTCCCGCGCGGGGCCGCAGGCCGGCGCGGTGGTGCTCGCCCCTGCCGGACAAGCGCTCAGCGCCTCGGCGCAAGCGCGGCGTACGCGCGGGCGGCGAGCGCCGCGGGTGATCCGGTTCCGCGCACCCCGGCCGTCGACCTCGACCACTCCTCCAGCCCGATCCGGATCGCCTCGGTCGCCGCGGAGGCGAGCACACGCGCGGCGAGCCGGTCGCGTTCGCCGCGTTCGGCGATGAGGGCGACGAGGCGCTCCTCGGACTCGTGGTTCACCCGGTGCCAGACGGCCCTGAGCTCGCGGTCCTCGGCGAGCGCGCGCAGCAGCGGGCGCATGCGGGCGAGGCCCTCGGCATCCTCAGGCGTCTCCGGGGTGAGCTGCGCGGCGAGCACCGCGGGGATCGCGACCGCCGGCTCCTCCTCGGCCTCTTCGAGCGCGGCCTGCCAGCGCGCGGCGCCGATCTCGAGCACCGGGGCGACCGCGTCCTCCTTCGTCGGGAAGTAGCGGTAGAACGTGCGCAGCGAGACTCCGGAAGCCTCCGCGATCTCGGCCGCGGTCACCTGGGCGACGCCGCGCTCGGAGAACAGGCGCGCCGCCTCCGTCGCGATCTCGCCGGCGGTCGCGGCCTTGCGACGGGACACGAGTCCGGTGCGGGTCTGCATGCTCCGAGGGTACGGGAATGCCTTCCGTTTCATGGTGTTGTGTGTCAATATGACACGTTGTGCCATATCGGCACGACAGGACTTCGAGGGAAGAAGGATTTCGACATGAACCGCTATGAAGGTCGCCGCGCTCTGGTCACCGGCGGCGGATCCGGCATCGGTCAGGCCACCGTGCTGCGCATGCTCGCCGAAGGCGGGCGCGTGGTGGCGGCCGACGTGAGTGCCGCCGGTCTCGCGGACACCGTCGCGAAGGCGGGGGATGCCGCCGATCGCCTCACGGCGATCGAGGTCAACATCGGCGACGAGGCCTCCGTGAAGGCGGGCGTCGCCGCGGCGGTCGAGGCGCTCGGCGGCCTGGACGTGCTCGTGAACGCCGCGGGCATCCTGCGCTCCTCGCACACCGCCCAGACCACGCTCGACCAGTTCCAGCAGGTCATCCAGGTGAACCTCGTGGGCACCTTCCTGATGATCCGCGAGGCGATCCCCGCTCTGCTCGAGGGCCGCGACGCCGCGGTCGTGAACTTCAGCTCGACCTCCGCGATGTTCGCGCACCCGTACATGGCCGCCTACGCGGCGAGCAAGGGCGGCGTGCAGTCGATGACCCACGCACTGGCGGCGGAGTACGCCAAGCGGGGCATCCGCTTCACCGCCGTGCAGCCCGGGTCGATCTCCTCGGGGATGACCGACGGATCCGGTCAGAGCGGGCAGAGCCGGGGACCCGGCCTTCCGGAGGACGCCGACATGAGCCTGTTCATGAAGCTCGCCCCGGCCATCGGCCAGGGCTTCGCGGGCCCCGAGTCCGTGGCCGGCGTGGTCGCGATGCTCGCGAGCGCCGACGGCGCCTTCATCACCGGCACCGAGGTGCGCATCGACGGCGGCACCCACTTCTGATCCCCGCGGTCCTCTGATCCGCGCGAGGCGGTCGGCAGCCTTCAGGCGAGGGCGCCGACCGCCTCTTCGATGAGCACCCAGAACCGGTCGACGTCGAGGTCCATCGCGATCGCCGCATTCGGTTCGGCTTCGAGCACGCCGAGGAGGTCGACGCTCGTGGCTCCGCGCGTGAAGACGCCCTCGATCTCGACGTCCAGCCGGGCGCGCACGGTCGTCGCGACGGCCGGTTCGATGAGCATCGCGACCGTGATCGGGTCGTGCAGCGGCCCGTCAGGCATGTGCTCGGCGATCTCGTAGGTGGCGCAGAAGAACTCGAGCAGCTCCGCGCCGAACGCCGCGGTGCGGGTGCCGATGCGGCGGATCCGCTCCCGCACCTCTCGCGTGATGAGCGCCTGATGCGAGATGTTCAGCCCGACCATCGTGAAGTCCACCCCGCTCTCCAGCACGAGGGCGATCGCCTCCGGATCGGTCCAGGCGTTGAACTCCGCGTAGGGGGTCGCGTTGCCGCGACCGGTCGATCCACCCATCCAGACGACGCGGGCGATGCGCGGCAGCAGGTCGACGTGGTCGCGCACCAGCAGACCGATATTGGTGAGCGGACCCGTCGCCACGATCGTGACCGGCTCCTCGGACTCCTCGAGCACCGCGCGCATGAGCGTCAGCGCGTCACGCGGATCCTCCGGGACGGTCGGCTCCGGCAGCTCCGGACCGCCCAGCGCATTGGCGCCGTGGATCTGCTCCGCGGGGTGCAGGCGTCCGTGGATCGGCCCGGCCGCGCCGGCGGCGATCGGCACGCCCTCGATGCCTGCGACCGTGCACGCGATGCGGGCGTTGCGCGTGGTGAACTCCAGCAGGCCGTTGCCGCCGACGGTGGTGAGGGCGCGCAGGTCGATCGCGGGGTTGGCGGCGGCGAGCCAGATCGCGAAGACATCGTCGTGGCCGGGGTCGCAGTCGAGGATGACGGGTGTGCTCATGATGCCTCAGTATCGCGGCTCGCCGGGACGGGGACGAAGCCCCGATACGCGCCTCTCTCCCGCGATAGGCTGGAGGGCTATGTCTGCGCCCGTGATCTCCTATCCGCCGGAACTCCCGGTCAGTGCCGCGCGCGACGAGATCGCCGCGGCGATCCGCGACCATCAGGTGGTCGTCGTCGCGGGCGCGACCGGATCCGGCAAGACCACGCAGCTTCCGAAGATCCTGCTCGAGCTCGGCAGGGAGCGCATCGCGCACACCCAGCCGCGTCGGCTCGCGGCCCGCACGATCGCCGAGCGCGTGGCGGAAGAACTGCGGGTGCCCCTCGGCGGACTCGTCGGCTACAAGGTGCGCTTCACCGACCAGGTCTCGGACGAGACCCGGATCGCGCTCATGACCGACGGCATCCTGCTCAACGAGATCCACCGCGACCGGCTGCTGCGCCGCTACGACGCCATCATCATCGACGAGGCGCACGAGCGCTCCCTCAACGTGGATTTCCTCCTCGGCTACCTCCATCGGATCCTGCCCGAGCGCCCCGACCTCAAGGTCGTCATCACCTCGGCGACGATCGACCCGCACAGCTTCGCGAGGCACTTCGCGGACGCGGACGGCGAGCCCGCCCCCGTGGTCGAGGTCTCGGGTCGGACCTATCCCGTCGAGATCAGGTACCGGCCGCTCGTCGACGACGACGACGAGGCCGAGACCGCGACCGCGACCGCGACCGCGACCAAGCCGACTCGGGGTGCGAAGTCCGAGCCCGAGGACGAGGTCACGGCGATCGTGACCGCGCTGCGCGAACTCGACCGCGAGGAACGCGGAGACGTGCTGGTGTTCCTGCCGGGTGAGGCCGAGATCCGGGACGCCGCCGACGCGATCCGTGGCGCCTACCGTTCCCAGACGGCGCCGGTCGAGGTGCTGCCGCTGTACGGACGCCTCTCGGCCGCCGAGCAGCACCGGGTGTTCGAGCCGTCGACCGTGGCGGGGCTGCGGCGTCGGGTGATCCTGGCGACGAACGTCGCCGAGACGAGCCTCACCGTGCCCGGCATCAAGTACGTGATCGACACGGGCACGGCCCGCATCTCGCGCTACAGCAACCGCTCGAAGGTGCAGCAGCTGCCGATCGAGGCGGTGTCGCAGGCGTCCGCGAACCAGCGCTCCGGGCGCGCCGGCCGCACGAGCGCCGGCATCGCGATCCGCCTCTACGGCGAGGACGACTTCGAGAAGCGGCCGGAGTACACCGAACCCGAGATCCTGCGCACCTCGCTCGCGTCGGTCGTGCTGCAGATGCTGAGCCTGGGTTTCGGCGACATCGCGGAGTTCCCGTTCCTCACTCCCCCGGGCTCTCGCGACGTGAAGTCGGCGATCGATCTGCTGGTCGAGCTCGGCGCGGTGCAGCCGGGTCGCCCTTCGGCCGGGGCCGCGACCGAGGCCCCGCGGCTCACCCGGATCGGGCGCGACATCGCCCGCATGCCGATCGACCCGCGCTTCGCCCGCATGCTCGTCGAGGCGAGCCGCGCTTCGACAGGCCCAGGGACCGCGACCGACTCCGCCGGCGGCGTGATCGGAGCGGTTCTCGCGATCGTGGCAGGGCTGTCGATCCAGGACGTGCGCGAGCGCCCGTCGGCCGACGCGCCGCAGGCCGTGCGCGACGAGGCGGAGCGGATGCACGCGCGGTTCGCCGATCCGACCAGCGACTTCCTGTCGATCCTGAACCTGTGGAACCACCTGCGCGAGCAGCAGAAGGAACTCGGATCCAGCGCGTTCCGCCGCCTCTGCCGCTCGGAGCACCTGAACTACGTGCGGGTGCGCGAGTGGTTCGACGTGCACCGGCAGCTGCGCACACTGGTCCCCAAGAAGGGGTCTTCGCTCAACGACCCCGTCTCGGCCGATCCGGATGCGGTGCACAAGGCGCTGCTCGCCGGGCTCCTCAGCCAGATCGGGATCCTCGACGAGCGCAACCTGACCAAGGGCCCGCCGACGAAGGGCGGGCAGAAGGATCCGAAGCGCCGCATCGCCGAGTACCGGGGCGCCCGCGGGATCCGGTTCTCGCTCTTCCCCGGCTCCGCGCTGCGCAAGAAGGCGCCGCGCGCGGTCATGGCGGCGGAGATCGTGGAGACCTCCCGCACGTTCGCACGCACGGCCGCGGCGATCGATCCCGCCTGGGCGGAGGCGCTCGCCGGAGACCTCGCCAAGCGGCAGATCTCCGAGCCGCACTGGTCCAAGGAGTCCGGAGCCGCGGTCGCCTTCGAGAAGGTGACGCTGTTCGGCGTGGAGATCGTGGCGCGCCGGCGCGTGCAGTTCGCCCGCATCGACCGGCCCGCCGCGCGCGAGCTCTTCCTACGGCATGCGCTCGTCGAGGGCGAGTGGGATCCGAGCCGCATCGACAAGCGCGTCTCCGCGTTCTGGCGCAGCAACGCCGAGCTGCGGCGGCGCCTGGAGAAACTCGAGGAGCGCGAGCGCCGCCGCGACATCCTCGTCGGCGACGAGGCCGTGTTCCGATTCTACGACGAGCGGATCCCGAACGACGTGTTCGACGTGCGCTCGTTCGAGACCTGGTGGCGCGACGCCCTCGCCGAGACGCCGAAGCTGCTCGTGATGCGCGAGGGCGACCTGCTCGACGATGCCGACCGGGCAGATCAGCAGGACTTCCCCACGCGCTGGACGCAGGCGGATCAGGTGCTCGGCCTCGCGTACCGCTTCGAACCGGGAGCCGCGGACGACGGCGTGAGCGTCGTCATCCCGCTCGCGCTGCTGCAGCAAGTGCGGGACACCGGATTCGACTGGCAGGTCCCCGGGTTGCGCGCAGAGCTCGTGACCGCGCTGCTGCGCGCACTGCCGAAGGCGATCCGCCGGCACGTGGTCCCCGCCGCGGACTGGGCGGACACCTTCGGCGCCGAACTCGCCGCCGAGGGCCCTGAGTCGCATCAGGGTCTTCCCTCGCGGAGCCTGCGCGAGGCGCTCGCCCGGCTCATCCAGCCGCTCGCGAATCAGCCGATGTCCGCCGCGGACTTCGACATGGAGCGCGTGTCCGCGCACCTGCGGATGAACTTCCGCGCGGTCGACGAACGCGGCCGCGTGGTCGGGGCAGGGCGGGATCTGAGCGTGCTGCAGAGCGAACTCGCGGACCGGTCCCGCGCGAGCGTGGCCCGCTCGATCGAGCGCGGCCCCGAGCCTGCCCGCCCCGGACGCGGCCGCGGCGCCGCGGCGGTGGCTGCGGCGTCGCCCGCGCCGGCTGTCGCCCAGCGCGACGGCATCACGACCTGGGATCTCGGCGAGCTCCCCGAAGTGCTGGACACCCGCGTGGCCGGCGGCGTGGTGCGCGGCTATCCCGCCCTGGTCGACCAGGGCAAGTCCGTCGCCCTGCGGGTCGAGGCGACGGCGGAGGCGGCGCTCGCGGCGACCCGTGACGGCCTGCTGCGGCTGGTGCTCCTCGGGATCCCCTCCCCCGCCTCCTATGTGCAGCAGCACCTCACGAGCCCGGAGAAGCTCGCGCTCGCCGCCTCCCCGTACCCGACTGTCGCCGCTCTCATCGAGGATGCGCGCGCGGCCGTCGCGCGGGCTGCGATCGACCGGATGACGGGGCCTTCGACGGCCTCGGAGACCAGGGGGATCGTGCGCACCGAGGCGGAGTTCGCCCGCGTGCGGGACGGCGTCTCCGCGATCGTTGTGGACGAGTTGTTCGCGCTCGTGTCGCTCGTCGCGAAGATCCTCACCAAGGCGCGCGAGGTCGAGCGCGGGATGAAGGGCCAGAACTCGCTCGCCCTGCTCGGCCCGCTGGGCGACATCCGCGGTCAGCTCGCGGGCCTGCTGCCGAACGGCTTCATCTCGGGCGCGGGCGCCGAGCGTCTCGCCCAGTTCCCGCGCTACCTCGACGGCATCCTGGATCGGCTGCGCACCCTCGCCGACGCCCCGGGCAAGGACCGCACCCGGCAGAGCGAGTACGAGCGCATGGCCCAGGCCTACGCCGATGCCGGAGGCACGATCCCGCTGTCCGCCGGATCCGGCCCGCGGCTCGTCGAGGTGCGCTGGCTGCTCGAGGAGTACCGGGTGAGCCTGTTCGCCCAGCGCCTGGGCACCGCACAGCCCGTCTCTCCGCAGCGCATCATGAAGGCGCTCGCCGAGAAGTGAGGCCGGCGGGGCCCGCCCGCTGTGGGGTGGTCCGCCCGCACCCTTGTCCCGGTTCGGGCAGTACCGTGTCCCACTTTCGGCCGCACCATGTCCCACTTCCGGCCCCGAAACACCCGGATCCAGAGCCAAAACTGGGACAGGGTCCTGCTGCCCCACCCGTGTCCCACTTCCGGCCGCACCATGTCCCACTTCCGGCCCCGAAACACCCGGATCCAGAGCCAAAACTGGGACAGGGTCCTATTGCCCCACCCGTGTCCCACTTCCGGCCGCACCATGTCCCACATCCGGCCCCGAAACACCCGGATCCAGAGCCAAAACTGGGACACGGTCCTACCAGGCCCCCGGAAGCACCAGGATCCAGAACCAGAACGGGGACACGGTCTTGCTGCGCGCCGCCACTACCCTGAGCACCATGGCGCACGCGACCACCGCGGCCCCGTACCGCGGGCACACCCTCGGCGTGCTCGCGGTGGCCGCGGCCGCGCTGCTCTGGGGCACCACCGGCACCGCGGCTACGTTCGCGCCGGACGCGGGGCCGCTGGCGATCGGCGCGGCCGCGCTCGGCATCGGCGGAATACTGCAAGCCCTGATCGCCCCACGGGCTCTGCGCAGGGCAGCACCGCAGCTGCGCGCGCGGTGGCGGATCGTGGCGGTCGGCGGCCTGTCGGTAGCGGTGTACCCGCTCGCGTTCTACAGCTCGATGCACCTCGCCGGGGTCGCCGTCGGCACAGTCGTCTCCCTCGCCTCCGCTCCCCTCGCCGCCGGCGTCATGGAGCGCGTGCTCGACGACCGCCGCCTCGGCGCACGCTGGTGGATCGCTGCGGCACTCGGCATCGCCGGGAGCGTGCTGCTCTGCGCCGCGAAGCTCGGCGACGCGAAAGCCGATCCCGCGGGGACCGTGTACGGGATCCTGCTCGGCCTCGTCGCCGGCGTCACGTACGCGGCCTATTCCTGGGCTGCGGCGGCGCTCATGACCGGCGGTATCCCCCGCGCGGCCGCGATGGGCTCGGTCTTCGGACTCGGCGGGCTGCTGCTGATGCCGGTGCTCCTCGTGACAGGGGCTCCCCTCGTCGCCTCGGGCTCGGCGTTCGCCGTCGCGGCGTACATGGCGCTCGTGCCGATGTTCCTCGGCTACGTGCTGTTCGGGCTCGGACTGGCCAGGGTCGGTGCGGGCACGGCGACGACGATCACGCTCCTCGAGCCCGCCGCAGCGACCGTGCTCGCGGTGCTGGTCGTGGGCGAACGGCTGACGCCGGTGGGCTGGATCGGGCTCGCGCTCATCGGCGCCTCCGTCGTGCTGCTCTCGGTCCGCCCTGCTACTCCTGTCGGCGACGCCGGCGGCCCCGTGGCCGAGCCGAGGACGCGCCTCGACTCCTCCGACCCGTCGTAGCCTGGAGCCATGGCTCAGGCGATCGTGCAGACCGAGATCGGCGGACCCGAGGTCCTCACCCTCGTGGAGGTGCCGGATCCGGTCCCCGCAGCGGGCGAGGTCGTGGTGCGCATCGAGGCGGCGGGGGTCAACCCGATCGACGTCAAGCAGCGCAGCGGCCTCCGCCCGCTCCCTCCGATCACGGATCCCAGGCGCCAGGGCTTCGACGGCGCGGGCGTCGTGACCGCGATCGGATCCGATGTCGCCGACCTGCGGGTCGGCGATCGCGTCGCCATCCGGGACACCCGCGGCACGTATGCGACCACCCTCGCGGTGCCGGCCGCGCACGCCTCGGTGATGCCGGACGAGGTCGACGCCGCGCACGGCGCCGCACTCGGGATCCCCGCCGGCACCGCGTACCAGTCGCTGCGCTCGCTCGGTGTCCGAGAGGGTGATCTGCTGCTCCTGCACGCCGGATCGGGGGCCGTCGGACAGGCGGCGATCCAGTTCGCCGTCGCAGGGGGCGCCGACGTCATCGCCACCGGCGGGGCGTCCTCGCAGGAGCGTCTGCGCGAGCTGGGCGCGATCCCCGTCGTCTACGGCGAGGGCCTCGAGCAGCGGATCCGCGACGCCGCCGGTGGTCGAGAGATCACCGTGGCGCTCGACGGCGCCGGCACGGACGAGGCCATCGCCGCCTCACTGGCCCTCGTCGCCGACCGCGACCGGATCGCCACGATCGTGCGCGGACCCGATGCGGCGTCGTTCGGCATCCGTGCGTTCAGCGGCGGCAGCCCCGTCCCCCTCACCGCACAGGAGCTCGCGTGGCGCGCCGAGGCCGTGCCGGTGGCGCTCGCGCTCATCGCCGAGGGTCGCTTCTCGATCGAGTTCGGCCCCGAGCTGCCGCTCGCCGACGCCGCCGAGGCGCACCGCCTCGTCGAGACGCACGCCGCGCGCGGCAAGATCCTGCTGCGCCCGTGACCGCGGGCAGGACGACGACGATCGCCGTTCCAGGTGCCCGTCTGGCGGTCGAGGAGAGCGGTCCTTCCGACGCGGTGTCCGCGCTCCTGATCCACGCCGGCGTGACCGATCGGCGCTCCTGGTCCGGCCTCACCGAGGTGCTGGATCCGACGATCCGGAGCATCCGCTACGACGCCCGCGGGTACGGGGCGACGGTGACCGAGGAGCACGACGGATGGTCACCGGTCGCGGACGCGCGTGCCGTACTGGATGCCGCTGCCCTCGACACCGCGATCGTCATCGGCTGCTCGATGGGCGGACGCACGGCGATCGACCTCGCCCTCGTCTCCCCGCAGCGGGTGCGGGCTCTCGTCCTCATCGCCCCCGCGATCAGTGGCGCGCCCGCTCCGGTTCTCGACGAGATCACGACCGAGCTCGACCGGCGCGGAGACGAGGCCCTCGATCGCGGGGACCTCGCGACGGTGAACCGGATCGAGGCGGAGCTCTGGCTCGACGGGCCGGGCCGTACCGGACGCGTCGGCGACGGACCGCGCCGGCTCTTCCTCGCGATGAACGGCGACGCTCTCGCAGCCGGCACGCCCGGTACGAAAGCACAGGACGCCGTTGCGTGGGATCGCCTCGGCGAGATCCGCGTCCCGACGCTCGTCCTGGTGGGGTCCCTGGATCTCAGTCATGTACGCGCAGCAGCCCGCCATGCCGCGGCCACGATCCCCGGCGCCGAATTCGTCGAACTCGAGGACGCCGCGCACCTCCCGCACGTCGAGGGGCACGCTGCAGCGCTGTCCGCGATCGCCGGGTTCGTGAACAGACTCGCCCAGGACTGAGCGCACGCTCGCCGCCCCGCCGGATCCGCAACAGACGGAAACATCCCGGCGGATCGAGCCCGCGCGCCCGAGGATGGGTGCGTGACCGTTCCCGCCGCCTCCGCCCCCGACACCCGTTTCGCGACGAAGCAGGTGCAGGCGGCGTACGTCGCGGGGACGCCGCAGAACACGGCCGTGCCCCCGCTGTACCAGTCGGCGGCCTACGAGTTCGGGTCCCTGGCCGAGGCGCGCGATCTGTTCGCGCTGCGCCGCACGGGCAACATCTACAGCCGCAACGCCAGCCCCACGCAGCAGCTCCTCGAGGAGCGCGTGACCGCGCTCGAGGGCGGCGTCTCCGCCGTCGCCGTCGCGAGCGGGCAGGCCGCGGTCGCCGTCACGATCCTCGCGCTCGCGGGCCGCGGCGGCCACGTCGTCGCCGCCGACCGGCTCTACGGCGGCACAGTCGACCTGCTGCAGGACACCCTCGACGACTTCGGCATCACGGTGACCTTCGTCGACCAGGACGACCCCGCGGCCTGGCGCGCCGCGGCGAACGGGCGCACCCGGCTGTTCTTCGCGGAATCCGTCGCGAACCCGCTCGCCCAGGTGCTCGACATCCGCGCGGTCGCCGACATCGCGCACGCCGCGGGCGTCCCCCTCGTGATCGACAGCACGGTCGGTACCCCGTACCTGATCCGCCCCGGCGAGCACGGCGCCGACTTCGTCGTGCATTCCGCGACGAAGTTCCTGAGCGGCCACGGCACCTCGCTCGGCGGCGTCGCGGTCGACCTCGGATCCTTCGATTTCGGCGCCGATCCCGCGCGCTGGCCGCAGTTCACCGACACCCACGACCGGTTCGGGCCGCAGTCGCTCTGGGAGCGGTTCGGGCAGGGCTTCGCGTTCGGGGCGCTCGTGAAGGCCAAGTATGTGCACGACCTCGGGCCCTCGCTCTCGCCGTTCAATGCGCACCAGATCCTGCAGGGCATCGAGACGCTCGATCTGCGCGTCTCCCGGCAGAGCGCGTCGGCCCAGGCGATCGCCGAGGCCCTCGCCGCGCACCCCGCCGTCGCGGCCGTGCATCACCCCGGCCTCGCCGGCAACCCGTGGCACGACCTCGCCGCGCGCTACCTCCCCCGCGGGATCCCCTCGGTGTTCTCGATCGACCTGGTCTCGGCCGGCGACGAAGCCCTGGATCAGGAGCGCGTGGAACGGTTCGTGGACGGCCTGAACGTCGTACGCCTCGTGGCGAACATCGGCGACGCACGGTCCCTCGTCTCGCACCCCGCATCGATGACGCACTCGCACCTGAACGCGGCGCAGCGCGCCGCCGCCGGCATCGGCGCGACGACGGTTCGCCTGTCGATCGGCATCGAGGACCCCGCCGACATCCTCGCCGACCTCGAACAGGCTCTGGCCCTCGCCGTCGTGGAGCCGGCGCTCGCCGCGGTCTGAACCCCCACCCCGTTCGAAACTCAGTCGATCCTGCTGCCCGCCCGGACAGCGCGCCGGACGGGCAGCAGGATCGACTGAGTTCGGGACTCGGGTGCTCGGTACTCTGGACGGGTGCCGATCCTGAACAAAGACATGACCCTGTGCATCTCGCTCTCCGCGCGACCCAGCAACAACGGCACCCGGTTCCACAACCACCTGTATGAGGCGCTCGGGTTGAACTGGATCTACAAGGCCTTCGCGCCGACCGACCTCGCCCAGGCGATCGCCGGCGTGCGCGGACTCGGGATCCGCGGCTGCGCGATCTCCATGCCCTACAAGGAGGACGTGATCGCGCTGGTGGACCGGATGGACCCCTCCGCCACCGCGATCGACTCGGTCAACACGATCGTGAACGACGACGGGGTGCTCACTGCCTACAACACCGACTACTCCGCAATCGCGCAGCTCATCGCGCGCAACGCCCTGGATCCGGCGTCCTCGGTGCTGCTGCGCGGGTCGGGCGGCATGGCGAAGGCGACGGCGGCCGCCTTCCGCGACGCCGGCTTCGCCGACGTCACGATCGTCGCGCGCAACGAGCACGCGGGCCGCGCGCTCGCCGGCCTCTACGGCTTCGGCTGGGCCGCCGACGTGGGCGAGCGCACGGCCGACATCCTCGTCAACGTCACCCCGATCGGAATGGCGGGCGGCGCCGAGGCGGATGCCCTCTCCTTCCCGTCCTCGGCGATCGACGCCGCGACGGCGGTGTTCGACGTCGTCGCCCTCCCCGCCGAGACCCCGCTCGTGCGCGCCGGACTCGCCGCGGGCAAGACCGTCATCAACGGCGCCTCTGTCGCCACACTGCAGGCGCTGGAGCAGTTCGTGCTGTACACCGGGATCCGTCCGACCGATGAGCAGGTGCGCGAGGCCGAGGAGTTCATGCGCGCACCGTGATCCGCGCGCCGGGATCGCCATACGCCCGGCGGGACCTCCTGCATCGCGTCCATCTGCGCCCCGGTAGACTCGGACGGTCATGCCCTCCGTGTCGAACTACCCCGCCCCGCGCCTGGATTCCCGCCCCATCGAGGCCTTCCGCGCCACGCTCGGCGACCTCGCCGCACACCTCGGCGCAGAGGCGCCCGACGCCGCAGGCACCGGATTCACGGGTGTCGCACTGGGCACCGACCACGTGCGCCCGGGCGACCTCTTCCTCGGGATCCCGGGAGCCAACGCGCACGGCGCCCGGTTCGCCGAGAAGGCCGTCGCCGCAGGCGCGACGGCGGTCCTCACCGATGCCGAAGGCGCCGCGCTCGTCCCCGCAGACGTGCCGACGCTCGTCGTGGACAGCGCGCGTCTGGCCGCCGGCCCCGCCTCCGCGTTCCTCTACCGCGACCCGGTGGCGTCGATGACATCGATCGGCATCACCGGCACGCAGGGCAAGACGACGACCGCCTTCTACGTGGCGGCCGCCGCGGGCATGCAGCAGTCCGGCACGATCGGATCCATCGGCACGACCGTGGGCGACGACTTCTTCCCGCCCGTGCTGACGACGCCGGAAGCTCCGGAGCTGCAGGCGCTCTTCGCCGTCATGCGCGAGCAGAAGCTCGGCACGGTCGCCGTCGAGGCGTCCAGCCACGCGCTCACCCTGGGCCGCGTGGACGGCTTCGCCTTCGACGCGGGCGTCTTCCTGAACCTCGGTCACGATCACCGCGACTACCACCCGACGCAGGCCGACTACTTCGCCGCGAAGGCGCTGCTGCTCACGCCGGCGCACGCGAAGATCGGCATCGTCGACATCGACTCGCACTGGGGCCGCGTCCTCGCAGCCCAAGCGACGGTGCCCGTGCGCACCACGTCGGCGAGCGGATCCGAGTCCGCCGACTGGCGCGCGGAGGACGTCGCGCTGCGCGCGGACGGATCCTCGTTCACGGTCCGCTCCCCCGGCGGCGAGCGCGTACGGTTCACGACGCAGCTGACCGGGGCGTTCAACGTGAACAACATCCTCGCCGCGGTGGCCGCGCTCACCGAGTCGGGGCGGAGCCTCGCCGACCTCGCCCCCGGCATCGCCGCGCTGCCGAGCGTCGAGGGACGCCTGCAGCGATTCGACTTCGGGCAGCCTTTCACCGCGATCGTCGATTCCGCGCACAAGCCCGAGGCCATCAACGCCGCACTGCGGGCGATCAGGACCACGACGCCCGAGGGGCGCCTGATCGCGGTGCTCGGTGCGAACGGCCACCGCGACGCGGCCAAGCGCCGCATGATGGGCCGCTTCGCCGCGATGTTCGCCGACGTGCTGGTCATCACGGACGACAACCCCTACGACGACGACCCCGCCGAGATCCGCGCCTCGCTCATGGCCGGCGCGCGCTCGAGCACGGTCGAGATCACCGAGATCGCCGACCGCCGCGAGGCGATGGCCGCAGCGGTGCGGATGGCGCGCCCCGAGGACACCGTGGTGATCCTCGGCAAGGGCCACGAGCGCTACCACGCCCTCGCGGGCGGCGAGATCGCCTGGTACGACCCCGACGTGCTCCGCGAGGTCATCGAAGCGCTCTGACGCCGGCCTCGTGCCTCGCTCGCACCCGGCCCGGTCAGTCCTCCAGCGGATCGTCCTCCCCCGGCACGGCTCCGACCTCGATCGGGCGTCCGGGTGTGTTCGACCAGGCGCTCCAGGATCCGGGATACACGGTCACCTCGCGGCCGATGAGCGCGCCGGCGAGCGCGAGCTGCGCCGCGGTCACCCCTGACCCGCAGTAGGCCGCGATCGGCACCTCCTCGCCGGCGCCGACGGCCTCGAAGGCGGCCACGATCTCGGCGGGGCTGCGGAAGCGTCCATCGGCGGTGAGCAGCTCCACGATCGGCAGGTTGCGCGCGCCGGGGATGTGCCCGGCGACCGGGTCGATCGGCTCGGTCTCGCCGCGGAACCGCTCGGGCGCCCGCGCGTCCAGCAGCACCCCGGTCCACGCCGCCACCTCATCGGCGTCGAGCACGTCGGCGGTTCCGGGACGGCCCAGCATCACGTCGCCGGGCGGCGGCACGACCTCGCCCTGTTCGAGGGCTCCCCCGGCCTCGCGCCAGGCGCGGAGTCCGCCGTCGAGGACCCGCACGTCGGCCACTCCGGCCCGGCGTAGCGCCCACCAGGCGCGCGACGCCGGCAGCGAGCGCGAGTCGTCGTAGACCACGACGGTCTGGCCCTGACGAATGCCCCAGCGCCGCGCGGCCTGCTCGAGTTGCTCGTCGGAAGGAAGCGGGTGGCGCCCGTCCGAGGGCGCGCCGTGGCCTGCGAGGTCCGCCTCCAGATCCGCGAAGACGGCCCCGGGGAGGTGTCCGGCGAGGTAGTTCTCATGCCCGTCGGTGAAACCGAGGCGGTAGCGCACGTCGAGGATGCGCAGCTCCGCCCCCTCGTCGAGGAGAGCGCTGAGCTCGGCAGCGGTGATGAGGTCATCCATGCCCCCATCCTCTCAACTCCCCACCCCCACACCGCTCCCTCCACTTCGAGTCGTCCCCACGAGCGCACCCCCTGGCCTCCGCTGGCGGGGACGACTCGAGGTGGTGAAGCCCGTACGCTGGAGCCATGACCGGACTTCGCTGGGGCATCCTCGCCACGGGCGGCATCGCCGCCGCCTTCGCCGCCGACCTGCGCACCGCGGGTCTCGACCTCGTCGCCGTCGGATCCCGGTCGCAGGATTCCGCCGACGCGTTCGCCGCACGCTACGGCATCGCCCGGGCGCACGGCTCGTACGAGGCGCTCGCGGCGGATCCCGAGGTCGACATCATCTATGTCGCCACCCCGCACCCGATGCATCTCGCCGACGCACGTCTCGCGCTCGAGCACGGCAAGCACGTGCTCGTCGAGAAGGCGTTCACGCTCAACCGCGCCGAGGCGCAGGAGCTCGCCGACCTCGGCCGGGAGAAGGGCCTGCTCGTCATGGAGGCGATGTGGACCCGCTACCTGCCGCACATGGCGCGCCTGCGCGAGATCATCGCGGCCGGCACCCTGGGCGAGATCCGCGCCGTCTCCGCGGACCACACGCAGACGCTCCCGACGGATCCCGCGCACCGACTGAATGCCCTCGAGCTGGGCGGCGGGGCGCTGCTGGATCTCGCGATCTACCCGATCTCCTTCGTCGTCGGCGTGCTGGGCGTGCCCACCGAGGTCAAGGCCGTCGGCCGGCTCATCGAGACCGGCGCCGACGCCGAGGTCGCGACCGTCATGACGCATGACGGCGGAGCGATCTCGACCACGTTCTCCTCCTCGCGCAGCGCGGGGCCGAACACCGCGGTCGTGCTCGGCACGAAGGCGCGCGTGGAGATCGAGCGCTGGTGGTGGTCGCCCTCCGTCCTGCGTGTGATCGACCCCGAGGGCGTCGTGCTCGAGGAGTTCTCCGCGCGGCCCGGCGAGGGCGAGGGGCGCGGCATGCAGTACGAGGCGATCGCGGCGGAACGCTACGTCGCCGACGGATCCCTGGACAGCGATCTGCTCCCCGTGGCAGAGTCCGTCGCGATCATGGGCCTGCTCGACGAGATCCGCGCGCAGATCGGGGTCCGCTACCCCCACGAGACCGACTGACCGAATCCGGAGGAGAACCCCCATGGCTGAGCCGCAGGACACCCGTGTCGCCGTCTATCTCGACTTCGACAACATCGTCATCTCCTGGTACGACCGCGTCCACGGGCGCAACTCCTACAGCAAGGACCGTCAGCGGATCCAGGACAATCCGGCCGACACCGAGGTCGCGGAGCGGCTCAAGGCCGCGATGATCGACGTCGGCGCCATCATCGACTACGCGTCGTCGTTCGGCACCCTTGTGCTCACGCGGGCGTACGCCGACTGGTCGTCCCCGGTGAACGCCGAGTACCGCTCCCAGCTCGTGGCGCGCGCCGTCGACCTCGTGCAGCTCTTCCCAGCGGCGGCGTATGCGAAGAACGGCGCCGACATCCGCCTCGCGGTCGACGCGGTCGAGGACATGTTCCGCCTGCCCGACCTCACCCATGTGGTCATCGTCGCGGGCGACAGCGACTACGTGCCGCTCGCCCAGCGCTGCAAGCGCCTCGGCCGCTACGTGATCGGCGTGGGCGTCGCGGGATCCACGGCGAAGTCGCTGGCCGCCGCGTGCGACGAGTTCGAGGCGTACGACTCGCTGCCCGGCGTCGAGCGCGCGGCAGCACCGGCGCCCGCGGCCGAGGCGGCGCCCAAGAAGACCGCCGCCAAGCAGACCCAGGGGGCGCGCAAGCAGTCCCGGGCGACCGCCGAGAAGGAGGAGCCCAGCACCTCCGACCAGGAGCAGGCGACCGCCACGCTCGTGCGCGCGCTGCGACTCGGGCACGACAAGAGCGACGGCGACGAGTGGCTGCACAGCTCCGCGGTGAAGACACAGATCCGGCGGATGGATCCGTCGTTCAGCGAGAAGGCGCTCGGCTACCGCTCGTTCAACGCCTTCCTGAAGTCGCGGGCCGACATCGCCGAGCTCGAGGAATCGGGCCACGAGCGCCTCGTGCGCCTGCGCGAGAGCTGAGCCGCCCTCCTCACTGGTTGCGGAACGCGGCGTCGAAGGACGCGGTGGGCTTCGGCCAGAGCAAGGAGCGCACGTACTGCACGGCCTGGCCCGCGCCGTGCAGGCGGTCCATGCCCGCATCCTCCCACTCGATCGAGATCGGCCCGGTGTAGCCGATCGCGTCCAGCGCGCGGAACGAGTCCTCCCACGGCACGTCGCCGTGTCCCGTCGAGACGAAATCCCAGCCGCGGCGGGGGTCGCCCCACGGCAGGTGCGAACCGAGAACGCCCGCGCGGCCGTTCTGCGGACGCATCCGGGTGTCCTTGCAGTCGACGTGATAGATCCGGTCCTGGAAGTCCCAGATGAAGCCCACCGGATCGATGTTCTGCCACATCATGTGCGACGGATCCCAGTTGAAGCCGAACGCGTCGCGGTGCTCGACCGCCTCGAGCGCACGGACCGAGCTCCAGTAGTCGTACGCGATCTCCGAGGGATGCACCTCGTGCGCGAATCGCACGCCTTCCCCGTCGAACACGTCCAGGATCGGGTTCCAGCGGTGCGCGAAGTCCTCGAACCCCGCCGCGATCACGTCCTCCCCGACCGGCGGGAACATCGCCACGTACGGCCAGATCGACGAGCCCGTGAACCCCACGACCGTGTCGACGCCGAGCTTGCGGGCCACGCGCGCGGCACGCTTCATGTCCTCCGCCGCACGCTGCCGCACGCCCTCGGCGTCGCCGTCCCCCCACACGTCGTCGCGCAGGATCGCGCGGTGTCGGAAGTCGATCGGAGCGTCGCACACGGCTTGACCGGCGAGATGGTTCGAGATCGCGAAGGTCTTCAGACCGTGACGGTCGAGGATCTCGAGCCGCGACGCGACGTAGGCGTCGTCCTCGTCGGCGCGTTTCAGGTCGAGATGATCGCCGGATGCCGCGATCTCCAGCCCGTCGTAGCCCCAGGAGGCGGCGAGCCGCGCCACCTCCTCGAAGGGCAGATCCGCCCACTGGCCGGTGAACAGGGTGACGGGATGCGTGCTCATGATCGTCCTTCCGGATAGTTCTCGGCGATCCAGGCCCAGCTCGTCTTCGCGCTCGCGAAGGGCTCCATGCTCGGTTTGTCGACCTCGACGAGCACGGTGCCGGCGAAGTCCTCGGGCAGCTCGGCGAGTGCCTCGCGGATCGGGACGTCCCCGAGGCCTGGTTCGAGGAAGAACCGTCGCGACATCACGTCGAAGTACGGGGTCGGGGTGCTCCGCGCCGATGCCGCGATGCCCAGGTCCATGTCCTTGACGTGCAGGTCCGAGATGCGGTCGGCATGCGCCGCGACCCACGCGACGACGTCCGCCCCCGTCCAGGCGAGGTGGCCGAGGTCGGGGCCGGCGGCGAGCAGCGAGGCCGGCACCGCGTCCAGGACGTGGTCGTACTCGGCCTCAGTCTCGATCCAGGTGCCCACGTGGTTGTGCAGCGCGGCGGTGACGCCCTCGGCCCTGAGCACTTCGGCGGCGGCGCCGATCATGTCGGTCACGCGGTCCAGGCGGGCGGCATCGTATGCATGGCCGACCGCCGCGGCCTCGTCGATGCGCGGGCGTCCCGGAGCCATGTCCGCGGCCAGGAACACCCGGTCCAGCCCCATGAAGAGCGACTCCTCCGCGCGGCGGCGGATGCCGTCGAACCAGCGGAAGCGCGCCTCGTCGTCGCCCGTGTGGTCGAGCCCGAACTCCTCGGAGAGGCCGATGTGCACGTATCCCGGGGTGACGCGCAGCCCCGAGTCGGCGATGACCCTGGCGTATGCCTGCAGGGTCTGCGTGGGCAGCACCTCGAGCATCACGGCGGGGAACCCGGCCTCGCCCACCTCTGCGAGCACTCGCGGCTGGCGGGCGAGGAAGCTCGGCCGGTCGAACTCCCAGCCGACGCTGCCGGGCTCGCCGGTGGACTCCCCCAGCGAGACGGTGATCCACTGCAGGGTGTTGAGCGAGAAGTGCTCCCGTGTGAGTGCCATGTCGTCCCTCCTCAGCCGGCCGTGACGTCCGCGACCCAGCGCGCCGTGTACTGCGCGCTCTGCACTGGATCCATGCTCGCGCGGTCCACCTCGATGATGATCCATCCGCCGAAGCCGTCCGGCAGCGCGGAGAGCGTGTCGACGAGGTCGATCTGGCCGAGGCCTGGCTCGCGGTACAGCCCGAGGTCGGTCGCACGCTCGTAGCCCATGCCCTCCTCGCGGCTGCGCCGGGCCAGGTCGAGATCGAGGTCCTTGAGATGCAGATCCTGCACCCGGTCGGCCCAGTCGGCGATGGCCTGCTTGGCTTCGATGCCGGCCCATTCCAGATGGCCGATGTCGAAGGAGGCGCCCAGCCGGGACGCGTCGATAGCCTGCAGGACGTGCTCGTACTCGTGCTGCGTCTCGATCCAGGTGCCGACGTGGTTGTGCAGGCCGGGGCGCACTCCCTCGGCGTTGAGCACGTCGACGGCCTCGTCGATGAGGTCGGTGAGCTCGTCGAGACGATCCTGGGAGAAGTCGTGCCCGACGGCCGGACGCTGCCAGCGGATCGCGTCCTGGTTCACCTCTGCGGCGAGGAAGATCGTCGACAGCCCGAAGTAGTTCGACTCCTCGGCCTTGCGGCGCACCCCGTCGAACCAGTGGATCCGTTCGAAGCTGCCCCGCTCGAGCCTTCCGCCATGCTCGCTCGCCAGCGGCACCTGGACGTAGCCCGGCGCGAGCCGAAGGCCCGACTCCTCCACCATCGCCGCGTAGTTCTGCAGCGTCTGGGTGTCGAGCACCTCCAACATCGTCGCGTCGAAGCCGGCCCTGCGGATCTCGGCGAGGACGCCCGGATACTCGGCGACGAAGGAAGGATCCGCGAAGCGCCACAGGCTCGCGCTGTCGAGGTCGTCCGGATCCTCCTTGACGTTGATCCACTGGATGGCGTTGAGGGCGAAGTTCAGATCGCTCAGGGGCATGACGGGTCCTTTCGACGGGTCACTTCAGTCCGGTGGCGGCGACGCCCTGGATGAAGTACTTCTGCAGGAAGAGGAACAGGATGAGGATCGGCAGCAGGACGACCATCGCACCGGCCAGCAGCAGGCCGAACGACACCGTGTTCGACGCCTGCGACGCCACGGACAGTCCCACGGGCGCCGTATAGGTGGCCTGGGACTGCGCCACGACCAGGGGCCAGAGGAAGTTGTTCCACGAGGAGAGGAACGACAGGATGGCCACGGTCGCGAGTCCGGGACCGGTGAGCGGGAGGAAGATGCGGAAGAACAGCCGCACCTCCCCCGAGCCGTCCAGGCGCGCCGCCTCCATGAGCTCGAACGGCACCGAGTGCGCGAACTGCCGCATGATGAACACGCTCAGCGGCAGCACGAGCACGGGCATCACGATGGCGGTGAGGGTGTTGACCAGCCCCATCTGCACCACCACGATGAACTGCGGCACGAACAGCGCCACATAGGGCACGATCATCGAGACGATGACGAGCGGGAAGACGAACCCGCGTCCGCGGAAGCGCAGCTTCGCGAGCGCGTATCCGGCCATCGCGCTGAAGATCACGTTGCCGACGACGGCGACGGCCGAGACGATGATGCTGTTGAGCATGTAGTTGCCGAACCCGCGCTCGGCGAACAGCTGCACGTAGTTCTGGATCTGGAACGACTCGGGGAACCAGGCTCCTGGACTGTGCAGGAACTCGGACTGGGTCTTGAACGACCCGAAGAGCACCCACACGAACGGCAGCAGCATGAAGGCCGTGATGATGGCCAGGGCGGCGTAGGCGAGCGCCTGACGCGTCGGCGAGAGCGTTTTCAATGTTTCGGCCTCAGCATTCTGAACTGGACGATGGCGACGATGCCAACCAGGAGGAGCAGGAGGACGGATCCCGCCATCGATGCGGAGATGTTGCCGAACCCGAACTGCTCGTACACCCAGAGCGCGATCGACTTCGTCGAGCCGAGCGGACCGCCCTTGGTGAGGAGGTAGGGCTCCTCGAAGATGTTGAGGAACGACACGGTCTGCAGCACGGTGACCAGCAGAGTGGTCGGCCGCAGCAGCGGCAGCGTGATCGACCACAGTGTGCGCCAGCGTCCTGCGCCGTCGGTCGAGGCCGCCTCGTAGATCTCCTCTGGCACGGCCTGCAGGCCGGCGAGGAACAGGATCATGCAGGTGCCGGCGGTGCGCCACACACCCATCATGACGACCGTGGTGATCGCCCATCCCGGGTCGCCCAGCCAGTTCGGCTGAGGGAGCCCCAGCGCACCGAGCGAGTTGTTCACCGGTCCGGTGATCGAGAACGCGTACTGCCAGATCACGGCCGCCGCGACGATGTTCGTGATGACCGGCACGTACGCCGCGGCGCGGAAGAACGTGCGCAGCCGGCGGATCGCACTGTTCAGCATCAGGGCGAGCGCGAAGCCCAGCCCCATGCTCAACGGCACGCAGAGCACCACGAACATCACGGTGTTCAGGAAGGCGCTCTGGAAGCCGGGATTGCCGATGATCTTGAAGAAGGCCTCGAACCCGGTGAAGTTCACCCCGAACGGATCCCGGATGTCCCGGGCGGTCATGTCGGTCAGGCTCGCGCTGAGCGCGAACACGGCCGGGATTCCCGTGAACAGCGCGAACAGCACCAGGAACGGGGCGAGGAACGTCCATGCCGTGATCGCTTCGGCCCGGGAGCCCTCGTGCGCTCTCCTGGTGCCCCGGAGGCGCCGGGAAGGCACCTCCGGGGCGACAAGGGCACGGGTTGCCGTGGAGGTCATGACGTCCTACTTGCCTGTCCCGATCGACTCCGCCTGCTTCTGCGCCTCATCGAGCGCGTCCTTCGCGGACGTGTTGCCGCGGACGACCTTCTCGATCTGCTGGCCGATGACGTCGCCCACCTGGTTCCAGGTCGCGACCTTGGGGAGGTTCACACCGGTCTCGAGACCGGCCTTGACCGTCTCCAGCACCCGGTCGCCCTTCATCGCGGGGTCGTCCCACGCGGCCTTGAGCGCCGGCATGTTGTGGAAGATCTGGTACCACTTCACCTGGCTCTGCGGCGTCGACATGAACCGGGCGAACTTCCACGCCGCGTCCTTGTTTTTGGAGTCCTTGGGAACGAACCAGCTGCCGCCGCCGACCGTGGTCGCGGTGTCGCCGCTAGGACCGGTCGGGGCCACCGCGAGGGACAGGTTCTGGTCGGCCCAGCCCTTCCCGTTCGCGTCGTCGAACCAGCCGATGAACCAGGGACCGCCGTCGATGATCGCGGCGTTCTTCCCGGTCGTGGACCAGGAGACCGTGTCGAGGAACGCGGGCCCGTCCGGCGAGGCGAGGCCGTCCTTGATCAGGCCGGACCAGTACTCGAGCGCCTCGACGTTCTCCTTGGAGTTGATCGTCCAGGTCTTCTGGTCGTCCGAGATGAACCCTCCGCCATTCTGCTTGGCGAAGGTCAGCAGCTGGCGTGCCGTGTACGCGTCGTAGTTCACGTAGAGGGCGAGCGGGTACTCGACGCCGGAGGCCTTGAGCTTCTCACCGAAGGTGCGCATGCTCGCCCAGTCGGTGGGCGCCTCGACGCCCGCCTTCGCGGCCAAGTCCTTGCGGTAGATGGTCATGTCGGCGTAGGCGTACCAGGGCACGCCGTAGGCCACGTCGTCGACGACCGAGTTCTCCCAGATCACCGGGAAGAAGTCATCGGGCTTCACGAGGCCGTCCGGCACCGGCTCGAACCCCCCGGTCGCCAGCAGCGCCGACTGGGACTCGGTGAACGAATAGATGAGGTCTGGCACGGTGCCGGCGGTGATCGCCGCGGTCATCTTGGAGATGAACTCGGCCTCCGGGACCTGGGTCATGTTGATGGTGACGTCGGGGTTGTCCTTCTTGAACTCCGTGAACATGTCCGGGAGCTTGGCGCCGTCGGCGCCCTGCGTCCAGATCTCCACGGTTCCCTTGGCCGGCTTGTCGTCGATCTTCGCGCCGCCGCCGCTGCCGGCCGCGCCGCTGTCGCCGCTGCGGCCGCAACCGGCCAGCAGCAACGCGCTCGAAGCGACGAGGGCCGCGCCGAGCAGCACCGCTCGGCGAGACCGTGAGGGTGTGATGTGCATCGCTCTCTCCTGTGATGATGGGTGGTGTTTCGGGTGGTGGATCGCCCGTGCGGGCATCCGGTCAGAGCGCGGCCGACACGGCGCGCGCGATGCGCACCGAGATCGTGGCGCCCGTGAGGGTGGCGTTGCAGGTGAGGGCGGTCGGGATGACGCCGTTCCCTGCGAGATAGAGGTTGTCGAAGCCCCAGACGCGCCCGTCCGTGTCGACCACGGAGGTGCCGTCGTCGACGGGGCCCATGCGCACGGTGCCCGTGTAGTGCAGCGAGGCGCCGGCGGGGAGGATCTCGGAGTCCTGCGCGGGGAAGACGCCGATCGCGTTCGCCGCCGCGCGCTGCACGTCCATCGTGCGGCGGATCTCGGCCAGGTCGGCCTCGGAGTATGAGAAGCGCACGGTCATGTGCGGCAGGCCGAGGGCATCCGTGCGGTCGTCGGAGAACTCGATCCGGTTCTCCGGGCGGATCTCGGTGGCGCAGTACCAGCCGACGCCGAGCACATGCTGCCCCTCGAACTCGCGCTCCATGAGCTGTCCGTGCGCGGGGCGCGCGACACCGATCGACGGGCTCCAGTACGAGCCGATGAACGGCTCGCCGGCCGGCGGCACCGGGATGTCGGCGGCGGTGAGGCCGAACCGGGCCGCGTCGATGACGACGTCGCCGTCGATCGAGGCGTGCTCGTTGAGCCGCACGCCGAGGGCCTCCGGCCTGATCCCCGAGGCCCAGAGCAGCTGGGGCGTGCGCAGTGCGTCCCCGGCGACGAGCACGACCCGTCCGCGGAAGGATTCCTCGTCCCCGGTCGTGAGATCGCGGCCGACGAGCCCGGTCGCCCGAGTGCCGTCGTGCTCGATCCGCGTGACGAGCAGTCCGGTGCGCAGCGTCACGTTCGGCTCGCTGCCGTCGAACAGGTACGGGGCGATGTCGCGCGGGCCGGTGCGGGCGAACGGACGGTCCCGGTGCGGGATGCCCGCCATGGGCATGTACCCGAACTGCCGCTCGGGATCCGGGCTCGGCACGGCGTCGCGGAGCGCGGCGAACATCGGCTCCGTGAAGGGATTGTCGACGAGCGGTCCGACGTAGGTGCGCAGCAGGCCCCGCGCGCTCTCGAGATCCTCGTCCCACTGCTCACGCGGCAGGAAGTCGGGGATCTCCTCGGCGTAGGGCCACGGGGTGGCCGCGGTCCAGTGCACGCCCATGCCGCCGATGTTCCAGGCGACGGAGGCCCCGGGGAACTGGGCGAAGTTGTGTCCGAGGAACGCCGCGGGGAAGATGCCGGTGTCGTCGGCCGTCCACCCGTCGCCGTCGAGCTCGTTCATCGAGGCGGCGCCGCGGACGTACTCGATCTGCCGCGCACGGCGCATCAGATCCTCGTAGGAGGCATTCATCGCATTCTCGTCGACCTCGACGAGGTGCTCGCCGTCGACGCCGGTGATCCGAGAACCCGCCTCGACCACGAGGATCGACGCCTCCGGGTTCTGCTCGTGCACCCGGCGTGCGATGATCGCGCCGTTCGGACCGGATCCGACGATCACGAGATCGTATTCGTCTGACATTGCTTCTTCCTCTTCTTCGGTTCAGGAGCTCGTGGGGGTAAGCGGTCGGGGGTCAGGGCGCCTCGGCCGGGACCTCGACCCAGCGCTCGTCACGCGCAGCGAGGAGCACGGCCTCGGTCAGCTGGGCCGCACGCACCCCGTCGTCGAAGGTCGGCAGCCCATCCGGCTGCTCCCCGCCAATCGCGGCGTAGACGTCGGCGACGAAACCGTTGAACGCATCCTGGTAGCCCTGCGCGTGCCCGACCGGGAGCCGGGAGAACCGGGCGACGCCGGGATGCGCGGTCTGCGGATCCCGGAACAGCTGCCCGTTGCCCTCCCTGCGACCGATCCAGAGCTCTTCAGGACGCTCCTGGTCGAACCGGATGCTCTCCCGGGTGCCGTGCAGCTCGAGCGTGAGCGCGTTCTTCCTGCCCGCCGCCATCTGCGAGACGAGCAGCGTGCCGATCGCCCCCGACGCGGTCTCGACGAGGATCGCGACCGCGTCCTCGTTCTGCACCGGACGCCCACCGCGCTCGGCGAACGCCCGCCGCGTCCGCGCGGTGAGCCGCACGATCCGCTCTCCCGCGACGAACTCGAGAAGATCGCACAGATGCGACCCGATGTCGGCGAACGCACGAGACGGCCCGCCCTCGTCCGAGGTCGCCCGCCAATCGTCATCACTCGGCAGCAGCATCCAGTCCTGCAGATACCCGCAGTCCACGGTCAGCAGCGCCCCGATCTCCCCCGCCAAGACACGGGCGCGGGCCTCGCGCACCATCGGGTGATACCGGTACACGAACGGCACCGCGGCGACGACGCCGTGCTCGCGGGCGGCGGAGGCGAGCGCCCTCGCGTCGGTGAGAGACGTCGCCAGCGGCTTCTCGCAGATCACGTGCTTGCCCGCCTCGATCACCCGCAACGCCAGCGGCGCATGCGTCGAGTTCGGCGTGCAGACATGCACGACCCCGCTGCTGCCCGCCAGAAGCTCGTCGATCGTGCCCGCACGCTCGACGCCGAGCTCGGCCGCCGCGACAGCCGCCCGCTCCGGCGAGGAACTGGCGATATCGGCGAGGACCGCACCCGCAGCACGCGCCGCCCTGGTGTGCGCCTGCGCCATGAATCCCCCGCCGAGGAAGCCGGATCGGATCGTCCCGAGACCGGTCTGAGTGACCTCCGTTGTCATGCCGACGATTCTGACACGGATCGACACCCTTTTGTCAAGCATTAGTCAAAAGTCTTTTCGCAACCGACAGATGTCGCTGTCCGACTCGGCAATTGCCGTGTGGTTTACTGACCCTATGAGCGACCCCGACCGGCTGAACGGCGGCACCTCGCCGGGTGCGGGCGACATGCTGCAGCTGCTCCTGGACGGCCAGGCGCGCACCAAGGCCGACCTCGCGCACCTCACCGGTCTCGCCCGCTCGACGGTCTCGGCGCGCGTCGACGCTCTGCTCGCCTCGGGCCTCGTGGTGCCCGCGGGCGAGGGCCTGTCGACCGGCGGGCGCCCGCCGTCGCGGGTGGCGTTCAATCCCCGCGTCGGCCTGGTCCTGGCCGCCGACCTCGGCGCCTCGCACGCGACGGTCGCCGTCTCCGATCTCGGCGGGCGGATCCTGGACAGCACGACGCGGCCGCTGCGCATCGCGGACGGCCCCGCCGCCGTGCTCGATGGCGTGCTCACCGACGGCCGCGCGCTGCTCGAGGCCGAGGGCCTGGGCGACATCCCCCTCGTCGGCATCGGCATCGGCGTGCCGGGCCCCGTCGAGCACTCGACAGGCCGGCCGTACAACCCGCCGATCATGCCGGGCTGGGATCGGTTCGACGTGCCCGGCTACGTGCAGCGCACCTTCGACGTGCCGGTGCTCGTCGACAACGACGTCAACGTCCTCGCACTCGGCGAGCAGGCCACGAGCTTTCCCGACGTCGAGGATCTCGTGTTCGTGAAGGTCGCCACGGGCATCGGCGCCGGGATCATCGCCGGCGGAAGACTCCAGCGCGGCGCCCAGGGTTCGGCGGGCGACATGGGGCACGTCAAGGTGCCCTACTCCCCCGAGTCCTCGCACGCCCCCGGCGAGGACCGGGATCTCGAGGAGCTCGCGAGCGGAACCGCGATCGCCACGGCGCTGCGGGCACAGGGACTCGACGCGGTCACGAGCTCGGACGTCGTCGAGCTCGTCCGCAATGGCAACCCCGCGGCGATCGAGGCCACCCGGCAGGCAGGCCGTGACGTCGGCGAGGTCCTCGCGACGTTCGTGAACCTGCTCAATCCGTCGGTGATCGTGCTCGGCGGCAGCATCGCACGCGCCGGGGAGCACCTTCTCGCGGGTGTCCGCGAGGTGGTCTACCGCCGGTCCATCCCCCTCGCGACGCAGCATCTCGCGATCGTGCAGACGCACGCCGGCGAGAAGGCGGCCGTGCTCGGTGCGGCGATCATGGTGGCCCGCCACATCCTCTCCTCGGCGAACGTCGACGCGTACGTCGCGCACGCGACGACCCGCGCAGACGCCGGCCCCTGACCCGCCCTCGACAGAACCCGCGAGACTTCAACTGGGCGACGAGACTGCAGCTTTTGCGCGCAGTCTCGTCGCCCAGTTGGAGTCTCGCGGACCCTGCGTTCGGGAGAGGGCGCGAGAGCGTTCGTATTTTTTTTGAACATGTTCGATATGCTGTGGTCGTGACTGAGGATCCTCGCTCCCCCTACGCCGCGGCGCTCGGTGCGCGTGCGGAGGAGCTGCATCCTCGCCTGCGGCGGTACTTCGCGGCGATCCCCTCGGGCGAGGTGGGCGTCGGGCACGGCGTCTTCGAGCGGGTCGGCTGCCGGAACCCCGTGGTGCGGGCGTTGCTCAGTCCGGCTCTGCGCGCGCTGCAGCGCCATGGCGCGGTCTACGCCGGCTGGGCGGAGGACGTCCCGTTCACGGTGCGCAACCGCGACGACGAGGGCCGATCCGCGGAGCGCACGCTGCACCTCCCCGGCGGGGACTGGACCATGCGCGATCGCGTGCGCGCCCTGCCGCACGGCCGGATCGTGGACCGCCTCGGGCGCCCCGGCGTGCTCGCGGCCATCTTCGAAGTGGCGCCCTCCGACGGCGCCGTCGAACTGCGCAGCACCCGGGTGAGCGTGCGGGTGGGGAGACGGCGGATCCGGTTCCCGCGGTGCATCGCTCCCCGGATCCGCCTGGTCGAGAGCGCCGACGACGACTCCGGTCTGCAGCGGGTCGCCCTGTCCGTGGACGTGCCGCTGATCGGTCGCATCCACGAGTACGCCGGGACGTTCCGCTATGACATCGAGGAGGACGCATGACCGAGCACGCGCACGACGGCACCCGCGGCAGGGTGGTGCTGGGCGGATCCACGGGGTTCATCGGCCGTGACCTCGCGCGGCGCTGGCGCGACGCGGGGCGCGAGGTCGTCACGATCTCGCGCCACGACGCCGATCTGGCCTGGGAGGATCAGGCCGGGATCGACGCGGCCGTCGACGGCGCGAGTCTCGTCGTCGGGCTCGCCGGCAAGAGCGTGAACTGCCGCTACACGCCGTCGAACAGGGCCGAGATCTTCCGGTCGCGCGAGTGGACGACGGCAGCCCTGCGCACCGCCGTCGAGCGCGCAGCGACGCCTCCCCCGCTCTGGGTGAACTCCTCGACCGCGACGATCTACCGGCACGCGGAGGATCGCCCGCAGACGGAGTCGACCGGGGAGCTCGGCACCGGCTTCTCGGTCGAGGTCGCGAAGGTCTGGGAACGCGAGCTCTTCACGGGAGACCTGCCCCGCACGCGCCGCGTGGCGCTGCGCACCGCGATCGTACTGGGCGGCGGCGGCGTGCTGGGCACGCTGCGGACGCTCGCGCGCTGCGGGCTCGGCGGCACCCAGTACGACGGGCACTGGCCCGTCGGCCGCGCCCGACGCGAGGCCGGGACGGGACAGGACTTCCGCGCCCGCGGCGGGCGGCAGCGGTTCAGCTGGGTGCACCTGGACGACGTGGCGGGGATCATCGCCTTCCTGGAACAGCATCCCGAACTGGAGGGGCCCGTGAACGCCGTCGCGCCGGGGGCGAGCGACAATCGCACACTCATGGCCACGATCCGGCGCGCCCTCGGGGTGCCGTTCGGCCTGCCGCAGCCGCGCTGGATGCTCGAGCTCGGTGCGATCGGGATCCGCACCGAGACGGAGCTGATCCTGAAGAGCCGGTGGGTCGCACCGGAGCGGCTGCTCGACGCCGGATACGTCTTCGCACACCCCGCCCTCGAGGAGGCCGTCCTGGCGTCCTTCGCCCCGTCTTCCGCCCGCTGACCCGTCATTCGGCGGGCCAGCGGGCCTCGGCGCGAGGCTCCGGCGATCAGCGCCCGCGGATCTGGCGCACCGCGCCGTCCAGCTCGGGGAACCGGAACACGTATCCGGCGTCCTCGAGCACTTGCGGCAGCACCCACCGGCTCTTCAGGATCAGCTCGGACTCGGTGCGCAGCACGGCCATCCCCGGCTCCAGCACGAAGCGGGGCGCAGGAAGTCCGAACGGCGCGCGCACAGCCCGGCGCAGCGTGCGCATGAGCTCGATGTTCGTCACCGCGTTCGGCGACGCCATGTTCACCGGGCCCGCGATGTCGTCGTGGTCGCGGAGGAACCGCACCGCCTGCACGAAGTCCTGCTCATGCATCCAGCTCAGCCGCTGCCGACCCCGCGAGTGCGCGTAGTCGGGGCGCGCGGGCTCGGTGGGATGGGAACCGATCCCCCGATAGCGCCGGTGCGGGAACCACCATCCGTCGTACTGCGGGCCGCCGAGCCCCAGCCGCGCGAGGCGCAGCAGCATCGTCATGACCGGGGCGCCCCGGCCGAGCACGAGCGACGTGCGCAGGGCGATCCGGCGGGTGCCAGGCAGCTCCCCCGCGTACAGCGCCGCCTCCCACTCCCGCGTCACGTCGGGCGAGAAGCCCCTCTCCTCGAGCGGATCCGCCTCGGAGCGCGGCGTGTCGAGCGAGTAGCGGTAAGCGGTCGCGGAGCTGCCGTTCATCCAGACGGCGGGCGGGTTCGCCGCCGTCGAGATCGCGTGGTGCAGGGCCGCGGTGGTCCGCACGCGCGAGCGCAGGATCTCATCGCGGTTGCGGTCGGTGTAGCGGCAGTCGATGCGCCGCCCGGCCAGGCCGATCACGAGAGCGGCGCCGTCAACCAGGCGCAGGATCCCGGCCTCGTCGTCCCAGCGCGCATCGGCGTCGCCGCCGCGCCCGATCGTGCGCACGTCGTAGCCGTCGAGCCTCAGCGCGTCGCGCAGGGCGGTGCCGAGATAACCGCTGCCGCCGCCGATCACGGCGCGGGGACCGCGCGGTGCCGTGCTCATTCGGCTCCCGTCTCTCCCTGTTGCTTCTTGCGCTTCTCGATCTCCGCGCGCAGCCGCCACTCCTCGATCTCGCGATCCAGGTCGGCGATCTGCTGCTCGGTGCTGCGCGTGTCGGCGGGCTGCGACGGCGCGGCGGGGGCAGGCGGCCCCGACCGGCGCTCGCGAGGCCGCGGCAGCCGGATCCCTTCCCCGTCGTACTCCCGTCCGACCAGGAACCAGATCAGGGATCCGGCGAGCGGGACGATGATGACGAGGATGATCCAGAACACCTTGGGCAGGTGCTTCACCTGGTCATCGCGCCGCGTGATGATGTCGATGAGCGCGCCGATCATCAGCATCAGCACGAGGATCGAGAACACCAGGCCCATGCCGACAGCCTAGGAGATCACGGACGCGCCCCGGCCACTCCCCTTACGGCAGGGTGTGTCCGGCGGCTTACGGCAGGGTGTGTCCGGCGGCGCGGAACAGCTCGTACCACTCCGCACGGCTGAGCTCGACATCCGCTCCCTCCGCGGCTTCCTGCACGCGTGAAGGGGTGGTCGTGCCGAGCACCACCTGCATGCCCGCGGGGTGCCGCGTGATCCAGGCGGTGGCGATGCCGATCGGGGTGACGCCGTGCGCCGCCGCGATCCGGTCGATCGCCGCGTTGAGCTCGGGATAGGCCGGGTTGTCCAGGAAGACGCCCGTGAAGAAGCCCGCCTGGTACGGCGACCAGGCCTGGATCGTGATGCCCTCGATGCGGCAGTACTCCACGATCCCGCCGCCGTCGCGGACGATGCTCTGATCGAGGCCTGCCATGTTCGCCGCGAGCGGCTGCGCGATGGTCGGCGCATGCGTGATCGACAGCTGCAGCTGATTCGCGACCAGCGGCTGGGTCACCGCGGTCTTCAGCAGGTCGATCTGGCGCGGGGTGTGGTTGGAGACGCCGAACGAGCGCACCTTGCCCGAGGCGTGCAGTTCGTCGAAGGCGCGGGCGACCTCCTCCGGCTCCACGAGGGCGTCGGGGCGATGCAGCAGCAGCACGTCGATGCGGTCGGTGCGCAGCGCCGTAAGCGAGCCCTCGACCTGTCGCATGATGTGCTCGTAGGAGAAGTCGAAGATCCCCTCCGAGGGCACGATGCCGCACTTGGTCTGCAGCATGATCTCGTCGCGCTCGGCGGCGGACAGCCCGAGCGCCGCGCCGAAGCGGTCCTCGCAGACGTGCATCGCCCCGCCGTAGATGTCGGCATGGTCGAAGAAGTCGATCCCGTTGGTGCGGGCGGTGTCGTACAGCTCACGGATCTGCGCGTCCGTGCGGCCGTCGATGCGCATCATTCCCGCGACGACCGCCGGGGCGGATCCGGATCCGAATCGGATCTGCTTCATGCCCTGCTCTCCTCCTGCGCAGTCCGCTGCGCTGTGTGCGGAGCGGCGTTCGCCGCCCCCTGCCCCGCCGCCCGCGCCGCGAACGACCGGCAGTCCTGCTCGGCCAGGGCGGCGTAGGCGTTGGCCCCGCTCACCAGGATATCGGCGAGCTGCCAGGTCCTGCACGCCGCGAGCCCCTCCGCGCGGAGAGCATCGTGTCACCGACGAGGTCGGTCTCGATCATGACTCATCCTCTCCCTCCGCCGGTTCGTTCGTTGCCCTGCGCACCACCTGCGGGGGATGATCTCCGATGCACGATTGATCGGCTGTCGGCCCCGGGGCGGCCCAGAGGAAAGGCATCGCAGATGAGCGATCAGAACCCCGGCCGCGCCGTGGATCCCGAGGACGCCCTGGAGAACGAGCGCGAGCTCACCGGCGACCGCCTCATGGCGGTCGAGGACTTCTCGAGCGAGGACGCCGGCTACCACAAGGCCCTCAAGCCCCGGCAGATCCAGATGATCGCGATCGGCGGCGCGATCGGCACCGGCCTGTTCATGGGCGCGGGCGGACGCCTCGCCTCCAGCGGTCCCGCGCTGATCCTCGTCTACGCCGTCTGCGGCTTCTTCGCGTTCCTGATCCTGCGCGCGCTCGGCGAGCTCGTGCTGCATCGCCCGTCGTCCGGATCCTTCGTCTCCTACGCCCGCGAGTTCTACGGCGAGAAGTTCGCCTTCGCGAGCGGCTGGCTGTACTTCCTGAACTGGGCGATGACCTCGATCGTCGATGTGACCGCGGCAGCGCTGTACGTGAAGTTCTGGGCGCACTACTGGCCGCCGCTGCAGGCCGTACCGCAGTGGCTGATCGCGCTCATCGCACTGCTCGTCGTGCTCACGCTCAACCTCGTCAGCGTCAAGGTGTTCGGCGAGATGGAGTTCTGGTTCGCGATGATCAAGGTCGTCGCGCTCGTCGCGTTCCTGATCGTCGGAACGGTGATCCTGATCATGCAGGGGTCGACGGACGTCGGTCCGACCGGCTTCTCGATCATCGCCGACCACGGCGGAATGTTCCCGATGGGTCTGTTCGCACCACTCATCGCGATCTCCGGCGTGGTGTTCGCCTACGCGTCGATCGAACTCGTCGGGACGGCGGCCGGAGAGACCGCGGAGCCCGCCAAGATCATGCCGCGTGCGATCAACACGGTCGTGATCCGGATCGCGATCTTCTACGTCGGCTCGATCCTGCTGCTCTCGCTGCTGCTGCCCTTCAACGCGTACAAGGCGGGAGAGTCGCCGTTCGTGACGTTCTTCTCGCACCTCGGCGGTGCCGAGACCGGGGCCGTGGCCGGCTCGGTGATGAACTTCGTCGTGCTCACCGCCGCGCTCTCCAGCCTCAACGCCGGCCTGTACTCGACCGGACGCATCCTGCGCTCGATGTCGGTGAACGGCTCGGCTCCCCGCTTCACCGCCCGGATGAGCCGCAACGGCGTGCCGTACGGCGGGATCCTGCTCACCTCGGTCATCACGCTCGCCGGCGTCGTGCTCAACGCCGTCGTCCCGTCGCAGGCGTTCGAGATCGTGCTCGAGGTCTCCGCGCTGGGCATCATCGGCGGCTGGGCGACGATCGTCCTGTGCCAGTTGCGGCTGCACGCCCTCACGAAGAAGGGGGTGCTGCGGCGCTCTTCGTTCCGGATGTTCGGCGCTCCCTACACCGGGTACCTCACCCTGGCGTTCCTGGTCTTCGTCCTCGTCACCATGGGGTTCACCGAGACGGGTCGCTGGGTGCTGCTCTCCCTCGTCGTCATCATCCCGGCGCTCATCGTCGGCTGGTTCGCCTCCCGGCGCCGCATCATCGCCGCCGCCGAGGAGCGCGAGGGCTTCACCGGCATGCACTCCGTGCTCCCGCACCGCCAGGCGACCGAGGCCCTGCGCGACGACGACTGACCCGGTCGCAGGCTCGTTGCGTCGAGGCCCCCTCGCAGGATCCGCGCCTCCCCGCAGGTGCGTGCGCCCGCGGGGGCGCGGACGCTCAGAGGGGGCGTCGGACGCTCGTCAACCGGTGCACCCCGAATGTCCGAGGCCCGGCGTAACGTCCGGAGGGACGGCGGATCCACCGCCAGGGGATTCTCACCGAAGGAGCGTGCAGCATGGACTGGAAGATCGAGCTCATCTTCGTACCGGTCACGGACGTCGACCGATCGAAGGAGTTCTACGAGCGGATCGGCTTCCATGCCGACCACGACCAGACGCCGTTCGAGGGCCTGCGCTTCGTGCAGATGACCCCTCCTGGATCCGCGTGCTCGATCGCGTTCGGGACGGGGCTGGGCGAGCACCGCATCCAGCCCGGCCAGCAGAACATGGTGCAGATCGTGGTGCCCGATGCGGACGCGGCGCTCGCGCAGCTCCGCGCGGTCGGCGTGGACGCGCAGGGGGTCGACGAGCAGGCCTGGGGCCGCTTCGTCACTTTCGACGACCCGGACGGCAACACCTGGACACTCCAGCAGCTACCGGACCGCAGCGGTCAGGCCTGATCCGAGGCCGGGGCGGGGTGCCGCGCGCACCTCGCTCCCCCGCACTCATCCGGTCGGCATGACGGGCGGTCGGACATCATCGGCGCACGGAGACCATCCCGCGCTAGCGTTGACCCATGACCTCCCCGATCGACGCCACCACGACGCCCGCCTGGACCGATCTCACCGCTCTGCGGGAGTCGTTCTCGCCCGATCTGCGCGGCTGGTTCGCCGCCGATCCTGCGCGCGTGGAGGGCCTGACGTTCGATCTCGCCGACCTCCGGGTCGACCTGTCCAAGAACCTCGTGACGGCGGAGATCCGCAGAGCCCTGGTGCGTCTCGCCGAGCAGACCGGCGTCGCGGAGCGATTCGCCGCGATGCTGGCCGGAGAGCACATCAACACCACGGAGGACCGCGCCGTGCTGCACACGGCCCTTCGCCGCCCCGCGGACTCCTCCCCCGCGCTGGTCGTGGACGGCCAGGATGTGGACCACGACGTGCACGCGGTCCTGGACGCGCTGAGCACCTTCGCCGACCGCGTGCGCTCCGGCGACTGGCAGGGCGTGACCGGCAAGAAGGTCACGCACGTGGTGAACATCGGGATCGGCGGATCCGATCTCGGCCCGGTCATGGTCTACGAGGCGCTCAAGCCCTATGCCGATGCCGGGACCCAGGCCCGCTTCGTCTCCAACATCGATCCGACCGACATCGCGCAGAAGACCGCGGATCTGGATCCCGAGACCACGCTGTTCGTCGTCGCCTCGAAGACCTTCACCACGCTCGAGACCCTGACCAACGCGCGTCTCGCCCGCGACTGGCTCTGGGAGCACCTCGCCGCCGCCGGTGTCGATGTCGCGAGCGACGAGGCCCGCAGCGCCGCGGTCGCGCACCACTTCGTCGCGGTCTCCACCGCGCTCGACAAGGTGGCGGCATTCGGCATCGACCCGGCCAACGCCTTCGGGTTCTGGGACTGGGTCGGCGGCCGGTACTCGGTCGACAGCGCGATCGGGCTGTCCCTGGCGATCGTGCTCGGCCCTGACGCGTTCCGCGAGCTGCTCGCCGGATTCCACGCCGTCGACGAGCACGTGCGCACCACACCCCTGGACCGCAACGTCCCGGTGCTGATGGGTCTGCTCAACGTCTGGTACACGAACTTCCTCGGGGCGCAGTCGCACGCGGTGCTCCCCTACGCCCAGCAGCTGAGCCGGTTCCCCGCCTACCTGCAGCAGCTCACGATGGAGTCGAACGGCAAGTCCGTGCGCTGGGACGGGTCGCCCGTGACGACCGACACCGGCGAGGTGTTCTGGGGCGAGCCCGGCACGAACGGCCAGCACGCGTTCTACCAGCTGATCCACCAGGGAACCCGTCTGATCCCGGCCGACTTCATCGCCGTCGCCAACCCCGCCTACCCGCTCGCCGACGACGGTCGCGACGTCCACGGCCTGTTCCTCGCGAACTTCCTCGCGCAGACCAAGGCGCTCGCGTTCGGCAAGACCGCCGAGGAGGTCGAGGCCGAAGGCACGACCGGCGCGCTCGTGGCCGCGAGGACCTTCGCCGGCAACCGCCCGACCACCTCGATCTTCGCCCCTGCGCTGACGCCGGCCGTGCTCGGCCAGCTGATCGCCCTGTACGAGCACATCACGTTCACGCAGGGCGCGATCTGGGGGATCAACTCGTTCGACCAGTGGGGGGTCGAGCTCGGCAAGCAGCTCGCCCTGCAGATCGCGCCCGCGATCGAGGGCGATCAGGATGCGATCGCCGCGCAGGATCCCTCGACCCGTGCACTGCTCGCCTACTACCGCGAGCAGCGCCGCTGACGTCGGGGAGCGGTCAGAGCAGATCCTCGTCGGTCGTCGGACCGGTGCGACGACCGCGCCGCACGAGCAGCAGGATCAGGCTCAGCAGGAGGACCACCGCCCCGGCGAAGACGACGATGCCCGTTCCGTTCCGACGCCCATGAGGAGCGTCTCCGTTCGGTAGCGGGATGCCGCACGAAGCGACGCCAGGCCGGATTTCGAGGAACTCCCTGGGCTTGACAACCGGTCGCTGCGGGCTTCGCGCCGAGCCTCCGCATAGAGTGGTCCGGGACTACCCCGTACCACGACGCCTGCGGACGTGAAGGAGCCGGACGATGACGACGGAGTTGCAGGAGATCCTCGACAGGCACGTGGAGAACGGCACCGCTCCCGGAATCGTGGTCGCCGACGGCGATGCGGCGGGACGCCTCGAAGTCCTCTCCTCCGGGAGCCTCGCATCCGACGCGATCGTGCGCATCCAGTCGATGACGAAGCCGGTGCTGGCCGTCGCGACTCTCCGCATGGTGCAGGACGGGCGGCTCGACCTGGACGCGCCGGTGCAGCAGTGGCTGCCGGAACTCGCCGATCGCCGGGTCCTGCGCACTCCGCAGTCGGCGCTCGACGACGTCGTCCCCGCGGAATCGCCCATCACGGTCCGGCATCTGCTCATGAACACCTCCGGCTACGGCATGACGACCGCGCCGGGACCGCTGCAGGACGCGATGGTGCAGAACCGCACCCAGGCAGGTCAGGATCCTGTCGAACTCGGCGCACAGGACTGGCTCGACGCCCTCGCCGATCTCCCGCTGATGTTCCAGCCCGGGGCGGGGTGGCGGTACCACCACTCCTTCGGGATCCTGGGGATCCTCCTCGGTCGCATCGCGGACCGTCCCCTGGCCGGTCTCCTCGCCGACGAGATCTTCGACCCGCTCGGCATGACCGACACGGGGCACTCCGTCCCCCGACAGGACGCGCATCGCCTCCCGGCCGCCTACCGCCATGACGGCACCGGTGCCCTCATCGAGATGGAACCCGCCGGAGACGGCTTCTACCTGGCCCCTGCGCCGTTCGACCTGAGTCACGCCGAGCTGGTCTCGACGGCATCGGACTACGCGGCGTTCGCTCGGATGCTGGCCTCCGGCGGCCGAGCGGGCGACCGGGTCATCGTGCAGCCGGCGCTGCTCGAGCAGATGCGGACCGATCGGATTCCCGCACGTCTCAAGACACCCGATAGCTTCTTTCCCGGTTTCTGGGACGGCATGGGCTGGGGGTACGGCGTCGCCGTGCAGACGGCCGGTCCCCACCAGGGCCGCTACGGGTGGTCCGGAGGGCTCGGCACCGACATGTACGTCGACCTGGACGGCTCGTTCCGAGTGATCCTCACCCAGGTCGAGATGGGCGCGGAGACGATGGCGCTCTTCGCGGATCTCGCCTGAGCGTCGTTCCGCGAAGACGCCGGACCGCGCGGCGGCGACCGCCGCGATCGGGCCGAGACGCCGGGATCAGGCTCGTCGGTACTGTCCGACCATGGGGCAGTCGAACGGATCCCGCGCGGCGAGGCCGACCCGGTTGAGGTAGTCGATGACGATCGCGTACGACCGCGCGAGGGACGTCTCCGTGTAAGGGACGTCGTGTGTGGCGCAGAACTCCCGGACGATCTCACTCGCGCGGGCGAGGTGCATCCGGGACATGTTCGGGAAGAGATGGTGCTCGACCTGATAGTTCAGGCCGCCCATGAGCCAGGTGGCCCACCATCCTCCACGGATGTTGCGCGAGGTGTACACCTGCTTGGAGAAGAAGTCGAGACGTGCGTCCGGAGCGATCACGGCCATGCCCTTGTGGTTGGGAGCGAAGGACGCCCCCATGTACACGCCGAAGACCGCGAGCATGACGCCCAGGAACGCGGCGGCCTTGCCGAGCGGGAGCACCAGGAAGATCGGCGTCAGCACGAGGGCGAAGCGCACGGCCAGCATCCAGATCTCGGTCCACCGGCTCTTCACCGGCTCACGGCTCGCGAGGTGCTTGAAGCCGAGATAGTGCAGGTTCAGCCCCTCGAGCGTGAGGAGCGGGAAGAACAGCCACCCCTGCTTGCGGGTGATCATCCGGCGCAGCCCCCGCGCCTGAACCGCGTCTTCCTCGAGGAACGAGATCGTGTCGACCTCGATGTCGGGATCCTTGCCGACGCGGTTGGGGTTCGCGTGATGACGGCTGTGCTTCGAGTCCCACCACGAATAGCTCATCCCCACCACGGCGGCCAGCACTCGGGCGAGTTTGTCGTTGGCCGGCCCGGAAGCGAGGATCTGCCGATGCGCGGCCTCGTGCGCCAGGAAGGCCACCTGCGTGAAGAGGATCCCGAAGACCCCGGCGATGAGCAGCTGGAACCAGCTGTCCCCCAGGAGCACGAATCCTGTGATGGCTCCGCCGAACGCGATCGCGATCGCCGCGGCGACGAGGATGTAGAACCGCGGGGTGCGCTGCATCAGCCCCATCTCGCGGACGACGCGCGACACCTCGACGAACGCACGAGCCACGTGCGGGAAGTCCTCCTTGCGGGCGTAGGTCTGTCGGACGGGGCCGAGACGCGAGGGGACTTCAGTCTGTACGGATGACATCGATGAGCGCCTTCCCTGGTTCCGGCGGAGGCCGGAGCTGGAGCCAAGGGCGGACGCCGATCGCTGGCTCTCACGCTACGCGCTTCCATATGCGTGGAAGGGCATGGGACGCCTGTGCATCCACCTCGAAAACGCCCTGCGGGAGGAGCGTTCTCGCCGGTGTTCATTCCGGAGCCCCGGACGCGCCGGCGGGGGCGATCGTGACGATGAAGAGCCGCTTGGTCGCTCGCGTCTGTGCGACGTAGAGGTCTCGGAGGCCGGCATCGCTTTCGGCCTGGATCTCGTCCGGTTCGATGAGGACCACGGTGTCGAATTCCAGGCCTCGCGCATCCGCGGCCGCGACGACTGCTGTCTCGTCTGCGAAGGACTCGCGCTCGATCCTGCGTGCGTGCCGGGACGCAGCGATGACGCCGATGAGCCCGTCCGGGTCGTCGTTCCGGAGTCGGGCGATGAGGTCACCGATGGCGGCATCGAGATCACCGCCGGCAATCGTGATGCGGGTCGGCGGCTCGCCGTGGCGGATCGAGCGCGAGAGGTGCTGCGATGGGGCGATGCGGGCCAGAACGGGGGCCGCCGCTTCCAGGATCTCGGCGGTCGTGCGGTAGTTCACTGTGAGCGTGTGCTGGACGTATCGGTCGGCGACGAAAGGTCGCAGCGCGTCGTCCCAGCCCGTGATCGTGGTCGTCGGTCCGGCTTGTGCAGGATCCCCGACGATGGTCATCGAGCGGTTCGGACAGCGGCGCATCAGCATCCGCCAGTCCATCTCGGAGAGCTGCTGAGCCTCGTCGATGACGACGTGCCCATAGATCGTCTCAGGGAGCCCGTCGACGAGAGCACGCGCTTCGTCCCACAGCGGGAGGTCGGCGCTGCTCCACCCGGCCTCGACGCCTGCGACGGTCGAGGCGATCTGCTCCTCGGTGAGCTCGGGACAGGCCTGGGCGAGCGTGTCGCTGTTCGCGAGCAGGTCGCGCAGGACGTCCTCCGCGCGGAGCCTCGGCCAGAACTCGTCGATGATCCTGTCGACACCAGAGTCGTCGAGGAGATCCTCGCGGATGCGATCCCAGTCGATGCCCGACTCGTCGGCCGAATCGAGTTCGTCCGGGGCGGGATCTCCGGCGCGCCGTGCGAACATCCGGTCGAGGTCGATGCCGTTCACCTCCTTGAGCTCGTCTTCGAAATCCGACATCTCCTTCGCCGTCTGCTGCTCCAGGTCGTTGACCAGTTCTTCGACGACATGCTCGACGAAGAGGGCCCGGCCGCGGTTGTGACCGACACCGCCTTGAAGAGCGCCGCGTCGCGCGGCATCGACACGGGAGGCGTCCAGCACAACCCGACCGAGCGCGGTGCTGAGCGGCAGCGGCACATCGTGCGGCTGCCGCTCTCGCACCCGATGCGCGATCGCTTCGGCCATCCGGTGTCGTCCTTTTGCACGGGCCACGGCTTCCGGCTCGGTTCTGGTCGCCACGACGCCGACGAGATCCGATGCCGTCGCCAGCTCGACATCGTTCTCCCCGAGCGACGGCAGCACGTCGGAGATGTACGCCAAGAAGCGCTTGTTGGGACCGTGGACGAGCACTCCACGTCGGGCGATCGCGGGAAACGCGTACAGCACGTACGCCGCCCGGTGGAGCGCGACGATCGTCTTGCCAGTTCCGGGGCCGCCATCAACGACCATCACACCTCGGTGCTCGGATCGGACGATCTCATCCTGTTCTCGTTGCAGCGTCGAGGCGGCTTCACGCATGCGCCCCGTCCGCGCCCCGCTCAAGGCTGACGCGAGCGGACCGTCGCCGACGACGTCCGCGGCGGTAGGGGCGGTCTCGTCGAGGATCTCGTCGGTGACGTCGATGACTCGACGGGCTTCGACACGCAGATGCCGGCGGCGCCGCAGCCCCAGCGGCGCGACCATCGTGGCCGCGTAGAAGGGGCGTGCGGCCTCCGCCCGCCAATCCACGAGAAGGATCTCGCCGGACGCGGAGCGCAGCCCGATGCGGCCGACATGCAGCGACTCGCCACCCGTGCTGTCGATGCGTCCGAAGCACAGAGACCGCTCGGCGAGTCGAAGCCGGCCGAGATCTGTCGCCCATCGGGACAGCGCGGCGTCTTTCGCCCGGCGTGTCTCCGCCCCGTCGACCGGCGAAGCCATGAGCTCCTCGCGTGCCGCGACGCCGGCGGCTGTCTCCGCATCCAGACGCGCGTACATCACCTCGACCATGCGCTGCTCGACGTCGATCTGCTCCGCCTTGGCAGAGACGGTGTTCCTCTTGTCAGGCTCTGTGTTCATGGCGCGTGCTCCCTCGTCCGCGTCAACCCTGGAGGACGAATCGTTCAAGATCAACTTTGACTTCCGTGCCGAGATTTGGCCTCCTGACCGGCCCTTACTGGCGGACCCTTCGAGGCATGAGAACGCCGATCCCGCAACCTCCGCGATGGAGCGATGCCCCGTCGGGGCCCGCTCGCGGGGGAACAGGACCGAATCGACTTGACATATTCTAAATATCTTTAGATTCTTAGTTCATGACTTCTGCGATTCCGCCTGAGACCAAGGCGACCTGGTCCGCCCTCTTCGCCCGCCCCCATCGCGGCGTGGCCATCGTGCTCGCAGGGGGCGTGGCCGTCTATGCGACGAACGTCTATCTGACCACCACCCTCCTCCCCAGCGCCGTCCGCGAGATCGGCGGCGAGCAGTACTTCGCGTTGGCCATGTCGGGGTTCCTGATCGCCTCGGTGATCACGTCGATGTTCGTCCGCCGCGCGATCGATCGTCTGGGCCCCTTCGGCGCCTACGCCATCGCCCTGTCCGCGTTCGCGGTCGGCAGCGCCGTAGCGGCCCTGGCGCCGACGATGACGGTCTTCCTCCTCGGGAGGGTGCTCCAAGGGCTCGGCGGCGGCCTCATCACGGGACTCGGCTTCTCGATGGTTCGGTTGGCGATGCCCGAGAACCTGCGTAGCAGGGCGATCGGACTGGTGTCGGCGATGTGGGGCGTGGGCAACATCGTCGGCCCGCTGCTGGGGGGCCTCTTCGCCCAGCTCGACGCCTGGCGGGCCGCATTCTGGCTGCTCGTCGTCTTGTGCCTGCTCCTCCTGCTCCTCGCGTATCGTTCGCTGCCGACCCGTGATCGGCGCAACCCCACGGGACGGATCCCGCTCGGATCCTTGATCTTCCTCACCCTGTCCGTCGCATCCGTCAGCGCGGGCTCGATCGTCGAGGTGCGATGGGTGAGCTGGTCGCTGTTCGATATCGGGCTGCTCGCGCTCGTCCCCTTCGTACTCACCGATCGCCGAGCCCGCGAGGGTGTCCTGCCGCAGTTCACCTACGCCCGCGGCTCGGCGCTCAAGTGGGTCTACATCGGCCTTGCTCTGCTGGTGATCGGATCCACGATCGAGACCTACATCCCCTTCTTCGGGCAAGCGCTCGGCGATCTCTCCCCGCTGTGGGCCGGCCTTCTCGGCGCCGTCCTGTCCTGGGGATGGAGCCTCGGAGGCATCCTGAGCTCATCCATCGAGCGCCCGCGGCTGAAGGCCTCTGCCCGCATCGTCGGACCCGTCGTGCTGGGCATCGGCCTGGCCGTGTACGGACTGCTCCAGGTGGCCTCCCCCACGATCGCCGTCATCATCTGGTGGTACGTCGTGCTCTTCCTCGCCGGACTCGGAATCGGCATCGCATTCGTGCACAACGTGACCGCGGCCATGTCCAGCACGGATGATCCCGAGGAGGCCATGCAGGCATCCGCCGGCGCGAACTCCGTGCAGTTGATCAGCACCGCGTTCGGGGCCGCAGTGACCGGGTTCGCCGTCAATTTCAGCATCTCTTCCGGCGACGCATTCGCATCCCGCACGCTGGCGTTCGTCATGGCCTCCATCGTCCTGCTCGGCGCCGTGCTCACCGCCAGCACCATCCGGCGAGGTCGCTCCGCGACGATGTCCGGCCTCATCTCCGAGAGCACATCCGCCGCTTCCGAGAGCACATCGTGATCCGCTTGCGCCCGGTCGACGTCAGGTCCAGCCCCGGCCGCTCGCCCGCTTCTCTGGATACCCTTGGAAGCATGCATGCGGAAGGCTCTGACGAACTGGTGACCTTCGCCTCTTTTGCCGAGCGTCCCGTCTACGAGGCCCTGGCCGAGGTCGGCAAGGCGGTCGGCAACGCGATCCGCCTCCGGCTCCTGGACGCGCTGCAACAGGGAGAGCGCACGGTGGAGGACCTCGCCGAGTTCGCCGGCGTCCCGCTGAAGAACACCTCCGCTCAGCTCCAGATCCTCCGAGCGTCTCAGCTTGTGGTGAGTCGTCGCGCGGGCACACGCGTGATCTATTCGGTTCCTCCGGCTGTCGGCGCGCTCATCGCCCACCTGGAGGCGTTCAGCCAGGAACACGTCGCCCGCGTCCGCGACGAGCTCTCCTCCCATTTCGCCGGCCATCCGTGGGTCAACCCCGTCAGCGTCGCCGAGCTCATCGCCCTCATCGCGGACGGCGCCGTCACCGTCGTGGATGTGCGCAGCGAGGATGAGTTCCACCGCGGACACATCGAGGGGGCCGTCTCGATTCCGCTGCCGGAGCTCGCGGACCGCATGGCCGAGCTCTCCCCGCACTCCCCTGTGGTCGCCTACTGCGAAGGCCCGTATTGCCTGGCCTCACCGCGTGCTGCCGAGCAGCTCGCCGCCGCCGGGTACACCGCGATGAACGTCAGGGGCGGGTACACAGCCTGGAAGCGCGATCGCTCCTAGTCCCGATGGAGCCCGGGCCGACAGCAGATGGCCGTCGCGGCGCGCGGCATCCAGAGCCTCCTCGGCGGCCCGGCGGCCCTCGGCAATGAGCCGAGGGACGTCCTTCATCACCCACTGCGCCATGCGCTCCATCTCCGGCTGGATGAGGATCACGGTCGGGTCGGCGACGAGGTCCGCGGTCGCGGTGACGGTGCGCATCATGCGCACGTTCTCCCACTTGGCATGCAGCCGCACGACGATCGTGCGCTCCGCGCCGAGTGCCCGGGTCACGGAGTCCGGGACGTTGTCGATCATCCCGCCGTCCGCGAGCAGGGCGCCGTCTCGGCGGACCGGCGGCAGCACCCCTGGCACGGCGATGGTGGCACGAAGGGCGGCGCTGAGGGGTCCGCGGTCGAGGATCACGCCGCGGCGCGCGCGCAGATCCGTCGCGTAGGCGCCGAAACGCCGTGGCAGATCCTCGATGAGGGGATCGTGACCGAGGATGCGGCGGATCGCGTCGGTCACCGCGTGCGTGTCGAGCAGACCCCAGCGCGGGCGCAGGGACCAGCGGGCGATCGCGCCCCAGCGGAACCCGCGCACCGCGCGCTCGATCTCATCGGCCTCGAATCCGGCCGCGTACGCGGCGCCGAGGAGGCCGCCGGCACTCGTCCCGGCGACGATCCCAGGGCGGATGCCGCGCTCCGCGAGCACCTGCAGCACGCCGGCCTGAGCGGCGCCATAGGCACCGCCGCCGCTCAGCGTCAGACCGAGCGTGGGATCGTCCGCCACGTTTCTCCCCTCGCCGGCCGTCACGCGACGCTACCAGGGTCCGCCTTCGCGTCGGCTGAAACCGGATGGTGTCCTCCCCCGGCCGTCGCCGCATTCCGGGCAGCCAGGACGCCGAACGCCTGCGCGAGCTCGGGCGGGCGAACGACCTCGATGTCGGTGTCGAAGCGGTTCAGGGAGGCGGCGAGCGCGACCCAGGACCAGGATCCGATCTCAAGGGAGCAGCGCGTGGGGCCCAGATCCTCGACGATCCCGTCTCCGGCGAACGGCAGCACGTCCCGGGCAGGCAGCGACAGGACGACCTCACCGGAGCACGGCCAGCGGTCGATCAGGGCAGAACCTTTGAACCGAGCCGAGACGTACGCGGCGACATCGCCGCCCGGCACCTCCCGGGGCGTGAACCGCGGTCCCGTCGGCGTACGCGGCGTGATGCGATCGGCGCGGAAGAGCCGCCACTCGCCCCTGTCCAGATCCCAGGCCACGAGGTACCAGCGCCCCTGCGCGGTCACGAGGTGCTGCGGCTCCACCCGTCGAGGGGGCAGCAGGTCGTCGTCCGCATGAGGGGCGGGGCTCCTGTAGTCGAAGCGGAGCACCTCGCGGGCGCGTACCGCGGCGGACAGTGCGATCAGCACGTCTGGCGAGACCGGATCCTGGGCTTCGTCGCCGGGACGCGACGGGACCGTGGTGAAGGTGAGCGCATCGAGTCGGTGCCGAAGACGCGAAGGCATCACCTGACGGATCGTGGTGAGCGCGCGCAGCGAAGGCTCCTCGATGCCGGCACCCGAGGCCGTCGCCGATTGCAGCGCCACGGCGAGTGCGACGACCTGCTCGTCGTCGAACAGCAGCGGCGGGAGCTCGGTGCCGGCCTCCAGGCGATACCCGCCGTCCGGGCCCATCGTCGCCTGGATGCGATATCCCATCTCCCGGAGCCGTTCGATGTCGCGACGGACCGTGCGATGGCTGACTTCCAGACGTTCGGCCAGCGTCGAGCCCGGCCAGTCGCGCCTGGTCTGCAGAAGCGACAGCAGCGTGAGCAGTCGTGGGGTCGGGGCGGCCATGTGTGAAGACTACTTTCCGACTAGGACAAGAACTGACCTATACGGCTGTGAGGCTGGATCGAGTCCGGGAGCAGCTCGGACACCGTCTCATCAAGGAGCACTCATGAGCATCACGACGACCACTCACCTCAACTTCCGCGGCGACGCACGCACGGCACTGGAGTTCTACCGGACCGTCTTCGGCGGCCAGGTCAGCATCGCCACGTACGGCGACTTCGGAATGCCGGAGGACGCCCCGGGGTCCGACAAGGTCGTGTTCGGGCAGCTCGAGTCCGACGACGGCTTCCGGGTGATGGCCTATGACGTCCCTGGCGCCTCCGCCACGTCCTCCCCCGGCGGCTCGACCCGACGCGAGAACGGCGTCACCCTCACGGACCAGCCGTTCTTCGTCTCCGTGCGCAGCACGGCGCTGGCGGAGGCGCAGGGCTATTGGGACAAGCTCTCTGTGGGTGCGTCGGTCATCGAGCCTTTGGCCGCCTCGGCGTGGAGCCCCGGCTTCGGCATGCTGACCGACGCCTTCGGCGTGACCTGGATCCTCGATGTCGCCGCAGAGGTCGACGCCGGCTGACCCCGCGAGAATGCAGAGGGGGCCCGGGCCCGCGATGAACGCGGCCCCGGGCCCCCTCAGGTGCCGTGTCAGTGCCCTCCCAGCGGGGTGCTGCTCCTCCGCGACGACACCGGCGCGCTCGTCTGCTCTGAGCACGGCATCCTGCACCCCCGCGGTCGACCGAGGTCGTCATGCCGCCGAGTTCGACGGGCCTGACATCTCTGATCGCTAGGCGTACGTGTGTTCCACGTGCCAGCCGTCCTCACCCTTGAACAGATCGAAGACGGACGAGTCGCCGGCGTCGTCGCCCCTTGGAAGCGCCACCCGTACAGCGGGTGCAGCGCCTCGAGAACCGTGAGACCGCGTGGCTCTGACTCCCCGTGTCGGGGTCGGACCGCGTGGATACCCGGAGATGAAGAAGCGCGAGTCGTCTTCTCGATTTGAGGGGATTGCCATCGGGACCACCATCGGGATGTGGATGTCGTGGAGACCATCTGCGCTGATCGCGTCGGACTTCCTGATCCGATTGGTGTTTCCCCCTCGGCGCAATAGCGTCAGCGGGCCAGATGCTAGCGCCGTCGATACCGATCTCGTAGCCGGCCTGGAACGACGCTGAAGACAGGCCGAAGATCTCGGCTTCGGTCGTGCGCGACGGGTTCTGATCGCGTTGGGCACGCGCCCCGCGCCGCCTGTCGGTCGTCGGGCGTAGGGTGGCGGCCAGGTGCGGGACACTGTTCTGCACCGGCGGAGGGTTAGGGCCAACCGTCATCGAAAACGCGACAGACTCGCGATCGAAATGGGGGAATAGATGACTACGGAGATGATCTCAGGCGGACGATTCAGGGGACCCGAATTTGTCCCGATAGTCGCCGGTTCAGCAGCTGCGTTTCGACGCCCAGCTCCGGTAGGTGAGGGCTACCCCCACCTGACGCGTGCCGTAACCAACCTGTACGCGAATGCACTTCTAACCGGCGCTCTCGTGGGCCCCGTTGGTGCAGGCGGGGCTTTGCCGAGCGGGTGGGTAACGTCCAACGCTCCAGGCTGGTCAGTGCGCGTCCTTGATGCTGCGACCGGCTCAGTGACGCTGCTGGTGGAGCGCGCGGCTGGGGCGGTGCAAGGGCGCGTGCAGATTGCGCTGCTTCCATCCGCTACGCCCGCGGCACTCGGGGTCGCTGGCACAGTATCGATGTCTTATCGGATCGAGCTGCTGTCGGCGGACGACTATCCCCTAACGGTGCAGTCCGGGCCTGCTCTCGCGGCCGCATACGCCACTGGATTTGTGCAAGAAGGTGGTTCAACGACCTGGACCGCCGATAACCCTGGTGCGGCAATCAACGTCCCGATCCGTTGGAGCGGATCAGAGACCCGATGGCATGGTCGACACACGCTCACTGCCACCCAGTATGTGACATCGAGACTGACCGTGGAGGCGCAGGCGGGGACTGCGGCGACGTATGCGATCCTGCGTTTGTCAGAGTTTCAAGTCGAAACAGGCGAGACGGTCACCGGATGGACCGCGCGGGCGCGTGAGACCAACGATCTGACCATCTCAGTGCGGCGACCGAACGGTACGCCCGTGTGGGTCCTGCTCGCGGCATCACCGTGCGCGCGTTGGGAGCAGAAGACTGTTACCAACGGGGCCGTCACGATCGTCGCGCAGGATGACGAGGCCGTTCGAGCATGCGCAGTGTTCGATACCAAGCTCACCGCGGCAGAAGTTGGTGACGCCCTGGACGCGCTTGATCCAACGGAATACATGGAGTACACGCGCCTTGCCGGAGTACGCCGTGTCGTCGCTCCCGGAGCGAACCGCACGGAGATGCTCGGATTCTTCGAATCTGTCACCGATGAGTACCTCACGACCGGTGCGCAGACAACATCTGGCCCCGGACCGGGGCACTCGCTCATGGTCGCAACCAACCGAGACCAGAAACGCTTCGAGATGCGCCCCAACGAAGTCTTTTCGGCATCAGCACACACCGAGATCTACCCCTACGGCGGTGCCGCAGCATACGACGCGTTGTGCCTCCCCAAAGAATCAACTCACTGGGTGTCATACTGGCTCCGCTACACGGGCGAAACGCCTGCAACCTGGCGCATCTTGGGCCAGTGGCATCAGTCGTTTCAAGCGAGCTACAACAACGGCCGAGGGTTCCTTGAGCCCATCTTTTCGCTTGGGATGATGGGGAACGGAGACCTCACGTTCGATGCACGTGTCTGCCTGACCGCCATGCCGTCCGCGTCAACGTCAAAACCACCGATCTCGACGAAAGCGCTTCGCATTCTTCAGAGCCGCGACGGGGTGTCCCTCCTGGACCGTCAATGGCATCACGTCCTCATGAAGGTGCTCGACAAGTCGGACGGCACCGGCACGGCCGAAGCATGGATCGACGGGATCAAGGCTTCCGGGAATGGCGGATCATCCGGGCTTCCCGAAGGTACGACTATCGCTCCCTGCGGCTACAACGTCACAACCGGGAACCTCTTCCAGCACGGCATCTATGCCGGGGACAACGCACACGGCATTGCTGAATACGCCAGCGTGCAATGGGGAAGCACAGATCTCTCGGCATATGTCGCAGATCCCCCACCACGCGCATAGACCCACTAGAGACGAAGATCGCTGCGGCTACCCGGCACCACAACACTGTCCCCGCCTCTCGCCGAAAGAAGCGGGGGCGGATTTCCTCACGCTTGCAGCGGCGCAGGCTCGCCACCATGTGCGGACGATTCGCGATGGATGCTAAGGCCGACGAGCTGATCCAGGATATCGTCGCCGGCGCGGGCGTGGTGGAAGGAATGGCACGGGTCGTACTCGATCACGCCGACCGTCGAGCGAAATGCGCGGAAAAGCTGGTGTCGGTAGCCGAAGTCATTATTGAAGCGTTCCGAGCCATGGGGCTTGGCTCTCATCTGAAGGGGAATCTATGAATGAGCTATCGCCGGAGGCTGTGGCGGCTTTGGTGGCGGGGGGTGCTTTTGTCGGTGGGGTGACCGAACCGCTCCCGATCTCTCCGACTTTCGCGATCCTTACTGATCGAACCGCGCGGCTGGATAGTGCTGGGCACATGATCTATGAGCGGGGTGCGACGAATCTGTATGCAAACGCACTCTTGTTCGGTGGGGTCAAAGGGGTGATCGGCTCGGGCGGAGTCTTCCCGACTGGGATGAACTACTACCTGCCGTCGGGCTGGATCTACGAGATCCTGGATGCCCCTGGCGATGGGACCCTGACCGTCCGTGTTACACGCCCAGCAGGCAACTCAACCGGGCGTGGACGGCTGACGTTCATTCCTTCGGCCGGATATCAGGCCTTCGGGATCAGCGGTTCGATCGTTGGATCGTTCGTCACTGAGGTGCTGGAGGTGACCGACCCGGCAGGCGCGTGGCTTTACGAGTTCCCGGAGCTGCAGAAAGGCGAGCAGGGCGGAACGGCCGGCACACCATCCAACACACTGCGCCCGCTCTTTGCCGGGACGACGGGGGTCCCCGTTCGGCATTTGGTCCAGACGACGGTGACGGCAACCCAGCATGCTTGGATGTTCGCGGACCTGTACTTTTCGAGCACCGTTACCTCCGCGACGACGACCGTCACCCTGAAGCTCTCTGAGTTTCAGATGCAGGAAGCGGCCGGAGGACGAGATCGGACCTCGTGGTTCGCTGGTACACGGCGCAGCGTTGCGGTTTCTGTCCCCCTGACCGGTGCCCCAGATGGAGCTTACGATGTGTTCGTTGCAGGTGAGCCGACTGGGCGATGGCTGGCGCTGACGTCATCTCAGGGGCTGCTGCAGATACCGATGCCGGACGTGGGAAGCCAGGCCATCACCGGTGTATACGTATTCAAGACAGGTCTCACCTCGACCCAGAAGTCTGATGCAGCCGACGCGCTCGACCCGGTGGAGTATGAACGCGCGCGGACTGGGAACCGGTACTTGTACGTGAATGAAGGCAACGTAGCTGCAGCTGACGTCACGCGCCGTTTCATCGCATCGCAACCCGAAGGAGGGTGGGCCTCCGACGGAGTGGGGGCCCTACCTGCCGAACAAGGAGGAAACAGTCCCGTTCCGTACGCGTACATGCGGGCACGGAACCGGAACGCCGAGCGGTTCGAGTTCCGTGCCGGGGATCGTTCCAACGCCGACACAACCTCGAACCACGCGCCCGGCTACGCGCCGGAAACCGCCCACCGCGCTGAGCTCATGGTCGACACCGGGAACGGCGGGGTCGAGGGAACCGACTGGATCCCTGACGAACAGGACGTGTGGATCTCATACTGGCTCATGGTCGAACGACAGGCGATCACGCCGCAGGCCGGCGGCTGGTACGTGTTCGGGCAGATGCACTGCCCCGAAGGGGCGAACAACGCAGGCGGCCAGCACGTCCCGCCGCCCCTCAACTTCGGATTCGACATGCGCGGCGTATCCCCCACCGCTGCGACTCTGTCTCTCGTGCAACGCTCTCTTCTGTTCCCCCTGCCGAATCCGTCGCCCGTGCCGGCCACGGGGCCGAACTCGATGATCACCAAGGTGTCCACGGACCCGGTCGAACTCGCGTTCGGCACCTGGACCCACATGCTCTTCAAGATCCGCCACTCGCAAACAGGCGGTGGCACCGTCTCAGCATGGCGCGACGGGCGGCAGTGGATCACAGACAAGCCCGGATATGGTTACAACCTCTCCGGATTCGCGAACGGAGGCAAAATGGGCCATTTCCAACATGGCCTCTACACGTCCGCGACGGACCGCCGCCAGGCCGCGCACTACAGCGGCTTAAGGTGGGGCACCACAGACCTCTCTGCATACGTGGGCGCACCCCCTCCTCGCGCGTAATTGGTCGTTCAAACAGCCACTAAATGGCAGAACCGCCCCGCTCCCCCCTTGAGTTCTAGTGGTCGTCGCAACACCTGATCTTCCAGGGAGTTGTGACGACCACTATGGACGAGCGTCGAAGTCGGCAGAGGTACACGGTCGAGGAGAAGGCAGCCTTCTTCGCGTTGTTCGAGGAGTTGCAGAGC
>NZ_JBHJWV010000008.1:0-249274 GCF_042266785.1 Microbacterium sp. NPDC056052
GTCGTCCCCGTGAGCGGAGGCCAGGGGCTCCGCTCACGGGGACGACTCGGAGGTGGGGGGGCGACAGACCCGAGTGCCGCCGTGCGGCAATAGGGTTGACCGGTGACCACCACCCCGCGCAGTGCCCAGACCGTGGGCGTCGCCTCCGCGATCGGCGCGTATCTGCTGTGGGGCGTGCTGCCGCTGTACTTCCTGCTGCTCCGGCCCACCGAGGGGTGGGAGCTGGTGGCCTGGCGGGTCGCGCTCTCCTTCGTGTTCTGCCTCATCCTGCTGGCGATCACCCGGGGCTGGAAGCCGCTGATGGCGATCGTCGGGCAGCCGCGGCTGCTCGCCCTGACGGCGCTCGCCGGGGTGCTGATCTACATCAACTGGCAGGTGTTCGTCCTCGCGACCCTCAACGGCGAGATCGTCGAGACCAGCCTCGGCTACTTCATCAACCCGATCGGCACCATGCTGCTGGGCGTGTTCGTGCTGAAGGAGAAGCTGCGCCGGCTGCAGTGGGTCGCGATCGGGATCGCGACGATCGCCGTGCTGGTGATCGTCTTCGCCCACGGTACCTTCCCGTGGATCGCGCTGTCGCTGACGGCGTCCTTCGGCATCTACGGACTGGTGAAGAAGAAGATCGGCCCCTCGGTCGACGCCCTGAGCGGCCTCACCCTGGAGTCTTTCTGGCTGCTGCCGGTCGCCGTCGTGCAGTTGATCGCGGTTGGGCTGACGACCGGGATCACGATGGGTGCGAACGGCCCGGTGCATGCGGGCCTGCTCGCCTTCGCGGGCGTCGCCACCGCGGTGCCGCTGCTGCTGTTCGCCGCGGGCACCCGGCGGATCGGACTGACCGTGATCGGCATGATCCAGTTCATCACCCCGATCATGCAGTTCCTCGTGGGCGTGCTCGTGATGCACGAGCCGATGCCGCTCGAGCGCTGGATCGGGTTCGGGATCGTCTGGGTCGCGATCGTCGTGTTCCTGATCGACCTCGCGCTCGCCGCCCGCCGGATGCGCTCCGGCCGCGGGGCGATCGCGGAGCCCGACCCCGGCACCGACACGATCCCCGTGCCCTGACGGACGGCCTCCCTGGAGGTCCGCTCCACAGGGTCTGTTCCTGGGAATACCGCACCCCTGGCGGCGCTTAGAATCGATACACGCGCGCGAGAAGAGGAGCCCCGCAACCCATGGAGCAGCACGACCCGTTCGGCTTTGTCGGATTGACCTACGATGACGTTCTGCTTCTGCCGGGGCATACGGATGTGATCCCGAGCGAGGCGGACACCTCGTCGCGCGTGACGCGCCGCATCTCCGTCGCCACGCCCCTGCTCTCCAGTGCGATGGACACCGTGACCGAGGCGCGCATGGCGATCGCCATGGCGCGCGAGGGCGGCCTGGGCATCCTGCACCGCAACCTGTCGATCGCCGATCAGGCGGCGCAGGTCGACCGCGTCAAGCGCAGTGAGTCCGGCATGATCACGGATCCGATCACGACGACCCCCGACGCGACGATCGCCGAGGTCGACGCGATGTGCGCGAAGTACCGCATCTCCGGCCTGCCCGTGGTCGATCCGGACGGACGCCTGGTCGGCATCGTCACGAACCGCGACATGCGCTTCGTCTCCGGATCCGCCAAGCAGACCACGCTCGCCCGCGACGTGATGACGAGCGAGAACCTCGTGACCGCGCCCGTCGGCGTCGCCGCGGAGCAGGTCATCGCGCTCTTCGCGAAGCACCGCGTGGAGAAGCTCCCGCTCATCGACGACGATGGCAAGCTCGCCGGCCTCATCACGATCAAGGACTTCGACAAGAGCGAGAAGTACCCGCTCGCCACGAAGGACGACCAGGGCCGCCTGCGGGTGGGCGCCGCGATCGGCTTCTTCGGCGACGCCTGGGAGCGCGCAGAGGCGCTGCGCGACAAGGGTGTCGACGTGCTCGTCGTCGACACCGCCAACGGCCAGTCCCAGGGCGTGATCGACCTCGTCAAGCGGCTCAAGGCGGATCCGTCCTTCGCGCACATCGACATCATCGGCGGCAACGTCGCGACCCGCGAGGGCGCGCAGGCGCTCGTCGACGCGGGCGTGGACGCCGTCAAGGTCGGTGTCGGTCCCGGCTCGATCTGCACGACCCGCATCGTCGCCGGTGTCGGCGTCCCGCAGGTGACGGCCGTGTACGAGGCGTCGCTCGCCGCGCGTCCGGCCGGCATCCCGGTCATCGCGGACGGCGGCCTGCAGTACTCCGGCGACATCGCCAAGGCGCTCGTCGCCGGCGCCGACGCCGTGATGCTCGGCTCGCTCCTCGCCGGCACCGAGGAGTCCCCGGGCGAGATCGTGTTCCAGGGCGGCAAGCAGTTCAAGCTGTACCGCGGGATGGGCTCGCTCGGCGCGATGCAGACCCGCGGCAAGCAGACGTCCTACTCGAAGGACCGCTACTTCCAGGCGGACGTGCCCAGCGATGACAAGCTCATCCCCGAGGGCATCGAGGGCCAGGTTCCCTACCGCGGCCCGCTGTCCGCCGTCGCCTACCAGCTCGTCGGCGGCCTGCGCCAGTCGATGTTCTACGTGGGCGCGCGCACGATCGAGGAGCTCAAGACCCGGGGGAAGTTCGTCCGCATCACCGCGGCCGGGCTCAAGGAGTCGCACCCGCACGACGTGCAGATCGTCGTCGAGGCGCCGAACTACAAGCGCTGACCTCTTCTCACGAAGGCCCTGGACCTCTGGGTTCCGGGGCCTTCGGCGTCCCTCACCGACCGCGAGACTCCAACCGGGCGACGAGACTGCACGATTGTCGTGCTGTCTCGTCGCGGAGATGGAGTCTCGCGGAAGGTGCAGCCGTGCGCGGCACGAATCGCACGGTGTCATTCAGCTTCGCCGACCACGTCGGGAGCCTCCCGGAGCGGATCCGCGACGCTGCGTGACGGAAGATGTCCGTCGATGTCGGGCCAGGAGCGCGCGCACCCGGATCCGAATATCGTCGCGCCCATGACTCTCCTCCAGGACCCCATCGCCTCCATCGCCGACGTCACCCCCGAGCAGCGCGCAGAGCGGCTGCAGACCGCCGGCGCCGCGTGGAACGAGCGGATCGCCGCCGACCCCGCGAACGCGCAGCTCACCTACACCGTCACAGGGCGCGGGATCGGATCCGTCGGGACCGAGATTCGCGCCGGCAAGCACCGTTTCCTCGTCGACGAGCCCGCAGGACTCGCCGGTGACGATGCCGCCGCGAGCCCTGTCGAGTACGCACTGGGCGCGCTTGTCTCGTGCCAGGTCGTCGTCTTCCGGCTCTACGCGCAGGCGCTGGGGCTCACGATCGACGACATCGAGATCAGGGCCGAGGGCGACCTCGACGTCCGCAAGCTCTTCGGCATCGACGAGTCCGGCCGGGCCGGCTTCCACGACGTGCGCGTGCGCGTCAGTGTCACCGGCCCGAACACGGCCGAGGAATACGAGCGCCTCCGCACCGTCGTCGAGGAGCACTGCCCGGTGCTCGACCTGTTCGTCAACCCGGTGCCCACGTCCGGCGCGGTGGCCTGACGGACCACGGAACAGCGCCGAGAGCGGACTCCGGCGCTGTTCCTGATAGCCTGGTCGGCTCGCTATCGCGCACACGCGCGCGGGCGGAAGGACCACCACCGTGGGATACATCGATGTCGCCGGCGTCTCGCTCACCCTGCCCGACGGTCGCCCCCTGCTCGACGAGGCCTCGTTCCGCATCGGCGCCGGATCCACGAGCGCCCTGATCGGGCCGAACGGCGCCGGGAAGTCCACGATCCTGCGGATCATCCGCGGCGAGCAGGCACCGGACGCCGGTGTCGTGACGATCGACGGATCCCTCGGCGTGATGGACCAGTTCGTCGGGCACGGCCGCGAAGGGCAGACCGTGCACGAGCTGCTCATCGCGGTCTCGCCCGTGCGCATCAGGTCCACGGCCGAGGCGCTCGAGGCCGCGGAGAACGCGCTCATCGAGGACGACGCCGAGCCCACGCAGATGCGGTACGCGACCGCGATCGCCGAGTACGCGGATGCCGGCGGCTACGAGCACGAGACGGTCTGGGACCAGTGCACGGTCGCCGCCCTCGGCCTCCCGTTCGAGCGCGCGCGGTACCGCGATCTCGCGACGCTCTCGGGAGGCGAGCAGAAGCGGCTCGCGCTCGAGGCGCTGCTGCGGGGACCCGATGACGTGCTGCTGCTCGACGAGCCGGACAACTACCTCGACGTGCCGGGCAAGCGCTGGCTGGAGGAGCGGCTGCGCGAGACGCCGAAGACGGTGCTGCTCGTGTCGCACGACCGCGAGCTGCTCGCCAGAGCGGCCGACCGCATCGTCACGCTCGAGCCGGGAGGCGCGGGGGCGACCGCCTGGGTGCACGGCGGCGGGTTCGCCACCTACCATCAGGCGCGGATCGACCGGATGGACCGGCTCGATGAGCTGCGCCGCCGCTGGGACGAGCAGCACGAGAAGCTGAAGACACTGGTCGCGAACCTCAAGGTCAAGGCATCCGCGAACGACGGCTTCGCCTCGCGCTATCAGGCGGCGCAGACGAGGCTGCGGAAGTTCGAGCAGGCGGGGCCGCCCGAGGAGCGCCCGCCCGCGCAGGACTTCGACATGCGGCTGCGCGGCGCGCGCACGGGCAAGAGGGCGATCGTCTGCACCGACCTCGAGGTGACCGGCCTCATGCGGCCCTTCGACGCCGAGCTCTGGTTCGGCGACCGCGTGGCCGTGCTGGGGTCCAACGGATCCGGCAAGTCGCACTTCCTGCGGCTGCTGGCCCGCGGCGGCAGCGACCCTGACGCGAGTCTCGGACATCTCACGGGCGCGGGGGAGCGGCTCGACGAGGTCGCCCACACCGGCACGGCGGCGCTGGGCGCGCGCGTCGTGCCCGGGCTGTTCGCGCAGACCCACGCGCATCCGGAGTTCCTCGGACGCACGCTGCTCGAGATCCTGCACCGCGGCGACGACCGCAGGGCGGGGATGCCGCGGGATGCGGCCAGCTCGGCGCTGGACCGCTACGGGCTGGTGCGCCAGGCGCAGCAGGAGTTCTCGCAGCTCTCCGGAGGGCAGCAGGCCCGGTTCCAGGTGCTGCTGCTCGAGCTGTCCGGCGCGACCCTGCTGCTGCTCGACGAGCCGACCGACAACCTCGACCTCGAGTCGGCCGAGGCGCTCGAGGACGCGATCGCGCGGTTCGAGGGCACGGTCGTCGCGGTCACGCACGATCGCTGGTTCGCGCGCTCCTTCGACCGCTTCCTCGTGTTCGGCGAGGACGGCGGCGTCTACGAGTCGGGCGCTCCGGTGTGGGACGAGCGCCGCGTCGCCCGCGCCCGCTGAGCCACAGAGGCAACCCGGGTAGGCTGGGTCCGTGACCCAGGAGATCGAGCTCGGCCGAGGCAAGCGCGCGCGCCGCGCATACACGTTCGACGACATCGCGGTGGTGCCCTCGCGGCGCACCCGCAACCCGGAGGACGTGTCCACCGCGTGGACGATCGACGCGTTCCCGTTCGAGATCCCCGTGCTCGGCGCTCCGATGGACTCGGTCATCAGCCCCCGCACGGCCATCATGCTGGGTCAGCTCGGCGGCCTGGGCGTGCTCGACCTCGAGGGCCTGTGGACCCGGTACGAGGATCCGGAGCCGCTGCTCGCAGAGATCGCGGGTCTCGACGAGGCCTCCGCGACCTCGCGCATGCAGGAGCTGTACGCGGAGCCGATCAAGCCCGAGCTGATCAAGGCGCGCCTGGCCGAGATCCGCGACGCCGGAGTCACGGTCGCCGGATCCCTCACGCCGCAGCGCACCCAGGAGCTGTACCAGACCGTCGTCGAGGCGGGCGTCGACCTGTTCGTCATCCGCGGCACGACTGTCTCGGCCGAGCACGTGTCGAGCGTCGCCGAGCCGCTGAACCTCAAGAAGTTCATCTACGACCTCGACGTTCCCGTGATCGTCGGCGGCGCCGCCACGTACACGGCGGCCCTGCACCTCATGCGCACGGGCGCGGCGGGCGTGCTCGTCGGCTTCGGCGGGGGAGCGGCCTCCACCACGCGCGCCACGCTGGGCATCCACGCCCCGATGGCCACCGCCGTCTCCGACGTCGCCGCCGCGCGCCGCGACTACCTCGACGAGTCGGGCGGCCGCTATGTGCACGTGATCGCCGACGGCGGCGTCGGCACCTCGGGCGACATCGTCAAGGCGCTCGCGATGGGTGCCGACGCGGTCATGCTCGGCGTCGCCCTCGCGCGAGCGACCGACGCCCCGGGCCGGGGCTTCCACTGGGGCCCCGAGGCGCACCACCCGAAGCTGCCGCGCGGTCGGCGCGTGGCGGTCGCCGGCGTCGCGACGCTCGAGGAGATCCTGTACGGCCCGGCCCCGGTGGCAGACGGCACCGCCAACCTCATCGGGGCGCTGCGCAAGTCGATGGCGACCACGGGCTACTCCGATCTCAAGGAGTTCCAGCGCGTCGAGGTCGTGCTGTCTCCGTACGAGTCCTGAACGCCCGCCGTTCGTGAACCGTCCCGTGTCGTCTCCGCCGCGCCCCGCCGCCTCCGTCCCGGAGTTCCCGTCGACGCTGCGCGAGGTGATGCTGCGCGGACGCTGGATCGGCATGCTGCTGCTGTGCCTGGTGGTCGCCGGCGTGTTCGCGTGGCTCGGCCAGTGGCAGCTCGGGCGTGCGATCGACACGAACCCGCCTGCGCCCGGCGCCACCGAGAAGGTGCTGCCGATCGATCAGGTCGTGAAGCCGGGCGCCTACCTCGACGGGCCCCTGGTCGGGCAGCGCGCCGAGACCAGCGGATCCTGGGTCCCCGGTGACTTCCTCATCGTCTCGTCGCGCTTCAATGACGGGACGCAGGGCTACTGGGTCACCGGTCAGCTGCGGATCGCCGGCGCGGCCGAGCCCACGTCGCTGGCCGTCGCGATCGGATGGGCCCCCGACGAGAAAGTCGCCGAGGCGGCGGTGCAGCGACTGGAGAAGGCGGCGGACGGATCCGTCCTGACCATCACCGGGCGCCTCATCTCGGACGAGGGCCCCGTCGCGCCACCGCAGGACCAGCCCGCCCGCATGGACCGGATGTCCCCGGCGGCGCTGCTCGGCTTCTGGCACGACACGGCCGAGCTGAACGTCTACCGGCCGTACCTGGCCTCCGCCACCCCGCTCGGCGGCCTCGACACGATCTCCTCGCCGGCACCGGAGGAGCACTCCTCGGTCAACTGGCTGAACATCTTCTACGCCGTCGAGTGGGCGATCTTCGCCGGCTTCGCGTTCTACCTCTGGTACCGACTCGCGAGGGACGCCTGGGAGCGCGAGGTCGAGGAGTTCGAAGAGCGGAACAGCGCCGCGGCCTGAGGCGGACTGCGCCCCGCAGGTGCACTTCTGCGCCTCCGGGAGCTGCACTTCTGAGCACCGGGATCGTCACGCGCGCGCGTTCGCGCGGAGGCATCGTCGCGACCCCAGTGCTCCGTTGGTGACGAGCCGGTGAACACCTTTCAGCCAGTGCATATCTTCCTTGAAGAGCGTCCATAGCCTCGCCTATCGTCGGTGAGGTGTGCGGCTGCCCGAATGCGCCGCGCACCGACGATCCCGACCGGGAGCCGTCGCATCCGTTCCGTGGAGGCAGCGCTGATGAAGTCCGTCCCCGATGGAGAGAACCGCACGGTTCCCTCGTCGTTCCGCAGAAGAGGGGCGCGACTCGGCGCCCTCGCCGCGACCACCGTCGCCGCGCTGAGCTTCGGCTGCCTCGCGGCCGTCCCTGCGTTCGCCGACACGACCGGCACCGGCGTCGTGATCAACGAGGCCTACCTCTCCGGCGGCAGTGCCGGGGCGGCCTACACGAACAAGTTCGTGGAGCTCTACAACCCAACCGACGCCGCGATCGCGCTCGACAACACGTCGATCCAGTACCGCTCCGCGACGGGAACGGGCGCGTCGAGCGGTGTCGTGCCGCTCGCCGGATCCATCCCCGCGCACGGCTACTACCTCGTGCAGGGCGGCAGTAACGGATCCAACGGCGCCGCGCTGCCCACGCCGGATGCGACCGGTGGCTTGAACCCCAGCGGTTCCACGGGCACGATCGCCCTCGTCAAGGGCGCCTCGGCGATCACGCTGCCGACCGGATCCGTCACCGGCGACGCGAATGTGATCGACCTGCTCGGCTACGGCACCTCGAACACGTTCGAGGGCGCGGTCGCGACGGCGCCTGCGGGCAACACCGACGTGAAGTCGCTGAACCGCGCGGGCGGCGCCGACAGCGATGCCAACAACGCGGACTTCGCGCTCTCGGCGGCCATCACTCCCACCAACTCCACGGACAACGGCCCCGGCCCCGAGCCGACCCCGACCCCGACGCCCACCCCGACCGACACCCAGGCTCCCGGCGAGACCAAGACGATCGCCGAAGTCCAGGGCACCGCGGACGCGTCGCCGTTCGTGGATCAGACCGTCACGGTGCAGGGCATCGTGACCGGCGACTTCCGCACCGGCGGGTACAAGGGCATCACGATCCAGACTGCGGGCACCGGCGGCGACACCAAGACCGACGGCGCCTCGGACGGCGTCTTCGTCTACCTCAACGCGCTCGCCCCGGCCGTGGCGCGCGGCGACCTCGTCTCCGTGACCGGCAAGGTGTCGGAGTACTTCGGCCAGACCCAGATCAACCCGGCCGCGGTCGGGGACATCTCCGTCGTGACGGCCGGCGCAGGCGTGCCGCAGCCGGTCGCGCTGCCCGACGGCGTGCGCGGCGCCGACCGCGAGGCGTACGAGAACATGCTCGTCACGCCGACCGGCACCTACAAGCTCGCCTCCAGCCACCAGCTCTACAACTACGGTGCGCTGTGGCTCAACGCGGGCGACAAGCTCAACGTCAAGGCCACCGAGCTCGCCCGGCCCGGTGCCGACGCCGATGCGATCACGGCCGCGAACCGCGCGAACCGGATCCTGCTCGACGACGGCTGGTCCTCGCAGATCGGCAAGGGCGGGCACACCGGCGGCCAGCCGTACTTCACCAAGGACACGGTCGTCCGCAACGGCGACACCGTGAACTTCCCCGCCGAGGGCGAGATCCTGCAGTACGGCTTCGACGACTGGCGCCTGCAGCCCGTGGTGCCGATCTCGGGCACCAGCGACGCGTCGCACAAGCCCACGTTCGGCAGCGAGAACCCGCGCCCTGCCGCACCTCCGGCCGTCGGCGGAGACGTGAAGGTGGCGTCGTTCAACGTCTACAACTTCTTCACCACGCTCTCGAGCGAGGACCCGAACGCCCGCGGCGCCAAGACCGACGCGCAGTTCCAGATCCAGCGCTCGAAGATCGTCTCGGCGATCAACGGCCTGGGCGCCGATGTCGTCGGTCTCATGGAGGTCGAGAACGGACCGAAGTTCGGCCTCGCCCTCGACGCTCCGCTGCAGAACCTCGTGCAGGGACTCAACGACGCGGCCGGATCCGAGGTGTGGGACTACGTCCGCACGCCCGCGGCACTGAACGACCCGTCGATCACCGACGCGATCACGACCGCGATCATCTACAAGAAGGCGTCGGTCACCCTCAAGGGCGACGCGTCGACCGTCATCGACGAGACCGTCTTCGGCAACGCCCGCGAGCCGATCGCGCAGACGTTCCAGACCGCCCAGGGGCGTGTGCTGTCCGTCGTCACGACGCACCTGAAGTCGAAGTCCCCGCCGCAGAACGCGGGTCCGGAGCCGGCCGACGGCCAGGGCTTCTTCAACGCGGACCGTGTCGCGCAGGCCAAGGCCGAGCTCGCGTTCGCGCAGAAGGTGCAGAAGGACTCCGGCAGCGATGACGTCTTCCTCGTCGGAGACTTCAACGCCTACGGCAAGGAGGACCCGATCGAGGTCTTCACCCAGGCCGGGTGGACCGACGTCGAGCCGACGCACGCGGCGGGGCAGTACACGTACTCCTTCGACGGCGAGCTCGGATCCCTCGACCACGTGATCGCGTCGCCGTCCGCGGCGAAGGCCATCACCGGCGCCGGGGTGTGGAACATCAACTCCCCGGAGTGGAGCGACCGCGGCTACGCGTTCGCCGCCACGGAGGCCGGCACTCCGTACCGCTCCAGCGACCACGACCCGATCCTGGTCGGGCTCAAGGGCGCCGCGGATCCGATCGACATCAACGTCGCGACGATCAACGACTTCCACGGACGCATCGAGGCCGACGGCGCCGCCGCCGGTGCCGCGGTCGTCGCCGGGGCGGTCGAGCAGTTCCGGGCGCAGAACCCGAACACGATCTTCGCGGCCGCGGGCGACCTCATCGGCGCCTCCACTTTCACGTCCTTCATCCAGCAGGACAACCCGACGATCGACGCGCTCAACGCGGCCGGTCTCGAGGTGAGCGCGGCGGGCAACCACGAGTTCGACCAGGGCTACGCCGACCTCCGCGACCGGGTCATCCCGCGTGCGGACTGGGAGTACCTGAGCTCGAACGTGTTCCTCACGGCCGACGGCAAGCCGGCTCTCACCCCGTCGTGGGTGAAGGATGTGCAAGGCATCAAGGTGGGCTTCATCGGCGCGGTGACCGAGGATCTTCCGACCCTCGTCTCGCCGGACGGCATGAAGGGCCTCGAGGTGCGGGACATCGCGACCTCGGTGAACCAGGTCGCGCACGCGCTCAAGGACGGCGATCCGTCCAACGGCGAGGCCGATGTGATCATCCTGCTCGTGCACGAGGGCGCGACCACGACCGATGTGGCCAGCATCACCCCCGAGTCGCGTCTGGGCGAGATCGTGAACGGCGTCGACAAGAGCGTCAACGCGATCGTCTCCGCGCACACGCACCTCGCGTACAACCACGTGATCGACGGACGACCTGTGGTCTCCGCCGGTCAGTACGGCGAGAACATGGGCCTGATGGACATCAAGGTCGACCCGACCACGAAGAAGCTGCTCTCGATCACCAACGAGATCAAGCCCCTCACGGTGAACAAGGTTCCGCAGTACCCGGCGGATCCCGACGTGCAGGCGATCGTGGACGCCGCGAAGAAGAAGGCCGACGAGCTCGGCTCGGTCAAGCTCGGCGACATCACCGCCGACTTCAACCGCGCGCGGCAGAGCGACGGCAAGACGGAGAACCGCGGTGGCGAGTCCACCCTGGGCAACTTCGTCGCCGACGTGCAGAAGTGGTCCACGGGCGCGGACTTCGCGGTCATGAACCCGGGCGGCCTGCGCGCCAACCTCACCTACGCGGCGAACGGCGCGGGGGATGCGGACGGCAGCGTGAGCTACCGGGAGGCGGCGACAGTGCAGCCCTTCGCGAACACGCTCATGACGGTGAAGCTCACCGGAGCGCAGGTGAAGCAGGTGCTCGAGCAGCAGTGGCAGCCCGCGGGTTCGGCGCGTCCGTTCCTCAAGCTCGGCGTCTCGAAGGAGCTGACCTACACGTACGACCCGGCCGCCGCGGCGGGGTCGCACATCACGGGCGTCTTCGTGAACGGCGCGCCGATCGACGCGGCCGCGACCTACACGGTGGGGGCGAACGCCTTCCTCGCGGCGGGCGGCGACGCGTTCACCGCGTTCCAGCAGGGCACCGACAAGAAGGACACCGGCAAGGTGGACCTTCAGTCGATGGTCGACTGGTTCGCGACGAACAAGACGGCGTCTCCTGATCTCGCCCAGCGCGCGGTCGGCACGGTGCTCTCCGCTCCCGCCGACGCGTCCGGCTACAAGGCCGGGGAGAGCGTCACGCTGAACCTCAGCTCGCTCGCGTTCACCGCGGGGGAGAAGGCGCCCGGTGACGTCACCGTCTCGCTCGGCGGCACGGATCTGTCCACGGCTCCGGTGAACCCGGCCATGACCCTGGACGCCTTCGACGAAGCGGGCACGGCCACGCTGACGTTCACGATCCCCGAGGGCGTGACCGGCGCGCAGGCGCTGCACGTCGCCGTCGCCGGCACCGGGACCGTGGTGCAGCTGCCGATCACGATCGCCGGATCCGACACCGGGTCCTTCAACGGCACCGTCTCGGTCGGCGCGGCCAAGGTCCTCGCGGGCGAGAAGCTGACGCTGACCGGCCAGGCGTTCGAGCCCGGCGAGACGCTGACGCTGCAGCTGCGCGAGCAGGGCAAGAAGGGCACCGTCATCGACCTCGGCACCGTCGAGGTCGGCGATGACGGCTCGTTCTCCGTGTCGCCGGTGGTGCCGCGCTCGACCAAGGGCGGCGACTACCTGGTCGCCGCGACCCAGGCCGACGGGGACGAGGCGACCGCCGCCGTCACCGTGGTCCGCGGCAAAGGCCAGCTCACGCTCGGCGCCTCCTCGGTCGCTCCGGGCGGCACCCTCACGATCGCGGGCTCGGGCCTTGAGGGGGAGCAGTCCGTCGCGCTCGAGCTGCACTCGACCCCGGTCTCACTGGGCTCGGTGACGACCAACGGGGACGGCGCGTTCTCGACGACCGTCACGATCCCCGCGGGCACCGCCCCCGGTGAGCACCACGTGGTGGCGATCCTGCCGGACGGCTCCCAGCTCACCGCGGCGATCACCGTCGCCGCGGCGGGATCCGGCAACGGCAGCGGTCTCGCACTGACCGGTGCGGACTCGGGCTCGTTCCTGCTCCTCGCCGCGGTGCTGCTCGCACTCGGCCTGGGGCTGATCGTCGCCCGTCGTCGCCTGCGCGCGGAGTGATCCTCCCGCGCTGACCTGCGAAGGCCGTCGGATCCTCGGATCCGGCGGCCTTCGCCGTTCCCAGCCGCCGGGAGTCGTCCGCGGGGCCGGGAATCGCGCACAGGTCCGGCGCCGAGAATGGTGTGCATGCCCTCGGCCGTCGTTTCAGGGGCTCGGGAATCGCGCACAGGTCCGGTGCCTAGAATGGAAGCATGCCCGAACCGAAAGCCGCGAGCTTCCCGGCCATCCGCGGGGCGCTGAAGTTCTACCAGATCGCGTCTGTGATCACCGGCGTCATGCTCCTGCTCCTGGTCGCGGAGATGATCCTCAAGTACACCCCGATCCACCTCGAGCTCTTCGCGGGCGGATCCGGCGGCTTCCTCTGGTTCGCTCCGGTCGTCGAGGGCGTGCACGGCGGCCTCGAGTCCACCGGCAACGGCCTCAACCTCTCGATGGGGATTCTGGTCGCGCACGGTTGGTTCTACGTCGTGTACCTCTTCGCCTGCTTTCGGGTGTGGAGCCTGATGCGCTGGCCGTTCCTCCGCTTCATCATGCTCGCCCTCGGCGGTGTGGTCCCGTTCCTCTCCTTCATCATGGAGACCCGCGTCGCCCGTGAGGTGAAGGCGTATCTCGCCGCGCGGGAAGCCTCCTCCGACCAGACCTCCTCGACCACTCCCGCCACGGAAGGTGCCCGTTGACCGACAACACTCCCGACACCGAGCAGCGCCCCGCGCTCGTCGTCGACTTCGGTGCGCAGTACGCGCAGCTGATCGCCCGCCGCGTCCGCGAGGCCGGCGTCTACAGCGAGATCGTGCCGCACACCGCATCCGCCGCCGAGATCGCGGCGAAGAACCCGGTCGCCCTGATCCTCTCCGGCGGTCCGTCCTCGGTGTACGAGGAGGGCGCGCCTCAGCTCGACCCGGCCGTGTTCGAGCTTGGGGTGCCGACCCTGGGCATCTGCTACGGCTTCCAGTACATGGCGCGCACGCTCGGCGGCGAGGTCGCCAACACGGGCCTGCGCGAGTACGGCGCAACCGATGCGATGATCCCGGTCAACGACTCCACGCTGCTGGGCGGGCAGCCCGCCGAGCAGAACGTGTGGATGAGCCACGGCGACCAGGTCGCCCGCGCGCCCGAGGGCTTCGAGGTGCTCGCCTCGACCGGATCCACCAAGGTCGCCGCCTTCGCGGACGAGGAGCGCAAGCTCTACGGCGTGCAGTGGCACCCCGAAGTGAAGCACTCCGACCACGGCCAGGAGATCATCGAGAACTTCCTGCACAAGGGCGCGGGACTCCCGGCCGACTGGAACAGCGGCAACGTCATCGCCGAGCAGGTCGAGCGCATCCGCGCCCAGGTCGGCGACGCCCGCGTGATCTCTGCGATGTCCGGCGGCGTCGACTCCGCCGTCTCCACCGCGCTCGTGCACAAGGCGATCGGCGACCAGCTCACCGCGGTCTTCGTCGACCACGGTCTGCTCCGCAAGGGCGAGCGCGAGCAGGTCGAGCGCGACTTCGTCGCGGCGACCGGCGTGCGCCTGATCACGGTCGACGCGGAGGACACGTTCCTCGGCCACCTCGCCGGGGTGACGGATCCGGAGACCAAGCGCAAGATCATCGGCCGCGAGTTCATCCGCGCCTTCGAGCAGGTGCAGCGCGACCTCGTCGAGGAGGCCAAGGCCTCGGGGGAGAAGGTCAAGTTCCTCGTGCAGGGCACGCTGTACCCCGACGTGGTCGAGTCCGGTGGCGGTGCGGGCACCGCGAACATCAAGTCGCACCACAACGTGGGCGGCCTGCCCGACGATCTCGACTTCGACCTGATCGAGCCGCTGCGCACCCTGTTCAAGGACGAGGTCCGTGCGATCGGCCGCGAGCTCGGGATCCCCGAGGCGATCGTCGGACGCCAGCCGTTCCCCGGGCCCGGCCTCGGGATCCGCATCATCGGCGAGGTCAACCGCGAGCGTCTCGAGATCCTGCGCGAAGCTGACGCGATCGCCCGCGAGGAGCTGACTCTCGCAGGTCTCGATCAGACCATCTGGCAGTGCCCGGTCGTGCTGCTCGCCGACGTGCGCTCCGTGGGCGTGCAGGGCGACGGCCGCACCTACGGCCACCCGGTTGTGCTGCGCCCGGTGTCGTCCGAGGACGCGATGACGGCCGACTGGACCCGTCTGCCCTACGACGTGCTGGCGAAGATCTCGAACCGCATCACGAACGAGGTGCGCGAGGTCAACCGCGTCGTGCTCGACGTGACCTCGAAGCCGCCGGCAACCATCGAGTGGGAGTGACGCGGTAGCGTCCCTCGCGGCGTTACCGGATGTCAGCGCGGAGGGCGATCCCCCGACGCGCGCCTAGACCGAAGTAGTGGCGGAAGCTGTAGATCAGCGGGTGCCAGTGCGCCGGGTCTATGTGCGACGTTCCGGGCACGGTGATCTCGTCGGAGGCGTGGACGGCGGTGCACCGGGCGTGGACGACGCTGAGCCCGTCCGCCTCGTCGTGGATGGCCGTGACGGTCGCCTCGAGGTGAACCGGCAGCTCTGCGACCCGTGCGGGAGCGACGGTCGTCGACGTCATGCCGGTCCACCCGATCGCGGCGAACTTGTCCGGCTCGAATCGCGTCGTCTCCGGTTTGTCCTCGGGCACAGGGAAGGCGCCGGTGAGTCGTCCGAGACGTTCCACCTCCTGCCAATCCGCGTCGACGGGGAGATTGAGCACGAGCTCCGGACGCGTCCGCAGATTCGCCAGGGTGTGGCTGGAGGTTCCGAGTCCGATCACGAGAAGGTCATCCAGCGCCCAGTACGACGAGATCGGCGCGAGGTTCGTGCTGCGGTCGTCATTGAGCGTGGAGACGACGGCGACCGGGGTGCCGAAGTAGAGCACCTTCGGAGTGATCGTTCGGTGTTGCATACGGCCAAGCCTGCCCGCCTGTCGTTTCGGTCACGGCCGAAGCGTCCAGCGACGATACTGGGTCACATGGACGATCGGGCAAGTGGTGCGGCGCTCGCCGGGGCGGCTCAGGCCCTGGCGCAGGCGAGCCGGGCGACGATGCTGGTGTCCCTGCTGGACGGCCGCGCCTGGACGGTCACCGAGCTGGCGTCGGCCGCCGGGATCGGGAGGCCGACGGCTACGGAGCACGTGCACGTCCTCGTTGATGCGGGTCTCGCCGTGGAGCGGCGGCAGGGCAGGCATCGGTACCTCCGGCTCGCCGACGCGCGTGCGGCATCGATCGTCGAGGAGCTTCTCTCGATGACGTCTCCTCCTCCACCACGGCAGTCGTGGCGTGCTCACACGTCGCGGCAGGCCCTCGACCGAGCACGCGTCTGCTATGACCACCTGGCAGGCAGCCTCGGTGTCGGCATCTTCGATGCGTGCGTGCAGCAGGAGTTTCTGGATTCGGACAAGCGCGCGCTCACCCCGGCCGGAGAAGCCTGGTGCGCATCCCTCGGCATCGACGCCGCTGCGCTCCGCCGGGCCCGTCGCCCTGCGGTCCTGCGGTGCCTGGACTGGACGGAGCGCCGCGACCATCTGGCGGGCGGACTGGGGGCGGCCCTGATGGCCCGCTTCGAGGCCCTGGAGTGGATCACCCGCCGGGCGGGAACCCGCGCCATCGAGGTGACGACCGTCGGACGGGAGGGGATCGAGAGGACGATGCCGCTCGCCTACGACGTGCTCGTTGACGCCTGGCACACCGCCTGAGCCGTCCGCCCTCCCCGCTGCGCTGATCCGCGAGACTGCAACTCCGCGACGAGACTGCGGCCCGTGCCCGCTGTCTCGTCGCCCAGTTGCAGTCTCGCGGACTCTGCGGGTCAGCCGAGGTGCTTGAGCGCCTCGCGACGGCTCAGCGGCGAGAGGCCGGGGTGGGCGTCGACGAACGCCCGCACCCACTCCGGGTCGGTGCGCGCGAAGTCGCGCAGCGCCCAGCCGATCGCCTTGCGGATGAAGAAATCCGGATCCGCGATGTTCGGCTCGATCGCGTCGGCGAGCAGCGCGCGGTCGGTCGCGTCCTTGCGCTGCAGCTGCGCGATGATCGCGACCCGGCGGATCCAGAGGTTCTCGTCATCGGCCCAGACCCGCAGTTCCACGGCCAGCTCGGCGGGATGCGCGTCGAGGAGGTCGGCGAGCCGGTGCGCGACCTCGTCGACGTGGTCCCACCACGCGCCCGTGCGGACCATCTCCTCGTGCACGTCCAGCATGTCGAGCCGCCCGCGCAGCGGCCGCAGCGCCATCAGCGCCTGCGCCGCATAGCGCTCCTCGCGGTGGTCGGCGGCGCGCCACAGCTCGAGCGCCGAGCCGCGCAGCTCGTCCGGATCCGTGACGCCGCGCGCGGCCTCGCGGGTGAGCCGCCGGACGTCGGGCACCCGCACGCCGAGGAACGGCATGGCCGACTTCATGTACGCCTGCTGGCCGGGGGCGAGCGTTGGATCCGCGGCGTCGCGGAGGACCTCTCGGACGGCGGCGGTGAGGGGCGAGGAGGAGGTCACATCAGCAGTGTAGAAATCTTTCGGAGAATCTTCGACGGACTGTCGATCCGGCGTCTTCTCGTTCGACGTCTTCAGTGAGAGGGTCGAGACACGACCTGAGACGAGGAGACAGAGACCATGAAGTTCATGCTGATCATGCGCGCGGACGACCAGGGTGTGCGGGCGTACGAGGACATGCCGTTCGAAGAGGTCATCGCGGCCATGGGCCGATACAACGAGTCGATGATCAAGGCGGGCGTGCTGATCGCCGGAGAGGGTCTCACCGACGCGGCCGAGGGCTTCGTCGTGGACTTCTCCGCCGAGGCCCCGCTGGTCACCGACGGCCCCTACGGCGAGACCAAGGAGCTGTTCAACGGCTTCTGGATCATCGAGGTGTCCACGCGCGAAGAGGCCGCGGAGTGGGCCAAGCGCGCCCCGCTCGGCCCCGGCGCCTACCTCGAGGTGCGTCGTGTCACGGAGCTCGAGGACTTCCCGGCCGACAACGAGTGGATCCAGAAGGAGGCCGGCTGGCGCGAGGAGGCGGCCGCCCGCGCGGCCGAGTGAGGACCATGCCGGGATCCGATTCCACGGCGACGGCGGGCTCCCCGGTGGAGCGCGCCGTCGCCGCGGTGTGGCGCATCGAGGCGGCGCGCATCGTCGCGACTCTGACCCGCTTCACCGGCGACTTCGGCCTCGCGGAGGACCTCGCCCAGGATGCGCTCCTGGAGGCGCTCGCGCAGTGGCCGCAGGACGGCGTTCCGGCGAACCCGGCCGCCTGGCTGACGACGGTCGCCAAGCGCCGCGCGATCGATGGCTGGCGCCGCAGGGAGCGCTACGACGACCGGCTCGCCGTGATCGCCCACGATCTCGCTCGGGAGCAGGACGACGCCCTCGACGCGCCGCCGTGGGATCCCGACGCGATCGACGACGACGTGCTGAGGCTCGTCTTCATCGCCTGCCACCCCGTGCTGTCGCGTGAAGCACGCGTGGCGCTCACGCTGCGCGTGGTCGGCGGACTCACCACGGAGCAGATCGCGCGCGCCTTCCTGGTGCCGACCGCGACCGTGCAGCAGCGGATCGTGCGTGCCAAGAAGACCCTCGCTGCAGCGAAGGCCCCGTTCGAGGTGCCGTCGCGGGAGGAGCTCCCGGTGCGCCTCGGCGCCGTGCTCGGCGTGCTGTACCTGGTGTTCAACGAGGCGCACGCGGCGACCGCGGGGGAGGACCTGCTGCGTCCGGACCTGGGGCGCGAGGCGATCCGGCTCGCCCGGGTGCTCGCCGCACTCCTGCCGGGCGAACCCGATGTGCACGCGCTGCTGGCGCTCATGGAGCTCACGGCCGCCCGCTTCCCGGCACGGGTCGATGCGCACGGGGATCCTGTGCTCCTCGCGGATCAGGACCGCCGGCTGTGGGACCGCGGCAGGATCGCACGCGGACGTGCCGCCCTGGCCCGTGCGGACGCGTTCGGCCGGGGGCGCGGCGCGTACGCGCTGCAGGCAGCGATCGCGGAGTGCCATGCCGTGGCGCCCTCCGTTGAGGAGACCGACTGGGCCACGATCGTGCTGCTGTACGAGGCGCTCGGCCGGATCGCGCCCTCTCCCGTCGTGGAGCTCAATCGCGCCGCCGCCGTGGCGATGGCCACAGGCCCAGCCTCGGCGCTGCGCATCATCGATGCCCTCGCCGAGGGCGGCGCGCTGCGCGGGTACCACCTGCTGCCCGCGACTCGCGGTGAGCTGCTGCTGCGGCTCGGGCGGGAGGAGGAAGCGCGGTCGGAGTTCGCGGTGGCGGCCGGCCTCGCGGGCAACGACCGGGAGCGCGCGCTGCTCGAGCAGAAGGCGCGGGGCTGAGCGGAATCGTCCCGGAGGAACGACGAAGGCCGCCCTCCGAGGAGAGCGGCCTTCGTGCGGATCCGAGGCGTTGCTAGTTGGATCTGGCGATCGCGATCATGCGCAGGATCTCGACGTACAGCCAGACGACGGTGACCATGATGCCGAAGCCGCCGAGCCAGCCGTAGACGCGCGGGGCGCCGTTGCGGACGCCCTGCTGGACCTGGTCGAAGTCCATCACGAGCGAGTACGCGGCGAGGAAGACCACGAGCACGCCGATGATGAGGCCGATCGGGAACGGGCCGATCTTGGCGCTGTAGAGGCCGAACATCATGTTCGAGGGCAGCACGTTGAAGAGCATGAGGCCGACGTTCAGCAGCGAGAAGACCAGGTAGCCGAGCATCGCGATCATCACGATCTTGGTCATCTTCGCCGAGGCGCGCACCTTGCCGCTGGCGAACAGCGCCAGCGTCACCGCGACGACGGCGACGGTCGCGAGGCTGGCCTGTAGCACGATGCCGGGCCACATCACCTCGAAGTACGCCGAGATGCCGCCGACGAAGAGGCCCTCGAACGCCGCATAGGCGAAGATCAGCGCGGGGCGCACCTTCTTCCGCGACGTGAAGCTCACGATCATCGCGAGGACGAAGCCGCCGAGCGCGCCGACGAGCCACGGCCACAGTGCGATCTTGCTGACCGCCGCCGCGCGCACGTACGGATCGGTGGTGTCGGGCACCGCCGCGCCGCCGAGCGTGAAGAACCAGCCGACCACGGCGAAGACGAGCAGGATGCCGAACAGGCCCGCGGTCTTCCACACGGTGTCCTCGACCGTCATCCGGTCGGTCTCGATGGCGCCCGCGGGCGGAGCCGCGTACATCCCCTCGAGGTTGGCGTTCACCGCGGCCTGCTGCGCCGCGGCGAACTGGCCGGCGGGCGGCGGCGGCGCGTACTGCCCGTTCTGGGCGCCCGCCTGCGGGCCTCCGGGATAGGTCGCGACGGCGCGCGGATCCTTCTCCTTGAACGCCGGGTTGTTGAACGCGAAGTTGCTCATTGTCGGCCTCACTCCTCAGAAGTGGTGGTCATCTTCCCTCTACGATAGCGGCGGATCGTCTGAGTGGCACTGCCGTACGCTGAGAGCGTGACCCGACGGATCCCGCTCGACGTCCCCCTGATCATCGGCCATCGAGGTGCTCCCGGCTATCGTCCGGAGCACACCGCCTCCTCCTACCGCCTCGCGTTCGCGATGGGCGCGGACGCGGTCGAACCCGATATCGTGGCGACGAGCGACGGCGTGCTGGTGATCCGGCACGAGAACGAGATCTCCGGGACGACCGATGTCGCCGACCACCCCGAGTTCGCCGACCGGCGCACCACGAAGCGCATCGACGGGGTGGCGCTCACCGGCTGGTTCACCGAGGACTTCGCCTGGGCCGAGCTGGCCACGCTGCGCTGCCGGGAGCGCGTGCCCGCTCTGCGCCCCGGATCCGCGGGGTTCGACGACACCGAGCCGATCCTGCGCCTCTCCGATCTGCTGGTGCTCGTCGCGGAGGCCTCGGCCGAGCACGGCCGGGAGCTCGGCGTCGTGCTGGAGATCAAGCACGCCACGTTCTTCGCCGGGGCGGGGCACGATCTCGCAGCGCTGGTCGAGCGCGACTTGCAGGCCGCAGGATGGGCGTCGGGGGAGCATCCGCTGTGGATCGAGTCCTTCGAGCAGACGGTGCTCGGCGACCTGCGGGCGCGCGGCGTGAAGGCCGACTACGTCTACCTGCTCGAGGCGGAGGGGGCTCCCGCGGATCTCGTCGCGCGTGACGGCGCCGCCGCGCCGGACTACGCGGAAGCCCTCAGTCCGGCAGGACTCGACGCCCTGAGCGGCGACGTCGACGGCATCAGCGTGGACAAGCAGATCCTGCTGCGTCGCGCGGGACGCGAACTGGTCGGGGAAGCGCACGCGCGCGGCCTCGCCGTCTTCACCTGGACCTGCCGCCCGGAGAACGCCTTCCTCGACCGACGGTTCCGCCGCGGCGCCCCGGCCGTCTTCGGGGACTACCGGGCGGAATGGGCGGCGATCGCCGGCACCGGCGTCGACGGCGTCTTCGTGGATCATCCCGATCTCGGGCTCGCTGTCTTCCAGGACTGAGCGATCTCGCGGGCATCACTCCCGGGCGTCTCCTATGCTGACCGCATGGACGGAATCGTCGCGGAGGGGATCGGCCGGTCGTTCGGGGGCGTGCACGCGGTGCGCAATGCGACGTTCCGAGCCGAGGCGGGACGGATCACCGGGCTGGTGGGGCCCAACGGTGCGGGGAAGACGACCCTGCTGCTCATGCTCGCGTCGCTGCTCGCTCCCGATCGCGGCAGCATCCGCGTCGGCGGCATCGACCCGATCGCGGATCCCTCGGGGGCTCGCCGGGTGCTGGGGTGGATGCCCGATGCGCTGGGGGCCTGGCCGTCGCTGACCGTGCACGAGAGCATCCTGACCATGGCCCGACTGCACGGCCTCGCGCGCGAGGACGCCCGGCGACGGGTGACCGAGCTGCTGGGGCTGGTCGGCCTTGAGCCGCTCGCGTCGTCGCCGGCGAAGGTGCTCTCCCGAGGGCAGAAGCAGAAGCTCGGTCTCGCCCGAGCGCTCGTGCACGACCCGCAGGTGCTGCTGCTGGATGAGCCGGCCTCGGGGCTCGACCCTGAAGCCCGCGTCCAACTGCGCGTGCTGCTGCGCCGCCTCGCCGCGGAGGGGCGCACCGTTCTCATCTCCAGCCATGTGCTGTCCGAGCTCGAAGAGGTCGTCGACGACACGGTCTTCCTCGTGGCCGGCGCGGTCGTCGACGCACCGGCGGTGCAGGCGCGCGCGTGGCGGATCCGGATCCTCTCCGACCTGCACTCCGATGGCTCAGGGGTGGAGCATCCTGCGGCGGTCGGAGCCGATCCCCGTACGGGCGTTGCAGCCGCGCTCGGCGTGGCGACGGATTCGCTCGGCATCGACCGGGGCGACGTGCTCGCGGTCTTCGGCGATGATCGCGACGCGGCGGCGGGACTCGCCCGGCTGATCGGCCGCGGAGTCGCTGTGAGCGCGTTCGCGCCCGCGCAGAGCGAACTGGAGCAGGCCTTCCTCTCCCTCGGGGACGCGCCGCAGAGTGGAGGGAGTGTCCGATGAGCGCCGCGCGGATCTGGACCATCGCCCGTCTCGAGCTCACGCAGCGGCTGCGCAGCGCCGGATGGTACGTGCTGCTGGGCGTGTTCGCCCTCGTCCTGCTCATCGTGACCGTGCTGTCGTTCCTCTCCTTCTCCTTCCAGTCGCAGTCGGGGGCGGGGATCTACTCCGTCGTCGTGATGTTGGTGCTGCTGCTCGTCGTGCTGATCTCGCCGACGCTCAGCGGCTCGTCGATCAACGGCGACCGCGAGGCCGCGACGTTGGCGAGCGTGCAGGTGACGCTCGCGTCCACCGGCGACATCATGCTCGGAAAGCTCCTCGCCGCGGTGCTCACCGGAGCCGCCTTCCTCGCGGTGGCGGTACCGTTCCTGCTGGTCGGGATGCTCGCGGGGCTGGTCACCATAGGCGCGCTGATCGTGTCGCTGCTCGTGCTGGCGGCGGAGATCGTGATCGTGGCCGCGATCGGCGTCGGCTGGAGCGGGTTGCTGTCGCGTCCCCTGTTCTCGGTCGCGAGCACCTATCTCGTGGTCGCGGGGCTGACCGTCGGCACGCTCATCGCCTTCTGGCTGGGCGGAGCGGCGATCCAGACCGAGACCGTCTCGAAGCATCGTCCGTACGATCAGACCACGGGTCAGCCGATCTGCGACAGCTGGGTCGAGGACACGGTGCGGCAGCCGGGATTCGACCACGTGTGGGGCTTCCTCGCCGCGAACCCGTTCGTGGTGCTCGCCGACGCCACTCCGACCACGTATGACGACTACGGCAACCCCCTGGACATGTTCGGGCAGTTCAAGGCCGGCATCAGAGGGGCGCAGCACCCGCCCGTGGTCCAGATCTGGGACGACTGCGCGTACGGGCGCAGCGACCCGCGCCCGACGCCCAGGGAGACCATCGAATCCAGCGCGCCGAGCTGGTTCGTGGGGCTGTCGATCCAGATCCTGCTCGCGGGAGGCCTCTTCGCCGGGGCCTGGGCGCGCACGCGCACCCCGGCGCGGCGTCTGCCGCCGGGTACCAGGATCGCCTGAGCGGCCACCGGCGGCCGGGTTCGATGTCGGCGGGCGGACCTAGACTTGGGAGGTCATGAGCGAAGCCCCTTCCCCCGTCATCCTCCCGCCCGGATCCTCGCACCGAGGCCCCGCGGGGCCGGCCTCCGGCGCCTCTGCCGACGACCTGCTCACGGGGCTCAACCCCCAGCAGCTCGACGCGGTCACGTACCGCGGGCAGGCGCTGCTGATCGTCGCGGGCGCGGGCTCGGGCAAGACCAGCGTGCTCACCCGCCGCATCGCCCTGCTGCTGCGCCAGCGGGAGGCCTGGCCCAGCCAGATCCTGGCGATCACGTTCACCAACAAGGCCGCGGGGGAGATGCGCGAGCGCGTCGAGCAGCTCGTGGGGGATTCCGCGCGCGGCATGTGGATCTCGACGTTCCACTCGGCGTGCGTGCGGATCCTGCGCCGCGAGGCCGAGCAGTTCGGCTTCACGAAGTCGTTCACGATCTACGACTCGGGCGACTCGCGCGCACTCATCAAGCGCCTCGTGAAGGATCACGAGGCCGACGCGTTCGGCTTCACCCCTGCGGCGATGCAGTCGCGCATCTCGAAGCTCAAGAACGAGCTGCAGGACGCGGAGTCCTACGCCCGGCAGGCGAACATGTCCGACCCGGCCGAGCGCGTCTTCGTCGAAGTCTTCGCCGACTACCAGCGCCAGCTGCAGAAGGCCAACGCCTTCGACTTCGACGACCTCATCGGGCAGACCGTGTACCTGTTCCGCGCGTTCCCGCAGGTCGCCGACGTCTACCGCCGCCGCTTCCGGCACATCCTCGTGGACGAGTACCAGGACACCAACGCCGCCCAGTACGCCCTGATCCACGAGCTCACCCGTCCGGTGCAGAGCCCTTCGACGGGCTCAGGGGGCGGGGCGGAGCCGTATGCCGCCAACGGCATGATGATCTTCGAACCCGACCCCTCGGCGGGCTCGGGAGCGGACGAGACGGGCGCTTCACTCACGGTCGTCGGTGACTCCGACCAGTCGATCTACGCCTTCCGCGGCGCCGACATCCGCAACATCAGCGAGTTCGAACGCGACTTCCCCGGCGCGAAGGTCGTGCTGCTGGAGCAGAACTACCGCTCCACGCAGAACATCCTGTCGGCGGCGAACGCGGTGATCAGCAACAACTTCGACCGCAAGGACAAGAAGCTCTGGAGCGACAAGGGGTCCGGTCACGCGATCGTCGGATTCACCGGCTACTCGCAGCACGACGAGGCGCAGTTCGTCGCGGACGAGGTCGAGTCGCTGCGCCGCGCGGGCATGCCCTACGGCGAGATGGCGGTCTTCTACCGCACCAACTCGCAGTCCCGTGCGCTCGAGGAGATCTTCATCCGCTCCGCCGTGCCCTACAAGATCATGGGCGGCACCAAGTTCTACGAGCGCGCCGAGATCAAGGACGCGCTCGCCTATCTCGTCGCGGTCGCGAACCCCGCCGACGAGATGGCGGTGCGCCGGATCCTGAACAAGCCGCGCCGCGGCATCGGCGACGTCACGGAGACCTCGATCGCGCGCTTCGCGGAGGAGCACGGACTGAGCTTCCGCGACGCTCTCGCGCACCCGACCCAGCTCGGGGTGGGGCCGAAGATCCAGGCCGCGATCGCGCTGCTGGACGCGGTGCTGCGCGAGGCGACGGAGATCATGCTGCCCGCCTCCGGCGAGGTGGCGCCGCCCACCGCGGTCGCCGAGGGGCTCACGCTGCTGCTGCAGAAGAGCGGCTACATGGACGCGCTCCGTGCAAGCCGAGACCCGCAGGACGAGGCGCGCCTGGAGAACCTCGACGAGCTCATCGCGGTGACCCGCGACTTCGCGCGGAACAATCCGGAGGGCACGATCGCCGACTTCCTCACCGAGGTCGCGCTCGTCTCCGACGCCGATGATCTCGACGACGAGTCGGGAGCGGTCTCGCTCATGACGATGCACACCGCGAAGGGCCTCGAGTTCGACGCCGTGTTCGTGACCGGCGTGGAGGAGGACCTCATCCCGCACCGGATCTCGGCGAATGAGCCCGGCGGTCCGCAGGAGGAGCGGCGCCTCTTCTACGTGGGGATCACGCGCGCCCGCCAGCGCCTGCACATCTCGCTCGCGATGACCCGCGCGCAGTTCGGCGAGGTCTCGGTCGCGATGCCGAGCCGGTTCCTGCAGGAGATCCCGGCAGAGCTCATCGACTGGCGGCAGTCCCCGGGGGATGTGAACTCGCGCGGCGGCATGCAGTCCCGTGCTTTGAACGCCCGTCGGCCCAGCGGATCAGGAGGATACGGGTCCGGTGGTTCGGGCGGCGGATCCGGCGACAGGTTCGCTCCGCGGGCGCTGCCGAAGCGGGACGGGCTCAAGCCGCTGTCGACCGCGATGGACAGGTTCCCGAACCGGGTCACGGCGAAGGTCCGCGACAACGGCGACCTCGAGCTCGCCGCGGGCGACCGCATCCGCCACGATGACTTCGGGGAGGGCAAGGTCGAGGCGATCACCGGCGAAGGCGCGAAGCGGATCGCACATGTGCGCTTCGACGCCGCGGGTCAGAAGAAGCTGCTCGTCAAGATCGCGCCGATCGAGAAGCTCTGACCGCCGCCGGGCGATCGGGGAGCGCGCACGGGGCGTGACCGAGGCGGTCCCGGTTTAGGCTGGGGCAATGGGCCTTTTCTCGCGCCGTAAGAAGCAGGACGACGACGTCACACCGGAGCCCGCTCCCGCCGCCGGAGAGGCCGCTCCGGACTCCGAAGCGGCCGTGAACGGATCCGATGTCGCGCCGGCGCCCGCGGGAGAGGCCGTCGCTCCGGTGGTCAACGTCTCGGTGCAGGCCTTCCGCGGCCTGGGGTCGCCCTCCGGTCCCGCGGTCGCCCCTCCTGCCGAGACCCCCGAGGCGGGCCACGATCTGATCGACCCCGTGGGGGACGAGACGCCGATCGTGCCCGCGCAGCAGCAGCCGGAGCCGCAGGTGCCGTCGGGTCGTCCGCCGCTTCCGCTCGCCCCGGCGGACCCGCCCGCGCAGACCGAGTCGATCCCCGGCATGCCCGACAACGTGCTGCTGCGCGAGGCCCTCGCGCAGCTCGGCGACGACGCGAGCCAGGCCGAACTGCTGGGCGTGCTGCGGCAGTCGCTGCAGGGCAATCTTTTCCTGCGCGTGAGTGGCGATGCCGGCGAGCAGATCAAGGAGGGCAAGCCCCTGGCCATCGCGGTCGTCAACGACGGCGAGAACTCCTTCATGCTGGCCTTCAGCTCCGCCGCCGCCGTGCGCGACTCGGTGCAGCAGGGCGATGAGGATCCGGCGGAGACCTCGGCCGTGGTGCAGCCCGTGCAGGCGGTGTACCAGAACGTCATCGACGGACCGTTCGCAGGCCTCATCATCGACAACGCCTCGGAGCCGCACCGTGTGGTGTTCCCCTCGGAGATCCTGCAGAAGGCGCTGGAGGAGGCGGATCCGACGTTCGCCGTCAAGGCCCTGCTCGCGGCGCCCCGCGAGGCGGACTCCGAGGCGCGCGTCGCCGAGGCGCTCACCACCGCCCGGCTCTGGGTCGCGGTCAGCGACGTGGACGGCGACGGCCAGTACGGAGTGGCGGAGGCGCACGCCGCCGACGGCTCGCGCTACCTGCAGCTGTTCAGCCACCCGCTCGAGGTCATCGCGCTCGGCCGCGGTGACCAGCCCCTGCCGTTCACGGCCGAGCAGATCGGCGGCGTGCTGGCGCAGCAGACCGGGTTGAGCGGCGTGCTGGTCGATGCCGCGGGCCCCGCGATCGCCGTGAGTCGCCAGGCCCTCGCGCCCGTGATCGCGCTCGCGCCGACCGAGTAAGACGGCGTTCCGCGCACGCGATCCACCGCTCCTCAAGGTTCCCTGAAGGAAACCTGAAGAACGCGGAGGAGTCTTGCATACCGGTATTCCGGCTTCCAGGATGGGGTTCATCAGCCCCTGACTGCAAGGAAAAGACATGAACGCCGAGGCATCCTCCACACGCAACCGTCGCAAGATCCTCGCCGTGCTCGCCGGAGGTCTCGTCCTCGGCGTGGGCGCGGCCATCACGCTCGCCGCGTGGAACGACTCCGAGTTCGCAACCGGCACCTTCACCGCCGGCTCCTTCAATCTCGAGGGCTCCACGACATCGGCGACCGCCGGGTTCAGTAACCACAACGTGACGAACGGGGATACGGCCGCCGCCCTGAGCTTCAGCGCGCCGTTCAGCAACCTCACGCCGGGTGACGTCGTCTACGCCCCGTTCTGGGTGCGCCTGGACAGCACGACGACCAACAACGCGACGCTCGTGGCGTCGACCGGCACCGGCACCGGCGCCAACGCGGCCAACGTCTCCTACTCGGTGTACTCGATCGCGCCCGCCGCGGCCTGCGATGCGACTGCCACCACCGGAACGCTCGTCGCCTCCGGCGCCGACCTCACGTCCTTCACCGCCGGATCCAGCGTCGCGCTCACCAAGGGCGCGTCGGCCGGAACGGCGGGCACCGCCACGCAGCTGTGCTTCGTCGTCACCGCGAAGGCATCCCTCGCGCAGGGAAGCGCCGCGACCGGGACCTGGTCGTTCACCGCCACCTCGAGCTGATCCCATGCCTTCCGGGGAGACCACGGCCGTCGTCACGACGCGTCGCCGCCTCCGCACGCGCCGGCGCGGGCTCGCCCTGAGACGGATCAGGGCGGTGCTCGCCGGCGGACTCGTGCTCGGCGTCGGCGCCACCGTGACGCTCGCGAGCTGGAACGACGGAGAGTACGCCACGGGCACGTTCACCGCAGGGAGGTTCGATGTCGTCGGCAGCATCGACGGCGCGACCTTCGCAAGCCATGCGACCGCGGGCACGGCGATCGCCATGACCTTCGCCGCCGCGGCGGATGCGGCGGCGCTCGCGCCGGGCAAGACGGTCTACGCGCTGTTCAGCGTGAAGACCGCCAACCCGTCCGTCGCCGGCGCAGTCAAGCTCACCGCGAGCACGTATGCGGCGGGCACGCTCGCCGACTACCTCACCTACGGGGTGAAGACCGTGACGGCCGCGCAGTGTGCGTCGGCCGCCGATTACGCGGCGGCGGGATCCGCGGTCGTGATCGTGGACGGATCGGCGCTGAACACCTCGGCGGCCGGATCCCAGACCGTGTCCGCGAACGGCGGGAACCAGGTGAACTACTGCTTCGCGATCACCATGCCCTCGACCGTCGGCAATGGTGCGCAGGGACTGGCCCTGACCCAGACATGGCAGTTCGTCGCGACGTCGAGCTGACGTCGTGCACAGGACGAGAAGGAGAAGGATCGTGACCCAGGCGACGACCCCGGCAGCGCTGACCCGCCGTGCGCAGCGCGAGTCGGGCACGGGCGCGCCGCGACGCCGGACGACGGCGCGCGGCGCGCTGGGCGAGGTGCTGCTGTGGGTCGCCGCACTCGCCGGTCTGATCTGCATCGTGCTGGTGGTGCTCGCCTTCACGGCGCACATCACCCTCATCATGTTCCGCACCGGATCCATGTCCCCGACGATCCCCGCGGGCTCGGTGGCGATCGTGCAGCAGATCCCGGCTGGCCAGGTGCACGTCGGCGACGTTGTGACGGTGGAGCGTCCCGGCCAGCTGCCGGTCACGCACCGGGTGCGCGTGGTCGAGGCCGGCGCCTCATCGAACGAGCGGCTCCTCACGCTGCGCGGGGATGCCAACGCACAGGACGATCCCGCGCCGTATCCGGTCAGCTCCGTGCGCCTCGTGCGCTTCGCGATCCCCGGTCTTGCGCCCGTCATCGTCGCGTTCGGGAACCCGTTCGTGCTCGGCGGACTGACCCTCGGCGCGACCGCCCTGGTGATCTGGGCGTTCTGGCCCCGGACGGGCGGCCGGAACAAGAGGAATCACGAGACGACCGAGGGCGACCCGGGGTCATGACGAGACGGATCCGGTGCGCGGCGGCCGTCCTGCTGACAGGGCTGCTCGCGGCGCTGACCGCGGCCCCGGCGCAGGCCGCCGTCGTGACCGACACCGTGCAGGGGCGGTATGTGCGCATCGTGTCGAGCGCGGACTGGACCGCCGCGGCGGCGATGACCGTCGGCACGGCCGTGCGCTGGGATCTGACGGTCAGCGCACACGCCCCGGATCCCGGGTCCGTCCGGGTGAGCGTCAGCGCGAGTGGGGCCGCTCCGCTCGCGATCGACGTCCGCACCTGTGCGGAGCCGTGGCGTGGTTCTGGCTGCTCCTCGGGGGAGCGCACGCTGCGATCGGACTGGGTCGTGCCGCGCGGCGGGCAGCCGGTCGAGATCGAGGCGATATCTGCGGACGCCGTCGCGCATCTGCGCCTGGACGTGCGAGTGGGCGACGCGGCGCAACACGGCGCATCCACGCAGATCCGGGTGCATGCGGACGGTTTCGGGGACGCCGTGCAGGTCGGGCCCGGGGCCGGGGATACCCTTCCCGCAACGGGGGACGCCGTGCCGGTGCCCGTCATCGTCGTCGGGGGCGTGCTCGTCTCCGTCGCTGCCGCGATGCTCGTCGTCGCGGCACGACGCCGACATGACGGCGGTGAGCGATGAATCGCCGCATCGGAGCGCGGAGGGCGGTGCACGGGATCCTCGCGGTCCTCGGTGTCCTGCTCCTCGGGGCGGTCCTGTTCGCCCCGCCGCCGCAGAGGACCGACGCGTCCTTCACGGATCCCGAGTTCGCGGGAGGGAGCGGGGTCGCCGCCGTCCGGCTGGTTCCGCCGCAGATCACGGCTGTGACCACCTGCCGGAGTGCGCTGCTCGGTGGAAACATCATGGTCGTCACCTGGAAATGGGCGGCGCAGACTGCCCCGTACACCGGCTTCACCGCGGCCGCTGACGCGGAGTGGCAGATCGCGGGCACGGCCTGGCAGGCTGTGCCCACCACAGGCCCGGACGCGAACGGTGTCTACACGACGACGTTCACGAGCAGTCTCCTGTCGGGACTGCTCGGCGGGCTCTTCGGCGAGACCTTCAGTTCCAACGTGCGCACCAAGGCGTGGACGGGCTGGGTTTCGCCGACCGTGTCGACGCTGACCTATACCAAGCCGATCCTGAGCAGCCCCACCTGCACGTTCGCGAACGGGAGCTGACGGCGTTCGCGCCCCCGGTGCTCGACGTCGCAGGCCGCGGAGATCCGCTCGGGATCGTCGTCCGTGTCGCCGTTCACTCCGCGAGGGCGAGGGCGCGGAACATGTCGCGCTCGCGCAGCGCGTCGCGGCTGCTGGGCGCGGCCGGTGCGGGCCGCGGAGGCGTCTGACCCGTGGTGCGGTGATACAGCTCGTCGATCAGACGGGTGGCGAGACCGACCAGCTGGCCGATCTCGCGATCGTCGCGGTCGATCCACACCGATTTGGGCTCGTCGTGGATGGGCTGGAAGTCGTCGTGCTCCTCCCACACGAACAGCGTGCGCTCAGCGCCGAGCACATGCTGCTGCCACCACACCTGCCGCAGGTAGGTGCGGGGGATCGAGCGCCACGACTTGTTGGTGGTCTTGATCTCGGCGAGCAGGACGCGCCCGTCGGCCTCCTGCACGATGCCGTCGGGGGTGGCCAGATGGCGCTTCTCGACCTCGGCGCAGAACAGCGCGGAGGAGGGCATGATGCCGTGTGTGGCAGCAACCCAGGCCGCGATCTCCGGCTCGCGCCGCCGACCGTGGTCCGTGTAGGCGTTGCCGCCGAAGCGGGGTCCCGCGCCGAGTTTGGCGTCCGCCGCGCGAGCGATCGACCCGGCACTGGTGAGCCCGGCCACGTCTGTTGCGGTGATGCCGCGCGCCCTGGCACGCAGCCACGCCACCCGATCGCGGGAATCCGCGATGATGCGCGCTTCGAGCTCCGGGGTCACCCATCGAGGCTACCTCCGCCCGCCGACGCCCACGTCCTGGCGCGCCGCGCGCCGCGGGTCGCGGGTTGCCGAGTGCACGGGATGTTGCCGGGCGCACGGGTTGTTGGCGTCATGTTCCCGTGCGTCCGGCAGGATCCGGTGTTCTCGGCGGGATCGTTCGTCGGGGCGGACTACGACGGGCTCGTCCTGCACGGAAGGCAGCGCTGGACCGGTTCGCACCGGTTTCGTGATCGCTGCTCGGTCGTGCTCCGTGGGCGTTCAGGATGAGGCATGGCACTGATCTCCGATGCAGCCGTCCCGCGCCGCGAACCGATCCTCGCGCAACTCGTGCGCTCGCGGGAGGATCTGATCTTGAACGGCTGGACGGATAGGCGGATCGCCGCCGCCGTGCGCGCGGGCGCGCTGTTCCACATCCGCCGCGGCTGGTACATGGATGCGGACGAACGCTCCGGGCTGTGGCCGGAGGAGCAGCACAGGGCGCATGTGATCGCCGTGGCACGGGATGGCCGGGGTGGTGCTGTGGCATCGCACACGTCGGCCGCTGTGCTGTGGCGGCTTCCGCTGTATCGCATCCGGTGCGCGCGGGTGCACCTGACGACGGGTTCAGCGCGGCGGATCTCGAGCGCACCGGACGTGATGAGACACTCGACCCCTATTGACGCCGAAGACGTGGTCGACATCGAAGGGATCCGGTGCACATCGCTCGCTCGGACCCGGCCGGCCTCCCCTGATTTGGGGGAGCGGTCGGGATGCCGTAGTCTTGTCGTAACCGAAGACCGCTGGTCATCGTCGTGTGCGCGAGCATGAGGCGATCGAAGCACTGCCGGATCATGGATCCGCACGGCAGAGGCCCGCGCAGGTGTCACGAACGATCTCCAGGATTCTGGATCACGCTCCGTGCGCTTGCGCCGGAGCGTTTTTGTTTGCCTGCAGAGCGCGGCGGTCCAGGTCGGTGCTCCACTGCCGTGGAGCATCCCGTACCCATCAAGGAGTGACCATGGCGCAGAAGGATGCATCGGTCGCCGAGCTCACGAAGAATTTCGAGGACTCGAACGCCGTCCTGCTGACCGAGTACCGCGGTCTGACGGTTGCCCAGCTCAAGCAGCTGCGCAACAGCATCCGTCAGGACGCGAGCTACGCCGTGGTGAAGAACACGCTGACCAAGATCGCCGCGAACAACGCGGGGATCACGGCGCTGGACGACGACCTCAAGGGTCCGTCGGCCGTCGCTTTCGTGCACGGTGACTTCGTCGCCACCGCCAAGGCTCTGCGTGACTTCGCCAAGGCGAACCCGCTTCTCGTGATCAAGGGCGGCATCTTCGAGGGCAACGCCCTGAGTGCCGACGAGGTCAACAAGTACGCCTCGCTGGAGAGCCGTGAGGTTCTGCTGGCCAAGGCCGCGGGCATGATGAAGGCGACGATGGGCAAGGCTGCGGCCACCATCGATGCTCTTCGCGAGAAGCTGGAGACCGCTGAGGCTGCCTGAGCCTCCCCGGTCTTTTCCCCACAAACCCCATCTATTAGGAGAAACATCATGGCGAAGCTCACCACTGAGGAGCTGCTCGACCAGTTCGCTGGTCTGACCCTTGTCGAGCTCAGCGAGTTCGTGAAGGCGTTCGAGGAGAAGTTCGACGTCACCGCTGCTGCTCCCGTCGCCGTCGCCGGCGCTGCGGGTGGCGCTGGTGCCGCTGAGGCCGAGGAAGAGAAGGACTCGTTCGACGTCATCCTCGAGGCTGCCGGCGACAAGAAGATCCAGGTCATCAAGGTCGTCCGCGAGCTCACCTCGCTCGGCCTCGGCGAGGCCAAGGCTGTCGTCGACGGTGCTCCGAAGGCCGTCCTCGAGGGCGCCAACAAGGAGGCCGCTGAGAAGGCCAAGGCTTCCCTGGAGGAGGCCGGCGCGACGGTCACCCTCAAGTAATCTCGCGTTTCGACGCTGCGAAGGCCCCGGGTTCTCCCGGGGCCTTCGTGCGTCTCCGGGCGGATCCCGTCAGCGCGCGGCGTCGATGCGGGGCACGGCCGTCGACTGGCGGGCCACGAGCGTCGCCGCGGCGATCACGTGCTCGAGCGGCGCCTCGGCGTCCTGCATCCGCGCCTGCAACAGGCGGACCGCCGTGATGCCCTGCTCGCGGGGGTTCTGCCGGATCGTGGTGAGGCTGAACATCTCGGCGTAGCGGTGATCGTCGATCCCGATCACGCTCAGCTCGCTCGGCACGCCGATGCCGAGGCGCTGCGCGGCGATGATCGCCCCCACGGCCGCCTCGTCGCAGACCGCCGCGATGGCGGTGGGGCGCTTGCGCCGATCCGCGAGCAGCGCTGCCGCGGTCGCGAACGCCTCGGGGATCGTGGACTGCGTGGGGACCGCACGGATGCGATCCTCCAGGCCGGCGGCGGTCATCGCCTGGCGGTAGCCGTCCAGGCGCTTGCGCTCGCCGAAGCTGAAGCGGTCGGCGTCCGCGGCGTCCCCGAGGAACGCGATATCCTCGTGGCCGAGGTCGATCAGATGCTCGGTGGCCACGCGTGCCGCCGCGACGTCGTCGATCGTGACGGTGTCGGCGTGCTCCGCGAATGGGCCCACAGAGACGAGCGGCAGACCGGTCCCCGCCAGTCGCTCGAGCTCGTGCGCCCCGGGCTGCAGGCAGACGGCGATGATCCCGTCGAAGCGCCGCCCGGCCAGGGCGTGGTCCAGCATGCGGGCGCGCTCCTCGCTGCCCTCCGCGGCGCCGTACAGGGCGAGGTCGAGGCCGTCGTCGATGAGGGCCTGCTGGAGCCCCGCGAGCAGTTCGGCGAAGTACCAGCGGTCGGCCATCGGCATGATGACGCCGATCGTGGAGGTGCGGCCCGTCGCGAGGCTGGACGCGCTCGAGTGCGCCGAGTACGCGAGCTCCTGCGCGGCGCGCTCGACACGCTCCCTGGTCTCCGCCGAGACGTAGCCGTTGCCGCTGAGTGCGCGACTGGCCGTCGACTTCGCTACGCCGGCACGCAGCGCCACATCGATGATCCCGGTCACGGCGCTTCCTCCTCGAAAACGGATCCCCTCACCATAGCGATATCTCGGAGAGGATGGAACCGGTTCCTTGAAAGCGCTCCCACGCGTCTCGCCATATTTCGGGCAGGTTACCCAGTTGTGATCCAAAGCCGTTGCGCAATGGGGGGAAGGGTCACTAGTGTCGCCTGGAAGCGGTTCCTGAAGGAGCCCCCAGCGCTGGGGAAATCGCCCCCGCGAATTCGAAGGAGAAAACGTATGGGAATGTCTCAGCGACGTCGCCTGATCGCGCCTCTCGCGCTGCTCGCGGTGTCCGGCCTCGCTCTCGCGGGCTGCGCCGAGGGCGGCAGCTCGAGCGGCGGCGACTCGTCCGGCAAGGGGGAGACCGTCAAGATCTCCGGCGGCATCACGGGGTCCGAGGCGGATCTGCTGAACAAGTCCTTCGACCAGTTCACCAAGGACACCGGCATCAAGGTCGTCTACACCGGTGACAAGGGCTTCGAGGGCAACATCGTCACCAAGGTGTCCGGTGGCAGCGCCCCCGACATCGCGATCGTCCCGCAGCCGGGTCTGCTGAAGAGCCTCGTCGGCACCGGCCAGGTCAAGGAGGCTCCGTCCGAGGTCTCCGCGAACGTCGACAAGAACTGGTCCAAGGACTGGAAGACCTACGGCACCATCGACGGCAAGTTCTACGCCGCCCCGATGCTCGCCAACGTCAAGGGCTATGTCTGGTACTCGCCGGCGAAGTTCAAGGAGTGGGGCGTCGAGGTCCCGAAGACCTGGGACGACCTGCTCGCCCTGACCAAGACCGTCCAGGAGAAGACCGGCAGCGCCCCGTGGTGCGCGGGCTTCGCCTCGGGGGATGCCTCCGGCTGGCCGGGCACCGACTGGATCGAGGACCTCGTGCTGCGCCAGAGCGGCACGGACGTCTATGACAAGTGGGTTGCCGGCGACGTGAAGTTCACCGACCCGCAGATCAAGCAGGCCTTCGACGCGGTGGGCACGATCCTGCTCGACCCGAAGTACGTCAACGCAGGCTTCGGCGACGTGAAGAGCATCAACTCCACGGCCTTCGCGGACGTCGCGGCCAAGGTCGCCGACGGGACCTGCGCGATGACGCACCAGGCATCCTTCCTCTCGTCGAACTTCCTCGACGTGAAGACCAAGGACGGCAAGGCGCCGACCGTGGCGCCCGACGGCGATGTCTACGCCTTCGTGCTCCCGGGGATCAAGGCGGGGGAGAACACCATCGAGGGCGGCGGTGAGTTCGTCGCCGGATTCACCGACGGCACCGCGACCAAGAAGGTCCTGGAGTTCATGTCCTCGCCGGAGTTCGCGGATGCCCGCGTGAAGCTCGGCGGGGTCATCTCCGCCAACAAGAACGCGGACCCCTCGCTCGCGTCCAGCCCGTTCCTTCAGGACGCGATGAAGACGCTGCAGGATCCGAAGACCACGCTTCGTTTCGACGCGAGCGACCTGATGCCGGCCACGGTCGGGTCGGGGTCGTTCTGGAAGGGCATGGTCAGCTGGATCGATGGAAAGCCGACGGATCAGGTCCTGAGTGACATCCAGGCGGGATACAAGAACTAGTCTGAGTACCACCTGGGGGCTGCGGGGTTCGTCCGCTGACGCGGGCGGCCCCGCAGTCGTCTCCAGGCAGGTCCTGAAAGTGTTCATCGTCGAACCGTCAAAGGGGTCCACATGTCGCAATCCACCGCGACCGAGACCACGCGATCCGATCGCAAGACCGAGTCCGTGAGTTCCGGCCGCACGACCGCTTCCCGATCCGTCACCGTCGGCGCCTACATCGTTGGCGCGATCGTGATCCTCGGGGTCTTCATCGCTCTCATCGCCGGTGGTCCGGCGGAGAGCCCGAAGCCGACGTCGCTCGGCTTCTCCCTGAACAGCTTCTTCACCTGGCTCGGCGGGCTGAACCCGCTGCTGCAGATCCCTCTCGTGCTGCTTGTCTTCGGCATCATCGCGGGGATCCTACTGATGCTCATCGAGTACGCGCCGCGGCACGGGAAGGGCTACTTCTGGCTCCGTCTGGTGGCGTGCTTCGCGATCCCGGTGCTGGCGTTCATGATGCTGCGTCCGTATCAGAACGCCGTGGTGTACGTCATGATCATCGCGCTGGTCGCCGGCGGGCTGCTGTTCTTCGCCGACTATCGCGCGCGCGAGGGATCCGGCTACCTGTTCCAGCTCACGCTGTTCATGGCGCCGGCCACCCTGTTGCTCATCGTCGGCCTCATCTATCCGGCCGTGAGCACGATCATCCAGTCGTTCTTCGACAAGACCGGCAAGGACTTCGTCGCGCTGGAGAACTACCAGTGGGTGTTCACGAACCCTGAGGGCTTCTGGTCGGTGATCAACACCCTGATCTGGGCGCTGATCGCCCCGATCGTGTCGACGATCTTCGGTCTCGCCTACGCGGTCTTCATCGACCGCGCCCGGGGGGAGAAGATCCTGAAGGTCTTCGTGTTCATGCCGGTCGCGATCTCGTTCGTCGGCGCCGGCATCATCTGGAAGTTCATCTACGACTTCCGGCAGGGCGATCAGATCGGCTTGCTCAACGCGATCGTGACGCTGTTCGGAGGCAAGCCGATCTCCTGGCTGGACACCACTCCGCTGGTCAACACGATCTGCCTGCTCATCGTGTTCATCTGGACGCAGACCGGTTTCGCCATGGTGATCCTGTCGGCGGCCATCAAGGCGGTTCCGACCGAGCAGATCGAAGCGGCATCTCTGGACGGCGCGAACGCCTGGGAGAGGTTCCGCAACGTGACGGTCCCGGGGATCCGCTCCTCGCTGATCGTCGTGCTGACCACCATCACGATCGCCTCGCTGAAGGTCTACGACATCGTCGCCGTGATGACCGGCGGCCGTGCCAACAGCACCGTGCTGGGCTTCGAGATGGTCAACCAGCAGCAGCGCTTCCAGAGCTACGGGCACTCCTCGGCACTGGCCGTGGTGCTGTTCCTGTTCGTGCTGCCGCTGATCATCTACAACGCGCGTCAGATGGCCAAGCAGAGGGAGATCCGCTGATGAGTGCGACACAGGCGGTCGTCACCGACAACCGCAGCAAGCGCCAGGTCGAGCGCGACACCCGCCGTAACGAGGCGACCGCGCAGAAGCGGCTCACCTCGAAGGGGGCCACGTTCGCCGCGGTGATCATCGCGATCTTCTGGACGATCCCCACCCTCGGCCTGTTCGTCACCTCGTTCCGGCCCGGAGCCGACTCGAACAGCACCGGCTGGTGGACGGCGTTCGTGAACCCGTCGTTCACGCTCAGCAACTACGCCGATGCGCTGAATTCGGGAGGCACGGCGCTGACGCTCGGGGCGTCGTTCGTGAACTCGCTCGCGATCACGATCCCGGCGACGGTGATCCCGATCTTCATCGCCTCGCTCGCGGCCTACGGTTTCGCGTGGATGAACTTCAAGGGCAAGAACCTCGTGTTCGTGTTCGTGTTCGCGCTGCAGATCGTGCCGATCCAGATGGCCCTGGTGCCGCTGCTGTCGCTGTTCTCGCGGGGACTCACGCTGTTCGGGACGCAGATCTTCCCGGGCTTCACCCTGCGCGACGTCGACCACAGCTTCGCCACGGTGTGGATCGCCCACGCGATCTTCGCGATGCCGCTGGCGATCTTCATGCTCCACAACTTCATCGCGGAGATCCCCAGCGAGGTCGTCGAGGCCGCCCGCGTGGACGGGGCAGGGCACGGGCAGATCTTCTTCCGGATCATCCTGCCGCTCGCAATGCCGGCCATCGCGTCCTTCGCGATCTTCCAGTTCCTGTGGGTGTGGAACGACCTGCTGGTGGCGACGATCTTCGCGCCCGAGTCCTCGCTGCCGCTCACCCAGACGCTGAACTCGCTGTCCGGCACCTGGGGCAACCAGTGGTACCTGCAGTCGGCGGGGACGTTCATCTCGATCATCGTTCCGCTGATCGTGTTCTTCGCACTGCAGCGGTTCTTCGTGCGCGGTCTGCTGGCCGGCGCGACGAAGGGCTGAGCCCGCGGAACGCGACGAAGGCCGGTCCCCGCACGTCGCGGGGGCCGGCCTTCGTCGCTCCGTCGTGCCACCGGCTCGGCTGCGGGGCGGTGCGGGGTGCGCAGGGGAGAATGGCCGGATGACACGTCGGCTCGCTCTCGTCCTCGGGATCGTCGGGGTGACGATCGCCCTCGCCATGGCCGTGGTGCTGGCGACTTCTCCTGCGGTGATCGTGTCGCTCGACGACGCGTGGAACCTGGAGATGGTCGAATGGCGCGGGCCGGTGCTCGTCGGCTGGGCGCTGGTCATGAACGTGCTCGGCGGGGGATGGGTCGCGACGATCCTCACTCCGCTCCTGATCACGGCCCTCGCGTGGCTTGTGAGGGGCTGGCGCGGCGCCCTGTTCGCGCTGATCGCCTTCGCGATGAGCGCGGGCGTCGTGCAGCTCGTGAAGAAGGCACTGGGTCGCGCGCGCCCGCAGGATCTGCTGATCGCCTCGGATTTCGGATCCTTCCCGTCCGGGCACACGGCGAACGCCGCGACCCTCGCGGTGGTGCTGTGGTTCCTGTTCCCGATGCTCTGGGTGGCGTTAGGGGGAGCGGTGTGGACGGTGGCGATGGGGTTCTCGCGCACCGTGCTCAGCGTGCACTGGTTCAGCGACACGGTCGGCGGCGCGCTGATCGGCGCCGGCGCCGTGTTCCTCGTGGCCGCGGTGCTGTGGCGCTGGGTGCGGCTGCCGCAGGTGCTCGAGGGCGCCGAGGCACGGAATCCCGGTGCGGATCCGTCTCGCTAGGCTGAGGGCATCCGCAGGTCCCTGAGCGAGCGTAGCGAGACGAAGGGCGCGATCGAAGGGCACCCCGTGGCACGCATCCGACCGTTCCGCTCCGAAGACGTCGACGCGCTCACCGATGTGTGCGTGAAGACCGCCGACGTCGGCAAGGACGCCACCGGGATGCTCGAGGACGACGCGCTGTGGGGCGACCTGTTCGCCGTGCCCTATGCGCTGCGCGACCCTGGGCTGTGCTGGGTCGTCGAGGCGGACGACGCGCGGGTGATCGGCTACATCGTCGCCACGGATGACACGAACGCGTTCGCGACCTGGTTCCGCGACGAGTGGTGGCCGTCGCGCCGCGACCGCTACCGCGCGTCCGGCGCGGCCGTGCCGACCCCGCAGGACCGCTTCATCGCCTACGGCGATCGTCAGGCACCGGGCGACGACCCGATCGTGCGGGAGTATCCGGCGCATCTGCACATCGACCTGCTGCCCGAGACCCAGGGGCAGGGCCTCGGGCGCCGCCTCATCGAGACGCTGCTCGCCGAGCTCGGCCGGCGGGGCGTGTCGGCGCTGCACCTCGGGATGAACGCCGACAACCTCTCCGCCGGCGCGTTCTACGAGCGGCTCGGCTTCACGAAGCTCGCATCGGGCGACGGCAGCACCACCTACGGGATCCGGATCCCCGCTGTCTGACGGACCCTGGTTCGGCCGGGGCCCCGCTCTGTCAGGGGAACTCTGAAGGACGTCTGCACCTCCGCAGGAGGTTCCGGGCGGATCCGTCCTGCAGAGTTGCAGACGTCCTCGAAACGGCGGGGGTCCGCGCGCGGTCGACGCCGGGGGAGACCCCACGGGGCGTGAGACGAGCGAAGCGCCACCCCGTGGATCTCGGGGCGGCGCTTCATTCTGGCGGTGACGGCGGGATTCGAACCCGCGGTTGCTTGCACAACACACGCTTTCCAAGCGTGCTCCTTCGGCCGCTCGGACACGTCACCAGGAATACAACCTGACCATCCTATCCGATGCGACGGGATGGTCCTGACCGGGCGGCGGATCCCCCGCGTCCGGCCGGGAAGGCGACGACGCGGACGCCCTCCCGGCGGTCGCGCGGCCTCCGTGCCAGGATGAGAGACGACCGCGAGGGAGAGGGCAGCCGTGAGCGACGCACAGCATCCGTCGAGGCGCCGCTGGGCGCTGCAGATGCAGCAGCCGCTGCCCTCCTCGACGGTGTTCGACCGGATCGCGTTCCTCATCGGCACGGCCGCGGCCGTATGGCTCGCGGTCATCATCTCGATCGAGGGCGTCCGCTCGCCGTGGGCGCTGCTGCTGTTCATCCCGGTGTGGGCGATCATGGCGTACCTCGTGCTGCCGCGCCTGCACCGGCTGCTGAGCGACCTCTACGTGCCCGACTACTTCTTCGGGCGCACGCGCACGGGGGACGGGCTGCTGGGGGATCCGGTCAACCTCGGGGTCGACGGCACGGCGGCGCAGCTCGACCAGGTCATGACCGAGGCCGGCTGGCATCGCGCCGATGAGATCACCGCCGCCTCGACCTGGGGGATCATCGTCTCGACGCTCACCCGGCGCAGCTATCCGACGGCTCCGGTGTCGCCGCTCATGCTGTTCGGCCGCCGCCACGACGTGGCCTACCAGCAGGAGGTCGCGGGCAACCCCAAACAGCGCCACCACGTGCGCTTCTGGCACTGCCCTCCCGGCTGGCTGCTGCCCGGCGGCGCCAGGACCGACTGGCTCGGCGCCGGCACGTACGACACCGATGTGGGGCTCAGCCTGTTCACGCTGCAGGTCACCCACCGGATCGACGAGAACACCGACGTCGAGCGCGACTTCGTGGTCGAGGGCGCGCGCGAGGCCGATCCTGCGGTGCGCGTCCGTGACCTCCGCGACTTCACCACCGGCTACCACTCCCGCAACGGCGGCGGCGACCGGTTCCTCACTGACGGGCACCTGCCGATCATCGACGTCACCCTGGTTCGCACCGCCCCGCACGAGGAGGTGGACGGATCCGACGACGAGTTCGGTCCTGATTCCGCCGCGGACCTTCCGGGCGAGGGACGAGGCGAATCCCTGCGTACGACCGCCGAGCGGTCAATGCGGCGGGCTCCGCTGTCGACGTTCTTCGCTGTGGGCGTCGTCGTCCTCGGCGCGATCATCGACGTGCTCGGACTGACCCTCGGCGCCGCCGCGGATTCCGGCGTGAAGTCACTCGTCGCCGCAGGGCCGCCGGAGGCTGTGGCGCTGCTGCTCTTCGTCCTCGGTTTCGGGGTGCTCATCTCGCTCGCGCAGCTGCTCATGGCCTGGTTCGTGCTTCGCCGGGGGCGCCGATCACGCGCGATCCTCATGGTGCTCCTCGCGATCGGCGTGCTCTCCACAGCGATCGACTACCTCGACGGCACGGCGACGCTCGGACTCAACGGCACGCTTCTCTCCGCCTCGCTGCAGTGCCTGGCGCTGCTGGCCCTGTCGAGCGAGTCGGCGGGCGCGTGGGCGCGGCGGAGGTCGGGCGCGGCTCGCGACTAGGATCGCTGGGTGCCCACCCCGAAGATCGTGCTGTTCTACGCCTTCGCGCCTCTGCCGGATCCCGAGGCCATCCGTCTCTGGCAGCGGGATCTCGGCGAGGCACTGCACCTGCGGGGGCGGATCCTGATCTCCCCGCACGGCATCAACGGAACCCTCGGCGGCGACCTGCCCGCCGTGAAGAAGTGGCTGCGCTCCTTCCGGGCCTATGGGCCGTTCCACGGCGCGGACGTGAAATGGAGCGAGGGGACCGCGGTCGACGCCGACGGGTACAGCGCCGACTTCCCCAAGCTCAGCGTGAAGGTCCGCGACGAGATCGTCTCGTTCGGCGCTCCTGGGGAACTGCAGGTCGATGAGCACGGCGTGGTCGGCGGCGGCACCCGGCTGAGTCCTGACGCGCTGCACGAGCTCGTCGCCGAGCGCGGGGACGACGTCGTGTTCTTCGACGGACGCAACGCCCTGGAGGCCGGGATCGGCCGATTCCGCGGAGCGATCGTGCCGGAGGCCGAGACCACGCGCGACTTCGTCGGGCTGCTCGACTCCGGCGCGTACGACGACCTCAAGGGCCGGCCCGTCGTCACGTACTGCACCGGCGGGATCCGCTGCGAGGTGCTGTCGAGTCTCATGGCGGCGCGCGGCTTCGGCGAGGTGTACCAGCTCGAAGGAGGGATCGTCCGCTACGGCGAGCGGTTCGGCGACGACGGCCTGTGGGATGGATCCCTGTACGTGTTCGACGGGCGCGGGTCCGTCGACTTCTCCGATCACGCGGCCGTGATCGGCGTATGCGCGGGCTGCGGCGCGGCCACGAACCGCACTGCGAACTGCCCCGATCCCTCGTGCCGGCATCAGGCGGTGGTCTGCGCGACGTGCGTGGCGGTGCCCTGCGCGGAGCACGCGACCGCGGTCTGAGGACCACTCAAGAAGCGGCGCCCGGGGCATCGGGGCGCGGTGAACAGTTCGGAACATCACTCTCCGGTATGACGACGGCTGTTCCCCCGCGCCGTAGCGTGGATGGCATGGACCTGCTGAACGCCTGGCTGCTGCACGCTGCGGGGCAGCTCTGGCTGTTCCCCGTGCTGCTGGTGTTCTTCTTCATCGACGGCTTCGCGACGATCCTGCCCAGCGAGACGGCGCTCGTCGCGCTGGCCGCGCTGTCGCTGCACAACGGCGAGCCGAACCTCGTGGTGCTCGGGATGGTCGCGCTGGTCGGCGCGGTCGCGGGGGACAACATGGCGTACCTGCTCGGTCGCACGATCGGCACCGACCGCTGGGCGTGGATGCGCCGGCCGCGGGTGCACAAGATGTTCGAATGGGCCCGCTACGAGCTCGACAAGCGCGGCGCGGCGCTGATCTTCACCGCGCGGTACATCCCGTGGGGCCGGGTCGCCGTGAACTACATGGCAGGCCAGACCGGCTTCCCGCACCGCAAGTTCTTCCTCTACGACCTCTTCGCGTGCATCACCTGGGTCGCATACGCCCTGGGGATCGGACTCCTGGCCGGTCAGTGGGTGCACGAGAATCCGCTGCTGGGGGTCGGCATCGCCGTGGTGTTCGCCGTGATCCTCGGTTTCGGCATCGACCATCTGCTGCGCTGGTGGCACGGGCGCCGCGGCGACGCAGAGCCCGCGCGTCCCGGTTCCTCCGCCGCCGTCGCGGCGACGGCCGGGATGGGGCAGGAACCGGCGTCCGCGGCCGGACGGCAGGCGAGCGGTTCGTCCGAAGGATCCTGAACCCGCCGGAACCGCAGGGGACGGTTCAGCCCCAGAGCGTCGTGCGCGGTTCCGCGGCGTCGAGCACCCGCGGAGTGCGACGGGCGAGGGCGAGCAGTGCGAGACCCTCTTCGCCCTTGAGCTCGATGAGTTCTGCCGCGCCGACGTTCTCGCGCCAGTGCCGGAGGAACGCCTCGGCGTCGGTGCGGCGTCGGGCGAGCGTGCGCGGGATCGCGAGGAACGTCGCCCCGCGCAGGCCTTCGTGCCGCGTCGCGGCGATCATGCCGATGAGCGAGGCCCGGCCGCCGATGTCGTCGCGGTCGGTGCGCAGCAGGAAGCGCGGAGCCGACGGCGGCGCGAAGATCTCCTCCATCGCATCTGCGACGACGCGCCGATCGGGGCCGGAGAGCTCGATCCTCATCAGGTCGCCCTCGTTGCGGACGATGATCGCGGCCTCGTCCCACGGGCGGATCCGTCCGCTCTCGGCCAAGGCACGGGTGAGCGCCACCGCCGCACCCCGGAAGGATGCCGCGGGGTCGCGTCGCCGGCGGTGCTCGCGCACCAGCGGCCCGACCGCACCGCCCAGCGCCAGAGCCGCCCCCGCCGTGACCGCGATGCCGACGCCCGCGGCCGGCGTGATCGGGACGGCGCTCGCGGCGAGGGCGGTGATGCCGGTGCTCCCCGCCAGGCCGAGCAGCACGGCCCACGGCATCGCCGAGCGGACCGCGCGCGTGGTGGGGACGAGTGCGGAGACAGAGGCACTCCGCACCGCGAGCGCCTCGCGCTCCTCCGCGACGTAGGGCTCCCCGACCCGCCACGCGGTGCGGGTCTCGGAGCGCGGCATCACCTCGGTGCGCACGAGATCGCCGAGCTGGCCCACGGACGACCCGGGGTCCTTGCCGAGCACGCGGTCCAGCGCCTCGCGCGTGGCGTGCGACAGGGCGTTGCCGAGTCCGCGGACGATCCGGTCGTCGTCCGCGCTGAGCCCGAGCAGGTGGCCGTGCCGTCGGATGAGCCGGCGCCGCTCGGTGGCGTCGTCCAAGGCCACGTCGGCCGGGATCAGGCAGCTCACCGACCAGTTGTGCGCGACCTTCTCCGGCCAGGCCGGATCCAGCCGCAGAGTGCGGCCGCGCAGCTGCGGGGCGCCCGTCGAGGTGGTCACGGTCGTGAGGTCGATCAGGGTGTTCACGGCGGGGCAGTCCCAGCCCTCGCCGAGCAGGCCGCGGGTGCCGACGAGGAGGCGCACGGATCCCGCCGACATCAGGGCCGAGACGGCCGCGACGATCCGCCCCGAGCCGACGCCGGGGGCGTCCAGCTCGCGCCACGGGCCGACGCCGCCGGGACGCACCTGGACGGCCGACCCCACGTGTGCCGCGAGCGCGCCGGCGAGCTCCTCGGCGCGGGCCGCCGGTACGCGGATGCGGTCCGCGGTCAGCAGCACCGGGTTCAGGGCGGCGCTCAGCGGATCGTTCACGACGAAGTCGTAGGCGCGGAGCGCCCCGGCGGCGGTCTCGCCGACGAGTCCGCGGCTGTTGCCGTGCTCCACGAAGTCGGTCACGATCACGGCCTTGACCCTCGCGCCGTCTGCTCCGCTCAGTTCGAGCCGGAGGATGTCCACCGCGGCGCGGTCCTTGGCCTCCGAGAAGGCGAGGGTGGTCTCCACCGGATCCCGGCCGCGACGGAGCCCCCGATCGGTGAGCAGCAGCCCGAAGTCGGCGAGGGCCTTCTTGACGTAGCGCCACTGCCGCTTCGCCCCCGGATCCGGTAGCAGCCGGGTGAGCGCGAACCGCGCCAGCACGGTCAGCAGATCGTCGGTCGTGCAGCGCTCGAACAGCACCGGAGGCAGGATCGCGCAGAGCGGGTGCTGCGGGGCGAGCGCGCGCAGCACCACGCCGCAGGAGCGCGTGAACGGGAGATCGTCGGCCAGGGCACGCTCGAGCGCCGCAGGGGACGGCGGCGGCATGGCGGCGGTCCCTTCGAGGGTTTGAGCGGCCGGGGCGGACTCGGCGGACGGATCCTCCGGCGGATCCGGATCCGCGGGCTGCAGACGCTCCTCGAGGTAGCGGATGCCATCAGGGGTGGACAGCACCTGGGCGAGCAGGGCATCGAGATGCTCGCCGTGCCGCCGGATGAAGGCGGCCTCGGCCGGCACGGGCTCGGTGAACCAGACGTGGTCGCGGTAGGGCGCGAGGTGGCCCTCCTTCACGACCGCCGGGGTGGGCACCTCGAAGTCGACGTCGCCGAGCAGCTGCGTGTAGTTGTCGAACTCGGTGCCATCCGCGACGTCCGGCAGGGTGGCCGTGAGCCCGATCACCAGTCCGCGCCCGCCGCGCTCGCGGATCGCGCCGACGAGGTACGCGACGACCAGCGCCCAGTGATCGAGCAGGTGATGGCACTCGTCCAGCACGATGGTGTCGACGCCGGCGTCCACGATCCGCTCCAGGAGCGCCACCGCGTTCGGATGCAGCACGCGCGCGATCGCCTGTGGTCGCTCCCGCGTGAACCGGCGCCGGATCCGCTTCACCCGCCCGCGCAGGCCCGTGCGGTACTGCGCCGGGTTGTCGACGGCGAGCTCTGCGAGCCAGGTCTCCGCCGCCGCCTGCGTGCGGCCGCTGTCGACGAGTTCGTCCGCCCACCGGGCGCGGGCGAGCGCCTCGAACGGGGACCCGTCGCCCGTGACGCTGAGCGCCTGATAGGTCAGCGCGGTGAGGTCGCCGATGCGCAGCGGATCCGTCGACACCGCCGCGGCATCGGGAGCGAGAGCGGCCGCGGTGCGCGCCCACTGCTCGCGGATCGTCGTGCTCGGGGCGAGCACGAGCGTGCGCCCGCCCTCGCGAGCGGCGAGCAGCAGCCCGAGCAGCGTCTTGCCGGATCCCGGCGGCGCGACGATGTGCAGCGCGGACGCGGATCCGGGGGCCAATCGCTCCAGCACCTGCGCCTGGTACGTGCGCAGGGTGCCCGTGAAATGCCAGCCCGCAAGGGGCGCGTCCCCGAGGGACGCGGTCGACTCCGCCATGCATCCCCCTCCGTGCCGGCGTCGTGCATGCCGGGGCGCCGCCTGGATCGGCACCGGATTCCGAGCGTAGCCGTCGTCGGAGCGGCACCAGGCGTCGGATGCCGCCGGCGTCGGACAGGACACACCCGGCGCCGTGTCAGAGGATCAGGACGTCGAAGTCGCGAGCAGCCGGGAGCCGAGCAGCGAACGCGGGGTCAGCGCCGCGGCGATCCTGTCGCGGCGGGAGACGTGCGCGCGCAGCCGCGCTCGGATCGCGTCGAGCGGCGGGCGCAGATCGACGTCGTCCGGCGGGGAGTCGGCTGCCTGGCGCGCATAGCTGGCGCGCTCGATCGCGCGCACGAGCGCATCCATGTCGGCGGGATCCACTCCGCGCTCCCGGACCAGGCGCTCGCCGCGTGCGCGCGGCGACTCCGCGGGCGAGGCCGGCAGGCCCAGATCCTGCAGCGTCGCGCGCAGCTCGGTCCAGGCGGCCACGGCGTCTCCGCGGCCTGCGGCGGCACGGCGCCGCGCGGTCTGCAGGCGCCGGATCAGGGCCGGGATCAGCAGCACCGCGAGCACGCCCAGGATCGTCCAGACCACCGGCATCGCCTGCAGCGCGGCCGGCGTCGACGCCCCGGTGGCACCGGCGTTCGGGACATCGAGGTTCTTCGGATCCTTGGCGGCGCCGGTCGACGTGGGTGCGGGCGTCGCGCCGGCGGAGGGCGCCGCGCCGGCCCCGGCGCCGGTGCTGTCCTCGGTGAATGCGGTCGGGATGCCGCGCGTCGCGGTCGGCTCGAACGGCACCCAGCCGATGTCGGTGAAGTACACCTCGGGCCAGGAGTGCAGCTGGTCCGAGGAGACCTCGTACACGACTTTGCCGTCGTCGGAACGGCGGTCGGTGGCCGTGCCGGGCAGGTAGCCGACGACGATCCGCGTCGGCATGCCCAGCGAGCGGGCCATGAGGGCGAAGGCCCCGGCGAAGTGCACGCAGTAGCCCTCGCGCACGGCCAGGAACCTCGCCACCGCGTCGACGTTGGTGCCGTCGAAGCCGTCGTCGACCGGCGTCTGCAGGGAATAGCGGAACCCGGCGCGGAACCACGTCTGCAGGGCGATCAGACGGTCGTAGTCGGTGGTGGCGTCGCCGACGACCTGGCGTGCGCTGTCGGCGATGACCGCGGGCATCTCCGCGGGCAGGGCGCGCAACTCGGCGGGGGCGTCGGCCCCGGACGAGGTGGATGCGCGGATCTGATCGAGCGTGGGCTGGAGCACGGCCGTGTCGATCGAGTAGTTCTGGTCGGCCGCGTCGGCGTTCGCCGCGATCACGGTGCGATTGTCGGCGGCCGCGTTCCAGCTGCCGTTCTCGCCGCGCACGGCCATGGCCTGGTACGGCACGGGCAGCCAGGATCCGGAGATCCCGGCGGTGCGGATCGTGGTCTTGGTCTTGTGCACCGCGACCCCCTCCGGCGCGGCGACGTCGCCGAACCCCTGCGACAGCGGCACGGTGGTGGGCCGGTCCGGCTGCCAGGCTGATCCGTCGAACCGGGTGAGGGTCGCGATGCGCAGGTACGGCGGCGTGCCGTCCTGGGTGATCAGGGTGAGCGCGGTCACGGGGGAGGGGCGGCGGAGATCCTGGCCGAGGTCGAGGGTCGCGCTGAGGGTGGTACTGCCCCCGCCAATGTTGAGTCCCGAAGCGGACAAGGGCAGCAGCGGTGACACGATCAACGCCGCGAGTACGGCCAGGAAGCCCAGGACGACGGCGGGCAGCCGCCGCGTGCGCAGGGGCGCGTCGGGATGCTCTCGGCGGGCCGCGGCCTCGTCGTCCCGCGTCGCCGTCGCCGGCGCGGGACGCTCCGACCCGGGAGGCGCGAACCGCACATGCAGGAAGAACAGGATCGCGAGGGCCAGCCCGATGAACCACACCGGGTTCGCGCCCTGGTGGACGACGATCCCCGGCGCCGCGCCGAGCGCGGTGACCAGCACGGCGGCGATGAGCGGCGTGCGCAGCGTCACCAGCACGAGGTCCAGCACCACCGCGATGAGCCCTGCCGCAGCGGCGACGCTCACGGCGATCGCGGGGGAGGGCACGAGCGGAGCGACGCCCCCGCGGATCTCGCCGAGCGCGGCGGTGAAGAACGCGTCGATGGCGTGCCACACCTCGGGCGTCGGCAGCACCCATCCGCGACCGGCCTGCCGCGCCGTGAACACCGTGAGCGCGATCGCGCCCGCGCCGAGCTGCACGACGGGCACGGCCGGGATCGCGAGCCAGACCGGGGCGCGGCGGGCGAGGAAGCGGACGAGAGCGCCCGCGACCACCACCGTTCCCGCGGTCGCCATGGCCCCCGCCCCCCACGCGCCCGGCTGGATGACCGCACTGAGCGGCCACACCGCCACGACCAGCCCCAGCGCGGTCAGCAGCGCGGCGGCCACGGGTCCGCCATCCGTCCGGCGCTGCGGCAGGGGACCCCCGTACGCGCCGAGGTCAGCGGACATGAGCCGTCTCCTGCGCACCACGGGCGGAGGGAGTCCTGGCCTCGCCGCCGCGCACGGATCCGGCGTCCGCCGAGGCGGATCCGGGCTCGCCCGCGCCCGCGTCGGCCCAGGCGTCGGCCGGATCGTCGCCGAGCGTCGCGGCGCGCCAGCCCTGGGCCTCGGCGGCGGACAGCGCGTCCGGCCCGGGCGCGGTGGCGATCAGGATCGGGGTTCCGGCCCCACCGTGCGGGAGCGCGCCGGCGTCGGCCGCATCGATCGCGCCTGTGATCACGACGAGCGGACCGACGGTGTGCCCCTCGCTCGCCGCCGGCAGCCCGTGGTCGCGCTCGCCGGAGCGCGGCGCCGTGCCGGCGAGGCTCACGAGCAGGCCGTCGCGCTCGTCCTCCGCGCCGCGCAGCCGGCCGATCAGCACGCCGGTCGCGTCGACCACGTCGACCGCGAAGCCGTTGTCCACGAGATGCACCGCGATCGAGGCGCAGGCCGTGACCGCGCGGTCGAAGGCGTCGAAATCCGTGTCCCCGCCCGCCGTGACCCAGCGCACGCCGGCGCGGTCGAGCACCACCAGGGCATCGGGGCTCGACTCCTGCTCCTCCTGGCGCACCATCAGATCGCCGCGGTGCGCCGTCGCGCGCCAGTGGATGCGCCGCATCGAGTCTCCGGGGACGTACCGGCGGGGGGAGAGATTGTCCGCGCCCTGGCCGAGCCGGTGCGACGAGGTCTGCGCCGTGCCACCGGCCCGGCCGGTGCGGTCGGTCAGCCGCGGGAGCGGCACGACCTGCGGCACGATCGTGATCGGAGTCACATCGCCCAGCTCGTCCGTGCGGACGAACAGTCCGAACGGATCCGCGGTGCTGAGCCGCAACGGGCCGAGCGAGGCGAGCCCTCGGCGCACGCCCGAGATCGGGTACGTCATCGTCATGGTCGCTCCACCGGGGATCCGCTCGACGTCGTCGGGTGGGAACGCGCCGGTCGCGGAGCCGTGCACGGCCGCAGGCAGTCCGTCACACCAGCGTCCGGTCGGCTCCCGCATGACCGTGCGGAGATCCACCCGCACCCGCACCCAGGTGTCATCGCCGACGGTGAGCAGGTCTGCGGCGACCGTCCGGCCGACCCGCGCGCGGCGGCGCGGGACGAACACGAACAGTGCCGCGAGGATCAGCAGTGCGAACAGCAGTGCGGCCACGTACAGCAGCACCGGCGTTGCCAGCACGTTCGCGCCGACCACGAGGAGTATCCCGGTCAGGAGCGCGCTCACACCGCGCCCGGTCATCCTCCGGCCGGGCGGATCCGCCGCGCGGTGCGCGCTCTCCCGCCGGTTCACCGCGGAAGGCCCACCGGCACCGGGATCCGCCGGACGATGCCCTCGAGCGCGGCCTCGATCGGGCGCGCTCCGGCCCGGTGCAGCCCGCGGGCGGGGATCAGCCGGTGCGCGAACACGGCAGGCAGCAGCGAGGTGAGATCGTCCGGGACGACGTAGTCGCGCCCGTCCAGGGCGGCCTGCACCTTCGCCGCGCGCACGAGCTGCAGCGTCGCCCTGGGGCTCGCCCCGAGGTGCAGGTTCGGGTCGCTCCGGGTGGCCTGCGACAGCGCCACCGCGTACTCCTCGAGCGCGGGGGCGACGTGCACCGCCCGCGCCCATGCGATGAGCGCCCGCACATCTGTCGCGGTGAGCACGGGGCGGATGGCGTCGAGCGGGTTGGCCGTGTCCCGCTGGCGCAGCATGAGCGTCTCGGCCGCTGCATCCGGGTAGCCCATCGAGATCCGCATCATGAACCGGTCGCGCTGGGCCTCCGGCAGGGCGTACGTGCCCTCCATCTCGAGGGGGTTCTGGGTGGCGACCACGAGGAACGGATCCGGGAGCGGCCGGGAGTTCCCGTCGACCGTGACCTGGTGCTCCTCCATCGCCTCCAGCAGCGCGGACTGGGTCTTGGGCGAGGAGCGGTTGATCTCGTCCGCGATCACGATGTGCGCGAACACCGCGCCGGGCTTGAACTCGAACTCCTGCGCGACCGGGTTGTAGACGCTCACGCCCGTCACGTCGCCGGGCAGCAGATCCGGGGTGAACTGGATGCGCCGCACGGTCGCGTCGATGCTCGCCGCGAGAGCGCGCGCGAGCATGGTCTTCCCGACACCGGGCACATCCTCCACGAGCAGGTGCCCCTCCGCGAGCAGGCAGATCAGCGCGCTGCGGACGGCGGCGTCCTTGCCGTCGATCACCTCGGTGATGGAGGACAGGATCGCGGCGGTCTGCCCGGCGAAGGCGGTCGCATCGATCGCGGCGGCGTCGCGGGAGGTCGCGTCCAGGGCGGTGGTCGTGGTGACGTCGGCGGTGTTCGTGGCGTGCATGCGTCCCTCTCACCGGGCGCCGCGGTGCGCCCGCGTCTTGATCGTAACCCGGGGCGGGGACGGTCGGGCGGGGGATCCGGTCTCGGTAGCCTGTGACCTCGGGTAGACTGGACGACGGCTCTCCGCGTGGCGGCACCCAGGCCAAATCCCCCAGGGCGGAAACGCAGCAAGGGTAACCAGGCTCTGCCGGGTGCGCGGAGGGTCTTTTCTTTTGCCCGGCGCTGAGCGACTCATCGTGCGTATCGCCTGTGCCGCTGGCGTGTGCGAAAGCGGATCGGGCCTTCTCGCACCAGCTCATCCTTCTGGTCGCGGGTCGTGATGTGCGACTGTTCCGGTTCGCTCGGTGGTCGCGAGCCGCCCTTTCGGGTCTTCTCTTGAGCGCGACTTGCGACAAGGGCAACCGGGGTCGTTCCGTCCTGCACAGCAGGCGGATCCGGGACGTTCTGCACAGATCGGAAACATCTCCTGATCTGGGCGTTCGAATGTCCGTGGCCCTGGGTTGAATAGGGGTATGACATCGACGACGCGCGAGGCTCTGGAACAGGTCGAGCACCTGCTCCAGCAGGTGTGCGCGTCGGTTGAGATGACGACGCAGTTCGAGGGCGTCGCGGATTCCGAGACGATCCGCATCCTGCAGTCGCTCGGGCGCGTGCAGCGGCTGCTCGACGCGGGTATCACGACCGCGGCCGCACATGCGAAGGAGCGGGAGGCCGGGGTCGCGTCGTCGACGATCAGCGCTGCCGCCGGGTGCGCCGACCTGACCGAGCTGCTGCGCCGTGCACTGCGGGCGGATGTGGGCACGGCCCGCAGGTACGTGCGCGCTGCGGAGGTGGTCGGGTGCGACTTCCTGCTGTCTGCGGGAGAGCACGCGCCGTCCCGGTTCGAGGCGCTCGGGCAGGCCCTGCGAGACGGGGAGATCTCCGTGACCGGGTTGCTCGCCGCGATCGGTCCCGTCGAGCGGGCCCGCGGGCGGATCACCGACGATGAGCGTGAGGCTCTCGACGCTCTGCTCGCGAACACGGCCCGAGGACTGGACCTGCCCGACGAGCACGGCAACGCCGGCCCCGCGCCGTCCACCGACGAACTCGCCGATTTCGCCCGCGCCCTGATGCTCCGGATCGACCCGGATGGCGCCGAGCCCGACGACCGGCGTGCGGCGCACAACCGGGGATTCACGATCGGCCGCCTTCGCGACGGCGTGCGTCCGGTGCAGGGCGGACTGCTGCCGGAGGTCGCCGGCGTGCTGGAGCGCCTGCTCGACGCGCTCAACAATCCCGCCGCCGCAGGCTCGCCCGACCTGAGCAGGCGCGCCGGAAGCGATTCGGATGCTGCTTCCGGAGGATCCGGCACGTCGGTCGGATCCGATTCTGGTGACGGACGCGGGGACGTGCGCTTCTGCGGACCCGACGACGACCCGCTCGAGCCGGCGTTCGAAGGCGGTCCGGCCGCCCCTGTCGACACCCGCACCCGGGCGCAGCGCAACCACGACAACTTCGCCGCGATCCTGAGCGTCGCCGCCGCCCATGCGGACATGCCCACGCTCGGCGGCGCGGCCCCGACATTGGTCGTCTCCGTGTCCGCGGCGGACTACGTCCGCGGCACCGGACGAGCGTTCATCGAGGGCAGGAACGACGACGTTCCCCTATCGGTCGCGCACCACACCGCCTGCGCCGGCGGGATCCAGCGCGTGCTGTACGACGAACACGGCCAGATCGTCTCCCTCGGCACCTCGGCGCGGATCTTCAACGCCCTGCAACGCCGCGCGATCCTGCATCGCGACCGGGAGTGCGTGATCCCCGGCTGCCATGTGCCCGCGACCTGGTGCGAGATCCACCACGTCCGAGAGCATGCCGACGGCGGCCCGACCCACACCAGCAACGGCGTCGCCCTCTGCTGGCATCACCACCGCCCCCTCGACACCTCGGGATGGCGGATCCGCATGAGCTGCGGCGCCCCCGAGATCCGCGGACCGCACTGGTGGGACCCGCACGGCGCCTGGCACCGCCCGCGCAACCGCGGCGGCTACCCCAGCACCATCCGCCGGATCCTCGCCGATGCCCTCGGCCCACCCGGGTGACCCATCCCGGAACCAGGTTCGAAGGATCGGACCGTAGACGCGCTAGTGTCCGAGCATGGGACACGACGAGCGCAGGCCCACCGTGTACTCCGCGGTGCCGAAGAAGCTCACGGCCCCGTACGTGATCCCGCCGCTCGAGCACGATCGGCACGGCCGTCCGCGGCCCGCCGGCGCTCCCGAACCCGAGACGCCGCCGCAGCGACGGTCGTGGGCGCCCCTCATCGTGATCGTCATCGCGGCGCTCATTCTGATCCCCGCCGCGCTAGGGCTCGTCGCCGGGCTGTCGGAGCAGTCCTCCTCCGAGGGCTCGGCGGTCGGCGGCGCCCCGCCGGTCGTCGTGACGAGCCCGCCCGCCTCGCCCGCCCCGCCCGTTCCGGCTGTCGACCCGGCGTATCCCGCGCTGGATCTCGCGCAGCTGGAGGCCCTTCTCCACGACCCGGCCGGCCACGAGGGGGAGCAGCACACGGCCTACGTCGAGATCCAGGTCGGCACCGAGACCATTCCGCAGAGCCTTCGCGACACGACGGGGCTCATCGGCTTCATCGGCGTGACGCCGCCGGGGAGTGCGCTGGAGGACGCCGCGAACCCGGTCGCTCTGACGGCGGATCCAGGGGTCCTCGACACCGCTGTGAGCGGCGACGTGCTGCGGATCGGATTCGTAGTGCCCTCGGTGGCGAATCGGACCACGGTGTACAACGGCGCCGGGATCCCCGAGCTGCGGGTCGTCACCGCCGAGAAGGTCGCGACCTTGCCCTGAGTTTCGACGTCCGCACGCCTTCCCGCAGCACCCCGCGCCCACTACCCTTGACAGGGTGGCACCCAGACGTGCCGATCCGACAGATCCCGTTCTCAGCCACCCGGAGGCTCCGCCGTGCCCGACACCCCTGCAGCGCTTCCCGATCTGCATCGCGCGGCCGCCGTGCTGTTCGATCTCGACGGCGTGCTGACGCCGACCGCCGAGGTGCACATGCGTGCCTGGCAGGCGGTGTTCGACGAGGTGTTCCTGCTCTGGGGCATCGCTCCCGCGTACGCCGACGAGGACTACTTCGCCTATGTCGACGGCAAGAAGCGCTACGACGGCGTCGCGAGCCTGCTCCGCAGCCGCAACGTGGAGATCCCGTGGGGGTCCGTCGACGACGATCCGGAGGCCGACACCGTCTGCGGGATCGGCAACCGCAAGAACGTGGCGTTCTCGGAGGCGCTGCGCCGCGACGGCATCGCGCCGTATCCCGGATCCCTCGCCCTGCTGCGGGAGCTGAGCGCCGCCGGAGTGCCGATGGCGGTCGTGTCCAGCTCCAAGAACGCGGAGGAGGTGCTGGCCACGGCCGGCATCCGCGACTTCTTCTCGGTGGTCGTGGACGGCGTCGTCGCCGAGCGGGAGCACCTCGCCTCCAAGCCCGCGCCGGACGTGTTCCGCGTCGGCGCCGAGCGCATCGGCGTCGATCCGGCATCCGCGGTCGCCGTCGAGGACGCGACCAGCGGCGTCGCCTCGGCCGCCGCGGCCGGCTACGGCACGGTCGTCGGAGTCGACCGCGGAGCTGGATCCGACTCCCTCCTCGCCCACGGCGCGACCGTCGTCGTCGACGACCTCGACCGCTTCCTGTCCTGAACCGATCCCCTCACGGAGAGCACTGCATGATCGATCGCGACCTCTTCCCCGTCGACCCGTGGCGTCTGGTCGAGACGTCCTATCCGCATGCGAGCCCTGGCGTCTCGGAGACGCTCATGGGTCTCGGCAACGGCTATCTCGGCCTGCGCGGCAATCACATCGAGGGCCGCAACGCGCTCGAGCACGGCACCTTCATCAACGGGCTGCATGAGACCTGGAAGATCCGCCATGCCGAGCAGGCCTTCGGATTCGCCGAAGTCGGCCAGACGATCGTGAACGCCCCCGACGCCAAGGTCATGCGGGTGTACGTCGACGACGAGCCGCTGAGCTTCGACGAGGCGGACGTGCGCGAGTACCGCCGCGAGCTCGACTTCCGCACGGGCGTCCTCAGCCGCGAGGTGCTGTGGGAGACGCCCTCGGGCAAGCGGGTGCGCATCCGCGACGAGCGGATCGTGTCCTTCGTCGAGCGCCACCTCGCGGTGCTGCGCCTCGAGGTCACGGTCGAGAACGCCGACGCCCCCGTGACCATCTCGTGCCAGCTGCTGAACCGGCAGGACGGCGAGGACGTGTACGGGGGAGTGCCGTCGATGGCGGCGGGATCCCCGGGGGAGAAGGCCGGCTTCGATCCGCGCAAGGCGGAGCGGATCGGCGACCGCGTGCTGCAGCCCGCCGAGTACTGGCAGGACGGCGGGCGTTCCGCCCTCGCCTATCGCGTCGCGGACTCCGGCATGACCCTCGCGGTGGTCGCCGACCACCTGGTCGAGACCGACAACGAGTACACCGCACGGCAGCTCGTGGAGCCCGACATCGCGAAGAACGTGTTCCGGGTGCAGGCGAAGGCCGGCGTCCCCACGCGCGTGACGAAGCTCGTGAGCTACCACACGTCCCGCGGCGTTCCCGCGCGCGAGCTCATCGACCGCTGCCGGCGCACGCTCGACCGCGCCGCGGTGGAGGGCGTGGAAGCGGAGTTCGCCAAGCAGGCGGAGTGGCTGACCGCGTTCTGGGAGCGCAGCGACGTGCGCATCGCCGGACACGACGACCTGCAGCAGGCGACCCGCTGGTGCCTGTTCCAGATCGCACAGGCCTCCGCGCGCGCCGACGGCGCCGGCGTCTCGGCGAAGGGCGTGAGCGGATCCGGCTACGGCGGACACTACTTCTGGGACACCGAGGTGTACGTGCTGCCGTTCCTCACCTACACGTCGCCGCAGTTCGCGCGCAACGCGCTGCGCTGCCGCGTGCACATGCTGCCCGCCGCGCGCCGCCGCGCCGGCCAGCTGAACGAGAGCGGGGCGCTCTTCCCCTGGCGCACGATCAACGGCGAGGAGGCCAGCGCGTACTACGCCGCGGGCACCGCGCAGTACCACATCAACGCCGACGTCAGCTATGCGCTCGGGAAGTACGTGCGCGCGACCGGCGACGATGACTTCCTCTATCGCCAGGGCGTGGACATCGCCGTCGAGACCGCGCGGATGTGGGCGACACTCGGCTTCTGGCGCTCGGCCGCGGGCGTGGACACGTTCCACATCCACGGCGTCACCGGCCCCGACGAGTACACCACGGTCGTCAACGACAACCTCTTCACGAACGTCATGGCCCGGTACAACCTGCGCTTCGCGGCACGTGTGGTGCGGGAGATGGCCGCGGACGCGCCGGAGGCGTACGACGCCGCCGTGGAGCGGCTCGGCATCGAGCCCGCGGAGGTCGAGCGGTGGGAGCGCGCGGCCGACGCGATGCACATCCCGTTCAGCCCGGCCCTGGGAATCCACCCGCAGGATTCGCTGTTCCTCGAGCGCGAGGTGTGGGATCTGCCGGCCACCCCGGCCGAGCAGCGCCCTCTGCTGCTGCACTTCCACCCGCTCGTGATCTACCGGTTCCAGGTGCTGAAGCAGGCGGATGTGGTGCTCGCGCTGTTCCTGCAGGGCAACCACTTCAGCGAGGCGGAGAAACTCGCCGACTTCGAGTACTACGACCCGCTCACCACGGGCGACTCGACCCTGTCGGCGGTCGTCCAGTCGATCCTCGCCGCGGAGGTCGGGTACCAGGACCTGGCGTACGAGTACTTCGAGCATGCGATCTACGTCGACCTGGGCGACCTGCACCGCAACGCCTCGGACGGTGTGCACGTGGCGTCCGCGGGCGGCGTGTGGACTGCGCTCGTGTGCGGATTCGGCGGCATGCGCGACCATGACGGCGAACTCAGCTTCGATCCCCGCCTGCCGACCGACTGGCCCGAGCTGTCGTACCCGCTGCAGTGGCACGGCTCCCAGTTGCAGATCACGCTGACCGCGGACCGGCTGCTGGTCGAGGTCCGCTCGGGGGATCCGGTCTCGTTCTCGGTGCGCGGGGTCGCGCACACGGCCTCGACCGAGGCTCCTGCCACCGTGCATCTCGCGGACCAGGGGCCTGTCCTCCGCGGGCGTCCCGAGTTCGGCTCCCGGGCCCGCCGCGAGGACGGCACGATCCTGTCGCCGACCGTGCCGACGACCTCGGCGATCCCGATCGTCGGCCACGTCGGAGAATCGGGCGAGTAGTCCCGGCCGTGGCGCCGGTCCCCGAGGCTCTCGAGGGGATCGGCGCCCGCCGCGGGGCCGGTGCTTCCCGGCCTCGGCTACTCTCCGTGCCTGATCTCGCAGTCACTGCCCGGTGCGAGCACTGCCTCGTGCCCGTCGTCGTAGCGCACGACGAGGAGCTCGCCGCGCACTTCGAGGACCACGCCGGATCGCTCCGCGCCGCCCACCACCCGGCCGTGGATGCGGATCCGGTCGCCCGCTGCCACCTGCGTCATCATCCACCTCCTCCTTCAGAGTACGTCCGTTCGAGGGGGCGCGGCAGGGGTTCTCGGGAGCTTCTCCTGCGCCGTCCGGTGCGGCGTCGGAGCCGATGCCGCGGATGCCACCGCACCGACCTCGGATGGCCCGCGCCGATGTCCGACGCACACCGTAGTCTTGTCGGGTGAGCACAGCCCTGTACCGCCGTTACCGGCCCGAGAACTTCGGGGAGATGATCGGGCAGTCGCAGGTGACCGATCCGCTCATGACCGCGCTGCGTGGCGATCGGGTGGGCCACGCCTATCTGTTCTCCGGCCCGCGAGGCTGCGGGAAGACCACGTCCGCACGCATCCTGGCGCGCTGCCTGAACTGCGCCGAAGGCCCTACCGACACCCCGTGCGGCGTGTGCCCGAGCTGTGTCGAGCTGTCGCGCAACGGCGGTGGATCCCTCGACGTCGTCGAGATCGACGCGGCCAGCCACAACGGCGTCGATGACGCCAGAGACCTGCGCGAGCGCGCGACTTTCGCGCCCAGCCGCGACCGGTTCAAGATCTTCATCCTCGACGAGGCGCACATGGTGACGCCGCAGGGCTTCAACGCCCTGCTGAAGCTCGTCGAGGAGCCGCCGCCGCACATCAAGTTCATCTTCGCGACCACCGAGCCCGAGAAGGTGCTCGGCACGATCCGCTCTCGGACGCATCACTACCCGTTCCGGCTGGTGCCGCCCGCGGCGATGCTCGAGTACGTCGAGAAGCTGTGCGCCGAGGAGGGCGTGACCGTCGCCCAGGGCGTGCTGCCGCTCGTCGTGCGCGCGGGCGGCGGGTCCCCGCGTGACACGCTCTCGCTGCTCGACCAGCTCATCGCGGGCTCGGAGAACGGCGACGTCGGCTACGAGCGCGCGGTCGCGCTGCTCGGCTACACGCACTCCGCACTGCTCGATGAGATCGTGGACGCGCTCGCCGCGGGCGATGCGGCCGGCGCCTTCCCGGCGATCGACCGGGTGGTGCAGACCGGACAGGATCCGCGCCGCTTCGTCGACGACCTGCTCGAGCGGCTCCGCGACCTCATCGTGATCGCGGCGGTCGGGGACGCGGCCTCCGCAGTGCTGCGCGGGGTCCCGGAGGACGAGCTGACCCGCATGCGCGGCCAGGCCGCGGCGTTCGGCGGTCCGCGCCTGTCGCGCGCGGCGGATCTCGTGAGCTCGGCGCTGGACGACATGTCCGGAGCGACGTCGCCGCGTCTGCATCTCGAACTGCTCGTCGCCCGCGTGCTGACCGCGCTCTCCGGAGGCGGGGAGACGGCGCCCGCGGCGATTCCCGCTGCTGCGGCTGCTGCCGCCCCTGCTGTTCCCGCGGCTGCTCCCGCGGCGGCTGCTCCGGCTGCGGCGCCGTCCGCTGCCCCGGCTCCGTCGGCGAAGCGCGATGCCTCGACGCCGCCCACCGGCGCTGCGGTCCCGGCCTCCGTCGGCGCACCCGAGCCCGCGGCTGAGCCTGCCCGGGCCTCCGCGGCCGAGACCGCGCCTGCGGTCGATGCCGAGCCTGCCCCGGCGGCCGAGGCGACACCCGTCGCCGAGCCCGCCCCCGCATCGGAAGCGGCCCCCGTATCGGAAGCGGCCCCCGCGGCCGGTCCCGTCGACATCGACCGGGTCCGCGCCGCCTGGACCGCCGTGCTCGGACGACTCGAGAAGATCAGCCGCGGATCCTGGCTCGTGGTCACCGCGGTGCAGCCGCTCGCCTACGACGCCGAGACCGAGGTGCTCACACTCGGGTTCCCCGGACCGAACGATGTCGCCCGGTTCAAGGGCACGAAGCCCGGTGACGGCCCCTCCGACCACCTGCGCGCCGCGATCGAAGGCGAACTCGCCGTCAAGGTCAAGTACCTGCCGGCTCCGCTGCCCGGGGCGGCTCCCGAACGGAACTTAGCCGAGAGCGGGAAGGCCCCGCGCCCCTCCGACCAGACCTCGTCCGAGCCCGAGGAGCGCGGCTCCGACGCGACGACGCCCCCGGTGCCCTCCTCGAGCGCGGCTCGCGCACCGCGGCGCCCGGCCCCGACGTCCGCCGCCCCCGTCACGGAGTGGGCGGTCGCCGCGATCCCTCGGGGGGAGACGGAACCCGCCCCGCCGGCGGATACTGCCAGCACCGCGCCGGTGGCGTCCGAACCCACCGTGCCTGTGACCGAACCCACGACGTCTGCGGACGCCGGACCGGCCGCATCCGAACCGCGGGTCGCGCAGTTCCCGGTCGACGAGGAGCCCGCCGACGTCGAGGCGATGCCGGCGTCCGGCTGGTACGAGCCGGGGCATGACGGCGACGTCCTCGACGACGAGCCGCCGTTCCCCGACGACGCCGACGACCCGGGCCCGGATGCCGGTCCTGGTCCGGATGCCGGTCCTGGTCCGTACGGCGCCCCCGAGCCGGCGTTGGCTTCGGTCGGACAGACCGCGTCCGAGATCGGCGGGGCGGATCCGAGTCCTGCGTCCGCGGCACGACCGGGTCCTGCGTCCGCCGCACGGCCGGATCCCGCGCCGCGTGCCGCGTCTCCCGCACCCGCGGTCGCCGACCGGGCCCCGCGCTCCGGCGCGCCGGGCGTGCAGCGCTACGGCGAGGCGGTGGTGCGTCAGGTGCTCGGCGCGAGGTTCCTCCGCGAGGAGCCGTACGAGCCGCAGACCCGGTTCCAGTGAGGAACCGTGGCAGCGGCGACCCAGTGAACAGTGAACGAGCGATCATGAGGATCACGAGATGTACGACGGCATCGTCCAGGAGCTGATCGACGAGTTCGGCCGCCTGCCGGGCATCGGCCCGAAGTCCGCCCAGCGCATCGCGTTCCACATTCTGCAGACGCCCTCCTTCGACGTGAAACGGCTCTCCGAGCTGCTCGTCGAGGTGCGCGAACGGGTGCGGTTCTGCGAGATCTGCGGCAATGTCGCGGAGCAGGAGCGCTGCGCGATCTGCCGCGACCCGCGCCGCAACGCCGCGCTGATCTGCGTGGTCGAGGACGCCAAGGACGTCGCGGCGATCGAGCGCACGCGCGAGTTCCGCGGGCTCTACCACGTGCTCGGCGGCGCGATCAGCCCGATCGCCGGCATCGGACCCGACGATCTGCGGATCGCCCAGCTGATGACGCGGCTCGCCGACGGCACCGTGCAGGAGGTCATCCTCGCCACGAACCCGAACCTCGAGGGCGAGGCGACGGCGAGCTACCTCAGCCGGCTGCTCACCACCATGCAGATCACCGTCTCGCGTCTCGCGTCGGGGCTGCCGGTGGGCGGCGACTTGGAGTACGCGGACGAGGTCACGCTCGGGCGAGCCTTCGAGGGGCGGCGCGTACTTTGAGCGGAACCGGCTTCACCCGTCGGGGCTGGCTGCTCTTCGGCGCGATGTGCCTGCTCTGGGGCGTGCCCTACCTGCTCATCAGCGTGGTCGTGGAGTCGTTCTCGCCGCCGGCGATGGTCGCGGGGCGCACCCTCATCGCGGCGCTGCTGCTGCTCCCGTTCGCGATCCGCAGCGGTGCGATCAAGGCCGCATGGAAGCACTGGCCCTGGGTGCTCGCGTTCGGCCTCGTGGAGATGGCGGGTCCGTTCCTCCTCCTCGGCCACGCCGAGCAGTCCCTGCCGTCCGGGCTGACGGGCCTGCTCGTCGCCACGGTCCCCCTGTTCGCGGCGCTCATCGCGCTGGGCGGCGGAGACCGGGGCGTGCTGAGCCCGGCGCGGCTGATCGGCCTGCTGGTCGGGTTCGTCGGCGTCGGCGTCGTGGTCGCGGGCCCCGGCCTCGCGGGCGGGAAGGTCGACTTCCTCGCGGCGGGGGAGGTGCTGCTCGTCGCCGTGCTCTATGCGACCGCGCCGTTCATCGTCGCCCGCAAGCTCGGCCATGTGCCGTCGATCGGCACGATCACGCTCGCGCTGCTGTTCATCGGGATCCTCTATCTGCCGGTCGCGCTGCTCACGCAGCACACGGTGCCGACCGTGCCGTCGATCGTCGCGCTGATCGCCCTGGGCGTCGTCTGCACCGCGATCGCGTTCCTCGCCTTCTTCGCCCTCATCAAGGAGGTCGGCCCGGTCCGCGCGCCGCTGTTCACCTACGTCAACCCGGTGATCGCGATCCTCCTGGGGGCGATCGTGCTCGCCGAGCCGCTCACCCCTGGGCTGATCATCGGGTTCCCGCTCGTGATCATCGGGTGCTGGTTCGCCGGAACCGGCGGCCGGCTGCGGCCCAGAGCCGCCGTCGACGAGACCGCGGTGGAGCTGACCGCCGAGCCGGTGCCGCCGGTGCCTGTGGTGGTGGCGCCGCGCCCGGGGGATGCGGCCGTGCCGCCGGAGGTCAGGACGCCCGACGGATCCCCTTCCACAGAGTGATCAGCAGGAGCACGAAGGCCGCTCCGATCAGGATATGACCGGCACCCGCGATGCCGGAGATGGCCTTGGACGCCTCGACCTTGAGCACGTCGAGGATCCCGTGCCAGGTCATCATCGCGCCCGTCACGAGCACGCCGGCGTTGTAGATCCAGAAGAACCACGAGAACAGGCGGCTCGCGGACAACGCGAACGTCTTCTCGAGCGCGAGCACGATGAGCGTCACGAGCGCGCCGAGCGCGAGCAGATGGGTGTGTACCAGCGCGAGCTGCCCGCTCACTCCGTCCGGGAAGCCCTGCGCCTTCGTGAACTCCCGGTAGAACAGCCCTGCCACGAGGCCCAGTGCGATCCAGACGACGGCGGCGACGAAGAGCTGGGTGAGGGCGCGTCGCTGTGCGGGCGCGGAGGAGGACGGGGCGGTGATGTCGGCAGAAGCGGTCATGATGCCAGCCTGCGCGCATCCCTCGCGAGGCGCATCCATCGAACGAACGAGGCCCGGCGCTGGGCAGACGCCCCGTCCGCGCGGGAGAATCGGAGCATGAACCGCGCATCCGGATCCGCCCGTCAGCGGATGCTGCGCGGCGCACGGTTCGCCCTGCACCTCATCACGGTCGTGCTGGTCGTCGTCACCACGGCGCGCGCGGGCGTCGAGGGGGAGCTGCTCCCGGTTCTGCTCGCCGCCGCGGTTTACCTCGCGTGGTACGGCGCCGGCGCGGGTTTCGCGCACAAGCGTGCCGCCGTCTGGTGGATGCTGGGGCTGCTCGCGATCTGGGTCGGGATGCTCGCCCTGTCCGCGGAGTTCGTCTGGCTCGCATTCCCGCTCCTCCTTCTCGCCGGGCACGTGCTGCGGTTGCCGTGGTCCTTCGCGTTCATGGTCGTGGTGCTCGCGGCATCGATCCTCGCGCCGATGCTGCATCCGGGCGGCGTGCAACCGGGCACGCTGCTCGCGCACCTGATCGGCCCCCTCGTCGGCGGTGGGTTCGCGTTCGCGGTGTCCCTGGGATACGACGCGATGCTGCGCGACGCGGCCGAGCGGGAACGCCTCATCGACTCGATGCTGCGCGCTCAGCACGAAGCGGAGCGTCTGCACGACGAACTCGCCGCGAGTCAGCGCGAGGCCGGCGCGACGCGCGAGCGCACCCGGCTCGCCCGCGACCTGCATGACACGATCGCGCAGGAACTCAGCACGATCGTCATGCTCGCCCGTCTGGATCCGCCGGCCCCCGCGGGTGGCGTCGCCGCGCACCAGACGCCCCCCGTCGCCGGGATGCGCCAGGATCGCACCGCGCAGATCGAGCAGCTCGCCCAGCACTCGCTCACCGAGCTGCGCCGCATCGTCGCGGCCCTCGCACCCGCCGACCTCGACGAGTCGGCCCTCGCCGCCGCACTCGCCCGCATGCTCGACGCCCTGCGCGACGAGATCGGCATCGCCGGCACGCTGCAGGTGGATCCGGACCTCCCCGCACTGCCGACTCCGGTGGAGGTCGCCCTGCTGCGGGTCGCCCAGTCGGCGCTCGCCAATGTGCGCCAGCACGCGCAGGCGCAGACGGTCCAGGTCTCGCTGACGTCCGGCGGCGGATCCGTGCGCCTGCGGCTCGAGGACGACGGGGTCGGGTTCGATCAGGCCGTGCGCCGCTCCGACGCGTCCTACGGCCTCGCCGCGATGCGCTCACGGCTGCGAGAGGGAGGCGGGGAGCTCACGATCCGATCCGCGCCGGGCGCGGGAACGACGATCGAGGCGTCGCTGCCGCTCGGCACCAGCACCAGCACCAGCACCGGCGCCGGTCTTGGCGCGGGCAGCGGCGGCGACGCGGCCGGGGGAGCGGCATGAGCGTCCGGCTGATCATCGTCGACGATCACCCGATCGTGCGCGCAGGGATCCGTGCGGTCGTCGAGGCGCGCGGCTTCGACGTCCTCGCCGAGGTCGGCACCGGTGAGGAGGCCGTCGAGGCCGCCCGCACGCTGCATCCCGATGTGGTGCTGTGCGATCTGCGTCTCGGTGACGGCATGGACGGCGTCGCCACGACCGCGGCGCTGCGGGCGCTCCCGGCGCCGCCCGCGGTGCTGATCCTCACCACGTTCGACCACGACGCCCAGATCGTCCGCGCGGTGGAGGCGGGTGCCGCCGGGTACCTGCTCAAGGAGGTCGGGGTCGAGGTCATCTCCCGCGCGATCGTGGACGCGGCCGCCGGATCGACCGTTCCCACCCCGGGCGGGGACGAACGCCTCGTGGCCGCGCTGCGCGCACCTCGGGTCGAGCTCACCGCGCGCGAGCAGGAGGTGCTGGCGCTCGTGGCGGAGGGGCTCAGCAACCGCGAGATCGCGGTGCGTCTGTTCGTCACGGAGGCCACCGTCAAAACCCATATCGTGCACCTGCTCGACAAGCTCGGGGCGGAGAGCCGCACCGGCGCCGTCTCCGAGGCCCGCCGCCGCGGTCTGCTCTGAGAAGCACCGCGAACGAGCCCCGCCCCGCGAGCCCGACCTCGCCCCGGCCGCCGTCACATACCGGATCCGGCATGGAGGGCGCTCGTAGAATGTGCGATGGTGCGCCGCCTCCGGCGCCCGGCATCCCCCAGGAGTGATCCGTGGCCCTCATCGTGCAGAAGTACGGCGGCTCGTCCGTCGCCGACGCAGAGAGCATCAAGCGCGTCGCGAAGCGCATCGTCGACACGCGTCGTGCCGGGCACGACGTCGTCGTGGCCGTGAGCGCGATGGGTGACACCACGGACGAGCTGCTCGACCTCGCGGCCCAGGTCGCGCCGATCCCCGCCCCGCGCGAGCTCGACATGCTGCTCTCCAGCGGAGAGCGCATCTCGATGGCGCTGCTCGCGATGGCGATCCACTCCATGGGCTTCGACGCGCGCTCCTTCACCGGCCCGCAGGCCGGGATGCGCACCGACAGCAGGCACGGATCCGCGCGCATCGTCGAGGTCACCCCGACGCGCCTGCGCGAGGCGCTCGACGAGGGCGCGATCGTCATCGTCGCCGGCTTCCAGGGCATCAACGACGACACGCAGGACATCACGACCCTCGGTCGCGGCGGATCCGACACCACCGCCGTCGCCCTCGCTGCGGCGCTCGGCGCCGACGTCTGCGAGATCTACAGCGACGTCGACGGCATCTACACGGCGGATCCGCGCGTGGTCCCGCTCGCGCACAAGCTCTCGCACGTGTCGAGCGAGGAGATGCTCGAACTCGCCGCGAACGGCGCCAAAGTGCTGTACATCCGCGCCGTCGAGTACGCGCGCCGGCACGGCGTCCTGATCCACGCCCGGTCGACGTTCACGTCGAACGAGGGTACCTACGTTCTGGGCGAGGGCATGAAGAACCCCCGCGAATCCGAGGGAGAAGCCATGGAAGAGCCGATCGTCGCCGGTGTCGCCACCGACCTCAGCCAGGCCAAGGTCACCGTCGCGGGCGTTCCCGACGTGCCGGGGAAGGCCGCGGAGATCTTCAAGATCGTCGCCAAGTCCGGCGCGAACGTCGACATGATCGTGCAGAACGTCTCTGCGGCGTCCACGGGACGAACCGACATCTCCTTTACGCTGCCGAAGTCGGACGCCTCCGCGGCGCTCAAGGCGCTCGCCGCCGAGCAGGCCGACGTGGGCTTCGAGAGCCTCCTGCACGACGACCAGATCGGGAAGCTCTCGGTCGTGGGCGCCGGCATGCGCACGCACTCGGGCGTCTCCGCGATCCTCTTCGAGGCGCTGTCGACCGCGGGCGTGAACCTGGAGATGATCTCGACCTCCGAGATCCGGATCTCCGTCGTCGTGCGCGGCGACGAGCTCGCCGAGGCCGCGCGCGTCGTGCACGCCGCGTACGGCCTGGACGGCGAGGTCGAGGCCGTCGTCGCCGCCGGCACCGGTCGCTGACCCGTCCCGCTCGACCACCCCTGCGCCGGGCTCCCTTCGGAACCCGGTAGAATCGCCCAAACCCTGACACCGGCGCCAGGCGCGGACCGATCCGCCACACCCGGCGACCGCGCCTCCGCCTCGTCCGCCGTCCGGCACCCGCCACGGCACGAAGCCAAGGAAGCATCCCCATGACCCGCATCTCCGACTCAGGATTCTCCGTCGCGATCGTCGGCGCCACCGGCCAGGTCGGCACCGTCATGCGCGACATCCTCGCGGAGCGCTCCTTCCCGATCCGCGAGCTGCGCCTGTTCGCCTCGGCCCGCTCGGCCGGCACGGCGATCGACTTCGGCGGCACGCCGGTGATCGTGGAGGATGTGGAGACCGCGGATCCGGCCGGTGTCGAGATCGCGCTGTTCTCCGCGGGCGCCACCGCGAGCCGCGCCTACGCCCCCCGCTTCGCCGCGGCCGGCGCCGTCGTGGTCGACAACTCGAGCGCCTGGCGAATGGACCCCGAGGTGCCGCTCGTGGTGAGCGAGGTCAACCCCGAGGCGATCGCCGACGCCCCCAAGGGCATCATCGCGAACCCCAACTGCACCACGATGGCCGCGATGCCCGTGCTCAAGGCGCTGCACGCCGAAGCAGGGCTCGAGCGCCTGATCGTGAGCACGTACCAGGCCGTGAGCGGGTCCGGCCTCGCCGGCGCGCAGGAGCTGCTGGGCCAGGTCGAGGGCGTGCTCGCCCAGGGCGACACCCTGAAGCTCGTGCACGACGGATCCGCGCTCGACTTCCCGCAGCCGGAGAAGTACGTGGCGCCGATCGCGTTCGACGTCATCCCGCTCGCCGGATCCATCGTCGACGATGGTCTCAACGAGACCGACGAGGAGAAGAAGCTCCGCAACGAGAGCCGCAAGATCCTCGGGCTGCCGGACCTCCGCGTCGCGGGGACGTGCGTGCGCGTGCCGGTCTTCACCGGGCACTCGCTGTCGATCAATGCCGAGTTCGCGAACGACATCAGCCCGCAGCGCGCGTACGACGTGCTCGCCGCGGCTCCCGGCGTGGTGGTCGAAGAGGTGCCGACGCCGCTGTACGCCGCGGGCAAGGACCCGAGCTACGTCGGGCGGATCCGTGCCGACCAGTCCGCGCCGGAGGGCAAGGGGCTCGTGCTGTTCATCAGCAACGACAACCTGCGCAAGGGCGCCGCGCTGAACGCGGTCCAGGTCGCGGAGCTGGTCGCCGCTCGCCTCGGCGACTGACCTCCGCCGCGGCGAATTCCGCTGGCCGGATGGCCGCTGCGGCGAATATCGGCGACCTCGGGGCGAACTAGACTGGTCGCGTGACTGAATCCGTCGACGTCGTCCTCATCGGCGGTGGCATCATGAGCGCCACCCTCGGAACCCTGCTCCGCGAACTCCAGCCCGACTGGAAGGTCGTGGCCTTCGAGCGACTCGGCGACGTCGCGGAGGAGAGCTCGAACGCGTGGAACAACGCGGGCACGGGGCACGCCGCCCTGTGCGAGCTGAACTACATGCCTGAGGGCAAGGACGGCGCGCTCGACCCGGCGAAGGCGATCGGCATCAACGAGCAGTTCCAGCTCAGCCGCCAGCTGTGGTCCACCCTCGTCGACCGCGGCGTGCTCGACGCCCCCACGACCTTCATCAACTCCACCCCGCACATGACGTTCGTGCGCGGGCAGAAGGACGTGGACTACCTGCGCCACCGCTACGAGGTGCTCAAGGAGCAGCCGCTGTTCGCGGGGATCGAGTTCAGCGAGGACTCCCGCGTCATCAACCAGTGGGCGCCGCTGCTCATGGAGCAGCGCCGCAAGGGCGAGCCCTTCGCCGCGACCAGGGTGCCCAGCGGCACGGATGTGGACTTCGGATCCCTCACCCGCCAGCTCTTCGACCACCTCACCGAGGACGAGCGCTTCACCCTGCGGCGCAACCACGAGGTCCGCAAGCTCTCGCAGCGCAAGGACGGCACCTGGGACGTGCGCTTCCGCAACGTGATCGGGCGCACCCCGGGGGCGATCAACGCGCGCTTCGTGTTCGTCGGCGCGGGCGGCTGGGCGCTCAAGCTGCTGCAGGGATCCGGCATCTCCGAGATCAAGGGCTACGGCTGCTTCCCGATCGGCGGGCAGTGGCTGAAGACGTCGAACCCGGCGATCGTCGCCAAGCACCAGGCCAAGGTGTACTCGCAGGCCCCCGTCGGGGCCCCGCCGATGTCGGTGCCGCACCTGGACACCCGTGTCGTGGACGGCGAGACGAGCCTGCTGTTCGGACCGTTCGCCACCTTCAGCCCGAAGTTCCTCAAGCAGGGCGGGATGCTCGACATCGTGACGCAGGTGCGCCCGCACAACCTGGGCAGCATGCTCAAGGTCGCGTTCACGAACTTCGACCTGATCAAGTACCTGGTCAGCGAGCTTCTGAAGACGCACCACAAGAAGGTCTCGACGTTGCGCGAGTTCATGCCCACCGCCGCGGACGGCGACTGGGAGCTGCTGCAGGCCGGCCAGCGCGCACAGGTCATGAAGGGCGGCAAGCTGCAGTTCGGCACCGAGGTCGTCGCGGCCGCCGACGGCACGATCGCGGGCCTGCTGGGTGCCTCTCCGGGCGCGTCCACCGCCGTTCCGGTGATGCTCGACGTGCTTCAGCGCTGCTTCCCCGAGCAGTACGGGGAGTGGGAGCCGAAGCTGCAGAAGCTGATCCCGACGCTCGGTGAGAAGCTCAACGACTCCGCGGCCGATGCGCGCGCGTCGATGGGCGCCACCGCGAAGACGCTCGATCTGACGGCCTGATCCCGCGCCGTGGCCAAGCTGTACTTCCGCTACGGGGCGATGAACTCCGGCAAGTCCACGGCGCTGCTGCAGGCCGCCTACAACTATGAGGAGCGCGGCCAGCAGGTGCTGCTCGCGAAGCCCGCGATCGACACCAAGGGCGCCTCGCAGATCGAGAGCCGCCTCGGCATGACCCGCGAGGTCGACTTCCTCATCGCCGCAGGGGAGAGCGCGAGGGAGCTGTTCCGGAGCGAGCGGTCCCGGGCGCAGCAGGACGGATCCGACATCGCCTGCCTCCTCGTGGACGAGGCGCAGTTCCTGGAGCCGGAACAGGTCGACGACCTGTTCCGCATCGCGGTGGAGGACGACATCCCCGTGCTCGCGTACGGGATCCGCAACGACTTCCTCACGCATGCGTTCCCGGGATCCGGGCGGCTGCTCGCGATCGCGCACACGCTCGAGGAGCTCAAGACGATCTGCCGCTGCGGGCGCAAGGCGGTCTTCAACGGTCGTCGGATCGGCGACCGCTTCGTGTTCGACGGCGACCAGGTCGCGATCGACGGAGCCCTCCGTCAGGCCCAGGGACCGGTCGCGTACGAGTCCCTCTGCGGCCACTGCTACCTCGAGGAGTCCCACGGCCGCCTGGGCTGACCCCTATCTTCCGAGTCGTCCCCCTCAGCGCACCCCATGGCGTGCGCTGAGGGGGACGACTCAGTTGTGGCGGGGGCCGTTGCGTGGTCTGACCACAGGGGGTATCGTGTGGTCTGACCACAGGAGGGGCGATGAGCGAACACGGGGATGCGCCCGCGCGCACCTGGCGCACGGTGCTGCAGCACGTCGAGCAGCGCCTGCTGGACGGCGAGTTCGGTCCGGGGGACCGGCTGCCGAGCGAGCGCGACCTCGCGGCCGAGCTGGGCGTGGGGCGCTCCAGCGTGCGCGAGGCGATCCGCGTGCTCGAGGTGATGGGGCTCATCCGCACCTCGACCGGATCCGGCCCGCAGGCGGGTGCGATCGTCATCGCCGCACCAGGAGGGGGCCTGTCCGCGCTCCTGCGGCTCCAGGTCGCTGCGCAGGGCTTCCCGATCGCGGACGTCGTCGGCACGCGCCTGATCCTGGAGCAGGCCGTCGTCGCGGCTCTCGCCGGGGGAGAGGGCGACACCGCCGAGATCCACCGCCTCCTCGACGCGATGGATGCCGAGCTCGGCGCCGCCGACTTCCTCGCGCTCGACGCGCAGCTGCACCTCGCGCTCGCCGAGGCCAGTGGGAACGCGGTCGTCGCCGCGATGATGACGGGGCTGCGGGACAGCATCGAGTCCTACGTGCGGACCGGATCCGCGGGGATCCAGGACTGGGCCGGCATGGCGGCGCGACTCCGCGCCGAGCACCGCGACATCGTCCGTGCGATCGACGAGGGGCGCGCCGACACCGCCGCAGCCCTCGTGCACGACCACATCACCGGCTATTACGCCGCGACCGGCCTGGCCGGCGCGGACGACACGACTCCCTGATCGGAAGGACCCACCATGGTGCAGCGGCAGCTTCCCAACCCCGCCGAGATCTTCGACCTGATGAAGTTCAAGGCCCCCGAACTCGACGGCACCAAGCGCCGCCTCGAGGGCGCGCTGACGATCTCGGATCTGCGGACGATCGCGAAGCGCCGCACGCCCAAGGCCGCCTTCGACTACACGGACGGCGCCGCCGAGGGCGAACTGTCGCTGGCGCGCGCCCGCCAGGCGTTCGAGGACGTGGAGTTCCACCCCGGGATCCTCGCGCCGGCACCCGAACTCGACACCTCCACCACGATCCTTGGCGGCCCGAGCGCGCTGCCGTTCGGGATCGCGCCGACGGGATTCACGCGTCTCATGCAGACCGAGGGCGAGTTCGCCGGAGCCGGCGCCGCAGCCGCCGCGGGGATCCCCTTCACGCTGTCCACGCTCGGCACGACCTCGATCGAGGACGTGAAGAAGACCAACCCCGCGGGGCGCAACTGGTTCCAGCTGTACGTCATGCGCGACCGGGAGATCTCCTACGGCCTCACTCGCCGCGCGGCCGAGGCCGGCTTCGACACGCTCATGTTCACGGTCGACACCCCGGTCGCCGGCGCCCGCCTGCGGGACAAGCGCAACGGCTTCTCGATCCCGCCGCAGCTCACGCTCGGCACGATCATCAACGCGATTCCGCGGCCGTGGTGGTGGATCGACTTCCTGACCACCCCGAAGCTCGAGTTCGCATCGCTGTCGACGACGGGCGGCACGGTCGGGGAGCTGCTCGACGCGGCCATGGACCCGACGATCGGCTATGACGACCTCGAGGTGATCCGGGGCATCTGGCCGGGCAAGCTCCTCGTCAAGGGCGTGCAGACCGTCGAGGACGCGGTGCGGCTGAAGGACACGCACGGCGTGGACGGCGTGGTGCTCTCCAACCACGGCGGCCGGCAGCTCGATCGCGCCCCCATCCCGTTCCACCTGCTCCCGCAGGTGCGCAGGGCCGTGGGCGATGACTTCACCGTGATGGTCGACACCGGCATCATGAACGGGGCCGACATCGTCGCCGCGGTCGCGCTCGGCGCCGACTTCACCCTCATCGGCCGCGCCTACCTCTACGGCCTCATGGCGGGCGGGCGCCGCGGCGTCGACCGCACGATCGCGATCCTGCGCAGCGAGATCGAGCGGACGATGCGTCTGCTCGGGGTCTCGTCGCTCGCCGAATTGGAGCCCCATCACGTCACCCAGCTCGCCCGCATGGTTCCCGTAGCGCAGGGCGCGGCGGAGGTCGCCGCGCGATGAGTTCGGGCGCTGCGGGCGCGATCCTGTCGCTGTCCTGAGGCGTCGGAGCGCCCGGCGGACGTCAGAGCGCGCGCGGGGTGGCGGGAGCGGCCGTCAGCGCGGGCAGGAGTGCGTCCAGGTGGTCCGCGGTGTCCTCCCAGCCCTCCACGGCGACGCAGGGCACGCCGAGGGCCTTGACGGGGTAGTCGTTGCCGCCCTCGTCGAGGCGATCGCCGTAGAAGAGCATCTCCTCGAAGGGGATGCCCGTGCGCTCGGCGAGCTCGGTCATGCCGTAGGCCTTGTCGATCCCGGCGCGCGTGATGTCGATCGACGTGGATCCGCCGGAGCGGACCTCGAGATCGGGTACGCGGGTCGCGACGGCATCGCGCAGGGCGGCGCGGCGGGATCCGTCGGGGTCCCAGGCCTTCTTCGCGTCGTGGGGCGCCTTCTGGCCGAGGGCGGAGAAGGTGATCTGCGAGCCGCGGTCCTCCAGGATCGGCCCCCAGGTCTCGCTCTCCCAGAGCCCGAGGCGGCGGGCCTCCTCCTCGAGGGAACGGAGGGCGGCGGCCTTCTGCTGATCGCTGAGGTCGCGGGCGTAGATCAGGGAGAAACCTGATCCATCGTGGCGGAGGTAGCGCGTGCCGCAGGTCGGCAGCAGATGGATGCGCTGCAGGAGCTCCGTGTCGGCGTCGCCGAGCCGGGCGATGACCTGCGCGCGGAACTGCTCCTCGTTGCCGCCGGAGATGATCGCGACCTCCACGCGGCGCGCGAGCGCGAGGAGCAGGTCGGCGATACGGGGATCGATCGCGGCCTTGGAGGGGGCGAGGGTGTCGTCGAGGTCGAAGGCGACCAGGCGGGGCATCATCATAGCGATTCCAGCGTAGAGGATCCGGATGGGAGAGAGCCTGTGTATGGCGGTCGGGGTGCGTCCCCGGGTGCTTCTCCGCACGTCGCATCCGCGACACGCGGAGCCTCCCCGCTGGGGCCCACCTGACATCACGAAACAACGTCAGAGGGACCGACCCTGCGGGTCGGTCCCTCTGATGTTGGTCGGGGTGACAGGATTTGAACCTGCGGCCTCTTCGTCCCGAACGAAGCGCGCTACCAAGCTGCGCCACACCCCGTGGCAACCGTTCAAGTCTATACGGAGACGAGCCGAGGGGCGAATCGAGGTGGAACCCGCGCGTGGCGCGGAGGCGCCGAGTCCATCAAGCCCGCGGCAGCAGCGTCAGCAGAGTCGCCTCGGGGCGGCACGCGAAACGCACCGGCGCGTAGATCGAGTGTCCGCAGCCGGCGCTGACGTTGAGGGGCACCGTACGGCCGGCGTGGGACCACGTGCTGAGGCCCTTCGCCTGCTTCAGGGGGATGTCGCAGTTCGCCACGATCGCGCCGAAGCCCGGGATGCACACCTGGCCGCCGTGCGTGTGGCCGCCCAGGATCGCGTCCGCGCCCAGATCGGTGAACGAGTTCAGCACGCGCTGGTACGGCGCGTGCGTGACCCCCAGGACGGGCACGTCGGCCGGGCGGGAGCCCAGCGCGTCGATCGCGGCGGGAAGCGCGTCGAGCTCGTCCCAGTCGCGATGGGCATCATCGACGCCGAACAGATCCACCCGGGATCCGGCGATCTGAAGCGTGGTCGCGGTGTTGTCCAGATCGACCCAGCCGAGGTCATCGGCGAAGAATCGGTCCAGAGCCTCGGTGTCGAGCTCCGGGGCCGTGATGGAGCGCGCCGAGGGGCCCATGAAGTACCGGAACGGATTGCGGGGCGATGGTGCGAACTTGTCGTTGGATCCGTGCACGAAGACACCGGGCGTTCCCGCGAACGGAGCGAACGCCGCGCGGACTCCCTCCAGGCCGTCCTTGTGGCCGAGGTTGTCGCCGGTGTTCACGACGAGGTCGGGGCGGAGATCCGCCAGGGAGGCGAGCCAGCGCTGCTTGCGATGCTGCCAGGGCGCCATGTGCGCGTCGGAGACGTGCAGGATGCGCAGCGGCCGGGATCCCGCCGGCAGCGACCGCGCCGTGGCGTGGCGCAGCGTGAAGAGGTAGCGCTCGATGCCGATGCCCCAGGTGGCGGCCGCGACACCGGCGGCCCCCACCGCACCGAGTGCGATGAGGGCCGAACGGGTGGTGCGTGAGGACGTCATCCCTGGCAGTTCTTCTTCACGTAGTTGAGCGTGACGGCGGAGCCCTTCGGGGCGGCTGTTCCGGCAGCCGGGGACGTGGCAGACACGGTGCCGGAGTCATCTCCGTTGCCGGGCGTGCATGTGCCCTTCGCGGCCTGGAAGCCCGCGGCCTTGAGCGCGTTGGCGGCGTCGCCCATGGTCATCCCGACCACGTTCGGGACCGAGGCGCCCTGCCCATTGCTCGGTGAGATCGTGATCGTGCTGCCGGTGACGACCTGACCGGGGCCCGGATCCTGCTGGGCGACCTGGTCCGTTGGCAGATTGCTCTGCACGGCGGGGCCCACGGAGACCGAGAATCCTGCACCCTCGAGCGTCTGCGTGGCCTGGTCGACGGTCATGCCGACCACGCTGGGCAGGTTCGTGTACGACTGCTTGAGCAGACTCTGCGACGGGTCGGGGAAGGCGCCGCCCGGGAAGAGCTCATCCGCTGCTGCGGTGATCTGGCGGCTGAGTCCGTAGCGGATGTCGGGGACGTTGACGTCGTGCGAGTAGAAGTTGTAGATGTCGGCGTCACCGTTGGCCTGGCCGACCCACACGGCGGTGGTCGCCGCGGTGGACGAGTCGACCAGCATCGTCTGCGCGCTCTCGTGCGTACCCGTCTTGCCGATCAGCGGGGTGCCGTCATCGGGGTTCGCGCGCGATCCGGTGCCGCCCGAGTTCATGACGCCCTGCAGCGCGTACGCCGCAGTGGCCGCGATCTCGGGCTTGATGACCTCGGTGCAGGCCGGCGGCGGAAGCGGGATGTCGGTGCCGTCGGGACCAGTGATCTTGTCGATCGCATACGGCGCGCAGCGGGTGCCGTTGTTGGCGACCGCTGCGTAGGCGGATGCCATGTCGAGTGCGGCGATGTTCTTAGAGCCGAGCACGTCGAACGGCACGTTCTGATCCGTGACGCTGCCGCCGTCGCCCAGATGCACGCCCATGCGCTGCGCGACCTGGTTGATGTCGCAGAGATCCAGCTTCGAAGCCATCGAGAGGAAACCTGAGTTCAGCGAGTCGCGAGTGAACTGCATCGGGGTCCCGGTGTAGCCGCTCTGGTTGTTGAAGTTCTTGATCGGCGTTTCCGTCGACATCGTGGAAGTGCCGCACTTCATGGTGTAGTTCTTCACGGGGGCCGCCAGGGTCTCCCGCACCGAGTGCCCCTTCTCCAGCCAGTCGATGAGCGTGAAGATCTTGTACGTCGAACCCACGGAGAAACCGATTCCTCCGCCGTGCGCCGCGTCGGCGCCGTAGACGATCGACGTCAGGCCGCTCGTCGCGGTATCGGTCTGCTCCTCGGTGAAGCCGGTGTTCTGCGCGAGGGCGAGGATCCGTCCCGTCTTCGGGTCGATGGTTGTCGCAGCCGCACCGAAGTCCATCCCCTCGATGGTCGGCGTGGTGTGATCGGCCATCGCCTGCAGCGCTGCCCCTTGCATCGGGGCGGAGAGCGTGGTGTAGACGTTGAGGCCGCCGCGCAGAAGCTTGTCGGAGCGGTCCTTCACCGGACCCAGCACCGAGTCGAGCGACGTGTCGTTCTCGAGAGTCGCCTTGACGTACTGGCAGAAGAAGGCGTTGCCGCCCGCGTCCCCGCAGCCCGAGGAGGGCGTCTTGATCGCCGGGGTGATCGGCTGCTCCTTGGCGGCCTCGTACTCCGCCTTGGTGATCTTTCCGAGCGCCTCCATGCGGCTGAGCACGTAGTTCCGGCGCACCAGGGTGTCGTGGTAGCCGTCGGCCTGCGAGTTCTTGCAGTTGTTGCCGTCCTTGTCGCAGTCGTACGTGCCACCGGGCATGTCGATGCGGAAGGCGTTGGGGTTCTGCACCATGCCGACCAGGGTCGCGGCCTGCACGGCGTTCAGCTGCAGCGCCGAGACGCTGAAGTAGCGCTGCGCCGCGGCCTCGATGCCGTAGGTGGTGCCGCCGAAGTTCACCAGGTTCAGATACCCGATGAGGATGTCGTTCTTGGAGTACTGCTTCTCGATCGCCGTGGCGTAGCGGATCTCCTGCAGCTTGCGCGCGATGCCCTTGGACCCGACGGCGGAGGCCGCGTCGAGCCAGCACTGCTGCAGCTTGTCGTCGCGCTTCTCGTCGCTGAGCGGCACGCCCTTCTCGCACTCCTGCAGCAGCACGTTCTTGACGTACTGCTGGCTGATCGAGGATCCGCCGTTCGTCGAGGACCCGCTCACGTTGCCTACGACCGCCTTGATCGTTCCGGCGATGTCGATGCCGCCGTGCGTGTAGAAGTTCTTGTCCTCGCTCGCCAGCAGCGCATCGAACAGCACCGGGGCGACCTGGTCGTACTTCACAGGGATGCGGTTCTGGTCGTAGAACCGCGCCATGACCTGGTCGGCGCCGTTGGCGTCCTTGGAGTAGATCGTGGTCGGCTGCATGGGGCGATCGACCTTCAGATTCGAGGGCAGGCCCTCGAACAGGTCGATCGACTGAGCGGCGGCAGCACCGGTGACGGCGAACACCGGAGTGACGGTGGCCGTGACGAGCACACCGGCGACGACGCTGAGACCGACAAGGCCGGCCAGGCCGCTGAGCACACCGGTGAGCGTGCGTTTGGTCTGAGGCATACGCTTGATCGTAGGGGAGTTCCCTGAACGCAAACTTTGACGCGCCAGAGCGCGTCCGTCCCTCCGGGAGAGCCATGACCACGTGGGAATACCTCACCACACCGCTGCTGATCCACAACACCGCCGCCATCCTGAACAACTGGGGCAAGCAGGGCTGGGAGCTCGTGCAGGTGGTGACCGGGCCCGAGGGCGGGCTCGTCGCATACCTCAAGCGTCCGGTCGGCGGCGATGCGGCCGCCAACACCGGTCTTTCCGCGGCGGCAGAGGCCGCGCGTCAGTTCGAAGGAGAATCCGCATGACCATCAGCGCTCGTCTCGCCGAGCTCGGCATCGAGCTCCCGTCCGTCGCCGCTCCGGTCGCCGCCTACGTGCCGGCCCGTGTGCACGCGGGCCTCGTCCACACCTCCGGCCAGCTGCCGTTCGTGGCCGGATCTCTGCCCGCGACAGGCAAGGTCGGTGCGGAGATCCCCGCCGAGGACGCCAAGGGACTCGCCCGCCTGTGCGCGCTCAACGCGATCGCCGCGGCGGCCGACGCGGCCGGCGGCGTGGACCGTCTCGGCGGCGTGCTGCGGGTGAGCGGCTTCGTCGCCTCCGATCCGTCTTTCTCCGGCCAGCCCGGCGTGATCAACGGGGCGAGCGAGGTGCTCGGCGAGATCTTCGGCGACGCCGGCAAGCACGTCCGCGCGGCGGTCGGCGTGGCCGTGCTGCCCCTGGACAGCCCGGTCGAGGTCGAGGTCGTCTTCACGCTCGCCTGAGTCCTCACGACAGAAGGGACGCTCTCGGGGGAGAGCGTCCCTTCTGCGTTCGGGGATCCGGATCCTCGACGGGTTCGGATCCCTACTTCACCTGCGCCGAGATGGTCGACATCACCATCGTGTCCGCGAGCGTCGTGGTGTCGCCGACCTCACGGCCTTCGGCGACGTCACGCAGCAGGCGGCGCATGATCTTGCCGGAGCGGGTCTTGGGCAGCTCGGCGACGATGTAGACGTCGCGCGGGCGGGCGATCGGGCCGATCTGCTCGCCGACCCAGCCGCGCAGCAGCTGCGCCAGGCCTTCGGGGACGTGCACCTTGAGATAGCTCTCCTTGATGATCACGAAGGCGACGACCGCCTGGCCCGTGGTCTCGTCGGAGGCACCGACCACGGCGGCCTCGGCGGTGGCCTCATGCGCGACGAGCGCCGACTCGATCTCGGCGGTGGAGAGCCGGTGGCCGGAGACGTTCATCACGTCGTCGACCCGGCCGAGCAGCCACAGGTCTCCGTCCTCGTCGAAGCGCGCGCCGTCGCCGGCGAAGTAGTAGCCCTGCTTCTCGAACTTCTCCCAGTACGTCTCCTTGAAGCGCTCCGGGTCGCCCCAGATGCCTCGGAGCATGCTCGGCCACGGTTCGGTGATCGCCAGGAGTCCGCCGCCGCCCACGCCCTGAGGCCTGCCGTCGTCGTCGACCACGTCGATGGACACCCCCGGCAGCGGCACCTGCGCCGAACCCGGCTTGGTCGCGGTGATGCCGGGAAGCGGGGAGACCATGATCGCCCCGGTCTCGGTCTGCCACCAGGTGTCCACGATCGGCGTGCGGCTGCCGCCGATGACGTCGCGGTACCAGATCCAGGCCTCGGGGTTGATCGGTTCGCCGACCGAGCCGAGCAGGCGCAGGGAGGTCAGGTCGTACTGGTTCGGGATCTCGCGACCGAGCTTCATGAAGGAGCGGATCGCGGTGGGCGCGGTGTAGAGCGTGGTGACGCCGTACTTCTGGATGATGTCCCACCAGCGTCCCTGCTGCGGAGTCTCGGGCGTGCCCTCGTACATGACCTGGGTGGCGCCGTTCGCGAGCGGTCCGTAGGTCACGTACGAGTGTCCGGTGACCCACCCGATGTCGGCCGTGCACCAGTAGACGTCGGTCTCGGGCTTCAGGTCGAAGACGACGCGGTGCGTGTACGACGCCTGGGTGAGGTATCCGCCCGAGGTGTGCAGGATGCCCTTGGGCTTTCCGGTCGTGCCGGAGGTGTAGAGGATGAACAGCGGGTTCTCGGCGGGGAACGCCTGGGCCTCGTGCGCGTTCGAGGCAGCACCGACGACGTCCTGGTACCAGAGGTCGCGCTCGTCGTCCCAGTCGATCTCGTTCTCGCAGCGCTTGACCACGATCACGTGCTCGACCGTGTTCTGCTCGCCTTCGCCGCGATCGGCGAGCGCCTGGTCGACCGTGGGCTTGAGCGCCGATGCCTTGCCCTTGCGGTAGCCGCCGTCGGCGGTGATGACGAGCTTCGCGCCGGCGTCGTCGATCCGGGAGCGCAGGCTGTCGGCGCTGAACCCGCCGAACACGACCGAGTGGATCGCTCCGATGCGGGCGACGGCGAGCATCGAGGCCACCGCTTCGGGGATCATCGGCAGGTAGATGGCGACGCGGTCGCCGTGTCCGATGCCGAGGCCCTCGAGCACGTTCGCGAGGCGCTTGACCTCGTCGGTGAGCTCGGCGTAGGTGACCCGCCGCTCGTCGCCGGGCTCGCCTTCCCAGAGCAGGGCGACGCGGTCGCCGTTGCCGGCCTCGACGTGCCGGTCGAGGCAGTTGTAGGCGACATTGAGCTCGCCGTCGGCGAACCACTTCGCGAACGGCGGGGTCGACCAGTCCAGCACCTCGGTGAACGGCGTGTTCCAGTGCAGCTCGCGAGCCTGCTTCGCCCAGAACGCCTCGCGATCGGTGGCCGCCTCCGTGTAGATCTCCGGCTGCGCGACGGCCGCCGCGGCGGATTCGGGAGAGGGCGGGAACACCCGGGTCTCGTCGAAGACGTGATCGATCTGGCTGCTCATGGTGAGGGGTCGCTCCTTTGCGGCGGGGAGATCGCGGCGTGAGCCGTGACATCGGCGAATCTAGCTGCGCCCATCGTCTCTCACTACCGACGGAAGTCGGTAGTGAGGTCCGTTTTGTATGGCGCCTTTTCGGACGTACACTGTCCGACGGCCGATCAATCGAATCCGGCTTTCCTGCGGCTCCGACGGTCCCCCTCCGTCGGCCGCAGTCGGGCGGCATCCCATTCCCCCCGTGGGGTGCCGCCCACTCTTCTTTCCACGGTCGCATTCCTCCGTCGTGTCTGGTTGGCTCGACGCCGGAGCCCGTCCGCTGGCCTGCAGATCTGCAGGACGTTCGCACGTCTGCAGGAGGATTCGGCCGGATCCATCCTTCGGAGTGGCACTTCTCCTGCGGAGTCACCGCCCACGGCCGCACACTTCCACAGCGGACGCTCGTTCCGCACAGGCCCGTGGAGCAGCGGGTAGTGCACGGATTGCGCGGACCGAGCCCCGAGCCGGTTCGCGGGTGCCTAGCGTCGGGACATGGCCTCGCCCTTCGTGATCGTCCCGCGTGGATCCTCAGCCGCCGCCGAGCGACTGGACCTGGATCCGGCGTTCGGCGACCTCGCCGCGCATGCGGTCGATCCGCAGGTGACCGATCTGTTCCTGAACGGCGCCGCCGGACTCTTCCTCGACCGCGGCGCCGGCGCCGAGGCAGTGCCCGGATGGACCGCGTCCGAGCGGGAGGTGAGGGAGCTCGCCGTGCGCCTGGTGGCCCTCGGAGGCAGACATCTCGACGATCAGGCTCCCTGCGTGGACGTGCGACTCGCGTCGGGCGTGCGCGTGCATGCCGTGCTCGCCCCGGTGTCGACCGGCGGCACCGCCGTCTCGGTGCGCATCCCGCGGGTGCGTGCGGCGGATCTGGACGATCTCGGGCGGCTCGGGGCGATCGACCGGGCGCAGCGGGCCTGGCTCGAGCAGACGGTGCACGACAGGAGGAACGTCCTGATCACGGGCGGCACCGGGACGGGAAAGACCACGATGCTGGCGGCCATGCTCGCCCATGTCCCGCCGCACGAGCGGATCGTCACCGTCGAGGACGTCGCAGAGCTGCGGCCCCGACATCCGCACCATGTCTCGCTCGAGGCGCGGCAGCCGAACCTGGAGGGGGTCGGCGCGATCAGCGTGGCGCGGCTCGTCCGGGAGTCGCTGCGGATGCGGCCCGACCGGCTGATCGTGGGGGAGTGCCGAGGCGAGGAGATCCGCGACCTGCTGACCGCGCTGAACACGGGTCATGACGGCGGAGCGGGCACGCTGCACGCGAGCGGGCTCGCCGACGTTCCGGCGCGGCTGGAGGCGCTCGGCGCCCTCGCGGGGATGGATCCGCCGGCGCTCGCGCGCCAGGCCGTGAGCGCCTTCGCGTACGTGCTGCATCTCGTGCGCGTCGAGGGCGGGATCCGCCGGCTCGCGCAGGTGGGCGTGCTGCGGCTGGACGGCGAGCATCTCGGCATCGAGGAGGTCCGGCCATGGTGAGCGACGGGTATGCGCGCCGTGGCGCCCGCGGCCATCGCCGTGCGCGGCGTCCGCGTCGACGCGGCGGGGAGATCTCCGAGGGCGAGGTCGCGGCGGTCGTGCGGACACTGGCCGTCCTGCTGCAGGCGGGAGCGGCCCCGCTCACGGCCTGGCGGCACCTGGCGGAGAGCGGTTCGGTGGATGCGGTCGAGGTGCTCGCCGACGTGGAGCGGGGACGTGCGCTGGTCGACGCCATCCGTGCCAGGGGCGGGACCTGGCGCATGGTGGGTGCGGCGTGGGGGATCGCCGCCACCGTCGGTGCGCCTCTGGGCGAGGTGCTGCGAGCGATCGCGGCGGCGCTCGAGGGCGCCAGTGAGATCAGGGCCGAGATCTCGGTCGCGCTCGCCGAACCCGCGGGCACCGCGCGTCTCATGCTGTGGCTGCCGCTCGTGGGTCTGATGCTCGGAATCGCGCTCGGCTTCGACACCGTCACGGTGCTGCTGACGCAGCCCGCAGGGTGGATCTGCCTGGCCATGGGGCTCGGGCTGCTCCTGGTCGCGAGGGCATGGACGAGGGCGCTGGTGCGCCGCGCTGCGCCCTCTCCGGGCATCCCCGGATTCCGCGCGGAGCTGCTCGTCGTCGCGCTCACCGGGGGAACGGCGATTCCGCGTGCCCGTGCCCTCGTCGAGCAGGAGATCGGGGCGGACGACGATCCCGCAACAGCGGGCGAGGAGATCGAGCGCGTGCTGCGCCTCTCCTCCGCCGCCGGAGTGCCGGCCGTGGAGCTCCTCCGGGCGGAGGCGGATCGCGCGCGCCGTGATGCCCGCACCGCCGGCCGCACCAGGGCGGCACGGCTGAGCTCGCGCCTGCTGCTCCCGCTCGGGGCATGCACGCTCCCGGCGTTCATGCTGCTCGGCGTCGCTCCTCTGGTCCTCAGCGTGCTGTCCACGACCCCGCTGCCGTTCGCCTGAGTCCGACGGCGCTCGACCGGGCGCCGTCATCCCGAAGAAGAAAGAAAGAAGGAACACCATGAATCAGATCCGTCCTACCGCGTCGACGACGCGGTCGTCGGCACCGCCCAAGATTGCCGCCCCGATGACGCCGGTCGCGCGAGCGCTGCCACCGCTCACCCGAGGCCGTGCCGCCCTGCTGTTCGGCGACGACACCGGCGCCGCCACCGCGGAGTACGCCATCGCGACGATGGCCGCGGTCGCCTTCGCCGGCCTGCTCGTCGTCATCATGCGCTCGGATGAGGTGCGCGGGATCCTGACAGACCTCGTGCGCCGGGCGCTGACGGTGGCATGACCCGTCCGGCGCGCCCGACGGCGCGGACCCGAGCCGGTCGCGGCGGGGCGCTCTCAGGGGGCGGGGTCCGCGACCCGGCGCATGCGGAACGCGCCGACCGCGACCGCGCGCTCGCCGCGGGCGCCCGCCACGACCGGGAGCGCGGCTCCGCGACGGCGGAGGTCGCGGTGGCACTGCCGATCGTCGTGCTGACGCTGCTCCTCGGCGTCGGCGCACTCGGGGCGGGCGTGCGCACGGTGGCGCTCCAGGACGCGGTGGCCGACGCGGCGCGCATCATCGGGCGCGGCGACGATGCGGGTGATGCGCACGCCGCGGTGGCGCGTGCGGATCCTGCCGCCGGGTTCACGGTGAACAGGTCCGATGCGCTCGTCTGCGTGACCGCGTCGGCCGAGGCCCGCATCCTCGGCGGCATCGCCGTGCCGATCCGTGCGACCGGCTGCGCGCTGGACGGAGGTCGGTGATGGCGGGGTCCGTGCTCGCGCTCGGCGGGATCGCCGTGATCGCGGCGCTCGGACTCGGCGCGGCTATGGTCGGTGGAGCGGGAGCGACGTCGCAGCGGCTGGCGGCCGCGGCCGATGCTGCCGCGCTCGCGGGCGCCGATGCTCTCTCCGGTGCGATCCCCGTGCCGGAGGAGCCGTGCGCCCTTGCGGCCAGGGTCGCCGTGGCGCACGCCGTGGCCCTGCAGGACTGCCGGATCGACGGCGCCGTGGTCATCGTGCACGTCTCAGCGGCGTACGCTGGATTCCCGGCCGTCGCCGGATCCCGTGCAGGACCACCCGAACCTCCTGCCGGCGACGGATGACCGCGCTGAGTCCCCGACTCCGGTGCGGTGTGTATGGTGTGCTTCGACGAAAGGACGCACCCGTGGCGCAAGGCAAGAAGCTTGTCATCGTCGAGTCTCCGACGAAGATGAGGTCCATTCAGGGCTATCTCGGCGACGGCTTCGAGGTGCTCAGCTCGGTGGGTCACATCCGTGACCTCGCCGACAAGAAGGACATCCCCGCTGCTGACAAGCAGGCGTACGGCAAGTACTCGATCGACGTCGACAACGACTTCGATCCCTATTACGTGGTCTCGGATCGCAAGACCAAGACCGTCGCCGAGCTCAAGCGCGCGCTCAAGACCGCCGACGAGCTCCTGCTCGCCACCGATGAGGACCGCGAGGGCGAGGCCATCGCGTGGCACCTGCTGGAGACGCTGAAGCCGAAGGTCCCGGTCAAGCGGATGGTGTTCCACGAGATCACCAAGGACGCGATCCAGGCCGCGGTCGGCAACACCCGCGAGCTCGACCTCGCGCTCGTCGACGCGCAGGAGACCCGCCGGATCCTGGACCGCCTCTACGGCTGGGACGTCTCTCCCGTGCTCTGGTACAAGGTGAAGTCCGGACTCTCCGCCGGCCGCGTGCAGTCCGCCGCCACCCGTATGGTCGTGGACCGTGAGCGCGAACGCATGGCGTTCGTGTCCGCCGAGTACTGGGACGTCGACGCCAAGGCTGCGGCCTCCGGCACCGCGTTCAGCGTGCGCCTGGTGCGCCTGGACGGCGGCGCGATCGCCCGTGGCACCGACTTCGACGACAACGGCGCGCTGAAGAAGGCCGTCGTCGTGCTGGACGAGAAGGCCGCCACCGCGCTCGCCGCGGCCGTCGACGCGGTCGGATCCGGCACCGTCTCCAAGGTCGAGGCGAAGCCGGGAACGCGCAGCCCGTACGCCCCGTTCACCACCTCCACGCTGCAGCAGGAGGCGGGACGCAAGCTCTCGATGAGCGCGAAGCAGGCGATGAGCGTCGCCCAGCGTCTCTACGAGAAGGGCTTCATCACCTATATGCGCACCGACTCGACCGCGCTCAGCACCCAGGCGGTGCAGGCGGCCCGGTCGCAGGCGGTCGCGCTCTACGGCGACGCCGCCGTGCCGCTCAAGCCGCGTGTCTACAAGTCCAAGAGCAAGAACGCGCAGGAGGCGCACGAGGCGATCCGCCCGTCGGGCGAGCAGTTCCGCACGCCCGCGTCCGTCTCCTCGCAGCTGGACCGCGAGGAGCAGCGCCTCTACGACCTCATCTGGAAGCGCACGGTCGCGAGCCAGATGTCCGACGCGAAGTACGAGACCACCACCGTCACGATCGCGGTGAATGCGGACGGTCGCACCGCGGAGTTCACCGCATCCGGCACCGTCTACACCTTCAAGGGCTTCCTGGAGGCGTACGAGGAGGGCAAGGACGAGCGTCGCAACGCCGCCGACGCCGCCGAGAACCAGTCGCTGCCCGCGGTCGCCGTGGGCGATGTGCTGGGCGTCGCGGATGCCGAGGCCAAGTCGCACCGCACCACGCCGAAGCCCCGCTACACCGAGGCGTCGCTGGTCAAGGCGCTCGAGGAGCACGGGATCGGCCGGCCGTCGACCTTCGCCAGCACCATCGGCACGATCATCGACCGCGGCTACGCGACCAAGCGCGGCCAGGCGCTCGTGCCGACGTGGATGGCGTTCAGCGTCGTGCGGCTGCTCGAGCAGCACTTCGCCGACCTCATCGACTACGACTTCACCGCGGCGCTCGAGGATGACCTCGACGCGATCGCCCGTGGCGAGCAGAAGCGCATCGAGTGGCTGCACTCCTTCTATTTCGGATCCGACGCGCACGTGGGCCTGCGTCAGGTGGTCGACAACCTCGGTGAGATCGACGCACGGGCGCTGAACGCCACGCGGATCACCGACACCGCGACCCTCCGCTTCGGAAAGTACGGCCCCTACCTCGAGGTCGCCGACCCCGCGCAGCCCGATGCGAAGCCGCGCATCGTCAACGTGCCGGAGGATCTCGCCCCGGACGAGCTGACGGCGGTCAAGGCGCAGGAGCTCATCGACGCTCCCGTCGCCGGCGACCGCGTGCTCGGGGAGAACCCCGACAACGGCAAGGTCATCGTCGTCAAGGACGGTCGCTTCGGCCCGTACATCCAGGAGAACGATCCGGTCTCCGACGACGACCAGGTCGATGAGGCCACCGGCGAAGTCGTGGAGGCTCCCAAGCCGAAGCGCGGCGCCAAGAAGGAGACGGCCCCCAAGCCGCGCACCGCATCGCTGTTCCGCTCGATGTCGGTCGACACGATCGATCTCGACACCGCGCTCAAGCTCCTCGAGCTCCCGCGCGTCGTGGGCGTCGACCCGGCGACCGATGAGGAGATCACCGCGCAGAACGGCCGTTTCGGGCCATACCTGAGGAAGGGTGCGGACTCGCGCTCGCTGGAGAGCGAGCAGCAGATCTTCGACATCGACCTCGATCAGGCGCTGGCGATCTACGCCCAGCCCAAGTACGGCGCTCGGCGTGCGTCGAGCGCGCTCGCCGAGTTCGACGCGGATCCCGTGAGCGGCAAGCCGATCCGGATCCGCGACGGCCGGTTCGGGGCATACGTCACCGACGGCGAGACCAACGTGACGATCCCGCGCGGTCAGCAGGTGCAGGACGTCACGTTCGAGACCGCGGTGCAGATGCTGGCCGAGAAGCGCGCGAAGGGGCCGGCCCCCAAGCGCGGATCCCGCACCACCGCCGCGAAGAAGGCCCCCGCCAAGACCACGGCCAAGAAAGCGCCGGCCAAGACCGCGGCCAAGAAGGCGCCGGCCAAGAAGGCGGCGGCGAGCGACGCCGACAAGGCCGCCGCCCGCTCCGCAGCAGCGAAGAAGGCTGCAGCCACCAGGGCCGCCAACGCGGCGAAGAAGCAGGCCGGGGCGTGAGCGAGAGCCGCGGCCTCTGGATCACGCTCGAGGGCGGCGACGGCACGGGCAAGACCACCCAGGCCGCGCTGCTGGAGGAGTGGCTGCGGGGGCAGGGGTGGAAAGCCCTGCGCACGCGCGAGCCCGGCGGCTCCGAGGTGGGCGTGCTCATCCGCGACATCGTGCTGCATCACCGCGGCGACATCGCGCCCCGCGCCGAGGCGCTGCTGTACGCCGCCGACCGCGCGCACCACGTCGCGACGGTCGTGCGTCCCGCGCTCGATCGCGGCGAGGTCGTGATCCAGGACCGCTACCTCGACTCCTCGGTCGCGTACCAGGGCGCCGGCCGGGTTCTGGATGCGGACGAGGTGCGCGGGCTGTCGCTGTGGGGCGCCGAAGGCGCTCTGCCCGACCTCACCGTGCTGCTCGACCTCGACCCCGCCATCGCGCGCCGCCGCCTGGATTCGGCGGAGAAGCCGTTCGACCGGCTCGAGGCCGAACGCGAGGAGTTCCACGGGCGGGTGCGCGATTCCTTCCTCGCGCTGGCGGCGGCCGAGCCGGAGCGATTCCTTGTCGTCGACGCCGCTCAGGATCCCGGCGAGATCGCAGCTGCGGTGCGCGCCCGGGTGGCGGCGCTGCTGGCCCGGGCCTGATCCGGACCGAACACGAGCTTGAGTCGAGCCGCTCCCCCGCGGACGGGGCGTGCGATGTCGCCCGCCCCGGTTAGGCTTGACCGCATGCCGGCCACCGTTCTCGCTCCCTTTCCGTGGACGGACGTGTGGGGGCAGGACGCGGCCGTCGAGACGTTGCGCACCGCCGTTGCCGATCCCGCCGCGATGTCGCACGCGTGGCTCATCACCGGCCCGCCCGGATCGGGTCGTTCGACGCTCGCCACCGCGTTTGCGGCATCGCTGATCTCCGAGCGCCCCGATGACGAGCAGACCATGCGCCAGGTGCTCGCCGGCACCCACCCCGACGTGACGGTGCTGCGCACGGAGAAGGTGATCATCTCGATCGCCGAGGCGCGGGCACTCGTCGAGCGGTCCTACTTCGGCCCGTCCAGCGGGCGGTATCGCGTCATCGTCGTCGAGGATGCCGATCGCATGACCGAGCGCACCTCGAACGTCCTGCTGAAGGCGCTCGAGGAACCGCCCGAGCAGACGGTCTGGATTCTGTGCGCGCCGAGCGAGGCGGATCTGCTGCCTACGATCCGGTCCCGCGTGCGGTCCCTGCGGCTGCGCGAGCCCGATGTGTCCGCGGTCGCGGAGCTCATCGTGCGCCGCACCGGCGCCGATCCCGTCGTCGCCGAGCAGGCCGCGCGGCATGCGCAGCGGCACATCGGCATGGCCCAGCGGCTCGCGACCGACCCCGCCGCCCGCGCCCGCCGCGAGCAGACCCTGCGCGCCGTGCTGGGCGCCCGCGGGGTCAACGACGCCGTCGAGGTCGCCGGGCAGATCGTGCAGGCCGCGACCGACGATGCGAAGGCGCTCACGGCTGAACGGGACGAGGCCGAACGGCGCTCCCTGCTGCACACGGTGGGGATCGCCGAGGGGCAGGCGGTGCCGCCCGCCGTGCGCTCGCAGATCAACGCTCTCGAGGACGAGCAGAAGCAGCGCGCCAAACGCAGCGTGCGCGACGGTCTCGACCGCGTGCTCACCGATCTGCAGTCGCTGTTCCGGGACGTGGTGATGCTGCAGTTCGACCGCGACGACGTGTTGATCAACGCCGAGCTCGCACCGGAGCTCGCCGCCCTCGCGGCCGCCTGGCAGCCGGAGCGCACGCTCGTCGTGCTCGACCATCTCGCCGAGACCAGGGAAGCGCTGGAGCGCAACGTCGCCCCCGCGCTCGCCCTCGAGAGCTTGCTCGTGACCGTCACGAGCGGGAGGAGACCATGAACACGCGTTCCCCCTCGCGCCTGCGTCGTACCGCGGTGGTGGTGGCGGGTCTCGTCGTCGCCGCGATCACGTTGTCGGGCTGCCTGTATTCGATGATCCCTGCGCAGTCCACGTCGGCGGGGCCGGCGGCGAGCCCCGACACGTCGGGCATCGCCGAAGACCTCAAGCCCTTCTACGGGCAGAAGCTGAGCTGGTCGGCCTGCGGAAGCGGCATGGACTGCACCACCGTGAAGGCGCCGCTGGACTGGGAGGACCCGGCGAAGGGATCCCTCGACCTCGCCGTGGTGCGCCACCGGGCCACCGGTGCGTCCAAGGGCTCCCTCCTGACGAATCCTGGCGGACCCGGTGCGAGCGGCCTCGACCTGATCAAGTCGAGCCTCGACTACGCGGTCAGTCCCACGCTCATCAAGAACTACGACGTGATCGGCTTCGACCCGCGCGGCGTCGGATCCTCCACCGCCGTGAAATGCCTCGACGCGTCGCAGATGGACGACTACCTCTACGGGCTCAGGCCCGGCGCCCGCGGTGGCGACGAGTGGACGGCAGCGCAGAAGACCGCCAACAAGGACTTCGCCGACGCCTGCAAGCAGAACAGCGACCGGATCCTGCCGTACATCACGACGGTGAACTCCGCACGCGACATGGACCTGCTGCGCGGCGTCCTCGGCGACAAGAAGCTGAACTACCTCGGCTACTCCTACGGCACCTTCCTCGGCGCGACCTACGCCGAGCTGTACCCCGAGCGGGTCGGGCACCTGGTGCTGGACGGCGCCCTGGATCCGGCCGTCTCCAACCTCGACGTCAGCACCACGCAGGCCGTCGGATTCGAATCCGCTCTGCGCGCGTACATGGCCGATTGCCTGAAGGACAAGAAATGCCCGTTCCAGGGCACGGTCGACGACGCCATGAGCGACCTCAGCGCCCTCCTGGCGAGCGTCGACCGCTCGCCGCAGAAGAACGCGGACGGCCGCATGCTGGGCGCGGACACGCTGATGACCTCGATCGTCGCGGCGCTCTACTCGCAGGACAGCTGGTCGTACCTGACTCAGTCGCTCACGGCGGTGCTGAAGGGAGATCCGTCGGTGGCCTTCCAGCTCGCGGACTTCTACAACAACCGCGAGAACGGGAAGTACTCCGACAACTCGACCGAGGCGTTCCGGGCGTACAACTGCATGGATTACCCCCTGGAGGAGGACGCGGCGGCCAAGGCGGCGTCCGACGCCAAGATCAAGGCCGAGGCGCCGACCATCGCCCCGTACTGGGACGGCCCCGACCCCTGTGAGCAGTGGCCGTACCCGCCCACGGGCAAGCGCGGGGAGATCACGGCGGCGGGATCCGGTCCCATCCTCGTGGTCGGCACGACGAACGACCCCGCGACCCCGTACGCCTGGGCCGAGTCGCTCGCGAAGCAGCTCGAGGGTGGAATCCTCATCACCCGCGTGGGCGAGGGGCACACCGGTTACAACAAGGGCAACTCGTGCGTGGACGACGCTGTGGACGCCTACTTCGTCGACAGCACCGTGCCGGACAAAGCGGGGATCCGCTGCGAGTAGCGCCCCCGGCGGCCCGGTCACGGTGATCACCGTGACCGGGCCGCGCCCGGGCTGCGCGTGGTTCGCAGCACACCCGCGGACAGGGTAGGATCGTTGATCGTGCGGTTCACCCGCATGCGCACCTCTCGGGGTGTGCGCCGCCCTAGCTCAGTCGGCAGAGCATTTCACTCGTAATGAAAAGGTCAAGGGTTCGATTCCCTTGGGCGGCTCGATGGGAACCCTCGGTTTCCCGCAGAATCCTGCGGAGAACCGGGGGTTCCGCCGTTTACCCGTCAGAGGATGCCCCGCGCCCTGCCAGGGCGAGAGGCATCTGTTCCCGATTGGCCATTGCTCGTTGCCTCCCACGGTCTTGGTGCGCGTCTCGCGCGGGCGCATCATCCCAATGAGGATCGTGTCGACCTCAGTGATGCAGTGAGAGGTGCAGGATCGGGTAGGGACGGCCGTCGCCGTCGAGATCGTCGCGCCCCGTCTGGGCGAAGCCCCGGCTCAGGTAGAAGCCGAGTGCGCCGGCGTTCTGCTCGTTGACGTCCACCCGCGTGACTGCGAGGTGATCGATGACGTGCTGGAGAAGAAGCGTGCCCACCCCTGAGCCCCGTGCGTCGTCGGCGACGAAGAGCATTTCCAAGGAGCCGTCCGCGGCTCCGGCGAAGCCGACGGGTTGTTCGTCCAGCTCCGCAACGACCAGCGTCACTGCAGGGAAGTATGCCGAGGCGAGTTTGCTCTCGATACGCGCGAAGTCTTCATCCGCGAGGAAGTCGTGCGTGGCGCCAACAGCACTGCGCCAGATATCGACGAGTCGCGGGTACTCGTGGGTGCCGAGCGAAGGGCGGACGGCTACGGGAGTCGGGTCGACGGACATTCTGCGATCCTGCCAGAAGCGCTTCGGCGGGGTGAAACTCAGGTAAGCGGCGCGATAGCGCTCGGGCCGTCGCGGTCGACAGCGGGTGTGGTCGACCTTCCGATCGACGACGTCCTGCCCGATCGTGGACGCGATCGCGGCGCGGGATCTTCGCGCCCTTCTCGCCGGCCCACTCGACGTGGCCGTGCGTCGGGACGCCGCGGCCCGGCACTGTCGGCGGGGGAGGTGTTCGTGAAGGAACTGTTCCGCTTGCTCAGACCTGGCCGGCGGGCCGGAGGAGGATCTCGTTGATGGCGAGGTGGCGGGGGCGCTGGATGGCGAAGGCGATGATCTCGGCGATGTCGTCGGCGGTGACTTCAGCGTGGCTGTACATCTCGTTGACGGACGTGTTGGTTTCGGTGTGCGTGATGTGGGTGGGCAGCTCGGTCGCGACCACGCCGGGTTCGATGAGGGTCACGCGCACCGTGGGAAGCAGCTCCTGGCGGAGGGATTCGGACCACCCGTTGACGCCCCATTTGGTGGCGGCATAGACGCCGTTGCCGGCGCGGGCGGTGCGCCCGGCGACCGAGGAGATGTTGATGATGTCGGCGGCCCCGCCGGCGGTGAGCTGGTCGAGGAACACTTCGGTGGCGGTGATCGCGCCGAGCAGGTTCACCTCGATCATCTGCCGGTAGTCGTCGCGCTGGTCGGCGGAGAACGGGCCGAGCAGCATGACGCCGGCGTTGTTGACCAGGACGTCGGCGCCGCCGAGCTCCTGGACCTGGTCGGCTGCGGCGAGGAGGGTGTCGCGGTCGGTGACGTCCGCGGCGATCGCGGTGGCCCGGTCGCCGAGTTCCACGGCGAGCTGCTCGATGCGCTCGGTACGGCGCGCGAGCAGCACGACGTGGTGGCCGGCGTCGTGGAGTGCGCGGGCGGTGGCGGCGCCGATGCCTGAAGACGCACCGGTGATGACAGTGATAGGGGTGGTCATAAGGTGCTCCTGGGTGTCAGTCGGTGAAGACGGTCTTGGCGACCTGGATGGCAGACATCGCTTTGGGCCAGCCGGCGTAGAAAGCCAGGTGGATGATCGCTTCCTTCAGCTCGTCCTCGCTGAGACCGTTGTCGCGGGCGAGGCGGAGGTGGCTGGGCAGTTGCTCGAACGCGCCGCTTGCGACGAGTGCGGCGACGGTGACGAGGCTGCGGTCGCGGCGGCCCAGTTCGGGGCGCGCCCACACGTCGCCGAACAGGACGGTGTCAGTGAGGTCGACGAGCTTGGGGGCGAAATCGCCGATCGCACGCTGCGCGGGGGTGGATTCGGTCATCGGTTCATTCCTTCTCCGCGGCGCGTACCGCCGCGTCGTAGTCCCGCTCGGTGACGTGCTCGGCCCAGGTCACTGGGGGGCCGTCGCCGTGGGGAACGGTGTCGGACAGGGCCAGGTGCGTCATCGGCTCGTCCGGGGTCGCGCCGTGCCAGTGCCATTGGCCGGCTGGGGTGTGCACGGTTTCCCCGGGACGGGCGATGATCGTCTCGCCATCTCGGGAGTGCACGATCGCGATACCGTCGAGGATGTGCAGGGTCTGCCCGCGGGCGTGGACGTGCCAGGCGGTGTGCGCGCCGGCCGCGAACCGGACGATCCCGCCGATCACCATCGGCGGCTGGTCACCGCCGGCGATCGCGTCGACCCGCACCTCGCCCGAGAACCTCTCCGCCGGGCACTCCGTGGTCGGGGGCGGTTCGTACAGGCGCATCAGGACACGGTCTTCGGCGTCGCGGCGAGGCTGCCGAGCAGCTGCAGGCGTTCGGCGGTGGGGGATCCGGGTTCGACGGTGCAGGCATACAGGATCAGCCCGTCGCTGCCGGGCAGAACGAACGCCTCGTACTCGAACTGAAGGTCACCCGCGATCGGGTGGTGGATGCGCTTCGTACCGTTGCGGTGGAAGCGCACGTCGTGCGCCGCCCACAGGGTGCGGAACACATCGCTGCGGGTGACGAGCTCACCGATGAGATCGGTGAGCTCCTTGTCGTGCGGGTTCTGGCCCGCATCGATCCGAAGGGAGGCGACGATGCTGCGGGCTCCCGCTTCCCAGTCGGGGTAATAGACGTGCGATGCGGGGTTCAGGAAAGCGAACCGCGCGTTGTTGCGCCCGTTGGCGGGGTCGTCCAGGACCGGCGCGAACACCGCCGCCCCGAGCGGGTTGGTCGCGACGAAATCCTTGCGTCGATTCGACACGTAGGTGGGGGTGTCGGTGATCGTGTCCAGGAACCGTTGCAGGGTCGGCCGCACCGCCGTCGCTTCTTTCCGTCGCCGGCGGACGGGGCTGGCAGGTGCGGCGGCGCGGGCGAGGTCATGCAAGTGCGTGGTCTCGGCGTCGTCGAGCTGCAATGCGCGGGCGAGAGCATCGAGGACTTCCGGGGACACGCCGGACAGGTTCCCGCGCTCCATCTTTGCGTAGTAGTCCACGCTCATCCCGGCGAGCATCGCGACCTCTTCCCGGCGCAACCCCGCAACCCGCCGCCTGCCACCGCCGATGATCCCAGCCTGTTCCGGGGTGAGGCGGGCCCGGCGAGTGGTCAGGAACTCACGGACCTCAGCGGACGTGTTCACGACGTCACACCTCGGGAATGTCGCGGCCAAAGCTCTCGAGAGTGATCGCCTCGGGCTCGGGCCCGCCACGCACGCCCTTGTCGAGCGCGTCGATGCGGCGAAGCTCGTCGTTGGTGAGCGTGAAGTCGAACACGTCGAAGTTCTCCCGGATCCGCTTCGGCGTGACCGACTTCGGGATCGCGGAACGGCCCTCCTGCAGGTGCCAGCGCAGCATCACCTGCGCCGCCGTCTTCCCATACCGCTCGCCGATCTCGAGAATCGTCGGATCGGTGAACGTGCTCGTCGTCGTCTTGCCGCGGTAGGACGTGATCCCGCCGATCGGAGACCACGCCTGGGTGAGGATGCCGCGCTCCACGTTCGCGGCCTGCACGTCCGGCTGCGTGAAGAACGGGTGCACCTCGACCTGGTTCACCGCCGGCACCACCTCGGTCTCGGCGAGGAGGGCGTCCAGGTGGGTGCGCATGAAGTTGCTCACCCCGATTGCGCGGACCTTCCCGTCCGCGAGCAGCTGCTCGAGCGCCCGGTAGGCGGCGACGGTCTTGTCGAACGCGCCCGGCAGCGCCTGGTGCAGCAGCAGCAGGTCGATCTGGTCGACGCCGAGCTTGCGGACGCTCTTCTCGAACGCGTGCAACGACTGGTCGTACCCGTAGTCGCTGATCCAGACCTTCGTCTCGATGAAGACCTCGTCCCGGGCAAGCCCCGACTCGCGGATCGCATCGCCGACACCACGCTCGTTGCCGTACGCGGCCGCCGTGTCGATCAGCCGGTACCCGGTCTGCAACGCCGCCGTGACGGCATCCGTCGTCTCTGCCGGTGGGGTCTGGAAGACACCGAAGCCGAGGGCGGGCATCGCGACGCCGTTGTTCAAAGTCACTGTGCTCATGACCTCGACGCTACGCGCGCCCGAGTCCGTGCGGGAGTGACTGCCAGTACACGGATAACCCGTCACTGCCACCGCACTGTGCGGGCGCGTGGAATGGCTTCATGATGTCGACGAGTACCTCGAGCACCACCACGGCCCGTGCCGCCCGCCCTGCTGCGATCCTCGCGATCGTGCTGGTCAGCTACTTCATGATCGTGCTCGACAACTCGATCGTGTTCACCGGCCTGTCCCGCATCCGCACCGAGCTCGACTTCACCACCGCGGGTCTGTCGTGGGTGCAGACCGCCTATGCGCTCGTGTTCGGCGGGCTGCTGCTGCTCGCCGCGCGCGCCGGAGATCTCGTCGGCCGGCGCCGCCTCTTCCTCATCGGGCTGGCGATCTTCTCCCTCGCCTCTCTGTCGATCGGTCTCGCTCCCACCGCGGAGTGGATGATCGCTTCCCGCGCCGTGCAGGGCATCGGGTCGGCGATCCTCGCGCCCACCTCGCTCGCGCTCCTGACGACCACGTTCGTCGAGGGGCCGGCCCGCACGCGCGCCGTCGCCGCGTACGGGTCGACCGCCGGTATCGGGGCGAGCCTCGGCCTTGTCGTCGGCGGGCTGCTCGCCGACATCGCATCCTGGCGGGTCGGGTTCCTCATGAACGTCCCGATCGGCGCCGCCCTCCTGAGCGCTACCGTCGTCTTCGTCCGCGAAACCCCACGCACAGGTGGCCGGTTCGACATCGCCGGGGCCATCGCCTCCACCCTCGGCATGACCGCCCTCGTCTACGGCATCACCCGCACCTCGGATGCCGGGTGGGCCGACCCCATCGCCCTCGCATTCATCGCTGCGGGGCTCGTCGTCCTCGTCGGGTTCGCCGTCATCGAATGGCGCACACCGCAACCGATCCTGCCGTCCAGGGTGCTCGCTGACCCGGCCCGCGGCGGCGCATTCCTGGCCCGCATGCTGTTCGCCGGCGCCATCTTCGGCTACTTCTTCTTCGCGTCCCAGTACATGCAGCAAGCCCTCGGATTCAGCCCGCTGGCAGCCGGGCTGGGGTTCCTTCCGATGACGGTCGTCCAGTTCGCACTCTCACTCACCGTCCCCCGACTCACCCGCCGCTACGGCAATAGCAGCCTCGTCGTCGTCGGCCTCGCGATCACCCTCGCCGGCATGATCTGGATCAGCTTCGTCCGACCTGATAGCAGCTACTGGACCGCCCTTGCGCTGCCCATGCTGCTGCTCGGCGCCGGGCAGGGCATCGGTTTCGCACCCCTCACCGCGGCCGGCGTCACCCGCATCGAACCCAGAGACGCTGGTGCCGCCGCTGGCGCGGTCAACGTCGCCCACCAGCTCGGTGGGGCCCTGGGCGTGAGCATCATGGTCGCCGTCGCAACGGCCGGCATCACCGGCACCGACCCGACAGCCATCGCCGCCGAAGCCTCCACCGGGCTCGCCGCCGGCGCCGTCCTCCTCGCACTCGCCCTCGCGGCGGCGTTGTTGCTCATCGTTCGGTGGCGAAACAACGAGACGACCCCTGTTCCCGCCACCTCGGATACGACGGAGAACCGATGATCAGCCGCCGCGCAGCCCTCACCACGATCCTCACCGGCGTGGGAGGCATGATCCTCACCGGCTGCACGCGCCGACCCGGCAGGTCGGCGACGACCTCTCAACCGCAAGGAACTCCTATGCCCACCCCGACACAGGACCGCGCTCTGCTGGTCTATTTCTCCCGCGCTGGGGAGAACTACTCCTACGGCGATCGCGTCGATCTCGAGGTCGGCAACACCAAGGTCGCCGCACGCCTGATCCGCGACCTCATCGACGTCGACGAGTACGAGATCATCGCCGCCGACCCCTACCCCGACGACTACGAAGCCGCCGTCCGACGAAACGTGCAAGAGGAAGGTGACGACGCTCGCCCCGCGATCGTGGGCCTGCTGCCCGACCTTGCGACGTACGACACCATCCTGCTCGGCAGCCCCGTCTGGAACGTCCAAGCACCCATGATCATGCGTACCTTCATCGAGTCCGTCGACCTCGCGAGCAAGACCATCCACCCCTTCGTCACCTACGCGGTCAGCCGCCTGGGAAGGGTGCGCGACGACTACGCCGAGATGCTCCCCGACGCGACCGTCACCGATGGGCTCGCGATTCACGGTGAGACGGTCCGCGATGCCGGGCCCGAGATCCAACGCTGGCTGCAGACCATCGGACTCAGCTGACGAGCATCGGGCGACGCTCCGCTCCACTGGCCGCAGGAATCTGCGATGTTGCGTGGAATCACGGCCTCGAGATCGCTGCCGAATGCCGTGGGAACCGCGACAAAGGTCGCCATCTCGAGCGGGAATCTACACGTGCGGAAAAGGTCAAGGGTTCGATTCCCTCGGGCGAATCGACCGGAAACCCCCTCCTCGGAGGGGGTTTCGTCGTTCCGGCGTACGCTCGGGGTATGTCCCGTGCGCTGCTGATCGTCGATGTCCAGAACGACTTCACCGAGGGAGGCGCCCTCGCCGTGGCCGGAGGCGACGACGTCGCCCGCGGTATCACCGCCCTGCTCCGCGATCATGCGGCCGACTACGACGTGATCGTCGCCTCGCGGGACTGGCACGACGCGACGGGGGACAACGGTGGGCACTTCTCCGATGCACCGGACTACATCGACAGCTGGCCCGTGCACTGCGTGGCCGGCACCGAAGGCGCCGACTACGACCCCTTGCTGGAGACGGCGGCCGTCACGCATCACGTGCGCAAGGGGCAGGGACGCCCCGCGTACTCGATGTTCGAAGGAGTGACGGATGCGGAGGAGACGGTCGCCGGGATCCTCTCCGCGCACAGCGTGCTCGCCGCCGACGTGGTCGGCATCGCGACCGACCACTGCGTGCGCGCCTCGGCGTCCGATGCGATCGCGCACGGCGTGCACGTGCGGATCCTGACGGACCTCGTCGCAGGCGTCGGCGCCGAATCGAGCGCGGCGGCGCTGGCCGAGCTCGCTCATGCCGGGGCGGAGCTCGTGCCGAGCGACGCGGAGCCGGGTGCTCCGGCGGACGGTGCGGCCGCACCGACCGACGGCGCCGCCGAATGACCGTCGAGCGCTGCGCCCTGCTCTTGCGCGCCGTGAACGTGAGCGGCGCGAACCGGGTCCCGATGGCGGAGCTGCGCGCACTCATGAACGACCGCGGGGGATTCGGTGCGGTGACCACCTACATCGCGAGCGGCAATGTCATCTGCGATCCTCCCGAGGATCCCGCGGCGGTCTGCGCGGAGGTGCGGGCCCTGATCCACGACGCATTCGGAGTGGACACCCCGGTGATCCTGCGCACGCACGACGATCTGGTCCGCGCGATCGAGGAGAACCCCTTCCCGGACGCCGCCGCAGACAAGATGCTGCACGCGATGTTCCTCGAGGGTGAGCCGAGGGCCGATGCGGTCCAGACGCTGACCGCGCGACTGCAGCCCGGCGAGCGGATCGCCCTGCGCGGAAGCGACCTCTGGATCGACTTCGGCGCCGGGGGAGTGCACTCCAGCAAGCTCACGCGCCCGGTTCTGGACCGCGCGCTCGGCGTGGCCGGCACGGCGCGTAATCTGCGGACGGTGCGGAAGCTCGCCGAACTCAGCGCCGACTGACCGCCTCGGGCGGCGGGGACGTCGGGCCGGCTCGGAGCGCGCGGCTGAGCGCGGTCGGGGCTGCCGTGCCCGCCGCATGCAGGTCCACGCGCTGCGCGCCGCACGCCACGCAGCGCACGTACAGCAGCATGCCGTCGGCCGTTCGGTGTCGGGATCGCGTCTCCCAGGCATGCTCATGCGCCGGCGCGGAACGAGACGGATCCGGAGGCGCGAGCGGAATCGATGCGGTGTCGGCAGAGGATGCGGCGGTCATGCCTCCACGATGATGTAATGCCATTATGCATCTCAACCCTTACGGAGAGTACGCGGTGCTGATGGCGGCGTCGCTCGCCAACGACTGGCCGGCCGATCGAGCCGGCATCGAGCAGCGCACCCGCGACTTCGGGATGACGATGGTCTTCCCGGCAGGTCCCGGGGATCACGCCGACACGCGAAGGGTGATCGATGACTGGCTGCGCGTCGTCGATGCGCCGGCGCCGGACGAGCGTGCGGCATTGCTGAATGCGGAGATGGCGGCCGCGGCCGCGTATCCGCGACTCACCGACCATGACGGCGAGGGCTGGCACCTGCACTACCGCGGTGAGGAGGATTCCCTGCCGCGCGTGCTGCGTGCCGTGATCACGGTCGGCACCTCCTTGCACCTGGTCACGCGGGGGATGACGCGTCTGGGGCGCTGCGCAGCGGCACCGTGCACGAACGTCGTGGCCGATGTGACCCGCAACGGGCGGCAGCGCTACTGCTCTGTGCGCTGCGCCAACCGCGACGCCGTGCGACGTCACCGCGCCCGACGGGGATAGCGCCCCTCCTCGTCGATGCTGTCGAGCGACGACAAGGCTCGCCGATCGCCGACGCAGCCGAGCGAGTCGAGCGCGCTGTGAACGGTCCGCGCAAGGAGTGCGCCATCGATCCGGGGCATGCCGGGAAAGGCCACGCGCATGAGGAGCGGACCGGTCAGCAGGTCGGCGATCCAGGCGGGATCGCCGACCTGCGGGATCTCCCCGCGGGCCACGGCGCGTTCGAGGATCACCCGGGTGTAGGCGCGGCGAGGGCCGAGATAGTGCTCGAAGAATGGTCTGCCCTGCTCGGGGTCGGCCTCCACCTCTGCCAGCCAGCCGGCGATGCCTCGCGTCACCACCGGGTCGGTGAAAAGACGCTCCTGACGTCGTTGCACTTCGATCAGGTCGCCGGCGAGGCTGCCGGTGTCGATGTCTGTGTCGACGCCGTGGCGGGAGGCCAGTACCCGGGGGACGACCTCGGCGACGTTCTGGAATCGGCGGTAGAAGGCCGGTTTGTTCGTGCCGGCGCGTTCGATGATCGCAGTGACCGTGAGGCGGGCGTATCCCAGGTCGGTGATGAGCTCGGCGGTCGCCTGCAGAATCGCATCGTCGATCGAGCTCTTGCGGGGACGTCCGGAGGTCACCATAATGTGACTCATAGTAACGTATCTCTGCCTCGAAGAGAGGGCTGGTCATGGTGTATACGCGGATCGTCAGTGCGAAAGTGCGTGCCACGTTCGACCGGATCAACGACGGCGACTATCGGACGATGGTCGATGGACTCGCCCCCTCGTTCCAGTACCGCTTCCACGGCGACCACGCGCTCGGCGGAGTTCGCACGACGAGGGAGTCGATGCTGCGATGGTGGGAGCGCGTCGTGAGGCTGCTGCCGGGTGCGCGTTTCGAGGTCCAGGACGTGCTCGTCAATGGCGGCCCCTGGAACACACGCATCGCCGTCCGGTCCCTGGTCTCGGGCGAGCTGCCGGACGGCACCCGCTACGAGAACACCGTCTTCCAGTTCATGACGCTCGTCTGGGGCCGGGTGTCATCGGTCGAGACCGTCGAGGATCTGCAGGTCCTCGAACGCGCCCTGGAGGCCGTGGCCGCAAGCGGTGTCGAGGAGGCGCGCGCCGCGCCCATCATCGACTGAGGAAGGGCCTTCGGGCGCCAGCCGGATCCGGCTGGCGCCCGCGCGTACAGCCGTCAGTCGTACATGCCGACGTTGATCGGCCCGGTCAGGTCGGGGGGAGCGGCGCGGAAGCCGCGCGTCTTGATGAGCAGGTAGACGACCCCGATCGCGGTCCAGGCGCCGCCGATGATCATTGAGATCCCGTCCAGGCTGAGCCACAGCGCCACGTTGATCACGACGCCGATCGCGGGGATGACGACGAAGCCGATCCAGGATCCGATCGTGCGCTTGGTGATGAACCGGAAGAACACGAAGATCACCGACAGGTTCACGAACGTGAAGGCGATGAACGCGCCGAAGTTGATCATCGACGACGCCTGCTCGAGGTTCACGAACAGCGCGGTCAGGGCGATCGCTGCGACGATGAGGACGTTCGCGACCGGCACGCCGGTGCGCGGATTCACGCGGCTGAACAGGCCCTTCGGCAAGGCGCCGTCGCGGCCCATCGCATACAGCAGGCGCGCCGCGCTCATCTGCTGGGTGATGCCGCAGCCCAGCACCGCCATCATGTAGCCGCCGACGAAGATCGCCTGGAACGCGGCGCCCCCGATGTACTTCGCGATCTCGGGGGAGGCGCCGACGATGTTCTCCAGCTTCGTGACGTCGGGGAACAGCGTCTGCATCACATAGGTCACGGTGAGGAAGAACGCTCCGGCCGCCGCGACGATGATGAAGATCGCCCGCGGAATGTCCCGGGTGGGACGCTTCGCCTCCTCGGCGAGCGTGGAGACGGCGTCGAAGCCGAGGAACGACAGTGCGAGGATCGCGGCGCCGCCGGCGAGGGCCGCGGCCTGGACGTCGTCGGAGAAGAACGGCCGTACGGTGAAGGCCGCGCCGTTGGCGCCGTTCGAGATGTTCACGACCGCGAGCACGACGAAGAGCACGGCGACGACGAGCTGGATCCCGACCAGGATCACGTTCATGCTCGCCGCCAGTCGGACGCCGACGAGATTCAATGCCGTGCAGATGGTGACCGTGAGCAGCACCCACACCCAGAACGGCACCTGCGGGTAGATCGCGCCCATGTAGATCCCGGAGAGGATGGCATTGATCATGGGCAGCAGCAGGTAGTCGAGGGTCGCCGCCCACCCCACGAGGAAGCCGACCGCCGGGTGGATCGACTCCTTCGCGTACGTGTAGGCGGATCCCGCGATCGGGAAGAACCGCACCATGCGCGAATAGCTGAACGCCGTGAAGAGCACCGCGATCAGCACCACCAGATAGGCGAGCGGCACGTGGCCGCTGGTCTGGTCGGCCACGATCCCGAACATGTCGAACACGGCGAGAGGAGCCATGTAGGCGAGGCCGATGAAGACGAGGTGACGCAGCTTCAGGGTGCGCTTGAGTGCTCCCGGTTCGTGCGTGACGGCGTGGGCGAGCTGATCGTCGCCGGCGGCGACGGCGGAGTGGGATGGCAGCGTTGACATCGTGGGATCGTCCTCAGTGGGTGTGCGAGTGGCAGTGGTGGTCGGCGGAGGGCTCGGTGCAGCTCTGCCCGGCTCCGCCCGGATCCTGGACGGGCACTGCGGATGCGGCCTTGCCGAGCTCGCCGCGCGCGTCGTGCACCGCGGTGCCGCCGACGACCGTGAGATCGGCACGCTGCGCCAGGATCTCCGCGGGCTCCATGGAGTAGAGATCGCCCGACCACACGACCAGGTCGGCGAGGTATCCGGTACGGAGCATTCCTAGGCTGTTCTCGTGGTGGAACGCCCCTGCGCCGCCCTTCGTGTAGGCCTCGAGCGTGCGGTCCAAGTCGAGGCGCTCGCCCGCGGTCCAGGCGTCGCCGCCGTCGAGACGGGCGCGGGTCATCGCGCTGTAGACGCCGACGAGCGGATCCATCTCGCCCACCTGCCAGTCGCTCGAGAACGTCACGCGCGCACCGGACTCGACCATGGAGCGGAACCGCCACGCGCGATCCCAGCGTGCTTCTCCGACGTTCTCCATCCAGGTTCCGGCGACGAGGTCGGGGGAGGCGTGGCGAGGCTGCATCGCGGCGACGACGCCCAGGTCGCGGAAGCGGGGCAGGTCCTCCGGGGCGAGGCACTCCACGTGCACGATGCCGTGCCGGGCGTCCCGCGTGCCGTTCGCGCGCTGGGCGGCCTCGATCGCGTCGAGGGTGAGTCTGATCCCCCAGTCGCCGGTCGCGTGCGTGTGGACCTGGTAGCCCAGGCGGTCGAGCTCGACGAAGAGCCGGGTGAACTCGAGCGGCTCGAGGCTCGTGTGCCCACGATGACCCGGACGGTTCGCGTAGTCCTCGAGCATCGCTGCGGTGTGCGGCTCGATCACGTCGTCCGCGTACAGCTTCACCATGCCCAGGCGGAAGCGGTCGTGCTGCGGAGTCTCCCGGATCGCCTCGGTGATCCGGGTACGGAAGTCGCCGTCGGATCCGACCGGGTGGTAGATCGCGGCGATCGTCCGCGCGGTGAGCTTGCCCTCGCGCTCGGCCCTGTCGAACAGCGGCAGCTCGGCGAGCGGCACCTGCGGCTCGACCACGGTCGTGATGCCGAAGCGGCGTGCCATGTCGAGGCTGTTCACGATCTTGCGGTAGCGCCGGTCGGGGGAGTACATCGGGATGTCGCGCTGCAGCTCGGCGAGGCCGTCGGTCGTCATGGCGCTCGTGTAGAAGTCGGTGACCCAGCCCGTGGGCTCACCCGTGCGGTGGTCGATCTCGGGGTTTCCCCAGGCGATGTCGCCGCCGCCGAGGACGCCGAGCTTCGCGAGCGCGGGCCGGTTCAGCCACACCGAGTGCTGGTCGTACGTGGTGATGAAGACGGGCCGGTCGGTGACGCCGGCGAGGTCGTCGGCGCGCGGGCGTCGGCCCTCGATGACCGAGTAGAGGGCGTTCTCGGCGCAGATCCACTCCAGGTCAGGGTGGGCCTCGGCGAAGGCCGCGATCCGCGAGCGCACGACATCGAGGCTCTGCACCTGATCCAGGCTCACGGCCAGGTCGTCGTAGCCGAGCAGCAGGTGGTTGTGGGTGTCGGCGACGCCGGGTGTGAGCAGGCGACCCTCGAGGGCCACGGTGCGCAGGCTCGCCGGTGCGTCGGCGGCGGATCCCACATAGGTGATCCGGTCGCCGGTCACGCCGACGGCCTCGGCCCAGGGCTGTTCGGGATCGAAGGTGCGGACGCGTCCGCCGGTGTAGAGGGTGTCGACCGCCATGTCGGTGCTCCAACGTCTCGGGGCGGCGCTGCTCGAGGGGAGCGGCCGCAGTTCTTTGACTCAAGAGTAAATTAATTCACTCAGATGTCAAGAAACTCGTCCGATCGGATCCGGATCCCTCCACAGGACTGCGATACTGGCTTCATGGCACGCCCGAGCACGCAGGAGCAGCGCCGCCGCGAGGTGGTCGACGCGGCGCTCGACGCCGCCGCCGAGCACGGGCTGCGCAATCTCTCGCTGACGGACGTCGCGAATCAGGCCGGGGTCACCCGAGGGGCGCTGCTGTACTACTACGAGGACCTCGACGCGATCCTCGTCGAGGCCCACGCCGCCGGCATGCGCCGGGTCGGCGAGGAGCGCGAGGCGCTCGTGGCTCAGGCGGAGCGTCCGGCGGAGCAGCTCGCGATCGCCGTCCGCGCCGGGCTGCCGAGCGGCCCGGATGACGCGCTCATGCGGCTGCTCTACGAGTTCGACGTGCTCGCGGGCAAGTCGCCGCTGCACGACGAGCTCGTGCAGCGGCTCTACGGCGAGCAGCTCGGGCTGTACCGGCGGATCCTGCAGGCCGGCGCGGACAACGGGGATTTCTCGTTGACCGGTCCGCTCGACGACATCGCGATGAACTTCGTCGCCTTGGAGGACGCCTACGGCCTGCACATCGTCGCCGGCGGCAGCATCTCCGTCGCCGACGCGGAGCGGGCCATCGCCCTGTTCGCGCGGCAGGCTGGTGCGCCGCTGCCGGAAGGGGCGGGCCCGCAGTAGCCCGTCGGTGTGTGGCTCGCCTGCTGTTGCCGGCGCCGCGAGATACCGCGCCTCCGTCGCCGATTTCGTGCTGGTCCCAGGGCTGTGCCGTCAGTAGTGGTAGCGCGCCTGCAGGATGACCGCGTACGCGTCGTCGACCAGGTACACGAGCCTGTTGGCTTCATCGATGCGTCGCGACCATGCCCCGGCCAGCGCGTGCTTCAGCGGCTCCGGCTTGCCGATGCCCTCGAACGGATCGTCGCGCAGGATGTCATCGATCAGGAGGTTGATCCGCTTGAGCGTTCGTCGGTCCTGGCTCTGCCAGTAGAGGTAGTCCTCCCAGCCGCCGGCTGTCCAGGCGAGCTTGCGGTCACTCACTGCAGCTCGTGCTCAGCGATGTCTCTCGAGCGGGCACTCTCGATGGCGTCGATCAGGCGGCGCGCATTCTTGGGAGAGCGCAGGAGGTAGGTGGTCTCGAGCAGCGAGTCGTACTCGTCCTTCGACATCAGCACGGCCGAACCGCGCTTGGATGTGATCTCGACTTCGGTCTGGTCGAGGTTGACGCGCTCGATGAGGCCGAACAGGTCACTGCGAGCTTCGCTTGCGGTGATGGCCATGATTCCTCCTAGTGGTACAGGATATCGTACCACTCTTCTGCTGAGGGCGGTCAGCAGTTGCGGCAGCGCACACCGGCGACATTCCCGCGGTAACAACGGCAAGAGGGGCCCGGTCATTTGATGACCGGGCCCCTCTTCACGGTGGGCCCCGTGGGGCTCGAACCCACGACCCGCGGATTAACCTGCCACTTCGGCTTTCGCCGCCGCCCGATGGGCGTTCGTGGTCTGGACTGTCCCTTCACCCTGGCTTGCGCTGTAGGTGCCACCCGTCCAGTCTCTACACCTTCCGGACTCGCGTCCGGCTTGGCTCGGGATTGCCAACTGGTCTCCCAGGAAGGGTTCCCCGACTTTGAGTGGTGTCATCCCCGGGGTTTCCCCCGAGGCGCTCCTATTGTGTTGAAGTCCGATGCTCTGCCAACTGAGCTAGAGGCCCGTACTCCCGAGTCTATCGGTCGCGACTGGGTGCCCTGCGTCGGACAGCGCGCGTAGCCTGGGTCGGTGCCCTCGCCCTTCCACCGCCCCGTCCGCCTCTCGCCGGAGACGTTCGACCACCTGCTCGGATCCCACGATCCGGCGGAGCAGACGCGGATGGCGCACGCCACGGCGTCGGCGCTGCTGGCGCGGGTGAGGGCGGACGACAGCGGAGTGAGCGCGGAGCGGCTCGTGGCGTACGCGACCGAGCACGGGATCGACGAGGTCGCGGAGCTCTGGGCGAAGAGCCCCGCCGTGTCCCTGCCTGGAGCCCTCTGGCGGCTGTACTTGCTGCAGGCATCGATCCATGCCGATGCGCCCCTCGCCGCGCTCCTGCACGAGCGCGGCCGCATCGAGCTGCCCTCGGTCGACGCGCTGGTCGCGGGGGCGCCGGTGCCGGCCGGCCCGGAGGAGCTCGTCGGGCTGATCGACACGATCCTGCACGGCGCGTTCTCCGGCGACTTCGCGATCGCGCTCGAGCGGGCGGCCGCGTTCTGCCGCGTGCAGGCCTCCGGCGCGACGCACGTCGCCGACGACTACGAGCACACCGAACCGGCGCGGGCGAGCGAGCTCACCACCCGCGCATCGCGCCTCAGCGCCTATGCGCAGGATCTCACTGCCTCGGCCGGCGCCTGGCGCGATGGATCGCTGAACTGAGCGGATCCGAGTAGACGGAGACCGGAATCACGGGCGTCTCTGCGCCGCAGCGCCCGGACATGAAGAAGCCGGGCCGCAAGAACGCCTCTCGGCGGAAGGCCGCTCGCAGCGGCGAAAAATGGAGCCCGGGGTTATGCGGCCCGGCCGATCAAGTGTAACGCGTCGGGCGCAGCGGTATTCCCGTCGTCCCCGATGCCGGGCGCGTCGTCCACGCCCTAGGCTCGGAGCATGGCCGCTGCCCGATTCGCCCTGCTGATCACGCCCGCCGAGTCCACCGACGAGGAGCGGGCCGATTTCAGCGACAGCTTCCGCCGGATCGATCCGAGTGCTCCGGCGCTCAGCGTGGGTGAGCTGAGCACGCAGCGCGGCGACGGGATCTTCGAATCGATCGGCGTCGTCGACGGCCACGCCCAGGAGGTCGAACCGCACGTGCAGCGCCTGGCCCATTCGGCCGCGCTATGCGATCTGCCGGAGCCGCATCGCGAGCAATGGCGTCAGGCGGTCGCGCTCGCGGCGGCCGAGTGCGGCCCCGGCGAATGGGTGATCAAGCTCATCCTCAGCCGCGGCGTCGATCACGGCCCGGCGCCGACCGCCTGGGTCACGGCCGCGCCCGCTGCGGACTTCACCGCCGCACGCACGGAGGGCATCCGCGTCGTCACGCTCGACCGCGGCTACGACAGCGGAGCTGCGGAGCGCTCGCCGTGGCTGCTGCTCGGCGCGAAGACGCTCTCGTACGCCGTGAACATGGCGGCGCTCCGCGAGGCGCACCTCCGCGGCGCCGACGACGCGATCTTCGTCACCACCGACGGCGTCGTGCTGGAGGCTCCCACGGCCTCGCTCATCCTGCGCTTCGGCGACCGCTTCGTCACCCCTGCTCCGCACGGCGGAATCCTGCAGGGCACCACCCAGATCAGTCTGTTCGCGCACCTCGAGGCCCAGGGCTATGCCACGGAGTACGCCACGGTGCCGACCTCCGATCTCGCCACCGCCGATCAGGCCTGGCTCCTGTCCAGCGTGCGCCTGGCCGCACCGATCACCGCGATCGACGACGCGGTCCTCGCGGTCGACCACGCCTTCACCGACGGCCTGAACGTCTACCTCCTCTCGCCGCGCGACTGAGCTCCGCGAGGGGGCTGGTCGGCCGAGGGCGATGGCCGTAGTCTGCCCCCATGGCAGAGCAAACGTCCGCTCCGGCGGCCTACGACGATCTCCGCGCCGTGTTCGTCAACTGCACGCTCAAGCGCAGCCCCGAACTCAGCCACACGCAGGGCCTGATGGATCGCAGCATCGCGCTGATGCGGTCGCAGGGCGTCACCGTCGACAACATCCGCTTCATCGATCACGACGTCGCGACCGGCGTCTATCCCGACATGCGCGAGCACGGCTGGGCCGAAGACGAGTGGCCGGACGGGATCTGGCCGCTGATCGACGCCGCCGACATCCTCGTGGTGGGCGGGCCGCTGTGGCTCGGGGACAACGCCTCGATGACCCGCAAGCTCATCGAGCGGCTCTACGCGATGAGCGGCCTCTTCAACGACAAGGGCCAGTACGTCTACTACGGCAAGACCGGCGGCGCGATCATCACCGGCAACGAGGACGGCGTGAAGCACGCCGCGATGTCGATCCTCTACAGCCTGCAGCACATCGGCTTCACGATCCCGCCCGCGGCGGATGCGGGCTGGATCGGCGCCATCGGACCCGGCCCGAGCTATCTGGATCCGGGTTCCGGCGGCCCGGAGAACGACTTCACGAACCGCAACACGACGTTCATGACCTGGAACCTGCTGCACACCGCGCGGCGGCTCAAGGACGCCGGTGGCATCCCCGCCTACGGGAATCTCCGCGAGGCCTGGAACGACGGCGAGCGCTGGGGCTACGAGGCGAACCCCGAGTACCGCTGATCGCGGCGTCCCGGAACGCAGGAGGGGCTCGGCGCCGCAGCGCCGAGCCCCTCCTCACGGATCAGGCGGGAATCACCCGAAGCGGCCGGAGACGTAGTCCTCGGTCGCCTGCTCCTTCGGCGACGTGAAGATCGTCGCGGTGTCGGAGTACTCGATGAGCTTGCCGGGCTTGCCCGTGCCCGCGATGTTGAAGAAGGCCGTCTTGTCGCTCACGCGCGAGGCCTGCTGCATGTTGTGGGTCACGATCACGATCGTGAACTCGTTCTTGAGCTCGGTGATGAGCTCCTCGATCGCGAAGGTCGAGATCGGGTCGAGGGCCGAGCACGGCTCGTCCATCAGCACGACCTGCGGGGAGACGGCGATGGTCCGGGCGATGCAGAGGCGCTGCTGCTGACCGCCGGAAAGACCCGCGCCCGGCTTGTCGAGACGGTCCTTGACCTCGTTCCACAGGTTGGCGCCGCGGAGCGACTTCTCCACGAGGTCGTTCGCGTCCGAGGCGGAGATCCGCTTGTTGTTGAGGCGGACGCCGGCCAGCACGTTCTCCTTGATCGACATCGTCGGGAACGGGTTCGGCCGCTGGAACACCATGCCCACCTGGCGGCGCACGAGCACCGGATCGACGCCCGGTGCGTACAGGTCCTCACCGTCGATGTACACGTTCCCCTTGACGGTCGCGCCGGGGATGACCTCGTGCATCCGGTTGAGGGTGCGCAGGAACGTGGACTTCCCGCAGCCCGACGGACCGATGAAGGCGGTCACCGTGCGGGGCTCGATGTTCATGGACACACCCTCGACGGCGAGGAAGTCGCTGTAGAAGACGTTCAGATCGTTGACTTCGATGCTCTTGGACACGCTGCGTGCCTTCCTGAGTTAGCGGCTCTTCGGCGCGAATGCCTTCGCGACGATCCGAGCGATGAGGTTGAAGATGACGACGACGATGACCAGCAGCAGGGCGGCGCCCCAGGCCTGCGCCTGCGAGGCGGCGATGTCCTTGCCCGGGAAGCTGTAGGCCGTGTAGGCCATCACCGGGAGGGTCTGCATGGGCCCGCTGAAGGGATTCGCGTTGAAGTTGTCGGTGAAGCTCGCCGCGATGAAGATCGGGGCGGTCTCGCCGATGACACGGGCCACGGCGAGGACGACGCCCGTCACGATGCCGCTCGCGGCCGTGCGGAGCACCACCTTGATGATGGTCGTCGCGCGCGGCACGCCGAGGGCGAGCGAAGCCTCCCGCAGCTCGTTCGGCACCAGACGGATCATCTCCTCGGTGGAGCGGATCACGATCGGGATCATCAGCACGCACAGGGCGATCGAGGCGGAGAAGCCGCTGAACGCCTTCGGGCCGACGATGAGCGCGAACAGTGAGAACGCGAACAGACCGGCGACGATCGAGGGGATGCCCGTCATGACGTCCACGAGGAACGTGATCGTCCGGCGCAGCGGGTTGCTCGGCTGCGCGTACTCCGTCAGGTACACGGCGGCGAGGATGCCGATCGGCACGGAGATGAGTGCGGCGATTCCGGTGATGATCAGCGTTCCGACGACCGCCTGCAGTGCTCCGGGGGTGTTCGTCACGGCCAGCGTGTTCGGGTCGAACACGCTTCCGCCGACCTTGGTCACGAAGTCCCAGGTCAGCACCTTGAGGCCCTGCTCCACCACGGTCCAGAGCGTGGAGATCAGCGGCGCCACGGCGAGGACGAAGGCGCACACCACGAGGCCGCGCACGACGCGGTCGACGGCCTTGCGGCGCCCCTCGACGATGCCCGATCCGATGCCGATCGCGATGAGGTAGATCATGGCGGTGAGCACGAGCCACACCGCCGGGTTGAACAGCTGGATCACCAGGAGCACGGCCGCCACGACCACGGCGGTGCCGATCGCGAGCACGGGTTCGATCCAGCGAGGCAGCTGCCCGCTGGTCAGGCTCAACGGCTGTGCCGTCACCGGAGCCGAACTGACGGCGGTCATACGCGCTTTCCAATCTTCGGCGAGGTGCGAGCCTTGCGATCGGAACGGCCGAGGATGCCGCGAGCGATCATGTTGACGGCGAGCGACACCACGAACAGCATGAGGCCGGTGCCGATCAGTGCGGAGCGCTGCAGGTCGGTGGCGATCGGGAAGTTGTTCGCGATGTTCGCCGCGATCGTCTGCGAGTTGTATCCGTCGGTGAGTACGGCGACCGAGAACAGCAGTGACGGCGAGATGATCAGCGCGATCGCCATCGTCTCGCCGAGCGCCCGCCCGAGTCCGAGCAGGATGGCGGAGACCATGCCGCTGCGTGCGTAGGGGAAGACCGCCAGCCGGATCATCTCCCAGCGCGTCGCGCCGAGCGCCAGGGCGGCCTCCTCGTGCAGCCGAGGCGTCTGCAGGAAGATCTCGCGGGTGAGCGCGGTGACGATCGGCAGGATCATCACCGCGAGGACGACGCCTCCGGCGAGCATGGTCGAGCCCGTGCTCGATACAGGGCCCTGGAACAGGGGGATCCACCCGAAGTACTGGTTGAGGAACTCGGCGAGCGGCAGCAGGAAGGGGCGGATCACGATGACGCCCCACAGGCCGAACACGATCGACGGCACGGCGGCGAGCAGGTCGACCACATACGCGAGCGCGCTGGCGAGCCGGCGGGGCGCGTAGTGCGAGATGAACAGCGCGATGCCGATCGCGACCGGGGCGCCGAGGACGAGTGCGATCAGCGCCGACCAGATGCTGCCCCAGAGCAGCGGGGCGACGTAGTTCCAGAAGCTGCCCCAGTTCTTGTTCTGGTAGCCGGCGAGGTCGCTGTTCGTCTCCCAGTTCGCCGTGATGGCGGGAAGGCCCTTGAGGATCAGGAAGATCGCGACACCGGCGAGGATCACCATGATGGACGCGGCGGCCGTCGTCGACAGGCCCAGGAAGAAGCTGTCGCCTGCGCGACGCTTGCCGATGAGTTTCTCGGAGACGATCGGGGTCGTCTCCTCACGCTGCGCGACGTCAGTCACGGTGCCACTCTAGATCTCGCATGTGTGAGCGTCTTTCTTTGTGCTCCGGCCGGAGGCAGGAGAGGGATCGGGCCAGCACGGAAACTCGGCAGGGCCTCCGATCGGGTCGGCTGCCCAGCCCAGCCCGGGTCGGCTCCGAAGAGCCGACCCGGGCCGGCCTGATGCTTACTTGATGGTCGCGAGCGACTCCTGGGCTGCCTTGAGGACGGAGTCCGGGAGCGGCGCCGCACCGGCGTTCTTCACGGCGACCTGCTGGCCGATCGTGCTGTCGATGAAGCCGATGTAGCTCTTCACGAGCGCGGCCTGAGCCGGCGTCTTGAAGGTGGTGCACGCGATCGCGTAGGAGACCAGCGGGATCGGGTAGGTCTCGGCGGTCAGCTTCGAGTAGTCGAACTTCTTCGACAGGTCGCCGGCGACGCCGTTGGAGGCGTCCACCGCGGCGACGTCGAACGTCTTCGAGACGGCCTCGGGGCTGAACGCGACCGCCTTGCCGTCCTGCAGGATCGACGCGCTGGCGAGCTTGCCGATGGCGGAGTGGTCGGCGTAGCCGATGGTGCCGGTGCCGGCCTCCACGGCCTGCACGACGCCCGAGCCGCCCTTCTGCTTGGAGACGTCGCCCTCGACTGGCCAGTCCTTGCCCGCGGGGAAGGTCCAGACGGAGGACTGCGTGCCGGCGAGGTAGTTGGTGAAGTTCGCCGTGGTGCCGGAGCCGTCCGAGCGCGCCACCGTGGTGATCTTGCCGGCGGGGAGCGCCTTGCCGTTGTCCTTGGTGATGGCCTCGTCGGACCAGTCGGTGATCTTCAGGGAGAAGATCTTGGCGATGGTCTCGCCGCTGAGCTTGAGGTCCGTCACGCCGGGGACGTTGAAGACGATGGCGACACCGTCGAGGTACACCGGGATGTTCATCCCGCCCTCGGTGCACAGGGCCTTCGACGACGTGGTCTGGTCCGCGTTCAGCGGGGAGTCGGATCCGGCGAAGTCGTACGCGCCGCTGAGGAAGTTGGTGACGCCGCCGCCCGAGCCCTGGGACTTGTCGTAGTTGATGGTGACGCCCTTGACCTGCGCGTTGTATGCGGCAGTCCACGCAGCCTGCGCGTTGGCCTGAGCGCTCGATCCGCCCGAGGTGATCGTGCCGGTCAGCGACGCGTCGATCTTCGAGGTGATCGCGCTCGAGGTCGGCGCCGCCGAGGGGGAGTCGGTGCTCGTGCTGCTGGGCGTGGCAGAGCAACCCGCAAGCGCGATCGCGGCGAGCACGCCGGCAGCGCCGAGGGTGGTGATGCGGTTGAGCTTCACTATGTAAGTCCTTCGCTGTGTCGAGTGTGCCCTGGTGCAGGGCCACGCCAGACGATATGCGTCGTCTGTTACGCGATCAAAGATCGAAGGTAAACGGGGGGTGAACGACGATCTGCGCCGGTTCAGATCTTCGGCAGGTGCGTCTCGATCGAGATGATGCCGGATCCGGGGTTGGTCGCGCTGAGATGCACGACGCTGAAGGCTCCGACCTCGAGGGCGGAGGCGCTGCCGAGATACGAGCCGTGCATGGTGCCGGTGGCCAGCGCGATCTCGCGGAGGATGTCGGGCAGCACCGGTCCGTGGCTGCACAGGACGGCGGCCTTGCCCGAGCGCACGCGCTTCCCGATCACCGTGCGCGGATCCGACAGACCCTGCTCCCATGCGTCCTGGCTGAGCAGGTCGGTCTTGCGGATCTTGTGCCCGATGGCCTTGGACAGGGGCATCACCGTCTCCACGCAGCGACGGGCGTCGCTGGACACGATCCGCTCCACGCCGAACGCCCGCAGGGGCCCCACGATCGCCTTCGACTGGGCGTGGCCGCGCGGGGTCAGCGGACGCGACGCGTCGGATCCGAGCCACACGCCGCGGTTGGCGGCCTTCGCGTGCCGCAGCACCACGAGCGGGAAGGTGCGCAGAGCGCCGTCATCGACGAGCTTCGCGAACGCGTCCAGGATCTCGATGTCGACCGGGTAGCTGAGTCGCGCGCGCGCCTTCTTCAGGCTCACCCATTCGAGCGCCGCGATCTCGCGGTTGGGCACGAACGCGGATGCGCGCACGGCCTCGTCGGTGGCCTCCGCGGCCCAGTAGTGCACGACCTTCTGCTTGCGGTTGGCCATCGTGTACCGGGAGACGCCCACCGGAGCGCCGAGCGAGACGCGGATCCCGGTCTCCTCAAAGATCTCCCGCACCGCGGTCTCCGCGAGCATCTCGCCCGGGTCGACCTTTCCCTTGGGCAGGGTCACATCGCGGTACTTCGTGCGATGGATCAGCAGGATCCGCAGCTTGTCCTCGAAGACGCGCCACACCAGGCCACCGGCGGCGTACACGGCGCGGTCGGGGCGGTCGGCGACGACCGTGACACCCGTGGTGTCCGCGGTGGCGGTGGATGGTCCGAGGGGGCTGGGGGTCATCGCACCGCCCTGGCCCTGCGACGCTGCTGGATCTGCGACATGGTCCTATCCTGCAGGTCGACGAGCGGAGTACCAACCTCGGAGAACGCGCGCCGCGTCCAGACGCCGTCCGCTCCGAGGTGCCAGGACGACGTGCCGGGGGAGAGGGCGAGGTCGAAGAAGGCCAGCAGCTCATCGATGTGGGCGGGATCGGTGACCCGCACGAGCGCCTCCACCCGGCGGTCGAGGTTGCGGTGCATCATGTCGGCGCTGCCGATGAAGACCTGCGGATCGCCGTCGTTGTGGAACGCGAAGATGCGCGAGTGCTCGAGGTAGCGCCCGAGGATGGAGCGGACCGTGATGTTGTCGGTGACGCCGGGCAGATCCGTGCGCAGGCTGCAGATGCCGCGCACCCACACATCGACCGGCACGCCCGCCGCGCTCGCCCGGTACAGGGCGTCGATGATCTGCTCGTCCACCATCGAGTTCACCTTGATCCGGATGTGCGCCGGCTTTCCGGCGAGAGCGTTCTCGCGCTCCTTCTCGATGTGCCGGAGCAGGCCCTTCCGCAGGTGCAGCGGGGCGACCAGGAGGCGCTTGAACTTCTTCTCGATGGCATAGCCGCTGAGCTCGTTGAACAGGCGGGTGAGGTCCTTGCCGACCTGAGGGTCTGCGGTGAACAGACCGAAGTCCTCGTAGATGCGGCTGGTCTTCGGGTTGTAGTTGCCCGTGCCGATGTGGCTGTAGCTGCGCAGCACGCCGTCCTCCTCGCGGATGACGTTGACGAGCTTGCAGTGCGTCTTCAGCCCCACCAGGCCGTACACGACGTGCACCCCGGCCTTCTCGAGCTTGCGCGCCCACACGATGTTGTTCGCCTCGTCGAAGCGCGCCTTCACCTCGACGAGTGCGAGCACCTGCTTGCCGGACTCTGCGGCGTCGATGAGCGCCTGCACGATCGGGCTGTCGCCCGAGGTGCGGTACAGCGTCTGCTTGATCGCGAGCACGTGCGGATCCCGTGCGGCCTGCTCGAGGAAGGCGACGACGCTCGTCGTGAACGACTCGTAGGGGTGGTGCACGAGCACGTCCGCCTTGCGGATCGCCTTGAAGATGTCGATGCGCTCGTTCGCACCCGGCTTGAACGCCAGCGCGGTCGTGGGCACGTGCGGGGTGTATCGCAGGTCGGGGCGATCGATCCGGCCCAGCCCGAACAGGCCGCGCAGGTCGAGGGGTCCGGGGAGCCGGTAGACCTCCTGGTCGGTGATGTCGAGCTCGTTGAGGAGCAGATCGAGCGTCACGTCGTCCATGTCGTCGGTGATCTCGAGCCGGATCGGCGGGCCGAAGCGGCGGCGCAGCAGCTCGGCCTCGAGCGCCTGGATGAGGTTCTCCGACTCGTCCTCCTCGATCTCCACGTCCTCGTTCCGGGTGAGCCGGAACGCGTGGTGGTCGAGCACCTCCATCCCGGGGAAGAGGTCGTCGAGGTGGTTCGCGATCAGTTCCTCGAGGCGGATGAAGCGCAGCTCGCCATTCACCGAGGGCACCTCGACGAAGCGCGGCAGCATGGGCGGCACCTTGAGGCGGGCGAACTCCTGCCGGCCGGTGCGGGCGTTGCGGATCCGGATCGCGAGGTTCAGCGACAGGCCCGAGATGTACGGGAACGGGTGCGCGGGGTCGACCGCGAGCGGCATCAGCACCGGGAAGACATTCGCCTGGAAGTAGTCGGTGAGCTCGGCCTTGGCCTCGCCGTCCAGGTCGTCCCAGTCCACGATCGTGATGCCCTCGGCCGCGAGCGCGGGGCGGATCATCCCGGTCCACGCGGCGGCATGGCGCCGCTGCAGCGTGTGGGCGTCCGCGGAGATGTCGGCCAGCACGTCGGCCGGGGCGCGTCCGACGTTGGTGGGCACGGCGAGGCCCGTGACGATGCGGCGCTTGAGGCCGGCGACGCGCACCATGAAGAACTCGTCCAGGTTGCTCGCGAAGATCGCGAGGAAGTTCGCCCGCTCGAGCACCGGGAGCGTCTCGTCCTCGGCGAGCTCCAGCACGCGCTGGTTGAACGCCAGCCAGCTCAGCTCGCGGTCGAGGTACCGGTTCTCCGGGAGGAGCGCATCGTTCGGAGCGATGAGCTCGTCGAAGTCATCGTCCTCGGCATCGCCGAGTCCGGAGTCTGCCAGTGCGGGATCGATCATGCGCCCCATCATTGCAGGATGACGTGACCTGCAGGTGAACGCGACGAGATCCGGATCCGCGGTCCGCCTCACGGCCCGGATGACGCCGTCACGCGGACCCGCTCAGCGGGCGCCGGGGGCGACAGGGCGGGCCTCGTCCTCGTCGACGTTGAAGCGGTAGCCGACGTTGCGCACGGTGCCGATGATGTGCTCCTGGTCGCCGAGCTTGGCCCGCAGCCGCCGCACGTGCACGTCGACCGTGCGGGTGCCGCCGAAGTAGTCGTAGCCCCAGACTTCGCTGAGCAGCTGCTCGCGCGTGAACACGCGGGAGGGATGCGTGGCGAGGAAGTGCAGCAGCTGGAACTCCTTGTAGGTGAGATCCAGCGGGGTGCCGCGCAGCTTGGCGGAGTAGGACTGCTCGTCGATCGTCAGCCCCGAGGTCTGCACCTTGACGGGCTCGTTGGACGGCGCGTCACGGGACAGGGCGAGCCGGATGCGTGCGTCGATCTCGGCCGGGCCGGCCCCCGTGAGCAGCACGTCGTCGATGCGCCATTCGCCGTTCACCGCGGTCATCCCGCCCTCGGTGACGACCAGCAGCAGAGGCCCGCGCAGTCCCGTGGTGCGGATCAGCGTGCACAGCGACTTGGCCGCCACGAGGTCGGTGCGCGCATCCACGATCACGGCGTCCGCGTCGGGCGCGGTCACCAGCTCCGCCGGCTGCGCCGGAATCGTCCGGACGCGATGGCCGAGCAGTTCCAGGGCGGGCAGAACCGGCGCCTCGGCGGGAGACGACGTCAGAACCAGCAGTTGCGCCACGCGGATCCTTTCCTGTTGACACCTTACTCAGGACTGCACGCACAGCGCGGATGGGTGACAATGGGCGCATGGCCGATCCCGTCCTCGCTCCGCGCAGCCCCTTCGTCGGGCTCGTCGTCACCTGGGCCGTCGCCGCAGTGGGCGCGATCCTCATCGGCGTCGTCGCGCCCGACGATCGTCTGATGACCTGGTACGCGATCGGGTTCGGGATCTGCGTGCTGCTGTCCTTCGCCGTCCAGCTCTTCCGCGGCGAGACCCGCGGGTTCATCCTGCGCGTCTCGGCCGGGAGCCTCGGCGCGCTCCTGGTGATGGGGATCGTCTCCGCCGGCTTCGGCATCGCGGCGCTGTTCGGCGCCTGAGCCCCGTGCGTCACAGCGGGCCCCGCCCGGCGCGGCGGGGGCTGCGGACGGCATAGAGTAGTCGTATGGACATCGTCGCGCTCGAACTCTTCTTCGTCGGCCTGCTGGTCCTCGCGGGGCTCGCGATCACCTTCTGCGCAGGGGCCGTCCTGGTCAACCTGTTCCGCGGCCAGCGCTGATCAGCGCCTGCCCCGCGACGACTGCTGAGAGAAGGCTCCACGTGCTCGATCTCCCCTCCGACCTGCCCGCCGACATCGTGCCGCTGTCCTGGCTGCTCGGTGTCTGGGAGGGCACCGGCGTCATCGACTACGAGGTCCCAGGACCCGACGGCGATGATGACGCGCACCGCTATCAGGGCGAGTTCGCGCATCGCGTGAGCTTCAGCCACGACGGCGGGCCGTTCCTGAACTACGCGGCGACCGCGACCTTCACCCCGGAGGACGGCGAGCCGGTGGGGCTCGTCGCCGAGTCGGGGTTCTGGCGTCTGGCGCGTCCCGCCGAGGCGCAGGATGCCGGGCCGGGACTGCTCCCGCCACGCGAGGCCCGCGTCGCAGCGCGCACGGTGGATGACGTCGAAGCGCTGCGGCGGCCCGAGGGCGGTTTCGCGATCGAGGTCTCGATCGCGCACTCGGACGGCATGCTCGAGCTCTACCTCGGCCGCATCGACGGACCGCGCATCGACATCGCCACCGATGCCGTCGTGCGTGCCGAAGGAGCCAAGGAGTACGGCGCCGCGACCCGGATGTACGGCCTGGTCGATGGCCACCTGCTCTGGGCCTGGGACATCGCCGCGCTCGGCGCGGGGCTGCGCTCGCACGCATCCGCCCGACTGGCGAAGGTCTGATCATGGCCGGCTTCCCGTCCCTGGCCGGGGCGATCGCGGAGGGCGACGTCGTCCTGCACTTCGGGGATCCCATCCGCGAACAGCGCGCTCTGGAGCGCGGTGAGGCGCTGGTGCCGCTCGGGGACCGCACCGTGATCGAGCTGACCGGATCCGAACGGCTCACCTGGCTGGACTCCATCACCTCGCAGTCCGTCGCGCGTCTGCAGGCCGGGCAGAGTACGGAGTTGCTCGTGCTCGACCCGCAGGGGCGGGTCGAGCACGTCGCCGCCGTCTTCGACGACGGCTCCTCGACCTGGCTCATCGCCGACACCGCCGACGCCGAGCCTCTGGCGACCTGGCTGCAGCGCATGGTGTTCCGTGCCGACGTGAAGGTCGCGGTGCGACCGGAACTGCTCGTCGTCGGCTTCTTCGCCGGCGCGGGTGCGGAGCAGCGCGCGCAGCAGGCCGCGCTCGCCCCGCAAGGGCAGGCGGTCATCTGGACCGATCCGTGGCCGACCGTGCAGCCCGGCGGGCATCAGTACCACGTCGGCGAGCACCCCGGCTCCGGCTACCACTGGCGCACCGCTGTGCTCGACGAGCCTGCGGCCGCGGCGCTCGCCGCGGGCTCCGAGACGAGCTGGGCCGGAGCGCTCGCCGCGGAGGCCCTGCGGATCGCGGCCTGGCGTCCCCGTTGGGCCGCCGAGGTGGACGAGCGCTCGCTGCCGCACGAGACGGACTGGATCCGCAGCGCCGTGCATCTGAACAAGGGCTGCTACCGAGGCCAGGAGACCGTGGCGAAGGTGCACAACCTGGGGCACCCGCCCCGCCGTATCGCCGCCCTGCACCTGGACGGCAGCGAGAGCCTGCTGCCCGATGCGGGCGCTCCGGTGCTGGCCGTGGGTCCGGACGGCGCCGAAGACGAGGTCGGGCACATCACTTCGGCCGCACGACATCACGAGCTCGGCCCGATCGCCCTGGCGATCCTGTCGCGGCGCGCGCCGATCGGCGACCTCGTGGTGCGCACGCCGGACGGCGACGTCGCGGCCGCGCAGGAGGTCATCGTCCCCGGCGACGCCGGGGCGACGGCGGAGATCCCCCGGCTGACGCGACTCTCCCGCCGGCCGTCCGCGCCGGATCCGCGCGACGCGCACTGACGCGGTGCCACCGGTGGGCTCGGAGATCGAGAGCGCGGGGACCGATGCCGCCCCGGGTGCGGAGACCGGGGAGCCCCGGCCACTGCGCATCCTGCTGATCGACAATTACGACTCGTTCACGTACAACCTCGTGCACCAGATCGCGGCGACCGCCGGCCGGATCCCCGACGTCGTGCACAACGACTGGGCCGGGTGGGATCCGTCCGTCCTCGACCGGTACGACGCGGTCGTGCTGTCGCCGGGACCGGGCGATCCCCGTGTTCCGGAGGACTTCGGGATCTGCGCCGACGCGATCCGGACCGCGGCCGAGCAGCGCATCCCGCTGCTCGGCGTGTGCCTCGGTCACCAGGGGATCGGACACGCCTTCGGCGCCGCGGTGCGGCGCGCCCCCGAACCGCGGCACGGCAGGCCCTCCCTGGTCGCGCACGACGGCAGCGGCGTCTTCGGGGGGCTCCCCTCGCCCGTCGAGGTGGTCCGCTATCACTCGCTCATGATCGACGACGTCCCGGACGCGCTGGTCGTCACCGCGCGCGCGGACGACGGCGTGATCATGGGGATCCGGAACCGCGAGCTGCCGTTGTGGGGCGTGCAGTTCCACCCCGAGTCGATCGGCACCCTCGACGGTGCGCACATGATGGCGAACTTCGTGGCGTTCGCGCGCGCGACGCCGGCGCGCCGGCCGCCGCCCGTTTCCGCGGACGTCCCGGTGGAACCCCCGCCCCCCGCGCGCGCTGCGCGGCGCGCCGTGCGGCGACGCACGCTGCCCCTGCGCATCACGACTCGGACGCTGTTCACCGAGCTCTTCGGCGAGGCGACGCAGGCCGTGTGGCTGGACGGGAACCGCCCCGGGGATCCCCGCGCCCGCTACTCGATCCTCGGCGGTGGGGACGACCTGCCGACGGCGATCGCTGACGTGCAGGCGGGCACGGTGACGTTGCATGATGGCGCGGAGGAGCGCGTGCTGCGGACGGGCTTCTTCGACTGGCTCGACGCGGAACTCGCGGCCACCGCGACCGAGGAGGGCGACCTCCCGTTCGCGCTGGGCTGGGTCGGAGCGCTCGGCTACGAGCTGCGCGCGGAGTGCGGGTCCCCGCATGGGCGTCACGCCGCCACGCCCGACGCGGCGCTGGTCCGCCTCGATCGCGCGCTGGTGGTCGACCACGAGGAGGAGCGGATCCATCTGCTCGCCCTCGACGACGAGGCCTGGCTCACCCGGACGGCGGCCAGGATCGCCGCGCTCGAGACGGCGTCGTCCGACGGGGCAGGACCGCATCAGGATGCCTTCGTCGCGCCGTCGCTCGCGCTCACGGCGCGGCACTCCCGCGCCGACTATCTTCGGCTCATCGCCGAGGCGCAGGAGGAGATCGCGGCGGGCGAGACCTATGAGGCCTGCCTGACGAACCTGCTGCACGCCGCGGCGCCCGGCGCGGGGGATCCGCTCGCCGCCTACCTCGCGCTGCGCGCGCAGAATCCGGCGCCGTTCGGTGCGTTCCTGCGCCTCGGCGGGGTGAGCGTGCTGAGCACGTCGCCCGAGCGGTTCCTGCGGATCACGGCGGACGGCGCGGTCGAGTCCCGTCCGATCAAGGGCACCCGTCCGCGCGGGGGCACTCCGGAGGAAGACGAGCGGATCCGGGCGGAGCTCGCCGCATCGGAGAAGGATCGCGCGGAGAACCTCATGATCGTGGACCTCGTCCGCCACGATCTCGGGCGCACGGCGGAGCTCGGATCCGTGCACGTGGACGGACTGTTCCGCGTGGAGAGCTACGCGACCGTGCACCAGCTGGTCAGCACGGTGCGCTCCCGGCTCGCCGACAGCCCTGTGGCGTGCGTGCGCGCGGCTTTCCCTCCCGGTTCCATGACCGGTGCGCCGAAGCTGCGCACGATGGCGATCCTGGATCGGCTGGAGGGCGGCCCGCGCGGGCTGTACAGCGGCGCCCTGGGCTACTTCTCGTTCGACGGGTCGGTGGACCTCAGCGTCGTGATCCGCACCCTGGTCGCGCACGACGGCGGCTTCGACTACGGCGTCGGCGGGGCGATCGTCTCGCTCTCGGATCCCGACGAGGAGTACGCGGAGACCGTGGTCAAGGCGCGCCCGCTGCTGCGGCTGACCGGCGCGGCGTTCCCTGAGGCCTGAGGCCCGGCTCTATCGCTCGAGGATGAGGCGAGGACGCGGGCCTTCGATGCGCGCGATCGCGACCTTGACCTCGGTGAACTCGTGCTCGACGGAGGTGCGGAACTCGGCCTGGTTCTGCTCGACCCTGTCGATCCTCGCGCCGAGCTTCCGCTCGAGGGAGTCGATCCTCGTGCCGAGCTTCCGCTCGAGGGAGTCGATCCTCGTGCCGAGCTTCCGCTCGAGGGAGTCGATCTTCGTGTCGAGTCGCTGCTCGACCGTGTCGATCTTCGTGTCGAGTTTCGACTCGACCGAGCCGATCCCGGTGGCCAGTTTCTGCTCGACCGTGTCGATCCGGCGGATCACCCAGGCGAAGCCCGCGAACATCGCGAAGCCGAGTGTCAGCAGGCCGCCGAGGCCGCTGCCGATCACCGCGAGCGTGTCCGTGGACATGTACATGCCTCCATTCTGCGCGCCGTCCGTGATGAGGGCCAGCATAGATGGGCACTTGTACCCTCGGGGTGCGTCCCGCGAGATCCGTGCAGAAGTCGCTTCTTCGCTTCGCTGTGCGGACCGCTCAGGCCGGTGCGACCGCGCTCCAGGGCACCGTCAGCTCGCCGAGGCGCCAGCGGGCGCGCGTGCCGAGCACGGGGTGCCCGGCGTCGCGGAGGGCGGCGACCGCGGCGAGGAAGCGCTGGGTCGCCCCGAACGTGGACAGGGGAGCGGCGCGCTCCCACTCGCGGTCCAGGTCCTCGAGCAGGGTGTGGATCCGCTCGCCCGGCACGTTGTGATGGATGAGGGCCTTGGGCAGGCGCTCGGCGACGATCGACGGCCGTTCCAGGTCCGCGAGGCGGAGCGACAGTGTGAAGCGCTGCGCGACGCCGTCGGGATCCACATCGATGAAGCTCGCGATGCGGCCGATCTCGTCGCACGTGCCCTCCACGAGCAGCCCGCCCGGGGCGAGGCGCGACGCCATCCGCGCCCATGCGTCCGGCACGTCGCCCTCGTCATACTGCCGCAGCACGTTCATGGCGCGGATCACCGCAGGGCGCCGTCCATTCGGCAGCGGCACCTCGAAGCCGCCGCGCGCGAAGGACACCGGCAGGTCGGCGGCGAAGTGCCCCGCGCCGCCGCGGAGTTCGGCGAGCTGCGCGCGCGCCGTGGCGACCCGTTCGGGATCCAGTTCGAGCCCGAGCACCTCGGCGTCCGCGCGCACCCGGACGAGCCGCGTCGCGAGCTCGAACGCGGTCACCCCGCTCGCGCCGAATCCGAGGTCGATCACGAGCGGATCCGTCGCGCGGCGGAAGGCCGGTGACACGGCGATCCAGCGGTCGTTGCGCCGCAGCCGGTTGGTGCCGGTCGTGCCGCGAGTGGGCCGGCCGAGCGGAGAGGACGCCATGGATCCATCCTGCCCGGTCCGGAGTCCCGCACGGTCCGGTCGCCCTAGGCTTGTCTCCGTGCAGACGATCGAGGTCGGGATCCCCGGGACCGCGGACGCGGACGGGATCGTTCGCATCTACCTGACCGAGGTGGTCTCGCGGTACCACGGCAGGCCCGCCACGGACGGCGAACTCGACCTGGTCCTCGCGGACGAGCCGTACGACGACCTCCAGGGCGACACCGGGATCCTGCTCCTGACACGGGACGGCGGCGATGTGGTCGCCTCCGCCGGGGCGCGCTTCGTCGGCGACGATGCCGAGCTCACCAAGGTCTTCACGATGCCGGCGGCGCGGGGGCGGGGTGTTTCGCGCCGGCTGATCCTGGCGCTCGAGGAGGATGCTCGCGGGCGCGGCATACACGCGCTCCGGCTGAACACCCGCTCCGACCTCGTGGAGGCCTGCGCGATGTACGAGAGCCTCGGCTTCCGGTCGGTCGAGGCGTTCAATGCCGAGCCGTACGCCGATCGCTGGTACCGGAAGGACCTGGATCCCGCACCGCAGGGTACGCCGCCCCGGCCCTAGTCGCGCGCAGGTCAGCGCGGGCCGCCGCCCATCGATCCGCCGGTCGGGGCCGTCCGGGTGTCCACCCGCACGGTGAGCGTCGCCGTGTAGCCGCCTGCGGCGTCGCCGGTCATCGCGGCGATCTGCAGCGCCCCGCCGTCGTCGCCGAACACGTTGTCGGAGGAGAGCGAGGTCTGTGCGAGGTTCTGCGCGGAGCCGTCATAGCCCCCGGTCGCGTACACCGCCTCGCACGCCGACTGCGGCAGGGCGATCTGTGAGGTCGCGATCGCGTTCGCGGAGTCCGTGACGGCGGCGGCGTTCGGATAGACCTCGAAGTGGATGTGCGGCCACCGGCCCGAGTAGCAGCCGGGGAAGATGGAGGTGAACGACACCCGCCCATCCGCGTCGGCGACCTGCACCCCGCGCAGATAGGTCTCGTCCTCGATGCCGGACGAGTACATCGAGTATCCGCCGGCGGCGTTGCAGTGCCAGGCATAGACGGCAACGCCGGCGAACGGGGCATCTCCGTTCGCCATGTCGAGCACGTTCAGGGAGAACGTGAGCGGCACGCCCGGTGCCGTGGCGCCGCCGCCGATCGACGAGCGGATGTCCTGACGCACGATGCCCGAGTCGGCCAGCGCATCGGGGCCGTTCGAGCCGTCGCCGGGGTACGGACCCGCCGTCTCGTCGGGGATCTCCGCCGCAGGCACCGCTGTGGTCGCCGTCGACGTCGCGGAGGGGGCGGGCGTGCTCGTGACCGTGGGGCCCGCGGTCGACGCGGCGGTCGAAGCGGCGCTCGATGCGACAGGCGCGCAGGCCGCCAGCACCGCGCCGCCCGCGCCGAGCCCGACGAGGCTCAGCACCGTGCGGCGGGACATCAGGGTGCGGATGTCGAACGGCGCGCCCTGATCCACGACCTCCTCCTCCGGGCGGTCGAGCAGGCGGCCCTCGTATGCGGGGCCGTCGGGGGTGCGGGTCGGGTCGGGGAAGGTGCTCATGTCCGGATCCTTTCGTGGCTGACAGAAGGATCCTCTCGGGGCGACCGGATCCCGGCCTGTGCGCCTGCTATGCGTCGCATAAGCGATCTCCGTCATGCGAGGACCCCGGCTTCGGAGCGGCACGGCGCACGCCGTAGGCTGGGAGCATGACGCGCACCCTCATCCTGCTCCGTCATGGGCAGAGCGAATGGAACGAACTGAACCTGTTCACCGGCTGGGTGGATGTCCGCCTGACCGAGCAGGGCAAGAACGAGGCCCGCCGCGGCGGGGAGCTGCTGGCCGAGTCGGGAATACTGCCCGACGTGCTGCACACCTCCCTGCTCAGCCGCGCGATCCAGACCGCGAACATCGCGCTTGACGCCGCCGACCGGCTGTGGATCCCCGTGACCCGCTCGTGGCGGCTCAACGAGCGTCACTACGGCGCTCTGCAGGGCAAGGACAAGGCGCAGACGCTCGAGGAGTTCGGTCCCGAGCAGTTCCAGCTGTGGCGCCGCTCGTTCGATGTTCCGCCGCCCCCGCTCGACGACGCGAGCGAGTACAGCCAGGTGAACGACCCGCGCTACGCGGGCATCGACGGCGAGGTTCCGCGCACCGAGTCGCTCAAGCTCGTGATCGACCGGCTGCTGCCGTACTGGTCCTCGGCGATCGTGCCCGACCTCGAGGCCGGAAAGACCGTGCTCGTGACGGCGCACGGCAACTCGCTGCGCGGACTCGTGAAGCACCTCGACGGCATCAGCGACGAGGACATCGCCGAGCTGAACATCCCCACCGGCATCCCGCTGGTCTACGAGCTCGATGAGGACAACGTGCCCACGGGGCCCGGGCGCTACCTCGACCCGGAGGCCGCCGCCGCCGGCGCCGCCGCCGTGGCGAACCAGGGAAAGAAGTAGCCCCGCAGACGTCGATCCCGCCCCGACCGGTTCTCTGAGCCGGTCGGGGCGGGATCCGTCGTCTCGGGGCGCGTTCTCCCGGAGCTCGCGGCCGTGGCCCGCCCCGAAACGTGAAGATCCGCCCCGAACCGGACGGTGGGGCGGATCTTCGACGCGAGGGGTCAGGCGTGGCCGGATCCGGACTCCGCCTCGTGCTGCGCCTCGACGGCGAGGGCGATGTCCTCCTCGTCGATGGCCCAGTCGCCGGTGGCCAGGTAGACGACCTTCTTCGCGACGGCGACCGCGTGGTCGGCGAAACGCTCATGGTACCGGCTGGCCAGGGTGGCATCGACCGTCGCGCCCGCCTCGCCCTTCCAGTTGTCGCTGAGCACCTTCTCGAAGACGCTGGCGTGCAGCTCGTCCACGTCGTCGTCGGCGTTGCGGATGGTGTCCGCGAAGCGCAGGTCCTGAGTGCGGAGCAGCTCCGCGAGCGTGCGAGCGATCTCCACGTCCAGCTCGCCCATGCGGGTGAAGGTGCCCTTGAGGCCCTTCGGGATGGCGCGCTCGGGGAAGCGCAGCCGCGCGAGCTGGGCGATGTGCTCGGACATGTCGCCCATGCGCTCGAGCGATGCGCTCACGCGCAGCGCGGTGACGACGATGCGCAGGTCGCGGGCGACCGGCTGCTGACGGGCGAGGATCTCGATGGCCTGCTCGTCGAGCGCGACCGCGAGCTCGTCGATGCGGGCGTCGTCCGCGATGACCTCCTCGGCGAGGGCGACATCGCTGGTCGCGAACGAGCGGGTGGCCTTCTCGATCGACACGGCCACGAGGTCGGCGATCTCGACGAGCTGCGACTGCAGGTGCTCGAGGGACTGGTGGAAGACTTCGCGCATGGCTGCGCACCTTTCGTTCTGTGACCCGGGGCACCGGATGGTCTGAGTCGCACGGCGGCCCGCAGAGCGGGCACGGGACGGTGCCCGCCACGGGCCGTGACACGCACGTGGCGATTCTCTTCGGCGAAGGTTAACGATTGGTGCCGTCCTCGTGAACACTAGCGCGCCAGGGGGCGCGAGAGGCGCGAATCCGCCGATCCGGGGGGTGAACGACCTCTACGCTGGACCCATGGACAGCACTCTGCTCGCCCTCCTCGCCCTCGGGCTGGGAGTCGCGATCGGCGCAGGCATCGCCGCGATGATCGTGGCCGCGATGCGGGCGCGGACCGCCGCCGAGCAGCAGGCGTCCAGCGAGCTTCCGGACGGCCTCACCGACGTGCTGGCGGCCATGGACGACGCGGCCTGCGCGGTCGATCCCTCGGGTCTCGTCACCGCCGCGAGCGCGGCGGCCACGCGCTTCGGGATCGGGGTCGGCGCCACGCTGGAGAACCCGGAGCTGCGCCAGCTCGTGCGTTCGGTGCGCGAGGGCGGATCGCAGACCAGCACGCTGCGCCTGACGCGCGGCGGCCGCAACCTGGATCCGCGTCTGGTCGCAGCACGGGCGAGCCGGATCGGACCCCGGTTGACCCTGCTCATCATCCGCGACGTCACGGAGCAGGAGCGCCTCGAGCAGATGCGCACCGACTTCGTCGCCAACACGAGCCACGAGCTGAAGACCCCGGTCGGAGCGGTGAGCCTGCTGGCCGAGGCGATCGAGTCGGCCGCGGAGGATCCCGCCCAGGTGCGCGCGTTCGCCACCAGGATCCAGGCGGAGGCGGGACGACTCGGGCAGCTCACCGGGCGCATCATGAGCCTCTCCCGTCTGCAGTCCTCCGACGGGCTCGGAGCGTTCGGCCCGGTCGCGATCGACGAGGTCATCGCCACGAGCGTCGAGGGGCACGCGGTGCAGGCCGCTTCCGCCGGCGTCGAGCTCACCCGGGGCGGCGACCGCGGCGCGTGGGTGCAGGGCGACGCGCAGATCCTCATCGAGGCGGTCGGCAACCTCATCGCCAACGCGATCGTCTACTCGCCGCGCGGATCGCGCGTGGGGGTCGGCGTGCGGGTCGACGACGGCGTGGTCGAGATCTCGGTCTCGGACCAGGGGATCGGGATCGACGAGGCCGACCGCGACCGCATCTTCGAGCGCTTCTACCGAGCCGACGAAGCCCGCTCGCGACGCACCGGAGGCACCGGTCTCGGGCTGTCGATCGTGAAGCACGCCACGCAGCGCCACGGCGGCGAGGTGCGGCTGTGGTCGCGCCCGGGCCGCGGATCCACCTTCACCATGCGCCTGCCGCAGATCGCGGCGCCCGATGTCGAGGACGATGGGGGCAAGCGCAAGAAGCCCGCCAAGGACAAGAGCAAGAAGAAGCGCGAGGCGCGCAAAGCCGCGCGCCTCGCCGCGTCGCCCGCCACGACCACGGACCCGATCCGCACCGATACCGGAGAACTCGTATGACCCGCATCCTCCTCGTCGAAGACGAACCCGATCTCGCCGACCCGCTCGCGTACCTGCTGCGCCGCGAGGGCTACGAGGTCGAGATCGCCGAGGACGGTCCCACCGCTCTCGCCCTGTTCCGCGAGAGCGGGGCCGACATCGTCCTGCTCGACCTGATGCTGCCGGGGATGCCGGGCACCGAGGTGTGCCGACAGATCCGCACCGGCTCGGCCGTGCCGATCATCATGCTCACCGCCAAGGACTCCGAGGTGGACATCGTCGTGGGTCTCGAGCTCGGCGCCGACGACTACATCACCAAGCCCTACTCGTCGCGCGAGCTGCTCGCCCGCATGCGCGCCGTGCTGCGACGGGTCGTGCAGGCCGAGGAGGACGTCGACGAGCGGATCCTCGAGGGCGGTCGCGTCTCGGTCGACCTCGACCGGCACACCGTCGCGGTCGACGGCGAGGTGATCAACATGCCCCTCAAGGAGTTCGAGCTGCTCGAGGTGCTCATGCGCAACTCCGGCCGGGTGCTCACCCGCGGCCAGCTGATCGACCGGGTCTGGGGGAGCGACTACTTCGGCGACACCAAGACGCTCGACGTGCACATCAAGCGGATCCGCTCGCGCATCGAGCAGAACCCGTCCGAGCCGGTGATGCTCGTCACCGTGCGCGGACTCGGCTACCGCTTCGAGGGCTGAGTCCGCCGTTCGCGGGACGCCCCCGCCGCACACGCGAGAGCCCCCGGATCCTCACGGATCCCGGGGGCTCTCTGCGGAGAACGAAGGGCTCAGCCGACCGGGGTCTCGCTGGGCGTCGGGGTCACCTCGACGGCGGGCGCGACCGGCTTCGTGGTCGGGCTGGGCTGCGGGGTCGGGACCAGCTTCGAGTAGTACGGCAGGGTGCCGTCGAGCACGGGGATCGAGTACTTGATGCCCTCGGCGTCGCCGGACTGGAAGTAGACCTCGATGGTCTCCCCGGCCTTGGTGTCGAGGCTCTCGAAGGTCATCGGCTCCGCGTCGTCGCCGCCGAGGCTGACCGACTTCTGGCCCGCGATGCGCACGCTCTGGCTCGGGCCGTCCCCGACCGAGATGTGGATCGTCTGAGCGTCGGAGGTGGTGTTGACCAGACCCGCGACGAGGTTGCCGAGCGTGCCGGCCTCGTCCACGACGACGAAGGCGTTGCGGACCTCGATCGGGCCGCTCTTCGGCACGTTCGCGCCGTCGGAGGCCGAATAGTCGATGGTGGTCGCCTGCGGAGTGATCCCGGCGCATCCGGTGGCGCCGACGATGACGAGGGCGCTGAGGGCGATGGACGCAGCAAGGCGCGATTTCACGGGTCCTCCAGAAAATTCACGTGATGATCCAGCACCATTCTAGGGGCACGCGCCCGCGCCGCACGGCTCGCCCCGCCTGCGCGCGGGGCGGTCGGCCGGTGCAGGGGGCGCGAACCTTAGCGCATTCCCGCTGTGGTATCCTGGAGGTTGCCGAAAGGACACGACTTTATGCTTTTTGAGGTTGGTGAGACCGTGGTCTATCCGCACCACGGCGCCGCGACGATCATCGAGGTCAAGGACCGTGTGATCAAGGGGGAGACCAAGAAGTACCTGAAGCTGAACGTCACGCAGGGAGACCTCATCATCGAGGTGCCTGCGGAGAACGTCGACCTGGTCGGCGTTCGCGACGTGATCGGACAAGAGGGGCTGGATCGGGTGTTCGAGGTGCTGCGCGCCCCGTTCACCGAGGAGCCGACCAACTGGTCGCGCCGTTACAAGGCGAACCTCGAGAAACTCGCCTCCGGCGATGTGATCAAGGTCAGCGAGGTCGTCCGCGACCTGTGGCGCCGCGATCAGGACCGCGGGCTGTCCGCGGGGGAGAAGCGCATGCTGGCCAAGGCCCGTCAGATCCTCACCTCCGAGCTCGCGCTCGCGGAGAAGACCGACGAGGAGAAGGCCGGGGCGCTGCTCGACGAGGTCCTCGCCTCCTGAGTTCTGCGTGAGAAGGGGTGGATGCGATGGCATCCACCCCTTCTTCGCGCCCGCGGCAGGACCGACGGGCGTCAGATCGAACGCTGGTAGCTGCGGATCGCGCCGAGCGCCCAGGCGAACGCGAGCACGGCCAGTGCGGAGAGGCCCCCGGCCTGCCACCAGCCCTCGGCCGGGTAGGAGCCGGTGAGGCCGCCGCGACCGAGCTCGACCGCCCAGGTCATCGGATTCCACCGGGAGACGGTCTGCACCCAGTCCGGCATGGCCGTCGCGGGCATCATCGTCGTCGACAGGAACGTCGCGGGCAGCACGATCAGCTGGGACAGGCTGATGAGCGCGATCTGACTGCGCGAGGTGAGTGCGACCGCCGTGGAGGCGCAGCAGAAGATCGTCGCGAGCAGCGTCGCAACACCCAGGGCGACGAGCACGCCGCCGATGCCACCGGGATAGCGGGCTTCGCCGAGCCAGCCGATGCCGAGGACCACGAGGGACTGCAGGACGTTGATCACGAGCTGCTGCAGGAGCTGGCCCGCGATGATCGACGAGCGCCGCAGCGGCGAGGTCAGGTACTGGTCCATGACTCCGGAGTCGATGTCGTCGATGTAGCCGGTGCCCGCCCATGCGCCGGAGTACAGCACCGTCATCATCAGGATTCCGGGGACCAGATAGTCGACGTAGCCGTGTCCGCCGAACTGCGGGAGGGCGCCGAGCGTGCGGAACACCTGCCCGAACAGCAGGATCCAGATGACCGGCTGGATGAGACTCATGACGGGGCCCCAGGCCTGGCGGATCGACACGATCGACCAGCGGCGCAGCACCTGCCCGGTCTGGGTGAACCAGCCGGGGCGCGCGGGGGTGCCGGCGAAGGAGGGGGAGAGGGCGATCGCGCTCATGCGGCGACTTCTTCCGTGAGGGCGGCCGCAGGAGCGTCGCCGAAGGTGTGACCGACGAAGTGCAGGTACACGTCGTCGAGAGTGGGGTGGGACGCCGAGACCTGGCCGTAGCGGATCCCGGCGCCGTCGAGCGCGGCGATGACCGCACCGACCGCAGTGGCGGCGTCGTCCGTGCGGGCGACGAGCAGGCCGTCCACGCCGGCCGCTTCGACGAGCACGTCGCGGAGCCCTGGGACGGGGGAGACCGCGGCGCGGACGGCGAGCTGATCCGGCTCGATGAGCGTCACGCGGACCGCATCGCCGTGCAGGGCGGCCTTGAGCGCATCGGGCGTGCCCTGGGCGACGGCGCGCCCGCGGTTCACCAGCAGCAGCTCGTCGGCCAGCCGGTCGGCCTCCTCCATGTAGTGCGTGGTGAGCACCACGGTGAGGGACTCCTCGCCGGACAGGCGCCGGATCTCGGCCCACATCGCCGCACGGGCCTCGGGGTCGAGGCCCGTGGTGGGCTCGTCGAGGAACAGCACCTGTGGGCGGTGCACGAGGGCCGCGGCCACGTCGAGGCGCCGGCGCATTCCGCCGGAGAACGTGCGCACCGGCCGGCGGGTCGCGTCGTCGAGCCCGAACTCGGCCAGCAGCCGTGCGGCGCGCGCCCTGGCGTCGGGGCCGCCGAGGCCCCGCATGCGTCCGGCGATCTCCAGGTTCTCCGTCGCGGTGAGGTTGGGGTCCGTTCCGGTGCCCTGCGAGACGTAGCCGATCGCGGCGCGCACGTCGCCGGGGGCGTCGGTCACGTCGTGTCCGGCGACGCTGGCGCGGCCGGCGGTCGCCCGGGACAGGGTGGTGAGGATCTTGGTGGTGGTGGACTTGCCGGCGCCGTTCGGGCCGAGCAGCCCGAAGACGCGTCCGGCCGGGACGGCGAAGCTCAGGCCATCCAGGGCGCGGACGGCGGGGCGACGACCGCGGCCGCGGTACTCCTTGACGAGGTCTTCGGCGACGATGGCGTCGCCGTTGATGCGCTGGTGTGCGGGCATGACGAACATCCCTTCTGTTCTGAGGGTTTCTCTGCGTTGTGAGGGAGGGGGATCCGGTCTCATCCCGGTGACGGGACCGGATCCGCCGGACCGGTCAGCGGCGGTCGCCGGTGCGCGGTGCGAAGAGCATGCGTGCCAGGAGCAGCATCATGGCGGCGAGGCCTCCGATGAAGGCGACGGGCGCCCACCACCAGCCCGCGGTGAAGACGAGCACGACGATCACAGCGAGGGTGAGGAACCAGATCACCGCCGTGTAGATCCCGAAGCGGGCGGCGGACTCCGGGTCCGTCTCGAAGCGGTTCGGCGGCATCTGCCTCATGGCGCCGCGGGTCCAGGCCTTGTGCCGGTTGGTCTGCGTCGCCCCGAGATACGAGAACAGGGCGATGGATCCGACCAGGAGCACGGCCGCGAGGATCACGAGCCAGAGCTGGTCGAGGGCCAGGGCGAAGCCGCCGCCGAGGCCGAGCGCGAGCAGGGTGCCGCCGGTGGCCAGGCCGAAGCCGATCGCACGGGAAGCCGGCAGCGGGTGGTTCGTCGTGGTCTCCTGCCGCAGTGCGTCCGCGGTGACGATGCCGAGCGCGACCGCGACGACGGCGCCGAGTCCGGCGACGGCGAGCGGTGCGGCAGGCTGCACGAGCAGCACCACGAGGAGGATTCCGACGAGGGCGCCTGCCGCGATGAGGCTCAGCAGCACGGTGCGCACCACGAACCCTGGCTTCGGCCGCACCCTGTTGCGGGCGGTGAGCGCCTCCCAGCCCGGCGCATCGGATGCCCCGGCGGAAGGCTCGTCCTCGAGCAGCGCGCGCACGTCGCCGAGCTCGGTGATCGCGCTCTGCGCGGCTTCGGCGGGGGAGGAGCCTGCGGCGACCAGTTCGTCGACCTGTGCGGCGAGGTTCGCGCGGATCTCCTCCTTCAGGTCCTGTGCGGCCGGAGTCATCTCGATCCCGGCGAAGGCCTCGTCCAGGAGGCGGTGGATGTCGGTGTTCATGTGCTCAGTCCTTCGCGTCCAGAAGCGTGTCGATCACGCGGCGGGTGGCGACCCAGGCCGCGACGTTGCGCCGGTACACCGCGCGGCCCGCGTCGGTGATCCGGTAGTACTTGCGACGGCCGCCCTGCGTCTCGTCGCCCCAGTAGGACTCGACCAGCCCGTCCTTCTCCAGCCGGCGGTAGGTCGCGTAGAGGGTGGCCTCTTTGATCTCGTGGTGCCCTCCGGTCGCGTCCCGGATGGTCTTGTAGATCTCGAAGCCGTAGCGGTCGCCGCCGCGGAGCATGCCGAGCACGATCGTGTCGGTGTGCCCGCGCAGGAGGTCCGCGGAGAAGGCGTCATCGTTCATGTCAAGTACTGTATCAGGTCAAGTACTCATTCACGCAAGGCTTTGTTGCGAAAGGATCCGGACACGGGGGAGCGGAGGATCCGGCGCTAACGTGAGAGCGTGAACGACCTCCCTTCGCCGCTCGCGCGCACCGCCGTGATCATCGTGGCCGCCGGTTCCGGCACCCGGCTCGCGGCAGGCGCGCCCAAGGCGTTCGTGCCGCTCGGCGTCCGGACGATCCTGGAGCACGCGCTCGACGGCGTCTTCGCCGCGGCGCCGTCCCAGGTCATCCTCGTCGTGCCCGCAGGGCGCGAGGCCGACGTCTCGGCGATGACGGGCGACCGGCCCGTGCGGGTCGTCCCCGGAGGCGACACCCGGCAGCGCTCGGTGGCGGCGGGGCTCGCGGTGCTCGCCGACGGCGTCGACGTCGTGCTCGTGCACGACGCCGCCCGCGCGCTCACCCCGCCCGCGCAGTTCGGCGCTGTGGCTTCGGCCGTCCGCCCCGGCGTCGGCGTGATCCCCGCGCTGCCCGTCGTCGACACGCTCAAGCGCGTGCACGGCGACGAGGTCGTCGCGCCGGTGGACCGCGCAGAGCTCGCCGCCGCGCAGACGCCGCAGGGCTTCCCCCGGGCGGAGCTCGTGGCCGCGTATGCGCGGGCCGCGGACGAGGGCGTCGAGTACACCGACGACGCGGCGCTCTTCGCGGTCGCCGGGGGAGCGGTGCGTCATGTCCTCGGATCCGAGGAGGCCTTCAAGATCACCACCCCGCACGACCTGGAGCGCGCCCGCATGATCCTCTCGGCCTCGGCCTCGGCCTCGGCCTCGGCCTCGGCCTCCGCGCCTCGGCAGGCGCGGCACTCGGTCGCGGGGCCCGCGATCCCGCGCATCGGCATCGGCACCGATGTGCACGCCTTCGCCTCGGCCGGCATGCTGCGCCTCGCCGGCCTGGACTGGCCGGGCGAGCCCGCGCTCGAAGGCCACTCGGACGGCGACGCGGTCGCGCACGCGATCGTCGACGCGCTGCTGGGTGCGGCGGGGCTCGGCGACATCGGACAGCACTTCGGCACCGCGCACCCCGAATATGCGGGCGCGCACGGCGACGTGTTCCTCGCGCGCACCGCCGAGATCCTCGCCGAGGCCGGGTTCGCGATCGGCAACGTCTCCGTGCAGTTCCAGGGCAATCGGCCACGGTTCAGCGCGCGTCGCGCCGAGGCGGAGCGGGCTCTGTCGGCAGCGCTCGGCGGGGCGCCGGTCGCGGTCTCCGCCACGACGACGGACGGGCTCGGCTTCCCGGGGCGCGGCGAGGGCATCGCGGTCACGGCTGTGGCTCTCGTGCATCCGATCGCCCAGAGCTGAATCCTTAACCGTAGGGATCCTCCGGATTCGGATCCGTTCCCGCGCGCACGTGCCTACGCTGGATGCCGCGGCCACCCGCCGCACTCAACAGACGTCGCAGAGAGGGTCATCGTCATGCGCGCACTCGTCCACTCCTCCTTCGGGGATCCCGCCGAAGTCCTGTCCGTGCAGGACGTGCCGTCGCCCGAGCCCGGGCCGGGGCAGGTGCGACTGCGGGTGCTGCTGGCCACCGTGCACAACCACGACCTGCTGACCGTACGCGGCCTCTACGGCTACAAGCCCGAGCTGCCCGCCCGCTCCGGCACCGAGGCCGTCGGGGTCGTCGATGCGATCGGCGAGGGCGTCGACGCCGCGCTCCTCGGCCGCAGGGTCACCGTCGCGGGCGCCTTCGGAGCCTGGGCGGAGTTCGTGCTGGCCCCCGCCGTCGGGCTCATCCCGGTGCCCGACGACATCCCGGACGAGCAGGCCGCGCAGCTCGGATCCATGCCGTTCAGTGCGATCAGCGTGCTGGACTCGCTGGGCCTCGCGGCGGGCGACTGGATGATCCAGAACGCGGCCAACGGCGCCGTCGGGCGCATGGTCGCCCAGCTCGGCGCCGCCCGTGGCGTGCACGTGGTCAGCCTGGTCCGCCGTGCGGAGGGGATCGCAGAGCTCGAGGCGCAGGGCGTGCGGAACGTCGTCGCGACGGACGCGGAGGACTGGCAGGACCAGGTGCGCGCACTCACCGCCGGCGCGGCGATCCGCGCCGGCATCGACTCCGTCGGCGGCGACGCGAGCGGCCAGGTCGCCGCGATGCTCGGCGAGAGCGGTCTGCTCGTCGTCTTCGGCGCGATGGCGTCGCCGACCATGCGGATCTCCTCGGGCGACGTGATCTTCAAGCAGCTGACCGTGCGCGGCTTCTGGGGCTCCAAGGTCGCCGCGGCGATGCCCGCGGACCAGCGCGGTGCGCTCTTCGGAGAGCTGCTCCAGCGCATCCGCGAGGGCGTGCTCACCCTTCCGGTCTCCGCGGTGCTGCCTTTCGAGCGGATCTCGGAGGCGTCGGAGGACAACCTCCGCGCCGGGCGCGAGGGCAAGATCCTGCTCCGTCCCTGATCGCAGGCGGATCCCGGGGCGTGAACGCGCGAGCGGCACGCGAGACCGCCCCGGGAAACCCGCCGCGGTCTCGCAGGGGCGCCCCGGTAGGCTTGAGCGGTGACGATCCGCCTCCATGACACGCGCGCGCAGGAACTGCGCGACTTCGTTCCGCTCGATCCCTCGAACGTGACGATGTACGTGTGCGGACCCACGGTGCAGTCCGGCCCGCACATCGGGCACGTGCGCGCGGCGCTGAGCTTCGACCTGCTGCGGCGCTGGCTGCAGTTGCGCTACGGACGCGTCACGTTCGTCCGCAACGTCACCGACATCGACGACAAGGTGCTCGCGAACGCGACCGACGCCGAGCCGTGGTGGGGGCTGGCCTACCGGATGGAGCAGGAGTTCTCGGCGGCATACGCCGCCGTCGGGATCCAGCCGCCCACGTACGAGCCGCGGGCGACGGCATCGATCCCGCAGATGCAGGAGCTCATCGAGCGCCTCATCGAGCGCGGTCACGCCTACCCGGCCGCCGATGGATCGGGCGACGTCTACTTCGACGTGCGCAGCTGGGCCGCGTACGGCGAGCTCACCCATCAGTCCGTCGACGCGATGGAGGCCGCGGAGGACGCGGATCCTCGCGGCAAGCGCAACCCGCAGGACTTCGCCCTCTGGAAGGGCGCGAAGCCCGGCGAGCCGGCCGACGCGACCTGGGCGTCCCCCTGGGGCGCCGGGCGTCCCGGCTGGCACATCGAGTGCTCCGCCATGGCGCGGCGCTACCTCGGCGCCGAGTTCGACATCCACGGCGGCGGTCTCGACCTCCGCTTCCCGCACCATGAGAACGAACTGGCGCAGTCGACCGCGGCCGGCGACGCGTTCGCCCGGTACTGGGTGCACAACGGCCTCGTGACCGTCGACGGGCAGAAGATGTCGAAGTCGCTCGGCAACTTCACTCTCGCCGCCGACGTGCTCGGCCAGCACGATCCGCTCGTCGTTCGCTACGCGCTGGCCGCGGCGCACTACCGCTCGAGCCTCGACCTCTCGGACTCGTCGTGGAGCGAGGCCGAGGCGGCGCTGGGCCGGATCCGCACGTTCCTGGAGCGGGCGCAGCGTACGGCCGGCGGGCACGGCTGGATGGCGACGGGATCCCTTCCCTCCGCGTTCGCGTCCGCCATGGACGACGACCTCGGCGTGCCGCAGGCGCTGGCCGTGCTGCACGAGACCGTGCGGGCGGGCAACGCCGCGCTGGACCGCGGCGACGCCGACGAGGTGCGCGCATCGCTGAGCGCCGTGCGGGCGATGACCCGCGCGCTCGGCATCGATCCGTTCTCGCCCGAGTGGCGCGCGTCCGGATCCGACACGAAGACCACCACCGCGCTGGACGCGCTCGTGCAGGCGATGATCGCCCAGCGCGCGCAGGCCCGCGCGGACAAGGACTGGCCCGCCGCCGACCGCATCCGCGATGCGATCGGTGCGGCGGGCATCACCCTGGAGGACACTCCAGACGGAACTCATTGGAGTATCGATGGCTAAGCCGAGCAGGCCCGGAGCGGGCAACAGCAAGAAGAAGGGCGCCACCAAGGGCAGCGGCGGCAACGGCCGCAAGGCGCTCGAGGGCCGCGGCAACACGCCGAAGGCCGAGGACCGCGCCTGGCACGTCGCCGGCAAGCGCAAGGCGGCGCAGGAGCGCTACGCCGCCGCCGGCGGCAAGGGCCGTCCCGGGGCGCGATCGGGCGCGGGCCAGAAGCCGCAGGGCGGATCCAACCCGAACCGTCGTGTGTCCTCGTCCTCGGCCTCGAACGACACCGAGACCGTCACCGGGCGCAACTCGGTGCTCGAGGCCCTGCGCACCAAGATCCCCGCCACGACGATGTACATCGCCCAGCGCGTGGAGATGGACGACCGCGTGAAGGAGATGCTCGCGATCGCCCGGCACCGCGAGATCCCCGTGCTCGAGGTCACCCGTCAGGAACTGGACCGCATGGCCGGCTTCGACGGCGTGCACCAGGGCGTCGCGCTCAAGGTGCCGCCGTACGAGTACGCGCACCCGCAGGATCTGCTCGAGGAGATCATCGACCGCGGCCAGACCCCGCTGTTCGTGGCGCTGGACGGGATCACCGACCCTCGCAACCTCGGGGCGATCATCCGCTCGACGGCCGCGTTCGGCGGGCACGGCGTGATCCTGCCGCAGCGCCGCTCGGCGAGCGTGAACTCCGCCGCGTGGAAGACCAGTGCCGGAGCCGCCGCCCGGATCCCGGTCGCGCTCGCCGCGAACCTCACGTCCATGCTCAAGGAGTTCAAGAAGCAGGGCGTGTTCGTGCTGGGTCTCGACGGCGGCGGCGACGTCTCGCTGCCGGTGATCGAGCTCGCGGACCGACCGGTCGTCATCGTGGTCGGATCCGAGGGCAAGGGCCTCTCGCGTCTCGTCACGGAGACCTGCGATCAGATCGTCTCGATCCCGATCTCGGCCGCCACCGAGTCGCTCAACGCCGGCATCGCCGCCTCGGTCGCGCTGTACCAGGTCTCGACCGTCCGCGCCGCGAAGGGCTGACCTCCGCGGAGCCGCACGGCGCCTGATGCGTCGTGCGGCGCATGACCCACAGCGCATCGTGTTGACCGGACGTGCACATCCGTGCAGGATCCGGCGAGCGCGGAATAGTGCGCGGCCGCGGATCCTTGCACCTCCCGTGCCCGGTGCAGAAACCATCGGGACGGGAACGGAAGGAACGCGCATGGCTCGCATCGTCGTCATCGGAGGGACCGGCTACGCCGGTCGTCACATCGTCCAGGAAGCCGCGTCGCGCGGGCACGAGGTCGTCTCGATCTCGCGTTCCGAGCCGTCCGCTCCCGTGGACGGCGTCACGAACGTCCAGGGCTCGGTGACTGACCTCGACACCCTCGGCGACGTGTTCGAGAACGCCGATGCCGTGGTGTCCGCCCTGTCCCCGCGCGGCGACATGGAGAACGCGGTGATCCCCGCCCTGACCGCGCTGGTCGACAAGCTCCGCGGCACCGGAACGCGCGTGAGCGTCGTCGGCGGCGCCGGCGGCAGCCTTTCGGCGCCCGGCGGCCCGCGCCTGATCGACCTCGACTTCCCGGAGGAGTACAAGCACGAGGCGCAGGTCGGCATCGACTCCCTCGCCCTGCTGCAGAACGCCGACCCGTCGCTGGACTGGTTCTTCGTGCACCCGGCCGAGGTCTTCGGCCCGTGGGCCGAGGGCGAGCGCACCGGCTCCTACCGCGACGGCGGCGACGTGGTCGTGCGCGACGCCGACGGCCACTCGACCATCTCCGGCGCCGACTTCGCGATCGCCGTCGTCGACGAGATCGAGAACGGCAAGCACCGCCGCGAGCGCTTCACCGTCGGCTACTGACCCCGCCGCCCCCTCTCTGACCGCGAGACTCCATCTCCGCGACGAGAATGCACTCCAGCAGTGCAGTCTCGTCGCCCAGATGGAGTCTCGCGGTCGATAGGGGGCGGGGAGGGGCGGGGCGTCAGACGAGGTCGCGCCAGTCGATGTCGGGATCCTCGTCGACGGGGACGGATCCGGTGATCACCGGCAGCGACATGGTCTCGGTGGGCGGGCCCATGATCGTGGCCTCGTCGCGGCGGTGCCGCAGCACGTCGTTGATGTACGAGGTCAGCACCTCGGCCAGAGGCACCGACCGTCCCCGCGCCTGAGACATGTACCAGCGATGCTCGAGCACCTGGTGGAACACCTCGGCCGGCTCGAGCTTGGCGCGCAGGTCGTAGGGGATCGCGCGGACCACCGGTTCGAACACGCGCGTGAGCCACTCGTGCGCGTACATCTCCTCGTCCGCCCACTGCTTGGTGGAGCGGGCGCGGAACTCGTCCAGATCGTTCAGCAGTCGCCGGGCCTGGTTCTCCTCGACGTCGAGGCCGGTGAGGCGGATGAGGCGGCGCTGATGGTGACCGGCGTCCACGACCTTCGGCTCGATCTCCACCCTGGTGCCGTCGGCGGTGGTCTGGATCGACATCTCACCGATGTCGAAGCCGAGCGCGTTCAGCCGTTCCACGCGCTCCGTGATCCGCCAGGCCTCGCCCGCGGCGAACGACTCGTGCGCGGTGAGGGCGGCCCACAGCGACCGGTACGACGACACGATGCCGTCCGCGATCGCGACCGCGTCCACGCCCCGCTCGAGCCGTCCGCCGGCGGCGAGATCCAGGATCTCGCCGGCGATGTTGGTGCGGGCCAGATCCAGGTCGTAGGCGCGTTGGCCGTCGGTCAGCCCCTCCTCGTGCAGCTCGCCGGTCTCGGCGTCGACGAGGTAGGCGGCGAACGCCCCGGCGTCGCGGCGGAACAGCGCGTTCGACAGCGACACGTCGCCCCAGTAGAAGCCGACGTTGTGCAGGCGCACGAGCAGCAGCGCGAGCGCGTCGACCAGGCGCGTGGCGGTGTCCGGCCGCAGCACGCGCGTGAACAGCGCACGGTAGGGCATCGAGAAGCGCAGGTGCGAGGTCACCAGTGCCGCGGGCAGATGCTCGCCCTTGCTGTCGGTGCGGCCGGCGATCACCGCGACCCGGGACACGCAGGGCACATCGAGACGGGCGAGATTGCCCAGCATCTCGTACTCGCGGCGCGCCATCTCCTCCGTGGTCTCCTTCACGGCGACGACGGATCCGGACAGATCCGCGAAACGCACCAGATGGCGGGAAAGGCCTTTCGGCAGCGACACGATCACCTCGGACGGCCACTTCGACAGCGGCTGCGACCAGGGCAGCGACAGCAGGCCGGGATCCACGGCGCTCGCGGTGATGCTCAGCGCGTCCTTCAACGGTGCTCCTCGGGGGATCGGCGGGGGAGACGACGACGCGGCGCGGGGGAGAACCCCCGCGCCGCGTCGATCAGACGGTGATCAGGAAGCGGCGATCGGCTTCTTGTTCAGGCGCTCGCCCGACTCGAGGTCGAAGGCGTGCGCGTGGCCCGGGTTCGCCGCGAGCGTGACGGTCTCGCCCGCGTTCGGGTGGCTGCGGCCGTCGACGCGCGCGACCAGGTCGGTGCGCTTGCCGTTGATCTCGGTGTGGCCGTAGAGGTAGCCGTCCGCGCCGAGCTCCTCGACGAGGTCGACGACGACCGAGAGGCCCTTGCCGTCGGCCGGGCCGACGGTGATGTCCTCGGGGCGCACGCCGATCGTGACCTGCGAGCCGGTGGCGCCGCTGACCGTCTCGCGGTCGAGCGGGACGACCTCGGATCCGAACTGCACGCCGCCGTCGGCGAGGTCGGAGGTGAAGAGGTTCATCGCGGGCGAGCCGATGAAGCCGGCGACGAAGACGTTGCTCGGGTTCTCGTACAGGTCGCGCGGCGAGCCGACCTGCTGCAGCAGGCCGTCCTTGAGCACGGCGATCCGGTCGCCCATGGTGAGCGCCTCGGTCTGGTCGTGCGTGACGTAGACCGTGGTGACGCCGAGGCGGCGCTGCAGCGAGGCGATCTGCGTACGGGTCTGCACGCGCAGCTTGGCGTCGAGGTTCGACAGCGGCTCGTCCATGAGGAACACCTGGGGCTGGCGCACGATCGCGCGGCCCATGGCGACGCGCTGACGCTGACCACCGGAGAGGGCCTTCGGCTTGCGGGTCAGGTAGGGCTCGAGGTCGAGCAGCTTGGCGGCCTCGAGGACGCGGGCGGCGCGCTCCTCCTTGCCGACGCCGGCGATCTTGAGCGCGAAGCCCATGTTCTCGGCGACGGTCATGTGCGGGTACAGCGCGTAGTTCTGGAACACCATCGCGATGTCGCGGTCCTTCGGCGGGACGTCGGTCACGTCGCGGTCGCCGATGAGGATGCGGCCCGCGTTGACCTCTTCGAGGCCGGCGAGCATGCGCAGGGAGGTGGACTTTCCGCAGCCCGAGGGGCCGACCAGAACCAGGAACTCGCCGTCGGCGATCTCGATGTTCAGCTTGTCGACCGCGGGGCGGGTGCCGCCGGGGTAGAGCCGGGTGGCCTCGTCGAAGGTCACAGTTGCCATTGTCTTCTCCTTCACCGGCAGGTACGTGCCGGACGATCCGTAGTGAAAAAGCGACGAGGGTGAACCCGCCGTGGCCCGCCATCGGACCGGGATCAGTATGACATGGGAGCTCCCGGTGGGTCCAGCATCGCAGGTGAAGCGCTTTCCAAATCCGATCTCGCAGGGTCCGGCCAGGGGCCGTCTGGTCATTTCTCAGCCTCCCTGGCTAGCATCGAACCCGTGCCGTGCCGCTCCCGTCGGCAGCAGGCGACTGGGATGCCCATCCCGAGGAATCAAGAGGAACGATGTCGAGCGACGAAACGCCGAACGTCCCCACGCCCTCGCACTCTCGTGCGGCCGTGCGGGAGAAGGCCCAGCAGGTGAACGCCAAGCAGTCCCGCGCCCGAATCATGCGACGAGTGATCATCGCCGCGGTCGCGGTCGTCGTGGTCGGCGCCGCCGGAGGCGCCGTGGCCTGGGCCGTGGGCTCCGCTGTGTCGAAGCCGTCGCTCACTCCGTCGAACCTCCAGGATGACGGCGTCGTGGTGACCAAGGAGGATCTCGCCTCCGCGCGCGCCGGATCCGCGAGCACGCCCACTCCCTCTCCGACCACCGCCGGCACGCCTGCGGCGACCGAGACCGCTTCGCCAACGCCCGATCCGACGGCCACCGCTGGCACGGTCGACATCCACGTCTACGTCGATTACCTCTCGCCCGGTGCCAGCGACTTCGAGCGCGCGAACGCGAAGCAGCTCGCCACCTGGGTCGATCAGGACGCGGCCACCGTGACGTACCACCCCGTCGCGCTGCTGACGGCGAACTCCAACGGCACCAAGTACTCGCTGCGCGCCGCGTCCGCCGCCGCCTGTGTCGCCTCGATGCAGCCCGACGTCTTCTACGCGTTCAACCACGCGCTCCTCACCGACCAGCCGAAGCAGGACACCGACGGAAAGAGCGACAAGGAGCTCGTCGACCTCGCCGTCTCGAGCGGCGTCAAGGACGCGAAGGGCCTGCAGAGCTGCGTCGACGAGAGCACGTACGACTCCTGGGTGAAGGACGTCACGCAGCGCGCCGTGGACGGCCCGCTGCCCGGATCCAAGAAGGGCGCCCTGAGCGGCGCTCCGACGATCGTGGTGAACGGCCAGGTCTACGCGGGGTCCCTCACGGACGCCGCCGAGTTCAGCCAGTTCGTGCTGTCCGTCGCAAGCGACTCGTACTACGGTACGAGCGCACCGACGGTCTCGCCCACGCCGTCGCCCTCGACCGCGAAGTAACACGTGCGGATCCGCCCCCGTGCGTGCGTGCCGGGGCGTCGCGCGTTGCTACGCTGGGAGCGGCTCTCGGGCCACTCTCGCCTCCTTAGCTCATCTGGTAGAGCAGCGGCCTTGTAAACCGCAGGTGGCCGGTTCGAGTCCGGCAGGAGGCTCCAGATCCCGCTCAGGGCGCCGCGGTCATGGATGCGCTCTGCACCCACCGTGTCACGTCCGCCGAGGCCAGAAGCGCCTCGTCCATGAGCTCGCGCGTCGCCGCGCCGTCCAGCCAGTCCTGCGCGAACGCCGCCGGCAGCAGCACGGGCATGCGGTTATGGATCCCGGCCAGACGCGGGGGCGCGGGCTGCATCACGATCGAGTAGCACGTGAACCAGGATCCGTCCTCTGCGCGCCCGCGCTGCGTCACCGCCGCCATGCCGAACAGCGCGCCGTCCAGGCCGAATTCGTGCCAGGCCTTGGACGGCTTCTGCATCTCGAACCAGCGCGTGGCGGGCACGATCGCCCGGCCGCGCAGGCTTCCCGGACGCTCCTGCAGGCGCTCGGACCGGGTGTTGATCGACGGGAAGCGCGAGGGCCTGCCGTCGACGAGGAAGCCCCACCACGCCTCCTCGAGCTGCGGCGTCCGCGACTCCGAGGGCACGAGGATCGGATTGAGGTTGCGCAGCAGGCGTCCGGTGGGCCGCACGGTCTCATCCGCGTTACGCCGCGCCCAGGCGCGGATGCCCTCCATGAGTTCGTCGTCGGCCTCTTCGACCAGCTCCTGATCGCTGAACCGGGGATCCAGGCCGTAGTTCGCGCACATGGAGGGAGCGTACCTCCGCGCTCGGACATCGGCGAGACGGAGCGCAGACGGTCGGCGCTAGGCTCGGGACAGTGACAGTGCACCCTCCGACGCCGCGGCGCGGTCGCACCGCGCTGGCGCTCGGCGGAGCGGTCGCGATCGGTGCGATGACGGCGATCCAGGCGCGCGTGAACGGCCAGCTCGGGGTGCACCTCGACAACGGCATCCTCGCCGGCTGGGTGTCCTTCGCCGTGGGGCTGGTGCTGCTGAGCTTCCCCGTGCTGCTCACGCGCTCCGGACGCGCGGCGCTCGGGCGCCTCTGGCGGGGGATCCGCACCGGAGGCGTGCCGTGGTGGATGCTGCTGGGCGGGGCCTGCGGCGCGCTGACCGTGTCGACGCAGGGGCTCGTCGCGGGCGTCCTCGGGGTCGCGCTGTTCAGCGTCGGCGTCGTGGCAGGTCAGACGCTGCACGGCCTGCTGCTGGACCGGTTCGGCTTCGGCCCCGCCGGCGTGGTGGCGATCACCCCCGGCCGGCTCATCGGCGGCGCGTGCGCCCTCGTCGCGGTCGGTGTCTCCCTGGGCGGGGACGTGCTCGGGCGGGCGCCGTCGTGGATGCTGGTGCTGCCGTTCCTCACCGGGGCGGGCATCGCGTTCCAGTCCGCCGTGAACGGCAGGCTCGGACAGCGCATCGCGTCGCCCCTCGGCGCGACGTACATGAGCTTCCTCGGGGGAGTGCTGGTGCTGTCCGTGTCGGCGGGCGCGAGCCTGCTCGTCACGGGGGCGCCAGAGCCGTTCCCGACGGCGTTCCCCGGCGACCTGTGGCTGTACCTGGGCGGGCTGCTCGGCGCGTCCTACATCCTGCTGGGCGTCGTCATCGTGGCCCGTACCGGAGTGCTGCTGATGGGCCTCGGCGCCGTGCTCGGCCAGCTCGCGGTATCGGTGCTGATCGATCTCATCTGGCCGCCCGCCGCCGGACCCGCCGCGTGGCAGGTGGTCGTCATGGTGCTCGCCGCGGTGCTCTCGGTGCTGGCCGCGCTGCCGTGGCGCCGCCGCCGGCTCAGCGCCGCTTCTCAGCCTTCCTGAGCCGCCGCTCCGCCTTCTCGGCCTTCTTCCGCTTCTCGGCGCGTCTCTTCGCCTTCTTGGCGGCCTTCTTCGCCTTCTTCTTCGCCTTCTTCCCGCAGACGTCGGGCTGGCCGGGATCCTGCGCCGGTGCGTCGTCGTCTGCGCGCTCGGTCGGCATCCGGGAGAGCACGGCCTCGGCGTCGACGGGTGAGCGCCGACCCGGCTGCTTGCCCGGCTTGCCGCCCACGTAGAGCCATCCGAGCAGCTCCTCGTCGGGGCCGAGTCCGTGCGCGCGCGCCACGGCCGCGGTGCGGGTGTATCCGCCCGTGCGCCAGATGACGCCCCAGCCCGCCTCGTCGAGCAGCAGGCTGAGCACGTGCGCGACGCCGGAGGCGACCGCCTCCTGCTCCCAGCGCGGCACCTTGTCGCTGCGCCGGTAGCTGGCGACGACGGCGATCAGGAGGGAGGCGCGCAGCGGCTTGGACGACGGCGACGAGTCGCCCGTCGCCTCCGCGATCGCGGCTCCCAGCCGTTCCCGGTCCTCCCCGCGCAGCTCGATCAGGCGCCACGGCCGGAGCGAGGAGTGGTCCGCGACCCGGCCGGCGGCGGCGATCAGCGGCAGCAGCTGATCGCGCGTCGGCGCCTCGGGGGTCACCTTGGACCAGGACTGCCGGCGCCGGACGGCCTCGAGCGCGCTCATGCCTCGGTGGCGGATTCGTCCGGCTGGAAGGACAGCGCGATCGAGTTCATGCAGTAGCGGTCGCCGGTCGGCGTTCCGAACCCGTCCGGGAAGACGTGGCCCAGGTGCGAACCGCAGTTCGCGCAGCGCACCTCGGTGCGGGTCATCCCGAGACTGGTGTCCTCGATGAGCTGGACGGCCTCGGGGCGGACGGACTCGTAGAAGCTGGGCCAGCCGCAGCCCGAGTCGAACTTCGTGCCGCTGCGGAACAGCTCGGCACCGCAGGCGCCGCAGGTGTAGAGGCCGGCGCGGTGCTCGTCGAGCAGCTCGCCGGTCCATGCGCGTTCGGTCGCGGCCTCGCGCAGCACGGCGTACTGCTGCGGGTCGAGCTCGGCCCGCCATTCGGCGTCGGTCTTGGTCACGCGGTGCGACATGGATCCTCCCGGGGTCGGATCCATTCTCCCGCGTTCCGGGCGCTGAGGGGCCACGGGGCGGGCGCGCCGTCCCCGGGCGGCGCGCCCTGCGGCGTAGCCTGGGACGGTGACCGACCTCCTGAGCGACCGCGAACGCGTCATCCTCGCGTTCGAGGCGCGGCGTCCAGGGCACTCCAGCGCCAAGGAGGAGGCCATCCGCGCCGAGCTGGAGCTCACTCCGGCGCGGTACTACCAGCTGCTGGACCGGGTCATCGATTCCGAGCAGGCGCTGGTCGAGGATCCGATGCTGGTGCGTCGTCTGCGCAGGATCCGCGAGGACGCGGCCGCGCGCAGAGCCGGTCGCACTGCGCTCTCCGCAGGCTGAATCGCGGGACGCGCCTCGCGCTCGCGGCCTGTCGTTCACGGAAACCGCAGGAGCACCCCGGATAACATCATGGAATGCCTGAATCCGCCCGCGACCGATTCGACGTGATCCCGCACGCCCAGGGCCGGGTCGGCGCCCATCGTGCCGAGAACCCCGGGATGCGCGGCTGGTTCGTTCTGCTCTGGGCCGCCGTGGCGACGGCGGTGCTCATCGCCATCGGCATCTTCGCCGCGATGCTCGCCATGGGCAGGATCAGCTTCGACGGGGGCACGCCGGTGCCCAGCGTCTCGCGGACGGCGACGGCCTCCGCCCCGGCGCTGGACACGTCGTACGCGGTGCTGGTGCTGAACGCGACGACCGCGAACGGCCTCGCCGCGAGCACGCGCGACACGATCGTCGCCGCCGGGTTCGACGGGAACGCCGTGGCCGCGAGCGATGCCAGCACGCAGGACTTCCCGGCGACCACGGTCTACTACAAGACCGAGGCCGACAAGTCCGCGGCGCAAGCGCTCGCGAACCTCATCGGGGCGACGAAGATCGCCCTGAGCGATCAGTACGGCGACGACGTCGTGGCCGGGCAGAAGCAGCTTACGGTCGTGCTCGGGCTGGATCTCGCGAAGAACGCCCCGACGACCGAGCCGACCCCTGCGGACACCTCGGGCGACGGATCGCAGGGCTGAGGGCCGGCGCGCTCCGCGCCGCTTGCACTCTCAGGGGGCGAGTGCCAGACTGGGTTTAGCACTCGACTGATCTGAGTGCTAAACCCAATGTCTACGTCCAGGAGGGACGACAGTACTCATGGCAAAGATCATCGCTTTCGATGAGGAGGCCCGTCGCGGCCTCGAGCGCGGCCTGAACATCCTGGCCGACGCGGTCAAGGTGACCCTCGGCCCGCGTGGCCGCAACGTCGTGCTCGAGAAGAAGTGGGGCGCCCCCACGATCACGAACGACGGCGTGTCCATCGCCAAGGAGATCGAGCTCGACGACCCGTACGAGAAGATCGGCGCGGAGCTCGTCAAGGAGGTCGCGAAGAAGACCGACGACGTCGCCGGAGACGGCACCACGACCGCCACCGTCCTCGCTCAGGCGCTCGTCCGCGAGGGCCTGCGCAACGTGGCCGCCGGTGCCGACCCGATCAGCCTGAAGAAGGGCATCGAGAAGGCCGTCGCCGCGATCACCGCCGAGCTGCTCGCCTCCGCCAAGGAGATCGAGTCGAAGGAGCAGATCGCCGCGACCGCGTCGATCTCGGCCGCCGACCCGGAGATCGGCGAGCTCATCGCCGAGGCCATCGACAAGGTCGGCAAGGAGGGCGTGGTCACGGTCGAGGAGTCCCAGACCTTCGGCACCGAGCTCGAGCTCACCGAGGGCATGCGCTTCGACAAGGGCTACCTGAACCCCTACTTCGTCACGGACCCGGACCGCCAGGAGGCCGTCTTCGAGGACCCGTACATCCTCATCGCGAACCAGAAGATCTCGAACATCAAGGACCTTCTGCCCGTCGTCGACAAGGTGATCCAGGACGGCAAGGAGCTCGTCATCATCGCCGAGGACGTCGAGGGCGAAGCCCTCGCGACCCTGGTGCTGAACAAGATCCGCGGCATCTTCAAGTCCGTCGCCGTCAAGGCTCCGGGCTTCGGTGACCGCCGCAAGGCGCAGCTGCAGGACATCGCCATCCTCACCGGCGGCACCGTGATCACCGAGGAGGTCGGTCTCAAGCTCGAGAACGCGACCCTCGACCTGCTGGGCCGTGCGCGCAAGGTCATCGTCACCAAGGACGAGACCACGATCGTCGAGGGTGCCGGCGACGCCGAGCAGATCGCCGGTCGCGTGACCCAGATCCGTCGCGAGATCGAGAACACCGACAGCGACTACGACCGCGAGAAGCTGCAGGAGCGCCTCGCCAAGCTCGCCGGCGGCGTGGCCGTCATCAAGGCGGGCGCGGCCACCGAGGTCGAGCTCAAGGAGCGCAAGCACCGCATCGAGGACGCCGTCCGCAACGCGAAGGCAGCCGTCGAGGAGGGCATCGTCGCCGGTGGTGGCGTCGCGCTGATCCAGTCCGGCACGAAGGCCCTCAACGGCCTCGAGCTCACGGGTGACGAGGCGACCGGCGCGAACATCGTTCGTGTCGCGATCGAGGCGCCGCTCAAGCAGATCGCGCTCAACGCCGGTCTCGAGCCGGGCGTCGTCGCGCACAAGGTCTCCGAGCTCCCCACGGGTCACGGCCTCAACGCCGCGACCGGCGAGTACGGCGACATGTTCGCACAGGGCATCATCGACCCGGCCAAGGTCACCCGCTCGGCGCTGCAGAACGCCGCGTCGATCGCCGGCCTGTTCCTCACCACCGAGGCCGTCGTCGCCGACAAGCCGGAGAAGGCGTCCGCCATGCCGGCCGACCCGTCCGGCGGCATGGACTTCTGAGTCCATCCCCTTTTCGAGAAGGCCCCCGGGATCCGTCCCGGGGGCCTTCTCCGTCCGCGAGAGAGGGCTCGCGGCCTGAGGCGCGCCTCAGCGCCTGCCGTGCACGTCGCCCCACGTCGTGCGCGCCCGGTCAGCGGAACAGCGCCACAGACTCGCTCTCGGCCTGCGCGTAGAACTGCTCGGCGGATCCGAGCGCCTGGGCGATCGTCGCGAGAGCCTGCTCGACGTGGGCCTGCGCGCCGCGCCACTGCTCCGCGGCGTTCTGACAGGCGAGGGCGGCGGACCCTGTCCAGGACGTCTGCAACGAGGTGATCTGCGAGAGCATGGTCGCCGAGTCGCTCTGCAGCCGGTCGGCGGTGGCCTGCACGGCGAGCCGCGTGGTGGAGACCGCGTCGGTGTCGACGCTGAAGACGGTCATGGGGATCCTTTCGTCGAGGGGCATCGGATGCGTTCGACGATAGGGATCGGGGTGGCGCGGGGGCGGGCTCATCGCGCAATCCGTGCGGAAGTTGCGCCGCATCGGCGATGTGCGGACCGATCCGGGCGCCGGCGAAGGGCGCGGGCTCAGCGCGACAGATCCAACGGTTCGATGGGCTGCGTGTCCTGCAGCAGGTGCTCGGGCGTCGCCCGCGGCGGGGCGAGCGGCAGCGACACTGTGAAGGTCGCGCCGCCGCCCGGCGTCTCGGTCACCTGCACCGAGCCGTTCAGCGCTCGCACGATGGACGCCACGATCGCGAGACCGAGGCCTGCGCCGCCGGTGTCCCTGGTGCGCGAGGAGTCGGCGCGCCAGAAGCGCTGGAAGATCTGATCCCTGATCTGCTCGGGGACGCCCTCTCCGTGATCCACGATCGAGAACCAGCCCACGTCCCTGCGCCGGTCCGCGCCGACGACAACCTCGATCGGGGAGTCGCCGGGGGAGAAGCGCCGGGCGTTGCCGAGCAGGTTCGCGATCACCTGGCGCACCTTGTTCTCCTCGCCGAGCACGATCGGCGGGGTGGAGACGGGGGCGACGATCGCTTCGGAGAAGTCGATCTCGGGAACCGGGTCGCCGTCCCTCGGACGCCGGCGCAGGATCGCCGGTATGCGGCCGCGCGTGGGGGTGCTGCGCGTCACGGGGGCGGGCCGCATGATCGCGGTGGCGGAACGAACGGGCGGATCCGTGGGATGCGCCTCGGCGGTCATGTCGACGACCGTGACGGGGCGCTCCGGTGCGGCCGCACGCAGATCGAGTGCGGCGTCCTGCGCGAGCGGACGCAGATCGAGCGGTTCGATGGTCAGCTCGCGCTGCTCGTCCAGGCGGGCGAGGGCGAGCAGATCCTCGACGAGCACGCCCATCCGCAGCGCCTCCTTCTCGATCCGGTCCATCGCGCGTGCGGTGTCCTCGCCGGGCTTGATCGCGCCCATCCGGTACAGCTCGGCGTAGCCGCGTACGCTCACGAGCGGCGTGCGCAGCTCGTGGCTGGCGTCGCCGACGAAGCGGCGCATCTGCTGCACCGAGCGGTCGCGCTGGGAGATCGCCGCATCCAGGCGGTCGAGCATCGTGTTGATGGCGCCGTTCAGCCGCCCCACCTCGGTGGTCGGCTCGAGGTCGGTGAGCCGCTGGCTGAAGTCACCCGCGGCGATCGCCATCGCGGTGGACTCCACGCGCCCCAGCCGGCGGAACGCGAGCGTCACCAGCCCCCGGGTCGCGAGCGCGGCGATGATGATCGTCACGAGCGCCACAGTGGTGAACACCCCGAAGAACGTCGCGAGGATGCGGTCCGGCTCGTCCAGCGAGACCGCGACCATCTGCGTGTACGTGATGTTGGTGCTGGGATCCTCGCGCACCGCGACCGCCGCGCGGAACTCGGATCCGTCCGCGCCGCGCAGGACCATCGGCTCCGTGCGCCCGGCGTCGAGCGTCGCCCGGGCCAGGGGATAGGAGGTCGGGAATTCCGGCTTGACGGCCTTCGGTGCGCCGCCGCCGGAGTACACGAGCGCACCTGCCGCGTCGTACACGGCGACGAAGTAGTCGGCGAGGCCGAGCGTCTCGTCCTTCAGGGCGACGTTGAAAGCGCCGTATCCGTCAGGGGTGATCGTGGCGAGGTCGCTCGTCACGAGTGTCGGCAGCTGGGATTCGACGTTCTCGATGAGCAGATTGCGCAGGATCGGCATGGTGCCGATGCCGGTGACGACCAATCCGAGCGCGAGCACGCCGACGGTGACGCCGGTCACCTTCGCGCGAAGGCTGATCCGGCGCCACCATCGCGTGATCGCGTCGGGCTCTGCCATCCGTTACGCGGACTTCCCCACCTTGAGCATGTAGCCGAAGCCGCGCTTGGTCTGGATGACCGGCTCCTCGGTGTGCGGATCGATCTTGCGGCGGAGGTACGAGATGTAGCTCTCCACGATTCCCGCGTCGCCGTTGAAGTCGTACTCCCAGACATGGTCGAGGATCTGCGCCTTCGACAGCACACGATTGGGGTTGAGCATGAGGTAGCGGAGGAGCTTGAACTCGGTCGGGCTGAGCTCGATCGGGGTGGATCCGACGAACACGTCGTGCGTGTCCTGATCCATCGACAGCTCGCCGGCGCGGATCACGGACTCCTCATCCGCCTGCATCGTGCGGCGCAGGATGGCCTGCGCGCGGGCGACGATCTCGTCCAGCGCGAAGGGCTTGGTGACGTAGTCGTCGCCTCCGGCGTTCAGGCCCTCGATCTTGTCCTCGGTGTCGTCCTTCGCCGTGAGGAAGAGGATCGGCGCCGTGAATCCTGCGCCCCGCAGACGCTTGGTGACGCTGAATCCGTTCATGTCGGGGAGCATCACATCGAGGATGATGAGGTCGGGCTCCTCCTCCAGCACGGCCGAGATCGTGGCGGCGCCGTTGGCGACCGTCTTCACCGAGAAGCCGGCGAAGCTCAGGCCCGTGGAGAGGACATCGCGGATGTTGGGTTCGTCGTCGACGACCAGGATGCGCGCTTCAGTCATGCCCCCATTATGGTGACCCGATCCGTGTTCGCGCTGATTGCGGGCGGAACTTCCCTAGGGAATGGCTATGCGACGGCTCAGGATCCGTGACGATCCGGCCCCTCGGGGTGCAGAGTGAGACCCATGAAGATCGACATCATCGAGCACGAGGGACCGTACCGTGTCGGCGTCGTCATCGGCAGCCTCTCCCGGGAGTCCATCAATCGCCGCCTCGCGAACGCGCTGACGCATCTTGCCCCCGAAGGCTTCGAGTTCTTCGAGATCTCCTATGCCGAGCTGCCGTCGTACAACCGCGACTTCGACGCCGACTATCCGCAGGTCGCCCTCGACTTCAAGGCCGCGGTGGCGAGTGCGGACGCGGTGCTGTTCGTCACGCCCGAGTACAACCGTTCGCTGCCGGGGCCCTTGAAGAACGCGATCGACTGGGGGAGCAGGCCGTGGGGGCAGAACGTGTGGGCGCACAAGCCGACCGGCGTGGTGGGCGCGTCCATGGGCGCGATCGGCACCGCGGTCGGCCAGCAGTCGCTGCGTGCGACGCTGGGCTTCCTCAACGCCCGGCAGATGACGGCGCCTGAGGCGTACATCCACTACTCGCCGGGACTCATCGACGACGACGGCCGTGTCACGACGCCCGGGACCGAGGAGTTCCTGCGCCAGTTCATGGCTGCCTTCGCCGAGTTCACCGCCCGCGTGCTGACGGTCATCCCGCAGACCTGACCCGCCCCTCCTGCGTCCTTCCGGCGTCCTTCCTGACCGCGAGACTCCAACTGGGCGACGAGACTGCGCGTGGGAGCTGCAGTCTCGTCGCCCAGTTGGAGTCTCGCAGTAGGTGACGGGGGTCAGGTCTGCAGCGCGGCGTCGACCGCGCGAGCGATCACGTCGTCGATCGGCACGTCCGGATCCACCGTGAGGCGGTGCAGGAGAAGGCCGTCGCACGCCGCCATCAGGAAGGTCGTGTTGCGCGCCGCGCTCTCGCCGCCGAGCTCCGTCAGGACGCCGCGGATCCACTCCTCCATGCCCCGGCGCTGATCCCGCAGTGGTCGGATCGCGTCGTCATCGGCCTCGAGGAACAGCGCGTATCTCGCGCGGGTGCGCGTGGCCAGCGGGCCGGTCTGCGCGGCGCCCATGCGGGAGAGCAGTGTCACGAGCTCGTCCCGGCTATGGGGCTCGGGAAGACCTCCGTCCTGGCGCTCCTCGTGGGCGAGCCACTCGACCACGCCCGCGACGAGAGCAGCCCTGGTGCGGAAGTGATTCGACGTGGAGCCCGCGGGCAGCGCGGCCGCGGCGTCCACCTTCCCATGCGTGAGGGATCGGATGCCCTCCGTCCCGATCAGGGTCACGGCGGCATCGAGGGCGCGGCGGCGGGTGCTGCTCATGTAGAAGAGCGTAACTACTACGTTCCTAGTGACGCGACACTATGAACGTAGTAAAGTCAGGGCTGCGGGCACACGAACCCGCGTCGTGCGACGACAGGGAGGTCTCGCCATGGACATGCAGGCGTCTTCGCCGGGGGCGGTCGGACGGACGTGGTCGCCGCCGCTTCCCGAGGTGCACGGCTTCGAGCACCTCGTGGTCGAGACCCCGGGCATCCGCACGCACGTCGCGGTCATCGGGGAGGGCGAGCCGGTCGTCGCCCTGCACGGCTTCCCGATGCACTGGTGGCAATGGCGTGTCATCGCGCCCGCGATCGCCGCGCAGGGATATCGAGTGATCTGCCCGGACCTGCGAGGATCCGGCTGGACCGAGAGCGAGGATCCGGGATTCCACGCCGAGTCGCAGGTCGATGACGTCGAGGCCGTGCTCGACGCGCTCGGCATCGAGAGCGCGTTCCTCCTGTGCCACGACATGGGGGCGATCTCCGGGATGCAGCTCGCGTACCGGCGTCCGGAGCGCGTGCGTGCGATCGTCCAGGTCTCGGTGCCCCCGGGATTCATGGAGTTCACGCCCCGGGTCATGCCGGCGTTCGCGCACATGCCCGCTCTGCTCACGCATCATCCAGGGCGTCCGCTGCGGTATCTGTTCGGACCGCGCTATGCCGCGCAGCCGATGGCCGACAGCACGATCGATACGTATCTGAGCGTCCACGATCGACCCGAGGTCGAGCGCGCCGTCACCGCGCTGTACCGCGGCATGGTGATTCCGGTCTCGATGCGGCTCATGCGCGGGGTCTACACGCGAATGCGGCTGCATCCGCCGATGCTGTGCGTGTTCGGCCAGCAGGACGGGCCGTTCGCGGAGCCGATCGTGCACCGCATCTGTCGCAACCATGCCGAGCACGCCGATCGGTTCGCGTTGGCCTTCGTCGAGGGCGGCGCGCATTTCCTCACCGACGACAGGCCCGATGACGTCGTGCGGTTGAGTCTGGACTGGTTCGCCCGAGCCGCCTAGGGATGCCCCTCCCGACCGCGAGACTCCAACTGGGCGACGAGACTGCGCGTGGCGACTGCAGTCTCGTCGCCCAGTTGGAGTCTCGCGGACAAGGAAGCGGGCGGGAGAGAGCGGAAGCGGGCGGGGAGAGGGCGGTCAGGCGGCTTCGAGCTCGTGCGCGTCCAGGATCGTGTAGCTGTAGCCCTGTTCGGCGAGGAAGCGCTGGCGGTTCTGCGCGTAGTCCTGATCGACCGTGTCGCGGGCGATCAGCGTGTAGAAGCTCGCCGTGTGCCCGGATTGCTTCGGACGCAGCAGGCGTCCGAGCCGCTGCGCCTCCTCCTGCCGGGAGCCGAAGGATCCGGAGACCTGGATCGCGACCGAGGCCTCCGGCAGATCGATCGAGAAGTTCGCGACCTTCGACACCACGAGCAGTTCGATCTCGCCTTCGCGGAACTGCCGGTACAGCTCCTCGCGCTCGTCGACCGGGGTGGCCCCGGTGATCGACGGGGCGTCGAGGGCCTGGGACAGCTCCTCGAGCTGGTCCAGGTACTGCCCGATCACGAGGATGCGCTCGCCGGGGTGCTTCGCGATGAGCTCACGCACGGCGGTGATCTTGGCCGGCGCGGAGGCGGCGAGGCGGTAGCGCTCGTCGTCGGTCGCGGCAGCGTACTCCAGCCGGTCGTCCGGCGGCAGGTCCACGCGCACTTCGTAGCAGGCGGCCGGGGAGATGAAGCCCTGCGCCTCGATCTGCTTCCACGGCGCGTCGAAGCGCTTCGGTCCGATCAGGCTGAACACGTCGCCCTCGCGGCCGTCCTCGCGCACGAGCGTGGCGGTCAGGCCGATCCGCCGCCGCGCCTGCAGGTCGGCGGTGAGCTTGAACACCGGCGCGGGCAGCAGGTGCACCTCGTCGTAGACCACGAGACCCCAGTCCATCTCGTCCAGCAGCGACAGGTGCGCGTACTGGCCCTTCCGCTTCGCGGTGAGGATCTGGTACGTCGCGATCGTGACCGGCTTGACCTCCTTCACCTGTCCGGAGTACTCGCCGATCTCCTCCGCGGTCAGGCTGGTGCGCTTGATGAGCTCGTCGCGCCACTGCCTCGCCGAGACGGCGTTCGTGACCAGGATCAGCGTGGTCGTCTTGGTCGCGGCCATCGCGCCGGCGCCGACGATCGTCTTGCCGGCGCCGCAGGGGAGCACGACGACGCCGGATCCGTCCTTCGCGAACGCGTCGACCGCGTCCTGCTGATAGGGGCGCATCGTCCAGCCGTCTTCGGCCAGGGTGATCTCGTGCGGGGTGCCGGGCGTGTAACCGGCGAGGTCCTCGGCGGGCCAGCCGATCTTCAGCAGTTCCTGTTTGATCTGCCCGCGGGCCCAGGCGTCGATGACGTAGGTGTCGGGGGAGGGATGCCCCACGAGCAACGGCTGGATCCGCTTGTTCCCGGCGACCTGGGTGAGCACCGCGGGGTCGGTGGAGCGCAGGATGAGCAGGCCCTCCTCGTCCCGCTCGATCACGAGCCTGCCGTAGCGGTTCACGGTCTCGCGGATGTCGACCGACACGGACGGCGGCACCGGGAACCGCGACCAGCGGTCCAGGGTCTCGAGCATGTCCTCGGCCGTGTGGCCGGCCGCGCGGGCGTTCCACAGACCCAGGCGGGTGACGCGGTAGGTGTGGATGTGCTCGGGTGCGCGCTCCAGCTCCGCGAAGATCGCGAGTTCGTGCCGCGCGCTCTCGGCGTCGGGGTGCGCGACCTCGAGCAGCACGGTGCGGTCGCTCTGGACGATCAGCGGGCCATCAGACATAGCGGATCAGTCTACCGGTCGTGCCGGGGAAGAGGCGTCCGCCGCCGGCGCGGCCGTCGAGGACGGCATCAGGATCCGGTGTCCTCGATCGCGCGTGTGGACAGGATCGAGCGGATGGGCAGCGTGCGCTCGACGTCGCTCGCGCGGTCGCGGCCGCGCAGGCGCCCGCCTCCGAAGCCGGTCACCTCGAGCACGAGCTCCCGCGCCGTGCCGTCGGGCATCGCCACCTCGACGGCGAGCACGGCGCGCTGCTTCGCGGCGTGCTCGAGCTCGCGCTCCAGCCAGGCGGCGTCCGCGTCGCCCTCACGGGCCTCGCGCAGGTGCGCGATGAGCGCCGCGTAGCGCAGCGTGTCGGAGGGCGCCGGGGGAGCGCTCTCCGCGGTGGTGCGCACCGGGCGCTCGACGGCGCCGTCCGCGTCCACGAGGGCGGCGGGGTAGTGCTCGTCGGTGAGCGCCCAGAACACGGTGTCGCGGTTGACGCGCGTGGTCAGCACGGTCCCGTCCTCCGCGCTGTCCTCGGGGACGAGGCCCAGCGGGCGCAGAGCCTGATCCACGCCGATCGCCTGGAGCAGGTGCGGGTCGCGGCTGCGCACGCGGGTGCGCCCGGTCTCCGGATCCGCGCCCACCTGCACCTGGCCGTGCCGGCTCGCGCTCTGCGCCAGCAGGTAGCGCAGCGGCTGAGGCACGCCGGTGAGCGAGATCTCCTCGAGGAACGCCAGGACGCCGTGCTCCGTCTCGCCCGCGGACAGCGCGGTGCTGAGCGAGTCGGCGGTGAAGCGGTAGGAGGAGGCCTGGCTCGCCGACTCCCGGGCCGCCATGCCGCGCAGCCGCAGATCGAGGGCGGGCAGCAGGGGGCCCGGGGCGATCGCGGTGAGGTCGTTCTGCAGGAAGATCCGGTCGACCTCCGCGGGGACATAGGCGGCGAGGGCGGCCGGATCCGGATCCGCACCGCGGCGCGGCGCCTCGGCCCATGGGGTCTCGAGAGCCGAGCGACTCGCTCGATCGTCCATGACGAGGCCGAGCAGCCGTGCCTGCCGGAGCAGGGCGTCGGTGCGCGCGGGCCAGGCGGGATCCCAGGGATGCGCGTCCCCCCACTCCCGCAACGGGATCCAGCCGCCGTCTGCAGTGCGCAGCACCTCGGGGAGCGCGGCGCGGAAGCCGGAGACCAGCTGCGCCCACCGCTCGGCGCCGGGGAGCCGGAGCCACGCCGCGCCGGCGGCGGAGAGGAGCAGCGTGCGATCGATCGGCCGCAGCAGGCCCGCGGCCGTGCCCACCGCCAGCACGTCGTCGAGCAGTGCAGGGTCGTCCGGGAGACCGCGTTCGCTCAGCCGGCGCTTCTCCGAGAGCCCCACCGTGCCGCCGGCGAGCAGGGCGAGCGGTCCCTCCTCGGCGAGGAGCAGGGCGTCGGCGAGGGTGGCGACCGTGGTGAAGGCCCGCTCGGCCGCGCGGGCCGCCGAGGGTTCGTCGGCGTTCCCGGCGAAGGCGTCGGAATCGGGAGAGGCCGCGACCGCGGCGGCCGGTGCATCGCGCCCCGCGACAGCGGCCGCCACCGACGGCGGCAGCGTCGAACCGGAGGGCGGGAGCAGAGCGAGCGAGCGCAGGGACTCCGCGACGGGACCGGGATCCGCGCCGGCCGCGGCCGCCACGAGTCCGCCGGCCTCGGCGCGGGTCAGACGGGGGAGGATGCGTGCCAGCGACGACGGATCCAGTAGCGCCTCCGCGGCGTCGAAGAAGTCGTTCCAGCCGGCCTCGGGGCGCACCTCTCGACGGCCGAAGAGCGCGGCGAGCTCCTCGTCGGTGCGCGCGGACAGCGCCTCGGCGAGTAGGCGCGCATGGGTGCTCATGGGGAGAACAGCTCGCGGCGGCGTCAGGAGCGCCGCGCCGCGCGGCCTCTCCGCACGAAGCTCATGATGAGCAGCACGACGATCATCACGAACGCGATCGGCAGACCCCAGAACGGGAACACCCCCACGACCGGCCAGGCGCCGTGCGCGAAGTCGGCCTGCTTCATCCCCACCGCGGTCGCGATGATGATCACGAAGAAGCAGATCACGGAGAGTGCGGCCAGCGTCAGCGCGCCGAACGTCAGGAACCGATCGATCCGGCGGATCTCGGGCTCGGGGGCAGGCTGCCGAGTGCTCATCCGTCCCAGCCTACCCGCTCCGTGACCGGTAGGCTGGTGGGGTGCGGGGCTTCCGCACGCGTCCCGATCGGATCCGCTTGGATCCGGCGCCCGAGTATTGCAGCGAGGTTCTCCCATGCCCACCGGCAAGGTCAGGTTCTACGACGACGAGAAGGGGTTCGGCTTCATCACCACCGATGACGGCCAGGACGTCTTCCTGCACGCCACGTCCCTCCCCGCCGGGTCCGCGGTCAAGGCCGGCACCCGAGTCGAATTCGGTGTCGCCGACGGCAAGCGTGGTCTGCAGGCGCTGTCCGTGCGCGTGCTCGAGGCTCCGGTGAGCCTCGCGAAGACCAAGCGCAAGCCCGCGGACGACATGGCCGTGATCGTCGAGGACCTCGTGAAGCTGCTCGACGGCATCGGCGGAGACCTCCGCCGCGGCCGCTACCCCTCGTCCAGCCACGGCCGCAAGATCGCCGCCGTGCTGCGCAACGTGGCCGAGGACTTCGATGCCTGACGGTGACGTCACCGGCGCCGAGCCGGTCGAGCCGGGGCGGGCTGCGGACGAGACGGTCGCGCCGGCGGTCGAGGAGCGCTTCTCGATCGACGAGCCCCTTGCGATTCCGCTCGTGAGCGAGCGCCTGCTGGGCGCGCGCGATCTGGCGCTCGCGGCCCTGCACGAGATCACCCCCGCCGCGTCCGTGGGCCCGGCCGCCGGCTACCTCCCCGAGGTCGACGGCGTGGTCTCGCTGCGGTTCGAGAACCGCCTCGGCGGCTACCCGGGCTGGTACTGGACCGTGTCCGTCGCCCAGGTGGGCGACGAGGAGCCGACCGTGCTGGAGGCCGAGCTGATGCCGGGCGACGGCGCCCTGCTGGCACCCGAGTGGGTGCCGTGGGCCGAGCGTCTCGCCGACTACCGCGCGCATCAGGCCGAGCTCGCCGCTTCGGCTCAGAACGACGCGGAGGCGAGCGGCTCCGACGGTCTTCCCGGTGAGGAGCTCGTGGAGGGAACCGGCGACCTCGACGAGGACGATCTCGACGAGGACGAGCTGGACGAGGACGAGTTGGACGACGACGAACTGGACGATGAGGCAGCGCCGCGTCTGCACGCCGGCGACCTCGACGGCGTGGACATCGACGAGCTCGACGACTCCGCAGAGGACGACTCGGACGACGAGGACTCGGACGACGAGGACGACGACTCCGAAGAGGAGTGAGCATCCGTCTTCCCGGGCAGCGCCCGGGAAGCTCCCGATACGAGAGAAGGCGCCCCCGAGCGGGAGGCGCCTTCTCTCGTATCGCAGCGGGGCTCAGGCGCCCTGGTCGCAGCGGGGCTCAGGCGCCCTGGTGCTCCAGCACGTAGTCGATCGAGCGGATGAGCTGGCGCACGTCGTCCGGCTCGATCGAGACGAACGTCGCGATCCGCAGCTGGTTGCGGCCGAGCTTGCGATACGGCTCGGTGTCGACGATGCCGTTCGCACGCAGCGTCTTGGCGACGGCCGCGGCGTCGACCGAGTCGTCGAAGTCGATCGTCGCGACGACGGGGGAGCGGTCTGCGGGGTCCGCGACGAACGGCGTCGCCACGGAGCTCGCCTCCGCCCAGCGGTAGAGCTCCTGAGCGGACTCGGTCGTCCGCGCGGCGGCCCAGGCGAGTCCGCCGTTGCCGTTGATCCACTGCAGCTGGGAGTCGAGCAGGTGCAGCGTGGTCAACGCCGGAGTGTTGAGCGTCTGCTCGAGGCGGGAGTTGTCGACCGCGTTCTTCAGGCTGAGGAACTCGGGGATGTAGCGTCCGGACGCGGCGATCCGCTCGATCCGCTCGACGGCGGCGGGGGACACCGCCGCGAACCAGAGGCCCCCGTCGGATCCGAGGTTCTTCTGCGGGGCGAAGTAGTAGACGTCGGTCTCGGTCACGTCGAAGTCGATCCCGCCGGCGGCGCTGGTCGCGTCGATCACGGTGAGAGCGCCGTCCGCGGCGACGCGGCGGATCGGGGAGGCGACACCGGTCGAGGTCTCGTTGTGCGGCCAGGCGTACACGTCCACGCCCTCGACGATCTCGGCCTCGGCGCGCGAGCCGGGCTCGGCGCTTCGCACATCGGGCGCCTGCAGCCAGGGTGCTGCCGCCGCCTTCGCGAACTTTCCGCCGAACTCGCCCGAGACGAGGTTCTGCGCGCGGTTCTCGATGAGGCCGAACGCGGCGGCGTCCCAGAACGCGGTGGATCCGCCGTTGCCGAGGATGATCTCGTAGCCCTCGGGGAGGCGGAACAGTGCGGAAAGCTGCTCGCGGACACTGCGGACGAGGTTCTTCACCGGCGCCTGGCGGTGCGAGGTGCCCAGCAGGCTCGACCCGACGGCGGCGAGTGCGCTCACCTGCTCGGGGCGGATCTTGGACGGGCCGCATCCGAAGCGGCCGTCGACGGGCAGAAGTTCGCGGGGAATCTCGATCGCCATGCACAGATTCTAGGTGCCGTCGAGGGGGCGCCCCCGACCGTGTGACACCATGCGACGGGCTCCGCGCCGTCGCCCGTGATCCCGTGCCGCCGGGTGTGCGACGCCGGGTTGCGGTGCAGAGCCGGCGCCTATCCGCAGAAGGTAGGCTTGCCTAACAGCAGGCGACCGCATCCGCGGCACGACAAGGGGAATCGATGGCTGATCTGATCGACACCACGGAGATGTACCTCCGCACCATCCTCGAACTCGAGGAGGAGAACATCGTCCCCCTGCGCGCCCGGATCTCCGAGCGCCTCGGGCACTCCGGTCCCACGGTGTCGCAGACGGTCGGCCGGATGGAGCGCGACGGCCTCGTGGTCGTCTCCGAGGACCGCCGCCTCGAGCTGACTGAGGCCGGGCGCCGCAAGGCCGTGGACGTGATGCGCAAGCACCGCCTCGCGGAGCGCCTGCTCTCCGACGTGATCGGGCTGGACTGGGCCTACGTGCACGAGGAGGCCTGCCGCTGGGAGCACGTCATGAGCGAGCAGGTGGAGCGCCGCCTGGTCGAGCTGCTGGGGCACCCCACCGAGTCGCCGTACGGCAACCCGATCCCGGGGCTGGATCAGCTCGGAGGCGCACCTGCGCGCACCTTCGACGAGGGCGTGATCGGCCTCGTCGAGCACATGAACACCGCCGGCACGCCCACCGAGGGCACCGTGCGCCGTCTCGCCGAGCCCGCGCAGGTGGATCCCGAGCTGCTGGAGCAGCTCCGCGACGCCGGGGTCGTCCCCGGTGCGCGCGGCCGGTTCCGCTTCAACGAGGGCTACGTGCTCATCGAGGTCGACGGGCAGGACGAGGGACTCGAGCTCCCCGTCGAGCTCGCCTCGCACATCTTCCTGGTCGCCTGAGGGGCCTCGCACCGTTCCAGGCGGCCCCCGCCTGGACGTCGCCTGTACGCGCTCGACGGAATCCGCGGGAATCCGGCGTTCAGCGGATCCTTTGGGCAGCGTGACACGTTCGTGACTTTCCGGTAGCGTCGAGAGGGCCGTCGGCGAGAAGCCTGTCGACGGACTCCACGGCGCTCGCCTCATCGGCCCGTCGCCGCCGTGGGGAGACATGCGTCCGAACCCTGTGCGGACCGACCCGATCGACGACGGACCGGCGCGATCTCGCGCAGAGGCCGGAGGACAGACTTTGCCTGAGACCACGATCGAGACCCCGAGCCAGACGAGCGCCGACGCCCCCGCGCACCAGAAGGCTGCGAGCCGATCCGCTGCTTTCGTGCGCCCGGTGCGGACCGTGGCCATTCTCGGGGCCGTCGGCGCCCTGGTCGCCGCGATCGCCCTCCCGGCGTTCGTCTCGACGAGCGGTGCCGCGGATGCGGCTCCGGTGACCACCGAGCAGCTGGCAGCCGACAACGCGCAGTCGATCGTGGTCGCGTCCGAGGCCACGCAGGCCCCGAGCACGCGCGGGCAGTTCACCGCCACCACGCCCGACGAGATCGAGAAGCGCAAGGCCGAGGAGGCCGCCGCTGCGCGGGCCGCCGCCGCGGCCGCGGCTTCTGCGGCGTCGGCCGCGTCGACCAGCAGCTCCTCCCGCCCGTCCCTTGCCGGGATGGCACTGGTCGCTCCGGGTTCCGGCGCCGTGCGCTACCCGGTCACCAGCTTCACCCCCGGTGAAGGCCCTGGGTCCGGTCGCGGTCACGAGGGCTGGGACATGATCGCCCCCGAGGGCACCCCGATCTACGCGGCCGCCGCCGGCACCGTGACGGCCTCCGCCGAGAGCATCGGCGGCTACGGTGTCTCGATCATGATCATGAGCAACCTCAACGGCACCATGGTGGAGACCCGCTACGGTCACATGATCTACGGCAGCCGGATGGTGGAGGCGGGCGACCAGGTCTCCGCGGGCCAGCTCATCGGGCTCATGGGCAACACCGGGAACTCGTACGGATCCCACCTGCACTTCGAGGTGCGCATCGGCGGCTCGGTCATCGACCCCGAGCCCTGGCTCGCCGCGAACGCGGGCTGACCGGCATCAGCCACCCCGGGCGACCGCTCGGATATCGGTCATCCCGAATCGGGGGGTGACAGATTCATCACGATCGGGTAACGTCGGGGAGGTCGCCGACGAGAAGCCCGCCGGTGATAACCCCGGCGGCCGCCTCCCGGTTCGTCACCGCCGTGGTCATCCTGATGCACGTCGAAATCCCGACGTGCAGTGAGTACGGACGAGCCGACGCACGGCGCCGAGGCCTGGAGGAAGCCCTTGGCTGCAGAACTCGATCAGACCGATACGTCCGTCGACACGCATTCCCCGAAGCGTGCGAAGAACCCGGCCTCCCGTTCCGTCGTGCGCCCGATCCGCACCTTCGCGGTCCTCGCCGCCGTGGGCGCGCTGGTGACCGCGATCGCCCTGCCTGCCCTCGCGACCGGCGCCGCTCCCGCGACCGCCTCGCCGGTGACTGCTCAGCAGATCGCCGCCGGCCACGCGCAGTCGATCGTCGTCGCGTCCGAGGCGACGGCCGTCGCCGGCACCCGCGGTTCCTTCACCGCGACCACTCCTCAGGAGATCGAGCAGAAGAAGGCGCAGGAGGCCGCTGTCGCCGCCGCCAAGGCCGCGGCGGAAGCCGCCGCCGCCAAGCCCGCCGTCGCGTCCGTCCGCACGAGCATGGCGCCGATCGCGAACCCCGGGCAGGTCATCTACCCGATGGCGGCCGGCTCCTACACGCTGAGCGACGGCTTCGGGGCGGCCCGCAGCGGTCGCAGCCACATGGGTCAGGACTTCGCCGCGCCGATCGGCACGCCGATCTACGCGGCTGCCGACGGGTGCGTCACGATCTCCCAGGACGGCTACGGCGGCTATGGCGAGACGATCCAGCTCTCCCACCCCGCGCTGAGCGGATCCGCGGCGATCTCCACGCTGTACGGGCACATGAACTACGGCAGCCGGGCCGTCGGGGTGGGCCAGTGCGTGACCGCCGGCCAGTACCTCGGCGAGGTCGGGAACACGGGCTGGGTGTCCGGATCCTGCCTGCACTTCGAAGTGCTCGTGAACAACACCGAGATCGACCCGCTCGCGTGGCTCGAGGTCAACGTCCGCTGATCCAGTACGGCGTTCACCGGAAGTTCTCCGCGTCGTCGTCGGGGCATGGGTTAGCCTGATTCCGTCGTCGCAAGGGCGGAGGAACACGATGGGACGAATACCGAGCATCCGAACCACGGATGCACTCGGTCGACTCGTCCTTCGGCATTGCCCGCAGGAACTGCACGGATCACCCGTGCGCTCACGGCGCTGTCTCTCGTAGACAGCGCCGTTTTCGTATCCTGCGGACCCTCAGTCCGCGCACGGTCGAGAGACCGGGAAGCCGTCCCGGTCGGATCGAAGGGATGCAGGATGCGCACACTGGTGCTCAACGCCGGGTACGAACCGCTCGCGGTCGTGTCGTTCAGACGCGCGATCGTACTGGTCATGAACAAGAAGGCCTCCGTCGTCGAATGCGCCGTCGACGATCCCGTCTGGGCGGCGAGCGGCCGTTTCGACCGCCCCGCAGTGATCGTGCTGAGCCGGTACGTGCGGATGCCGAGAGCCCGGTACACGCCCGTCACGAGACGCGGGGTGCTGCGCCGCGACGGCAATCGCTGTGGATACTGCGGGAAGTCCGCGTCCACGATCGACCACGTGATGCCGCGCTCGCGCGGGGGCAAGAACTCCTGGGAGAACCTCGTCGCCTGCTGCTTGCGCTGCAACAACGTCAAGAGCGACCGCACCCCGCAGGAGATGGGGTGGGAGCTGCGCCTGACGCCCGCTCCGCCACGCGGGACGGGATGGACGGTGCGCGGATCCGAACGGGGCGACCCCCGCTGGGAGCCATACCTGGCGATGGCGGCGTAGGACCGCGAGCGCTCGTTAGACTGGGGGAGCGCCTTCGTAGCTCAGTCGGATAGAGCGGCCCTCTCCTAAAGGGCAGGTCGCAGGTTCGAATCCTGTCGGGGGCACGAACAGGAAAGGGACCGCCCGAATGGGCGGTCCCTTTCCTGTTCGATCGCGATCAGTGCGCGGCGCGGTAGGCCTCGATCACATCGGCCGGAATGCGGCCGCGCTCGGAGAGCTTGTAGCCGTTGTCGCCGGCCCAGGAGCGGATCGCCGCGGTCTCCGGGTTGCGGTTGGGGCGCTTGGCCGCCGCGGACGGCCGGCCGGCCGCCGCGCGCTGCGTGCGCCGACCCGAGGAGATGAACGGAGCGAGCGCCGCACGCAGGTCTGCGGCGTGCGCGCTGGTCAGATCGATCTCATAGGCGGAACCGTCGAGCGAGAAATGCACAGTCTCGCCCTCGCCCACCTCGAGAACGGAACCGTCGATATCGTCGACGAGCTGATGAACGATTTTGCGTGCCATGGCGACAAATCTACGTGCAGGAATTGTCCGTGGCAATGATTGGAATGCGGAATGTCATGAATGCCCCGGATCGATCAACTTCAATCCGACAATGCATCCCACCAGACCGAGGATCAACAGGATCCGGATCCAGGACACCTCGGAATCACCGGTGAGCATGGCCCAGACGACGGTGAGCGAGGCTCCGATGCCGACCCACACCGCATAGGCGGTGGCGGTCGGTATCTCCCGCATCGCCCAGGCCAGCCCGAACATCGATGCGGCCAGGCCGATCACGAAGACGATGCTGGGCCAGAGCCGTGTGAACCCCTCGGCTTTGCCGAGGGCCGTCGCCCAGACGGCCTCGAGGACTCCGGAGATGATGAGCACGATCCACGCCATGGCGGGCCTCCTGAGAGCCAGTCTTTTCGCTGTCCGGGTACTGGCCCGCCTCGTCCGGGTGCGCAATGCGCTGTGTCGAGACTACTGCGGACGCCTGGGCAGGAGCAGGGCATCCCGGCTCAGGGGATCAGACCGTCGCGTCGCGCCCGCGCGACGGCGGCATGCCGGGTCGGCGCGTCGAGCTTCGACATCGCCGTTCCCAGATACGCCTTCACCGTCGATTCGCGCAGCCCCAGCTCTGCCGCGATCCGGGCGTTGGTCTGCCCGAGGGCAGCGCAGCTCAGCACGTCCAGCTCGCGCGGGGAGAGGTGCACGTCGGAAGCGCCGTGCAGCGGTGGTGGCGCGGAGAGGGCCAGCAGGCGGCGCTCGAGGTCTCCGAGGCGTTCCCGCACCGCCTCATCCGGCACGAGGGCGGCGATCGATCGCAGTTCGGCGAAGCTCTCCCGCAGCTCTTCGAGGTGTGCGGGGCTCAATGCCGGCGGAGGAGCGGGCGCGCCCGCGGAGCGCACGCGGCGCTCGACCTCCTCGCGAATGCGCAGCTCACCGGCGAGCGCGTCCGCGATCTGCATCGCCGGGGCGGTGGTGACCCCGCCGGCCGGCGGTTCCTCCCAGGCGCCGGCGTACAGCACGCCGCGCGGCCTCCCCGATACGATCACCGGGATCGCGAGCAGGGTGCGGAGCCCCTCGCCCAGGACGAAGCCGTCGTAATCGTGCGTGATCTGCTGCGATGCGCCGTAGTCGTGCGTCATGCGCGGGCGCAGCTCGATCATCGCCCGTCCGCCGAGACCGCGTTGCGGCTGGACGCGCAACCCCTCGAGGCTTCGGGTGCGCGAGCCGACGATCGCGGTGACCGGGACCTCGCCGCTGTCCAGCAGCCCGCCGAATGCCACGGGGAAGCGGGTGCGCCGGATCAGTTCGCGCACGGCCTGCGCGACCAGATCCGCATCGGATCCGACGGTCTCGAAAGAGTTCACCCGACTACCAGCTTCCGGGGTTTCCACCCCGTTGTTTCGTAGCGTCGACGCTATCACTCGGGCGCGCGCGAGGGCGTGCCGGAGAATGCCGATGGGGGCCGAAGAGGCCCGCGCCCGATCCGCCATTCCCTCTGCGTCCGGAACGCGCGGGTGTCGGCGCAATACGGGCACGGCGTCAGCGCCTCTCCGGAACGGGAGGCGTCCGCCCCGGCGGCCTACACGCCGGGGCGGACGTCGTGCACGGTAGGGGCTCGGGTGGCTGCATCCGCCTCCAGGTCCAGGAGATATCGCTTCCGTTCGGGATGCGCGCCGTACTCGCCGGGCGAGCCGTCCGCACGCACCACGCGGTGCACGGGCACGACGATCGAGAAGGGAGTGTTCCTGCACGCCGTGCCCACCGCCCTGGCGGCGCCCGGGCTGCCGGCCATCGCCGCGACCTCGCCGTAGCTCGCGCTCTGGCCCCAGGGGATCTCGCACACGGACTGCAGCGCGGAGCGGGTGAAGCCGTTCGCCAGACGCCAGTCCAGGGCGAGCTCCTGATCGAAGCGGATCGGCTCTCCCGAGAAGTACGCGTGCAGCAGCTCGTCGATCTCGGCGCTCGCGCCCGGATCCGGCTCCGGTACGGCGTGCAGCATCCGGGCGGTCGCCTCGAGCGCCCAGGGCGAGTCGCGGTGCATCCCCTCCGGCAGGTCGAACGTCACCAGCCCCTCGTCGGAGAACACACACAGCGCATCCCCGAACGGGGTGTCGGCGAAGTCGTAGCGGTAGGTCATGCACCCATCCTCTGCCACCGCGTGCGCGCAGGACGGCCGGATCCGCAATCGGTGCGAAGGATCCGGAAAAGGCCCGCTGTGGAGGGGGAAACCACCTGAATCCGGCGAAACCCAGTGGATCTGACGGTTCTGCCCATCCCGCACGCCTAGTCTTTGTCGTGTGTGGCGACGTGACGGGAAGAACGCGGAGGAGAAGTCCGTGATGCCCGGCGACGTCGATGTGGCAGAGCCGGGCGTGCAGGCGGTGCACGCCGCGACAGCGGAGCGAGCCCGCCTCAGGGCGGAAGCGGCGGAACTCGGCGGCCCCTCGCCGCTGACCGCATACCGCGATGTCGCGGCCGGCGGAATCGACATCTCGCGCGCCCACCCCGGCAGCCTGCCGCAGTTCATCACGGGCCGTTCCACCCTGCTGTCCAACCTGTTCCGCGATGAGGTGGGGCTCCGCGGCGCTCGTCTCGCCGCCGACCGGATCACGGCGAAGAACACCGAGCTGCGCACCGTGCGCGGCCTCGACGCCGTGCACCTCGCGGTCGGGCTGTGCACCTGGCGGATCGGCGGCGTCGACTACGCCGCCCCGATGCTGCTGCGTCCGCTCGCGATCCGCCGGCACTACGCGGACTACGAGCTGAAGCTGCACGGGCAGTTCTTCCTCAACCCAGAGCTCGTGCGCATCGCGCGCGATCACTTCGGGATCACGATCGACGACGCCCGCCTCGCCGCCCTGGCATATCAGAACGGCGTGTTCGCGCCGCAGCCGGCGATCGACATGCTGCGCGCGGCCACCTCGTCCGTCGACACGTTCTCGGTGCAGCCGCGCATGATGGTGTCCACGTTCGCCGACGTCGGCACCGCGATGGCGCGCGACGCGCACGACCTCGACCATCTGATGCTCAACGCGCTGGCCGGCCATGCCGCCGACCGCGAGCGCGTCTCCGCGCCGGGACCGCAGCCGTCCACAGCCGGGCCCGATGACCGTGCCCCTGCCTCCGACAACCTCCTGCTCGACGCCGACAACGAGCAGGAGCAGGTGCTCGCCCGCATCGCGGCGGGGCACTCCCTCACGGTCTCGACGCTTCCGGGGACCGGCGGGACGCAGACCGTGATCAACGCGATCGGTGAACTGGTGCGCGCGGGCAAGCGTGTGCTCGTCGTCTCGCCTCGGCGCTCGACGCTCGACGGCGTGCGGCACCGACTGAGCGGGATCGGGCTGGACGGGTTCGCCGTCTCGCCGGCCTCGGTGCGCCGGGATCTGGTGCGCGCCATCGGTCGCAACGAGAAGGCCGCGGCGCCCAAGCTCGCCGAGATCGACGACGCCCTGCTGCGGCTGCGCACGGTGCTGCGCGATTACCGCCGCGCGCTGACCGAGACGGATCCGGCGCTGGGCGCCAGCGTGCTCGACGCGACCCGCATGCTCACCCGGCTGGCGCTGCTCCCGACACCGCCGACCACGACGGCGCGGCTCGGGCGCCCTGCGCTGCAGAACCTCGCGGAGGATCGCACCCACGCCGCGGAAGCGCTCGCGCAGGCCGCGCGGCTGGGGGAGTTCCGGTTCGGCCCCGACGACTCGCCCTGGTACGGGGTCGTCTTCTCCTCGTCGGACGAGGCGCACCGCGTGCACGCGCTCGCCGAGACACTGCACGCGCGCACCGTGCCGGATCTTCTCGAGCTGGGCTACGAGCTCGTCGCCCAGACGCGCATGCGCCCGTTCGCGACGATCTCGGAGCTGGGCGAGTACCTTCGTCTGCTCCGGGGGATCCGCGACTCGCTCGACCATTTCACTCCGGCGGTGTTCGAGCGCCCGCTCGGGGAGCTCATCAAGGCGCACGGCAACCGGCGGGACAGCGCGGCGATGACCGGCGCGAACCGCCGGCGGCTGCGCCAGCTGGCCAAGGAGTACGTGCGCCCCGGCGCGCACGTGGGCGACATGCACGACGCGCTCACGCGCATCCAGGCCCAGCGCACCGAGTGGCAGCGGTACGTCGACGCCGGCGTCGCACCGGAGGTGCCGCTCGGACTCGCCGACGTCTCCGTCGCCTGGCGGGACGTCGACGCGCAGCTCGCCGAGCTCGACACGGCTCTGGGGCGCAGGGAGCCGCTCGCGACGCTTCCGGTCGCGCGCCTGCTGCGCACGCTCGCCGGACTCGCGGCCAAGTCGGATGTCTTCGACAACCTCATCGAGCGCGCCCGCATCCGCGACGAGCTGGCGGGACTCGGCCTCGAGCCGCTCCTCATCGACCTGTCCACCCGGCACCTCTCCGAGGATCGGGTGGGCGCGGAGCTGGAGTACGCCTGGTGGCAGTCCCTGCTCGAGCAGGCGCTGCGGCAGAACCGCTCCCTGCTGGGGGCGAATACCTCGGTCGTCGACCAGCTCGAGCGCGACTTCCGCCTCGTGGACGAGGCGCACGCCGGGGCAGCCGGCCCGCTGCTCGCCTGGCAGCTGAGCGGCCAGTGGCGGATCTCGATCGTGGACGAGGCGGCGGAGGCGCAGAACCTCCGGCACGGGCTCACGCAGCACCGCACCACGGTCGCCGAGCTCGTGGCCGCGGCCCCGACGCTCATGCGCGTCCTTGCGCCGGTCTGGATCGCCTCGCCCTATCAGGTGCCGGACCTGCCGGACTCCGTGGAGTTCGACACCGTGATCCTCGTCGACGCCGCGGCCATCAACCTCGCCGAGGCGACGCCGGCGATCCGCCGCGCCCGCCAGATCGTCGCGTTCGGCGACCCCGTGCTGCAGAAGCCGACCGCGTTCCAGGTCGCCACGATGCCTGCGGAGGACCGCGAGGAGGAGGTGCCGTTCGACGAGGTGTCGGTTTTCGAGCGCCTCTCCGAGCTGCTGCCCGTGGTCACGCTGACCCGCAGCTACCGCGCGGGCGGCGAGGATCTGGCCTCGCTCATCAACGACGCCTTCTACGGCGGCGAGATCGTGTCGCTGCCCTGGGCCGGGTCCTATCTCGGCCGCGGCTCGCTGACCGTGGACTACGTCGAGGGCGGCGTGGGCATCCCGCACCCCGAGACGGGCGCGATGGAGAGCCCGGAGGCCGAGGTCGCGCGCATCGTGACGCTCGTGGTGGAGCACGCGGTGCACCGCCCCACCGAGTCGCTCATGGTCGTCACGGCCAGCCGCACGCACGCCGAGCGGGTCTTCGCCGCGGTGTCGATCGCCTTCGCGGGCCGCAGCGACGTGGCCGAGTTCGTCGGCAGGGACACGCAGGAGCCCTTCGTCGTGCTGACGCTCGAGGAGGCGGCGGCCGAGAGCCGCGATCGCGTGATCTTCTCGCTCGGCTACGGCGTCACCAAGCACGGCCGCGTGCTCAGCGACTTCGGCGACCTGTCCTCTCCCGACGGAGACCGCCTGCTCACGATCGGCATGACCAGAGCGCGCCGCTCGATGGTGATCGTCTCGTCGATCCGCCCGTCGTCGTTCGACGAGGGGCGCCTGGATCACGGTGCGGCCACGCTCATGTCGATCCTCGGCGATCTCGCCGGGCATGTGCGCGAGGAGCGCGCGGAGGATCAGGCGGATCCGCTGACCCTCGCTCTCGCCCGAGAACTGCGCCGCATCGGCGTCTCGGTCGACGTGGACTACCGGGGACTGCTGCCGCTCGTGGCGCAGCACGCCGGCAAGGCGGTCGTGATCGAGCCGGATCCGGAGTCGCGAGCCGAATCGCTCCGGGAGACACTACGGCTCCGCCCCCAGGTGCTGCGGCGTCTGGGGTGGCACTACATCCGCGTGCACGCCTTCGATCTGTACAGCGATCCTGCCGGGGTGGCGCGCCGCATCGGCGAGGTGCTCGGCGTGCCCCTCGACGCGCCGCGCGTGGACGGCGACACGCAGCCGCTCGACGTGGACGATGCCTGACGACGAACCTCCCGTGTCGCCGGAACCGGCCGAGGCGACTTCCGGTGACTCCGGATCCCGGCAGCGCATCGTGCGCGTTCGAGGGGCGCGCCGTGCGCGTCTGACGCCCGCGCCCGGCACGCACGCGGAACCCGACGAGCGCGATCGCGCGTCCGGCGGGGAGCACAGGGGCGCCTCCGGCCCGAACGACGCGGCGCTGCGCCGTGAGATCCCGCCGCACTACTGAGGCGGCGGACCGCGCAGACGACGACGCCCCGGTCGCCACGAGGGCGCCGGGGCGTCGGTGCTTGGTCTTGTCGCTGCGTTCCGCGCTCAGCAACCCGTCGGATCAGGCGGACTTCTGCTTCTCGAGCAGGTCGCGAATCTGGATCAGCAGCTCCTGCTCGGTGGGCAGGGCCTCGGGTGCTTCCGTGGCGCCTGCATTCGCCTTCGCAGCCTGGCGCTCCTTGAACTTGTTCATCGGCATCACGAAGGCGAAGTAGACGATCAGCGCGATTGCGAGGAATTTGATGACGGCGCCGATCACGGCGCCGATGCCGAAAACGCCGATCTTGAACGCGTTGAGGTCGTCTGCGTTGAACAGCAGACCGATGAGCGGATTGATCAGGTTGTCGACGATGGTGGTGACGATTGCCGAGAACGCTGCGCCGATGACCACTGCGACGGCGAGGTCGATGACGTTGCCCTGCGCGATGAAATCTCTGAAGCCCTTGATCATGCTTTCTCCCCTGAAGTGTTCGGCCTCAGGATCCCGAGGCCGGTGCGGAGGCGGGCGCGGGTGCGGCGCTCGCCGTCGATTCCGACTTCGATGATGCCCCTGTCGAGGAGGAAACCCCCGATCCCGCGCGCGAGTCGGTGCGATAGAAGCCCGAGCCGTTGAAGGTCACGCCGATCGATCCGTACTCCTTGCGCAGGCGGCCCTGGCATTCGGGGCACTCGGTGAGAGCGCTGTCGGAGAACGACTGCACGGCGTCGAAGCGGTGCCCGCAGGCGGTGCAGGCGTAGGAGTAGGTGGGCATGGGGCCTCGCAGGTCTCGGTTCGGAGGGTCAGGTCAGGGGGAAGACGACGGTGCGCAGCGGCGTGACGGCACCGGTGACCGGCTGATCGTGCACATCGTGGGGCACGTCGTCGAGGATCTCGGAGTCGTAGACGACGGCGTACACGGGCGGGCACTTCTGCATCGAGCCGAGCGTGCGGTCGAAGTAGCCGCGTCCCCAGCCCATCCGCATCCCGGTGCGGTCGACGGCGGCTGCCGGGATGAGCAGCAGATCCACCTCGTCCAGAGCCATCGGGTTGAGGATCTCGCCGGTCGGCTCCGGCAGTCCGTGCAGACCCGTCGTGATCTCCTCGTCGGATCCGGCCACTGCCCAGTCGAGCAGGCCGTCCTCGCGGGTGATCGGCAGCAGGACCCGGATGCCCCGGGCGAGCGCGGCGCGGATGAAGGCCCGCGTGCCCGGCTCTGTCGTGGTGGAGAGGAAGCAGGAGATCGAACGAGCGCCCGTCGTGGCGATCAGCTCGTCGAGTCGTGCGGTGAGGGCGGTCTCGGCGGCGGCGCGCTGCTGATCGGACAGCAGGCTGCGGCGCTCGCGCAGATCGGCGCGCAGCGCGCGCTTCGCATGGTCGATGTCGCCCGGCATGGCCTCGATTCTACCGGGGAGCCGCGGAGCCCGCTCCGGCCCGAAAAGGCTCCGCGCCCGTAAGCTGAGCAGATGACGAAGGCACGTATCAAGGCGGTCATCCCCGCGGCCGGCCTGGGCACGCGCTTCCTGCCCGCGACGAAGGCGATGCCGAAGGAGATGCTCCCCGTCGTCGACAAGCCCGCGATCCAGTACGTGGTCGAGGAGGCCGTGGCCGCGGGCATCGACGACATCCTCGTCATCATCGGACGCAACAAGAACGCGATCTCCGATCATTTCGACCAGATGCCGGAGCTCGAGGGCAAGCTGACGCAGAAGGGCGACCACCGCCGGCTCGCCCGCGTCGTCGCATCCAGCGACATGGCCGACATCCATTACCTGCGCCAGGGCGAGCCCAAGGGCCTCGGGCATGCGGTGCTCCGCGCCCGCACGCATGTCGGGGACAGCTCCTTCGCGGTCCTGCTCGGCGACGACCTCATGGATGAGCGCGACCCGCTGCTGTCTGCGATGATCGCCGAGCACGAGCGGAGCGGCGCGGCGGTGATCGCGCTCATGGAGGTGGATCCCGACCAGATCCACCTGTACGGAACGGCAGACCCCGACGGCATCCCGGAGGGAGCGTCGGACGACGTCCGTCGCGTGACCGGGCTGGTCGAGAAGCCCGCGCGCGAGGAGGCGCCGTCGAACCTCGCTGTCATCGGCCGCTACGTGCTGCCGCCCTCGATCTTCGAGATCCTCGAGCGCACCCCGCCGGGCAAGGGCGGGGAGATCCAGCTCACCGACGCGCTGCAGGAGTTCGCCGCGGATCCCGACGGCCCCGGCGTGCACGGCGTGATCTTCCGCGGGCGGCGCTATGACACCGGCGACCGGCTGGAGTACATCAAGGCGATCGTGCAGCTCGCGGCGGACCGCGACGACCTCGGGCCGGACCTGCGGGTCTGGCTCAAGGAGTACGCGGAGAGGATCTGAACGGAACGTGGACGTCTCGGCACCGATGCGGCACGGACCGGTCGAGCTGCGGCTCATCCGGCCCAAGGACGCGCGCTCGCTGCAGCACGAGCTGCTCACCAACCGGAGCTGGCTGCAGCCGTGGGAGGCCACGCTGCCCGGTCTGCAGACCGGCATCGACATGCGGGTGAGCATCCGGCGGCTGCTGCAGCAGTACCGCGACGGCACCGGCTATCCGTTCGTGATGGAGTACGACGGCAAGATCGCCGGCCAGCTCAACATCTGGGGCGTCATGCGCGGATCCCTGTGCTCCGCGACGATCGGCTACTGGGTGAGCGAGCGCTTCGCGGGGCACGGGATCACCCCCGCCGCCGTCGCGATGGCGACCGATCTCGCGTTCAACGACCTGGGCTTGCATCGGATCGAGATCTGCCTTCGTCCGGAGAACCGGCCGAGCCTGCGGGTCGTGCAGAAGCTCGGCTTCCGCTATGAGGGGGTGCGCCGTCGGTTCATCCACATCGATGGCGACTGGCGCGACCACCTCGCGTTCTCCCTCGTGCGCGAGGACGTGCCGGAGGGCGTGCTGAACCGCTGGGCGATGGGGCGCGTCCCCGCGGACTGGGCGGCCGTGCCGGCGTCGGATCTGCCTTCGACCGCGGCGCCGGGCGATGCCGGGCTGCCGGGCGACGCCGGGCTGCATCGTCCGCACGGGATTCAGGGCTGACGACGGCTCGCACGAGCTTCGGATGCGTCGGCGCCCCCTCGCAGTGTCCGCGCCCCTCCGTATGGACGCGTGTACGAGGGGGCGTGGGCGCTGCGAGGGGGCCTCGACGTAAGTGGGCGCGGCGTGCCGGACGGGGGATCAGCCCTCGGCGGGCTCGGGCACGGCCTCGGGGACGGGACGGCGGATCCCGATCCACGACACGATCCCACCGATCGTGAAGAGCGCGGCCGTGACCCAGGTGGCGCTGTGGAAGCCGGCGAGGTTCAGGGTTCCGCCGACGATCGTGGAGAGCATCGCGACCACGAGCAGCCCGGCCACACGGGAGACGGCGTTGTTGACCGCGGAGGCGATCCCGGACCGGCTCTCCTCGATGGATCCGAGGATCGCCGACGTGAGCGGGGCCACGGTCAGCGAGAGGCCGATGCCGAGGACGATCATCGCCGGCAGCACCTGCCACCAGTAGTCGAAGTGCTCCGAGACCAGGAGCAGCAGGAGCGCGCCCGCGGCCATGACCAGCGGGCCGGCCGTCATGAACAGCCGGGGCCCGAGCCTGCCCGCCAGCCGGCCGACGCGCGAACTGAGCAGGATCATCAGGATCGTGATCGGCAGGCTCGCGAGGCCCGCCTCCGTGGCCTTGAGCCCGGCGCCCTGCTGCAGGTAGACGCCGATGACGAAGCCGTTCAGCGACAGCGCCGCGTAGACGAAAAGCGTCGACAGGTTGCCCCAGCCGAAGTTGCGCACGCGGAACAGGGACAGCGGCATGAGCGGGTGCGGGCGGCGCTGGCGCAGCAGGAAGAAGATCAGCAGCGCGGCGCCGCCGATCGCGGTGATGAGGATCACGGGGGAGGCCCACCCCTGATGCGGCTGCTCGATGAGCGCGTAGACGACGCCGCCGAGGCCGACGGCGCAGAGCGCTCCGCTGAGCCAGTCCACCTGAGTGGTGCGCACGTGTTCCGGAAGGTGGAGCCGGCCGAGGAGCACGAGCGTGACGGCGATCGGAAGCACGTTGATCAGGAAGACGAAACGCCACGAGAGCAGATCCACGAACAGTCCGCCGAGCAACGGTCCGACCAGCTGCGCGGCCGTGGTGAAGGCCGTCCACACCCCGATCGCCCTGGACTGCACCTCGCCGCGCATCACCGCGGTGATCAGCGCGAGCGAGCTCGGCACGAGCAGCGCACCGGCAGCGCCCTGCGCGGCGCGCGCGATGATCAGCACCAGGGGAGTGGGCGCGACCGCGACGGCGACCGAGGCGATCCCGAACGCGATCAGCCCGATCCGCATCACCAGCACGCGCCCGTAGGCGTCGGAGACGGATCCGGCGAGCAGGATCAGGGCGCTGAGCGTGATCAGGTAGGCGTCGACCGCCCACTGCTGGGTGGTGATGCCACCGCCCAGCTCACGGCTGATCGCGGGCAGGGCGACCGTGACCACGGTGCCGTCGAGGAACGTGACGAACGACGCGAGCACGGCGACAGAGATGACGAGCCGCTGCAGAGGGGTGAACGAGGCCACGAGCCCGACCCTACTCGCCGACGGGGGCATCGGGGCCGATGCGGGGTTCGCGGCGGGGCTGCATGGGGTCGGCGTGCGCGTGTCGGCACGGTCGCGGGCGGCCTGTCGCATACCGTGGAGGGCATGAACGGGCCGGTGCTGAGCGGGGGCGTGATCGTCCTGGTCGCGGCGCTGCTGTGGCTGCTCTATTTCCTGCCTTCGTGGCGGGGGCAGCATCAGTACGACGCCGCCGAGCGCAATGCGCTGCGCCTGAACCGCGCCCTGCGCGTGCTCGCGGAGACGAGCGAGGCGCCCCGTGAGGTGCAGCTCGAGCTGAACGCCCGCACCGCGCTCGCGCAGCAGAAACTCGCCAAGCGACTGCAGACGGACCGCGAGCAGGCCGATCTGCAGCGGCTGCGCGAGCAGCTCGCGGCCACGCACGCCGATCCCGCCTTCCGTCGCGCCCGGGCGCGACGTCGCACCCGGCTCACGGCCACGGTGCTCTTCGTCCTCGCTCTGGGGGTCGTGGGCCTCGGCGTCTGGCAGCTGATGGCCGCCGGATCCTCCGTCCTGCTCTGGGCAGGCGGCGCCGTCGCACTGCTTGCCCTGCTGATGCTGCAGCGGATGGCGGCGGTCGCCCGTCGTGCCGTCCGCCGTGTCGCGCGCGCCGTGGCGCAGCCCGAGGCGGTGGACGTGCCGTCCAGAGAGGCCGAGCTGCATGACCAGGGTCCGCGCACCTGGACGCCGCGGACGCTGCCCGAGCCGCTTGTCTCCGTCGCAGGATCCCGCGCGCACGCGGCCCGCGCCACGATCGACGCCCAGACCCTCGCCCGTGAGGCCGCCCGCGCCGCCGAGCTGCAGCGCAAGGCCGACGAGCTCGCCCCGCCGGCGCCGGCGGAGCTGCCCGCTCCCGCCGCAGCGGAGGAGTCGCCGTATGCGCGGATGGGCTACGTCGACGATGCCGAGATCGAGGCGCACGTGCGCCAGCTGCTCGCTCAGCGCGCCGCGGGCTGAGCGGATCCGACACGCCCGGCGGGTGCGATGACCGCCGTCGATGACGAGCCCGCCCGTATGCCCGTGCTAGGCTGATCTGGTTCACGGGCCCATGGCGCAGTTGGTAGCGCGCTTCGTTCGCAATGAAGAGGTCGGGGGTTCGAATCCCCCTGGGTCCACCGGAACAGAAGGCCCCGAGCAGTCGCTCGGGGCCTTCGTCGTGTTGTCTGCACCTCCGTTGGCGTCGAGGCGAAGCGAGCTGATGGCGGCCCGGGACGCGGCGCTGTGCTCGACTCTCGTCTCGTGATTGAATTGGTTAGCCTTACCTAACCAAGGAGATCACCATGTCTTTCGATGATGCCGTCGTCACCGCGGTGACCGCCCACATGAATGGCGACCACGCCGACGACAACGTACTGATCGCGCGTGCCTTCGGGCACCCCGCCGCCGCATCGGCGTCGATGATCGGGCTCGACGCCGATGCGGGGCGCTGGCGGGTCGCGGATGCCGACGGCGAGCATGAGCTCGTCGTGCCGTGGCCGGGCGCTCCGCTCGCCGAGCGATCCCAGATCCGCCGTGCCGCGGTGATGCTCTATCGCGCGGCCTGCGAGCGACTCGGCGTACCTGCGCGCGAAGAGCATGCGCCGGCGCCGCACGGGCACGGCGGCCCGGAGGGTGTTCCGGACGGTTTCGCCCGCCGGCTCCGCGAGGCGACGTGGAGTGATCATGGGGACAGCGAGGGCGCCACGTTCATGAGCGACATCATGCGTGGCCGGAGCGGCCTGCGCGAGTATGCGGAGCTGGCCGCTCAGCACTGGTTCCTCTATGAGGCGCTCGACGACGCCGCGCGCCTGCTCGCCGCCGACCCGCTCCTCGCGGCGCTGCACCCGGAGGGGCTCGGACGCGTGGGCGCGCTCGAGCGCGATCTCGCCCACCTGCTCGGCGCGGACTGGCGCGCCGGGATCAGGCCGGTTCCGGCGACGGCGGCGTACGCCGGGCGGATCCGTGATCTTGCGGGCGAGGGCTGGCTTGCGGGCGTCGTCGCCCATCACTACACCCGCTATCTCGGCGACCTATCCGGCGGTCAGGCGATCGCGCGTCGCGTGGCCGGACGGTTCGGTCTCGACGGCGACGGGATCGCGTTCTACGACTTCGCCGCCGTGGGGGATCCGGCCGTGTTCAAGAACTCGTACCGGCGCGTGCTGGACGAGCTGGGGGAGCGCCTCGACGCCGACGAGCAGCGGCGGATGCTTGACGAGGTGCGTGCGGCGTACCGATTCAACACGGACGTGTTCCTCGACCTCGGAGCAGCGCAGCTGTCCCCGTGACGCGGACCCGACTCGCGCTCCTCCACGAAGCCCCCGGCCCTGCGGTCGGGGGTTTCGTGGTTTGCGCCATTTGATTAGGTGAGGCTAACCTAACTAAAGGTTGAGAATCTGCTGAACCTCCATCCGCCCACTCTGAGATCGACCTCCTGTGAGGAGAACAGTCCGTCGTGAACACCATCAGTCCCGTGCGAAGGCCGAGAGCCTTGCTCACCCTCGTCACCTCTGCGGCACTCGCCGTCGGCGCGCTGCTGGCCCCCGTGGCCGCCGCTGCGGCACCCACCGACAGCACCGTGTCCGAAGCCACTCTGGACTGGGGGGTGAAGTCCTCGTTCGTCGGCTACGTGAAAAGCCCGATCGCCCACGGCCAGGTGCAGACCGTCGGGTCCACCGGTGCCGGTTTCCACTGGGCGGGCGGCAGCGGCAGCGCCTCCGCTGACCTGGCCGACGCCTCCGTCGAGTTCGGCGCGGGGGACGGCGTGCACTTCACCGGGCACGCGATGAACGGCGTGAACGCGCTGGATCTGACCTTCACGCACCCGCAGATCGTCGTGTCCGGCGGCGGGGCCACGCTGCTGCTCGACGTGACGGGACGCGAGTTCAAGAGCACCACCGAGCCCGGCGAGCTGTTCACCCGCAACGCCGTCGAGTTCGCCACGGTCGCCCTGGGATCCCCGCAGGTCTCCGGGGCGACCTACACCTGGGCGAACGCGGCGGTCACGCTCACCGCGGACGGCGCCGCGGCCTTCGGCGGCTTCTACGCGGCCGGAACGGCGCTGGATCCGCTCACCCTGACCGCGACCGTGAGTGCACCGGCCGCGCCGACCGCCACCGTGCTCACCGCAGCGCCCGACACGTTCGACGAGGGCGGCAGCACCCTGCTGACCGCCACCGTGTCGCCGGCTGCCGCGGGGACGGTGACCTTCCGCGACGGCGACGGCATCATCGGAACCGCGGCGGTCGCGAACGGATCCGCGTCGATCACCGCGTCCGGCCTGACGGCGGGCGCGCACGCCGTCAGCGCGAGCTTCGCTCCGGACGACCGGGCAGCGTTCCAGTCCTCCGCCTCGAACGACGTCACGGTGACGGTGAAGGGGCGCACGACCGAGCCCGAACCCGGCACATTCACCCCGGCCGTCCAGGTCTTCCTCGCCGACGGCGTCACACCTGCGGGTGGGACGCCGCTCTACACCGGTGACGAGATCGTGGTGAAGGGCACCGGCTTCGATCCGGCGGCCAACGTCGGCGGGCGCGGCGTGCCCGTGCCCGCGACCCTTCCGCAGGGCGACTACGTCGTGTTCGGCAGCTTCGGCGCCGACTGGCGCCCCTCGCAGGGAGCGGCGTCCAGCACGCGCAAGGTCGCCACCCAGGGGTGGGCGCTGACCGCCGCGACGCTGGACGCGATCCCGGCGCAGTACCGCGAGACGGTGCGCGCGCAGTGGGTGGAGCTCGCGTCCGACGGATCCTTCACCTGGCGGACGACGCTCAAGCCCGCCGACGGCGCGGCCGGTACCTACGGCGTCTACACCTACGCGGCGGGCGGACAGAAGAACGCCGCCCAGGAGATCGGCGCGACGCTCGACTTCCGCGGCGATCGTCCGGTGCAGCCCGAGCCTCAGCCCACGGCTGAGATCATCCTCCCCGTCGGTGTGCAGGCGCGCCCCGGCGACACCGTCACGTTCCGGGTCTCGAACCTGAAGCAGGGCGATGCGGTGCACTTCGAGGTGCACTCCGACCCGATCGATGCCGGCCGTGCCGTCGCGGACGCCTCCGGCGTCGCGCGCACGACGTGGACGGTCCCGGCCGACTTCCCCGCCGGCGCGCACGAGCTGCAGGTGTTCCGCGATGTCCAGCCCGCACCGGAGATCGCGTTCGTGACCCGCGCCTTCACCGTCGGCGAGGCGCCGAGTCCGAAGCCCCCGGTGGTCACGCCCTCGATTCTCGCGGAGACCGGCCCGACGATCCCCGCCTGCGTCGCACGGGTCGTCGACGGCGGCAGCCTCGACTGGGGTCTCAAGCAGAGCTTCCGCTCGTACGTCGAGGGCCCCATCGCGAAGGGTGCCTTCTCCGGAGGCTCCTTCTCCGCGAGCAGCGGCGCGCTGAACACCGACTCCGGCGCGCGAGGACGGATCGTCTTCTCCGGCGCGATCACCGCGACAGGGCACAACGGCCTGCTGGACTTCCGGCTCGCCTCGCCGACCATCGTGCTCAACGGGTCCGGATCCGCGGCGCTCTACGCGCAGGTGACCTCGACCGACACCACCGGCAAGCCGGCGACGAGCGGCACCGTGCACTTCGCCGACCTGTCGTTCGGATCCGCCGCGATCTCCGGATCGAGCGTGTCGGTGCAGGGCGCTCGTGCCACCCTCACCAGCGCGGGTGCGACGGCGTTCGCCGGGTTCTACGGCGCCGGCACGGCGCTGGACCCGGTCTCTTTCCGTGTCGAGCTCGGCGCGCAGACGCCCTGCGACGAGACGACGGATGCGGCGAGCGGAACGCTCGCGATGACCGGAGGCGACTCGCCGGCCTTCCCGATCGCGATGAGCGTCCTGATGCTCCTCGCCGGGCTGGCCCTGGTCGCCGTCCGCCGCCGTCGCGCGGCCTGATCGAACCGATGACGGATGCCCGCCCGACGGATGACGGGCGGGCATCCTCATGCATGGAGGCTTCATGAACATCACACGCCTGTCCGCCCTCGCCGCTGTTCTTCTCGGCAGCGCACTCATCGCCGCGCCCGCGGCGACCGCCGCGACGCCGGAGCCGACGACGGTCTCGTCGTCGCCCGCCTGCACGGTCCAGGGCGGCGTGCTCGCCTGGGGCGTCAAGGAGTCCTTCCGCTCCTACATCTCGGGCAGCATCGCCAAGGGGAGCTGGGAGACGAGCGCCGGCGCGACCTACGCCACGCCCTCGTTCGCCTTCACCGGGGCGACCGGCGAGATCGACCCCGTCGGCGGATCGGGACACGTGACCTTCCCCGGCGCCGTGCATTTCACGGGGCACGGAGGGATCCTCGATCTCACCATCTCGTCGCCGACACTGAAGATCGGCGGCGACGGGCGAGCGGTGCTGCTGCTCGACGTGCGCGGCACCGACACCTCCGGCGCTCCCGCCGTGGACCAGAAGCAGGCCGAGATCGGGATGCTGGCTGCTGCTCCCGCGATCGACGCGACCGCGGGAACGCTGACTCTCACCGCGACGCCGATGACGCTCAGCGCCGCGGGGGCGCCCGTCTTCGGCGGCTTCTACGCCGAGGGTGAGGAACTGGATCCGGTCACCGCGAGCGTCCAGCTCTCCTGCGCCGCCCCGGAGCCGACTCCGGCGTCGACCCCGTCGCCGACGCGCGCGGGGGCGCACGCGGACACGGCTGCGGCCGAGCCGGCCACCGTGCCGTGGATCCCGATCGCACTCGGCGCCGTCGTCGTCGGCGGAGGAGCGGTCGCCACCGCGGTCGCGATCCGCCGGCGTCGCTGAGGGCCCGACTCGACCACGGCACCCTGCCGCGGCGCCCCTCAGACCGGGCGCCGCGGCAGGATGATGCCGTGGCCGGTGACCGGGTGCGGGATCACCTCGACCGGCGTGCGATAGACGGCGGACACCGTCGCCTCGGTCAGCACCTCGGCGGGCGTCCCGCAGGCGGCGACCCGCCCCTCCTGCAGCAGCAGGATCCGGTCCGCGAAGGCGGCGGCCAGATTCAGATCATGCAGGATGATCAGCACGGCGTCCCCGGCCTGCGCGTGCGCTCGAGCGAGCGACAGCAGCGCCTCCTGGTGCCCGAGGTCGAGGGCGGCCGTCGGCTCGTCCAGCAGCAGCATGCCCGTGCGCCCGGCGATCACCCGCGCGAACGCCGTGCGCCCCCTCTCGCCGCCCGACAGGGTCGGTACGGCGCGTTCGGCGAGATGGGCGATGTCTGCGGCGGAGATCGCCTCGGAGACGGCTTCGTCGTCCTCCGCGGATCTCGGGGTGCGACGCCACGGAGCTCGTCCCATGCGCACCACCTCATGCACCGCGAAAGGGAATGCCGTGCCGTTCTCCTGCAGCAGCACTCCGCGTCGCCGAGACAGATCGCCCAGGCTCCAGGCCGTCAGCGCTCGATCGTCGACGAGCACATCACCGGCGTCAGGGCGCACGTCCCCGGCGAGCACGCCCAGCAGGGTCGATTTGCCGGCCCCGTTGGGTCCGAGCACGGCCAGCACCTCGCCGGCGTGCAGCGCGAGATCCACGCCGTCGAGTAGCGTCCTCCCGCCGCGCACGACCTGTACCGCGCGCAGTTCGCAGACCGTCGACGCGCTCATGCCCAGCCTCCCGCGGATCGCCGGGTGCGGCGCAGCAGCCAGAAGAAGAACGGACCGCCGATCAGTGAGGTAAGGATGCCCAGGGGCAGATCGGCCATCGGCACGATGATGCGCGCCCCGAGGTCCGCAAGAGTGAGCAGAAGCGCACCGCCCAGAGCGCTCGCCACGATCAGCGCACGGTGCGAGGGCCCGAGGATCATCCGCATGAGGTGCGGCACGACCAGACCCACGAACGCGATGATCCCGGCGAAGGCGACCGCCGCGCCCACCAGCAGCGCGACGAGCACGATCGTTCCGAGGCGAAGACGCTCCACGTGCACGCCGAGATGCCCGGCGGTGCGTTCTCCGAGCGAGAGCAGATCGAGCCGGTGCGCGATGAGCAGTGCGATCAAGATGCCGACGAGGAGGAGCGGCAGAATCACGGCTGCCTGCGGCCATCGGCTGCCCGCGAGGCTGCCGAGCTGCCAGAACACGATCTGCTCCCGCGACTGGGTGTCGCCGAGGAAGGTGAGCAGCGCGATCGCCGCACCGGCGACGGCGTTCACGGCGATGCCGGTCAAGATCAGCGTGACCACCTCGGTGCGTCCGCCGGCGCGGCTGAGCGCGTAGACGGCGAGGCTGACGCCGAGACCGGCGACGAAGGCGAAGACCGGCACGGTCCACGGACCCAGTGCGTTCAGCCCGAAGACGATGCAGACCCCTGCGCCGACCGCGGCCCCGGAAGACACGCCGACGACTCCCGGCTCGGCAAGAGGGTTGCCGAAGACCGCCTGCATCAGCAGGCCCGCGACGGCCAGCGCCGCACCGACCAGCATCGCCATCGCGACGCGCGGGAACCGGATCGACCACAGCGTCGCGGTCGCGATCTCGTCCGGCTGCCGCAACGCGGTCGCGCCGAGCGGGCGCAGCAGCGCACCGAGCACCTCGTCCGGAGGCACGGGGAGCTGGCCGATCCCTGCGGACACGACCACCGCGACGACGAGCGCGAGGCCGAGACCGCCGGGGACGAGAACTCGTGCGCTCCGGGTGCGCGGCTTCGACAGGCGCGGCGGGGAGACCGCCTCCGGAGGTGCCGGGGGAGAGGAAGGCATGGGTCTATCTTAGGATAGGCTTACTTAACTAACTTCCGAAGGGTGGACGCGTGAGTCGAAGAATCACGAGGATCGCAGCGGCGATCGGGTCCGCCCTCCTCGTGCTCGCGCTGGCCGCCTGCGATGCCGGAGCCGCGCAGGTCGCGGCCCCGGCATCGACCCGGCCCGCGCTGCCGGCCCTCACCTCGCTGACCCCGGTCGAGGATCCGCGCGCGGTCGAAGGCCCGTCCACGGTCGTGATCGGCGGACCGACGCTGCCGCCGATCGCGGCCCCTGCGCCGCAGCTGCCCGTCACGGTGCGTTCCGCCGACGGCGGAGGGCGCGAGGTGACCGTGCGCGACACCTCCCGCGTCGTGGCACTCTCGCTCAGCGGCACGGTCGCTGAACTCGTGCACGCCCTGGGACTCGGCGACCACCTGGTCGGACGCGACGTCTCCACGAATCTGCCGGAGACGGCAACGCTTCCGGTGGTCACCAAGAAAGGCCACACGATCGATGCCGAGGCCGTTCTCGCGCTGAAGCCCACGCTGATCCTCACCGACGGCTCGATCGGCCCCACCGACGTCGTGCTCCAGCTCGGCGACGCCGGGATCCCCGTCGTCACGATCGATCGAGCGACCGATGCCGAGAGCACCTACCGCGCGATCTGCCAGGTGGCGGCGGCACTCGGCATCGCTCCGGCCGCCGAGACGGTGAACACCGCCCTGCGCGCGGCGATGGAGAGCAAGACCGCGGAGGTCGCGCGGCTGCTGCCGGCCGACCCGGCCAGAAGGCCGCGCGTGGTCTTCCTCTACGTGCGCGGCGCGGCCGGCGTGTACTACCTGTTCGGCAAGGGCAGCGGAGCGGACAGCCTGATCTCGTCGGTCGGCGCCGTGGATGCGGCATCCGAAGCCGGGTGGGTCGGCGAACGGCCGCTGACGCCGGAAGCCCTCGTGAAGATCGACCCCGATGTCATCCTCGTCATGACGAAGGGATTGGAGAGCGCGGGCGGCATCGATGGTCTGCTCGCCGCGCAGCCCAGCATCGCACTGACCACCGCGGGCGAGCACCGACGGATCATCGATGCGGAGGACACCCGGATCTTCGCGGCGGGAACCCTTCTCCCCGACATCATGGACGGCCTCGCCCGAGCGCTCTACGCACCCGGCTCGGGCGCTCGGGGCTGAACCTGAGGGACAGCCGGGGTCGCGGCCGCACGACGGCTCGTCGACGCCGCCGCAGCGGATGCTCACCGAGCGCATCGTGCAGATCGCGTCGGAGGGGCACAGGCACAGGCTCTGGCTGCGACGTACCGATCGCGCACGATAGCGGATCCGCCGCGCCGATCGCACTGCGCTGAGCCCGCTCGACGCACGGAAGCCGCGCGTGTTCGCGCACGGCTGCGCCCGTTCCGCTACTTTCGAGGCAGCATCAGCATCCGCGGTTCTGGGGGCCACGGCACCGGTGCGCCCCCAGGATCGGACAGGAGAGAGATGAACGACGTGGTGGCCCTCGGCGCCAACGGCTGGCAGCGATTCTGGAACCGCGGCGGGTGGTGGAAGGCGTTGATCGCCGTGGTCGCCTACTACCTGCTCTACCAGTACGTGCCCCTCTGGACCCTCGGGCCGTTCGTCGGCGGTCTCAGGGAGCCTGCGGCGAAGATCCTGGTCGCGACAGGCGTGCCGATCGCGTTCGGCTGTGTGGTGCTGATCGTGTTCGCGTGGTCGCTCGGCTGGCTGCGTGAACTGTTCGGACGGCAGCCGATCCGGGGCCGCGGGTGGATGTGGATCGCCGTCGCGATCACGCTGCTGTTCAACGCGCTGCATTTCGCGACGATCGACTACGCGACCGCCGGGGCGGGGATCGTCCTCGCCTGGGTCATCACCGGCCTGTTCATCGGGTTCGCTGAGGAGGTGCTCACACGGGGCCTGGTGGTGAACCTCATGCGCAAGGCGGGGTACCGCGAACTCACCGTCGCCCTCGTCTCCGCGGCGCTGTTCGCGGCGATGCATGCGGGCAACATGTTCAGCGGGCAGGCGCTCCTGCCCACGCTGGTCCAGCTCGTCTACACCTTCGCCTTCGGTGTCTGCATGTATCTGACCCTGCGCGTCACCGGAGCCCTGATCTGGCCGATCCTGCTGCATGCCACGACCGATCCTTCGATCTTCCTGCAGTCGGCCTACCCCGCCGCGGGGCCGCTCACGGGCCTCGCGGCGTTGGGCAATCTCGTGGTGATCGTCGCCGGTCTGGTCCTCCTGATCTTCATCCGCGGTCGGGTCGCCGTCCCCGGCATCCGCGCCGGGTTCGTCCGCGGGCGTGACAGCGAGGAAGATGGAGCCCATGGGTGAATCGACCTCCTGCGGCCCGGACTGCGCGTGCGGCGCTCCGCCGCGCGCCGTGCTGTCCGACGGGCGCACAGCGCTTCCGCTGCTCGGCGCGCGTGAGGCAGGCGGGGGAGACGCCGGCGGGCGGCATGCGATCGCGCAGGCGCGGATCCCCGCCGGCTCCTTCGTCATGGGCGACTCCTCGGGCGATGAGAACCGGGGCGACGGCGAGACGCCGCGGCACCGCGTGGCGCTCGAGGGCTTCGAGATCGACGCGACCACCGTCACGAACGGCGACTTCGCCCGCTTCGTCGAGGCCACCGGCTACCGCACGGAGGCGGAGACCTTCGGGTTCTCGGCCGTGTTCCACCTGGCCGTGAGTGCTCCCGACGCCGACGTCATGGGCCCCGCGGCCGGCACCCCGTGGTGGTACGGCGTGCGCGGCGCGGACTGGGCGCACCCCGGCGGATCCCGCTCGGACCTGGACGGGCTCGCAGACCACCCCGTCGTGCACGTGAGCTGGAACGACGCCGCGGCCTACAGCGCCTGGGCCGGCCGCCGGTTGCCCACCGAAGCCGAGTGGGAGTACGCGGCCCGTGGCGGGCTTGACAGCGCGAAGTACCCGTGGGGCGACGAGGAGCCGGACGACGGCGGATGGCGCGCGAACATCTGGCAGGGGTCGTTCCCGCGCGAGAACACCCTCGAGGACGGCTGGCTGACCACCGCTCCGGTGCGCGCCTTCGCCGCCAACGGATATGGACTCTTCCAGCCGGTCGGCAACGTGTGGGAGTGGTGCGCGGACTGGTTCGACCCGCGCGCGTACGAGCGTTCCGCCGAGGCGGATCCGCGCGGTCCGTCGCTCGGCATGGCGCGCGTGCTGCGCGGCGGCAGCTACCTGTGCCACATCTCCTACTGCAACCGCTACCGGAACTCCGCGCGCAGTTCGAACACGCCCGACTCGTCGATGGGCAACGCCGGATTCCGCACCGTCTCGCTCCGAACGGAGAACGCATGAGCACCAGCCGCTTCCCCCGGCGCGTCTACGACCGCGGCGAGGAGCCGGATGCCCGGTTCACGCTCGCGAACGAGCGCACGTTCCTGGCCTGGATCCGTACCTCGCTCGCGCTGCTCGCAGGCGGAGTCGCGCTCGAGGCCCTCGGCCTGGGCATGCACCCCGGATTCCGGCATGCGGCCTCGATCCTGCTCATCGTGGCGGGGTTGCTGACCCCCGTACAGGCGTGGCTGGGCTGGATGCGCACCGAGCGCTCGCTGCGGGAGTCGACCCCGCTGGGTCCGCCGTGGATCGCGATCCCGCTCGCCGTCGTGGTCGTGGCGACCGGGATCCTGGTGCTGCTCGGGGTGCTGCTGGCGTGACCAGCGAACCGGAGCGGGTCTTCGACCCCGGCCTGCAGCCCGAGCGCACCGCCCTGGCGTGGCGGCGCACGGCGCTCGCGCTCGCCGGAGGATCCGTGGTCATCATGCGGATCCTGCCTGCGGTGATCGGCGGGGCGGCGCTCGTACTGGGGTTCGCGGGTCTCGCCCTCGCCCTCGTGGTGCTGGTCGGCTCGCACCGGCGCTACCGCCGCCAGCACCGGGCGCTCACCTCGACCGCGCCGATCGCGCTGCGCTCTGGCTGGCCCGTCGCCGCGCTGACCGGCGCGACGCTGCTCGTCGGGGTGCTCTGCCTGCTGTTCGTGCTCAGCCGGGTGTGAAGGCCGCGGCGGGACGCTGACGAGGATGCTCCCGCGCGCAGTGCCGATCCGCCACGACGAAGCGGCTCGCCTCCGAGGAGACGGGCCGCTTCGTCGTCCGACCGGGACGCTGCAGGGTCAGGGCGTGAGCGCGAGCCGGCGGGCCTCGAGCTCGTCGGCGACCCTTCTGACGTCCCGCGGGTAGGTGCGGTAGAGGATCCCGAGCACGGCCGCGTTCACGAGCATGAGGATCACGAGCACCCAGAGGAACACGGTCTGCAGACCGAGGGCGTTGGCGAGGAAGCCGGCGCCGATCGAGAACACGGCCCAGCCGATCGCCTCGAAGATCGTGATCATGATCGCGAAGGCCTGGCCGCGCAGCTCGGGCAGCGTGATCGCCATGATGATCGGCCGGTTCACGCCCGGGTTCATGCCCTGCGCGATGCCCATGAGCCCCCAGATCAGCGCGTAGACGCCGATGCCGGTGTACGCGAACTGGGTGCCGAAGAACGCGACGACCGCGAACAGCACCTGCGCGGCCTGGATGTAGGCGACGCGACCGCGCTGCGGCGCGCGGCGGTCGAGGACGCCGACGAGGAATCCTCCGCCGAGCGTGCCGAGGAAGTAGCCGATGCCGAACGGGAGCGCTGAGATCGCGGCGGTGGCGTTGTCGAACCCGCGCACCGTGACGAGGAACTGGATGCCGAACACGCCGATCAGCAGATGTCCGGAGAGCAGGCGGGAGACCATCATCACGACGTAGGAGGGGACCCGGAACAGCGACATCACGCTGCGGAACGTGGGCTTCACTTCGGCGCGCTTCTCGGCGTCGAGGCCGGCCAGCTGCTTCTCCGCGGCGCCGACACCGGGATCCTTGAAGAGGGTGAGGATCGCTGCACCCGCGAGGATGCAGACGCCGCCGAGCGCCCACATGCCCCAGCGCCAGCCGTCGGCGAAGTGCGAGAGCTGCGCGATGAGCGGGCTGAGAACAGCTCCGATGCCGGCCGCTGCGCCGTAGAAGATGCCGACGGCGCGGGCGCGGTTCTTATCGTCGAAGAGATCCGAGACCACGGCGTTGGCGATCGGCTGCGCGCCAATGAGCGCGGCGGCCATCAGGGTGTTGAAGATCAGGAGGGTCAGGAAGTCGCCCGAGAAGCCTGCGGCGATGCCGAAGACCCCCGCGAGGGCCGTGCTGAGAGCCAGGGCCGTGCGACGCGAGGTCCTGCTCGAGATCCAGACCCAGGCGGGTCCGAACGGCACCGAGATGATCTTCCCCGCCGCGGCGAGCAGGCCCAGATGGCCGTTGTCGAGACCGAGGGCCTTCGCGATCGTCGGGAACAGCGTCGTGGTCAGACCGCCCTCCGTGCCGTCGACCACGAGCATGCCGGTCAGGGTGAAGAGGTTGCGCCAGCGGTGCGGGACGTGCGCCGCCTTCTCGGCGCGGATCACCGAGGTGGGTGTGCCCGCCGGTGGTGCGAGGGGAGGGGCGGATTCGGGTGCGGACATAGGGGTCTCCTGGATCATCGTCGATCGTCGATCGTCGAGCGGGGCGGGGTGAGGGGTGGAGCGGGATGGAGGTCAGAGAGCGGAGAGCTCCTCGGCGACGCCGCGCAGCAGCGCCGGAGGCAGGGCGATCATCGCTGCGAGCTGGTAGAGCGACGTGCTGCCGAGCATGCCGAGCGTCTCGGTGTGCACGAGCTGCGGCACCGCGCCCCGCAGCACCTCGACCGCGAGCGGATGCGAGAGCAGCTCGGGCAACGGTGTGCCGAGGCCGAACCGGCCGGCCGGGAAGTCGCCGAGCGGCGGGAGCGGCTGCGCGGCGGCCGTCGCGAGCGCGGCCTGGGCGGCGACCAGGAGGTGCTCCTCGTCGGGCTCGGCGTGCGCGGGGATCCCGAGCCGCGCGTACTGGCTCTCCGGGGCGTCGTTCTCACGCAGGAGGCGGGCGAGCAGGCGCAGCATCCGCAGCTCCTGCGCGGGGTCGTCGAGAGGATGCAGCTGCTGCGGATCCTCCTCCAGGTCGAACAGCAGCGTGCCGTGCAGGAACGGGCTCACCATCGCCGAGCCGCGCAGTCGCAGCGGGCGCACGCCCTTCATGAACGAGAACGGCTCGGCGAGTTCGGCACCGGCGAACTCCGCGGGAGCGAACCGTCCGCGCATGTGCGTCGGCATGAGGGTGTACTCCTCGAGCGGCGCGTTCTGCGGGGTCGCGCAGGCGCGCATGTAGACGTAGCGCCCGTCCGTGACGTTGACGTGCCCTCCGTGGATGCCGAACAGCGCGCCCTCGTGGACCGCGGCGATCGGCGCGTCCGCCCCGTTTCGGGCTTCCGATCCGCCGGGGCGGAGAGCGATCCCCAGCATGTCGTCGGTGGGCGCGACGCCGAAGAGCTCGAGCAGGGTCGGCGCGATGTCGATGGTCTGCACCAGATCGTCGTTGCGGGTGCCGGCCAGGCCCGTGCGCGGATCCCAGAGGAAGGCGGGCAGGTGCACGAGCTCCTCGAACCAGGGCTGCACGCTCTTCGCCCACCAGCCGTGCTCGCCGAGGAGGAAGCCGTGGTCGGTGTTCACCAGCAGCAGGGTGTCGTCCCACATGTCGTGCTCGTCCATGAAGTCCAGCACCCGGCCCAGCGATCGGTCGCACATCGAGACGAGCGCCTTGTACTCGTAGCGCGCATGCTCGACCTGGTCCTCGGACTCTGTGACCTTCGCGTAGGGCGGCCAGTCGAATTCGGGGCCCTCGTAGCGATGCGGGTAGAGCCGGCGGTACTCCTCATACGTGAAGAACGGCTCGTGCGGGTCGAAGCACTCGATCTGCAGGAACCACTTGTCGGCATCCGCGTTCGTGGTGAGGAACTCCAGCCCCGCGTCGAACGTGCGGGTCTGCGGGTGATCGGCCTCGCGCGTGAGGTATCCGCGGTTGATGGCGTCCTGTCGCTCCAGGCGATCTTTGAAACCGTCTCGAGAGCCGGTCGCCGTGACGTCGGCCTTCCAGGGGTCGCCCTCCTGGCCGCGGAAGAACTCCCAGGTCGTGTACCGCGTGTGGTAGGTCGCGCCGCCGTCCTCCCAGTAGTGCGGATGGTCGCTTGCGAGGTGCGTGTGCACGCCCGCCTTGCCGAGCATCTCCGGCATCGAGTCGTCCCACGGCTCGAGCGGACCCCAGGAGCGGTGCAGGAAGTTGTGCCGCCCGGTGTGCAGCTCGCGACGGGCCGGCATGCACGGCATGGATCCGGCGTAGAAACGGTCGAACGTCACGGTCCGCTCCGCGAGGCGGCGGAAGTTCGGGGCGTGGATCTCGTCCGAGCCGTAGGGCGGCAGCAGATGCCGGTTCAGGCTGTCGAACATGACCATGATCGCGCGCATCAGCGGGTCGCTCCGCTCTCGGACGCCTCGGCGCGGATGGGTCGTTTCGAGATGGCCGGCGCGGATCCGATCACGCCGTCGAGCAGATCGCGGCGCAGCTCGCGCAGCATGTCCATGTAGTTGTCGATCGCGGCCATGCCGTACACATGCATGCGCTCGTTGAAGGCCGCGGCGAACTCGTAGTCGAAGTCGACGTCGGGGTCGACCTGCAGGGTGCGGTCGCGGAGGCGGAAGCGCGCGACCTGGTCCTCGCGGGCGGTGAGTTCGGTCTCGATGAGGTCGATGAGCTGTTCCCGGGCCATGAATCCCGCGAAGCTGAGGCGGGCTCCGAACTCCGGATCCTGGAAGCGGCTCGGCGGGCTGTACGGGCCGGTGAGCCAATCGAGCAGGACGGTCATGCCCTCGGGGGTGACCCGGTAGATCTTCGCGTCCTGGGCGCCGGGGCGGTCGTCGACCGTGAAGAGGACCCAGCCGCGTTCGACCATGCCGGCGAGCGAGCGGTAGACCTGGCTCATCGTGGTGTTCGAGCGCAGGAAGCGTCCGTGCGTGTCGAGGTAGCGCTTGATCTCGTAGCCGGTGGACGGCTTCTCGCCGATCAGGCCGAGGAGGAGGTGCTCGAGCTTCATTGATCCAACCTATGACTCTTGTGTCATCCTCGCGATGACAGACCGAGGATGACACAAGAGTCATAGACGCGTCAAGAGTCCCTCTCTGCGATGGCCGCCGAACTCCAGGGCGTACGGTGGCCAGGTGGAGACTCTCGACCCGCTGCCCGATCATCCCGCCCCCGACAACCCGCAGGGCAAGCTCGTGCTGCTGCGGCACGGCGAGACCGAATGGTCGCGGAGCGGCCGGCACACAGGGCGCACCGACATCCCGCTCACCCCCCGTGGCGAGGAGCTGGCCCGGCTGGCCGGGGCGCTCGTGACCGGCTACGACTTCCGGCTCGTGCTGTCCTCGCCGCTTCAGCGCGCCCGCCGCACGGCGGAGCTCGCGGGGTTGGACGCCGATGTCGATCCGCTGCTCGTGGAGTGGGACTACGGAGGGTTCGAGGGGCGCACGACCAAGGACATCCGCGCGGAACTCGGCTACAACTGGAGCGCCTTCACGCACGGCGTGATCCGCGGTGAGACCCCGGGGGAGACCGTCGAGGAGGTCGCCGCGCGGGCCTCGCGCGTGCTCACCCGGGTGCTGCCTGCGATGGTCGACGGCGACGTCGCGCTCATCGCGCACGGCCACTACTTGCGGATCCTGACCGCCGTGTTCCTGCGCCAGGCGCCGCGGTTCGGGGCCGCGATCACGCTGGACGCCGGATCCGTCTCGGTGCTCGGCTTCACCCGTGAGCAGCCCGCGATCCTGGCCTGGAACCACGGCCCGCAGCTGCCTCTGGTGCCCTCCGAGTCCTGAGAGGAGACCGGTGACCCCTTCCCTCATTCGAATATTTGTTCTATGATGAGGGTATGGCCATCACCGATCCGTATCTCGTCCGCAGCGACGGCATCGTGGATCGGTGCCGCGAGATCGATCGTCGGATCGCCGCCCTCGAAGCGGAGAAGTCGGCTCTGCTCGGAGAACGGGTGCAGCTGCTGCTCGACGAGGTTCCGCCCGGCCACGATGGGTACGAGAGCGCCGAACGGTCGATGTTCGCGGAGATCGCTGCAGGTCTGCACATCTCCCGGGCGGCGGCAGCACGAGCGCTCACGACGGGATGGTCGCTCAACGACCGTTTCCCGGTGACGAGGGCCGCGCTCGCGGCCGGCGAGATCTCCCTACGGCACGCCGTCGTGATCGTCGCAGGAGCGGCGGCGATCGATGTCGCCGACCATGATGCGGCGGCTCGGTACGAGCAGATGGTGGTGCCGTACGCGGCCGCGGAGACGGCGCCGCGGACGGAGGCCTTCGCGAGGTCGGCGGCGGCGTCGGTCGCGCCGGAGACCGCGGTCGAGCGGCATCGTCGTGCGCGGTCCGATCGTCAGGTGCGTGTCGCCGATGCTGACGACGGGATGTCCTGGCTCGAGATCCTCATGCCCTCGCCGCTGGCGCACGCGGCCTACGACCGGATGACCTCGATCGGCCGGCGGATCCGCCTGACGCGCGCTGCGCAGGACTGCGGGGCCTTCGCCGGTCCGCGAGCCCCGCAGCCGGGGCAGGAACTCACCGACGAGGACATGCGGCGGTTGACCGCCTTCGAGAGCATCGTCGAGGACGTGCAGGAGCCGCTGACGGATCCTCGCAGCCTCGATGAGATCCGCGCCGACATCGCCGCCGATCTGCTGCTCACGGCCGACACCGAGCTGCTGACCGAGGGAGGCGTGGACGGCATCAGGGCGACGGTCCAGGTCACCATCGCCGCCTCCACCCTGAGCGGGGCGGACGATCGTCTCGCCGAGCTCGACGGGCACGGGCCGATCGACGCGGAACTGGCCCGTGATCTCGCCGCGACGGCCGGAGTGTGGGATCGGTTGTTCCTGGATCCGCGCGGCATGCTGATGCGCACCGACACGTACGCGCCGACCGAGCGCATGCGCCGGCTGCTCCGCGCCCGCGACCGGCATTGCCGGTTCCCCGGATGCCGCATGCCGGCGCGCAGCTGCGACCTCGACCACAATCACGACCACGCCCGGGGCGGTCCCACCGACATCTGCAATCTGTGCTGTCTGTGCGAGGGGCACCATGCTCTCAAGCATCCGGATCTCGACGATCGCTGGCGTTGGACCGCGGCACAGGGGCCCGGAGGAGTGATCGCGTGGACGAGTCCCGCCGGCCGCGTCCACACCGATAGACCGGCGCCACGGGTGCAGTTCGTCTGATCGGCACGACCACGTGCAGACCGCGGCGACGTCGGACACGCCCGCCGCCGAGCTTTTCACCGTTCGTGACGGCCTCACCACTGAGCGCGTGCTCATCTTCGATCGCCTCTGCTACGGGCCGCCCTCGCGGGATCGAGTGGCGTGGACGCGGTCCTGCCGCGCCGGCGGAGTGCGCCCGAGTTCAGTCGGTGAGCTCCGGACCGCCGTCTTGCTCGATCAGCGGAGGCGAGGCCGGCGCGGGGATCGCGCCGGTGTGTCCCTCGCTCTCGTAGTCGGGGCGCGGCGGCTGGCGGCGCTGGTGCGCGCCCTCGCCGCCGAGGCGTCCGCCGTAGGGGCGGCCGTGGTCGGCGAACTCGTCGCGCACGAACACGAAGCGCCAGCCGCCCGCGGTGAAGCGCGCACCGGTGTGCAGCGTCTCGACGGGACGGCCCTCCTCCTCGGCGGCCTTTGCGATGTTCGCGCTGGTCTGCCCCGGACCCACCATCTCGAGATCGTAGTCGTCGTGCCCATCGTGACGGATGATCGCATGCACCGGGTCGATGCCCTCCAGGCGGATCTGGCAGTCCGCGCCGGATCCGATCCGCGTCACGTCCTCGGTGATCTCGTGCACCAGATGGGTGTCTTCGAGGGTGATCAGCAGATGAGGATGACCCGCGCCCCACTCGGCGTGCGTCGTGGTTCCGCGCTCCTGCGTGTTCATGTCGGACCTCCTTCGCGGAGGCCGGGCGGCGCGGATCATCCCTCCAAGAGGCTCAGCGGGGTGTCGCCCTGGTCTCTCGCATACCGCGATCGTAACCCCGCCCGCGCCCGCCGGCGCCGGATCCGGCGAAGCCGTGCGGATGCTCCGCTTCCGGGACGACCCCGAGCGGGCCTCGGCTGATCGTCAGCCGTGGTGATCGTGTTCGTGGCCCTCGTCGTGGGCATGCGCACCGCCGTGACCGCGGTCCTGGCCGTGGTCGCAGCGGCATTCCCCGCCGCCGCACGCGCACGCCGCGCCCTTGATCGTGCGGGGGGCGTCGAGCGAGGGGTTGCGATCGAAGAACCCGAACGGCTTGAGCCAGAAGGAGATGGTGTCCGCCGGCATGATCGGCCAGTCCTCGGCGCGCGTGATGTGGTGGATCCCGAAGTTGTACCAGAGCACGACGTCCTCGTCGACGAGGTTCTCGTCGTCCGCGATCCACGCCGTCATGCCGTTGCCGAGGTCGTCGACGGCCTGGGTGGGGTAGTCGCCCGCCGGCCAGAACTGGTCATCGTGGTGCCGCGTCACCCAGAGGGTCTTCCCGATGACGGGATTGCGCTTGAGGATCGGGGAGGACTCGTCGAACATCGCGGGGAAGGACGCCGAGGGGACGAGCTTGTACGCCACGGGTGCGCCCCACGCGTTGAGTCGGTTCGGGTTCTGCACCTTCCAGCCGCGCTGACGCTCCCAGTCGTAGCGCCGTCCCGCCTCCGCCTCGGAGCGGATGACCGTGGCCTGCGTGTGCAGGTCGAGGCCGAACGGATTGGCCTCCGAGATCGGCGCCGGCATCGAATCGGACTCGACGACCGTGTTGCCGTCCCCGTCGACGTCGAGGTCGAGCCGCGCGATGAGGAAGTGCTGGTGGAACGGCGCGTAGGTGCGCCGGTCGATCGTCGTGCCGGTGGGCTTGCCCTGCTCGCCCTCCGCCATGGGCGTCGTCACCATGATGCCGGTGGCGCGCACCTCGCACTCGATGTTGCCGTCCTGATAGAAGCGCCAGTACACCAGGTACTCGTAGTTGGCGACCGTGGCGTGCACCGACACCACGAACCGGCGCTGGCGGCGCACCTCGGTACCGGAGTCGGGGTCGACGTGCTTCCACAGCACGGCGTTGTCCTCCTCGTGCAGGCAGATCGCGTTCGTGATCGTCCAGGGCTGACCGGCGGTGTCGGGCAGCACGGCATCGAGGTAGGTGATCTCGCCGAGGCAGTCGCAGCCGAGCTCGAGCGAGGTGCACATGTACCCGAGACCCCACTCGCCGATGTCGAACGCGGTGCGCCGGTAGTGATCGAAGCTGGAGTCCCGGTACGGCACGATCATCTCGGCGAACGAGAGCCGGTAGGCGACCTCGCGCCTGGTGCCCTGATCGTCGAAGCCGACCTGGTAGATGACCGGTCCCTCGCGGTAGTTGAACCCGAGCCGGAAGTCCCAGTTCTGCCAGCGGATCCGGGATCCCTCGACGGTGAAGGAGACGCCCTCGGGCTGCACGATCTGCAGCGGCTTCAGGTCCTCCCGCGGCGTGATGCCGGCGAGCTCCGGCACGTACTCGCCGTGCACCTCCGGGAAGCCGAAGTCGTGGTGATCCTCGATCTCGAGCACCTCGAGCGTGTTCATGTCGACGATGATCTTCAGCCCGCTCACCGGGTGCGCGTAGGGGTTGCCGTCGGGCGTCGCGCGCATCCACAGGTCCACCCAGCCGAGGCGGCGGTCGCGCCATTTGTCCGGGATCACGGCCCCGCCGTACGTCCAGACGTCGAACAGGACGAGGTCGACGTCATCGATCCCGCGGGCCGCGAGCGCCGCACGGACCTCGGGGTTCTCCTTCATGGCGTGGTCGCAGTCGTGGTACTCGTCGATCGTGAAGTTCGGGGTGACGCCCGGCACGTGCGTCCACGACTCCACGGCGTCATCGGTGAGGTTCACGACCGCCTCGTAGACCTCGTTGGTCTGCTTGCGCCAGAGCACCGAGAGCGAGCGGCGCATGATCGGATCCCCCTCGCGCCAGGCCTTGACCTCGGCCTTCGGCGGCTCCTTGAGGATGATCGAGGCATAGCGCCACCCGGCGTCGATGCCGTGCTCGCGGGTGAGCACGGCGGCGGTGGCGGAGAACTCCTCGCCCGTGAGCGAGTCCAGGGGGTGCGACGGCGTGGGCTGCGACGACATGTGAGTCCCGTTCGTTCGATCCCGGGTGCGCCACGATGCGCGCCCCGGCGGACTTCGAGTCTGCCATTCCGGCGCGGAGTTCGCATCGCAGGATCAGCCGACCGGGATCTCCGCGCCGGTCCCGGCGTCGAAGCGCCGGGTGGTCGTCTTGTACACCCCTTCGCTGTCGACGTCGATGACGAGCGGCCCCTGCAGGCGACGGATCATCACATTCGAGATCACGATGCCGGGGTCGTCCGCGCGGACGGTCGCGACCGCTCGGCGCACGACCTCCGCCTTCACCTCGTCGATCGAGAATCCGCCCTGGGGCGAGGTGAGCTCACCGGTCCAGGACAGGCTGAGGGATCCGTTCCGAAAGGCGTAGCTGTCCTCGCCCTCCGGATCCGTCGCGCTCATCGCGTCGATCGACCAGTAGGTGTCGAAGATCACCACGGACTCCAGGCTGCGGCCGTGCAGCTGACGGCGCAGGTCCGTGAGGTCGAGATCGAGGACGGCGGAGTCCCAGATGCCCTGGACCTGTCCGCCGATGCGCTGCGGCATCTCCCCGATGAGCGCGGCCGCGCGCGCGGGCGTGGAGAACGCCCAGATCGTGCCGAGCGCGAATCCGCTCACGACGCAGACCACGATGATCACGGTGTTCGCCAGGATCCGTCCGACGCGACCTGCGCCCGAACCTGGCTCGGCGGACGACGGTTCCGCGACTCCGGCACGGGGAGCGGTCTTCGCCGCGCCGGTCGCAGGGGCCACCGCGTCGTAGCGCGACGGCGCGGCGCGCAGCTCCGCCGCCCAGTGCGCGTCGGGTGCCGGGTCCAGCACGGGGCGCGCCTCCGGGGCCGGCGTCGCCACGACGACATAGCGTCCGGTGAAGAAGCCCGGCAGCTCGCCCATCGTGATGAACTGCGAGAACACCTCCTGCCGCGGAGAACCGGCCCGCGGGAACACCGTGACCGTGAACTCGTACAGGTGGTGGAAGTTGCGCACGGTCAGGCCCGCCTCGCGCAGGGACTCGATGCGGGCGATCTCGCGGGGCGCCGTGGGCGCGAGCACGGGGGGAGCGCCGAGTCGTGCGCCGCGTCGCGCCCCCGAACCCGAACCCGAACTCGCGCCGAGCTTCGACACCATGCCGAAGACCAGCGCGGTCGGCACGACGGTCGTGGCGACGATGAGGGCGATCACGAACGCGATCGTCGCGGACTCGGTGCTGCCGAGCGTGAACCCGACGACCGAGGCGAGGATGGTGCCGATCGCCATCCAGAAGAGGACGAGGATCCCTCGTCGCACCCAGCGGTTCATGTCGTTCTCCTCGTTCTCCGGTCTCTGGACCATAGTGGTTGGGGAAGGCGGGCGCCCTGCGGGTAAGGCGCGCGCCCTGCGTCATCCGAGCATCAGAGCCTGCGGATCGTCGGGCGAGACGCGGAACGGCAGCACGGCACCCGGACTCCAGTTGTGCCGAGCGCCCTCGGCGATGACCGTGCGGTAGGTCGCCCGATAGGGCTCGCGGCCCTCGATCCGCACGTCGAGGAGCACCGCGTACATCGTCAGCCCGTCGATCGAGGATCCTTCGGGCGTGCACGCGATCACCGTGCCGGAGGCGGGCAGGCCGTTCTGGTGGAAAGCGAGATTCGCGAAGGGATCGGCCGTCGCCGCACCGTACGGCCCGCCGGGCCCCGTCGGGGCCGCCTCGGTCGGGTTCGCGAAGGCCTCCGCGACGCGGCCCCACTGCTCCGCGATGTCGGCGGACTGGCGGATCGCCTCCCGCGCGGTCGGATGCGGCGGCAGCTCGCGCGCCGCGCGCATCAGGCGCAGCAGATCCCGGATCACGCCCATGCCGCGCTCAGCTCGTCAGGGCGATGTTCTGCGGATCGGCCGGGTCGACGGTGACGCCGTGCGCGGATCCGATCGCGTAGTTGCCGAGGAACTGCACGGCGACCATCTCCCGCTTGGCGACCGTGTACGGCGCGGCACCCGGGATCGTCACCTCGACGTCGATCCGGTACCAGGCGTTGCCCGCGGTGCGCTCTCCCGTGTCGACGGCGCCCGTGATGATCCCGGTCGCCGGCGTGCCGACCGCGATCACGCGGTTGAGCTCTTGGCCGTAGGCGTTCAGCACGGCGTGATCGGCCTGCATCCGCTCCCGCAGGTCAGCGCCTTCCGCGGCCGTGGGCAGGGTGCCGTCGGAGTATCCCGCCTGGGCGAGCTGCTGCGCGGCCAGCTGCTGCGCAGCCTGCGCCTGCGCCGCCATCGACTGAGGATCCATGCCGGTGAGTGCGTTCTTCGCACGATCGAAGAGTCCCATGATCCGTACCTCCTGTGTGTCTGTGGATGCCCTCAGACTGCCGGTCGGTGAGCGCTCCCGATCACAGGTTTCCGACGATCAGGGGTTGTGACGAGGCGGCGGAGACCAGGTGGTGGAGATCGCCGCCCACATCAGAGGTGAGTGCTCGACGGCGCCGGTGCGCGCCCAGGTCTCGGCGCAGGCGCGCTGCCAGGCGTTCAGCGCCGCGACCGGATCCGTGCTGTCCTGGGCTGCGTCCACCGCGTCGATGGCCGCGGTGAAGGCCGGGGCGTCCGTACCGGCGGCGCGCGCGAACCCGGCATCGGTGGGCAGCGTCCACCGTGCGGCGGCGACGTGCTCCGCACCGCCGCGGGCGAGTGCCGCGACGAGCGCCGTGGGCTCCGCGAAACCGGAGTCTCCGCCGGACTCGCAGGCCATCAGTGCGACGCGGGCCGGGATCAGCCAGCCGCCATCGGCGTCGTTCTCCGGTGCTCCATAGGCGATGTCGGCGGCCGTGAGCGGGCGATGGGGGCCGAGCGGCGCGGCACGGCCCGCGACGGCGGGGCCGTCGGACAGGTGCATGCGCACATCCAGGCCGTGGTCGGACGACGAAACGTGCCCGACGTAGAGGAGGCGGGACGCATCGGCGAGCAGCGCGCGAAGTCGCACCCGGTCGATCGCCCCGCCGAGGAGGGGGTCGGCGCCACGGGCCCGGGATCCGAGGCGCTTCTGCAGCGCGTCGAGCCCCGCGCCGGTGCCCGCCGGCCCGAGCACCGGCGCGAGCATCCCTCCCGGCACGGGAGGATCCAGCACCGCGACGACCGGACCGCGCGGATCCCAGGCCGAGACGCGCCGCGACGGCGCGTTGCGCACGCCGGCCGGCACGAGCAGCGAGACCTCCGCCTCATGCACCATCCGTCGCTCCGCGTCGACGAGCAGCGCCTCCCAGGGCACCCGACCGAGGGAGGGGGAGCCCTGGATGCGCAGATGCGGGCGCCGCCCCTGCACGAGCATCGCGTTCAGCTCCGTGGCGAGCGGGGCGGGCAGCAGCGCACCGGCCAGCTCCGCGGACAGTCGCCGCTCCCGCGCCGGATCGGCGAGCGGTCCGCGGAACGCGCGGTCGAGAGCGGCGATAACGCTCTCCCCGGGCAGGGGCGAGGGCAGCGACGCGTCCAGCCGGTCGAGCACCGGCTGCACGGCGCTGCGGGGGATCGCATACGCGCGCGGACGCTGCAGCGCATGCTCCCACCGCCACGTGACGTAGAGATCGCCGACGTCGGCGAACTTGACCTGCACGCGAGGCCGATCCGGTGCGCCCTCGGCGAGGTCTCCCACGGCCACGCCCTCACCAGGCATCGACGGCCTCCGCGGAGCGGATGGCGACGCCGTAACGGCGCTCGGATTCGGCGATCCACGCCCGGAACGACTCGTCGCCGGGCAGCGCTCGCACGAACAGCGGCGGCGCCCCTCCGCCCGAGGCCGTCGGGGAAGCGGTCCCGGCCTCCCCGGATGCGGCCAGGGCGTAAGGCTCCTCGAGGACCGCGAAGCCGCCGCGGCCGTTCCCCGATGCGCGCTCGGACGCCGAGGCAGCGGGTGCGAACGCGTCGAGCGAGGGGGAGGAGCACAGGAACTCGATCACCTCGACCGCGAGGCGGGTCTCGGCCAGGGCGCTGATGCTCTGCAGAGCGACCTCGAAGGCGACCGTCGAGACCGTGCGGATCCACCGCTCCCGCATCGGTCCCGCCGCGAATCGCCCGCGCAGCGCATCCGTCGCAAGCGCTGCGGGCAGCGCGAGATCGAGTGCGGCGCGCCGCATGCGCTGTTTCTCCGCGCGGAACAGCGAGCGCTCGGCGGCCGTGAGCGCGGCGACCGCCCGGCGCACGTCGACCCGTGCGGCCTCGTGCGGAGCGCCCGTCGACACGGAGACCGCGCGTGCCCTCCGGTAGGCGGCGTCCGCAGCGGGGAAGCGCCACTGCGCGACGAGGATGTCGCCCTGCAGTAGCTCCGCCTGGAACTGCGCCCACACGTCGCCCTGCGCGAGAACGTCCGCGCCCACCCGCTCGGCGAGCCCGCGTGCGGCGGCGAGTTTGCCGCGGGCGAGCAGCACGGCGGCACGCCCGAGGCGGGACACCGAGGCCGAACGAGGATCGCCGCCCTGCCGGTAGCCCTCCTCGGCCGCGAGGAAGCGCTCTTCGGCGGCATCGACCTCGCCGCGCTCGAGCAGCAGCCGCGCGAGGTTCTCCTCCGCGCGAGCCGCGGCGAGCGGACCGGTCGCCTGAAGCTGCCGAGAGATCTGCAGCTGCTCGGCGGCCAGACGCGGGTCCCCAGTCCGGTGGGCGAGTGCGCCGAGGCCGGCGTACGCGTAGGAGGCGAGACGCGGTTCGTGCATCAACGCCGCGCTCAGGGCAGCCCGGAAGGCGACCTCGGCGTCGGCGAAGCGCTCCCGATCGAGCAGGATGCCGCCGAGCGTGTTGTGGCGCCCGAAGAGCAGCAGCGGCGGCGTCGTGCCGTCGAACTCCGCATCGAGGGCCTCGAGGTCCTGCAGCGCCTCCGCCGAGCGGCCGACCAGCGCGAGCGTCTGCGCGCGATTGATCACGGCGCCGAAGCGGACCTCCCTGGTCCGGCGCGCGGATCCGATCGCGGCCTCGGCGGCCGCGCAGGCGGCGATCGCCCTCGTAGCGAAGTCGATCGCCGTACGAGCATCCCCGCGTGCTTCGGCGATCGCGGACAGATTGGACAGCGCTCGGCCGCGCAGATCGAGGCCGACCCCGTCGACGTCCTCGACCTCTGTGGCCGCGAGGAGGCGGCGGGTGGCCGGCTCGGCCGCGATCGGGCCGCCGGACACGTACGCGGCGCTCAGCTCGGCGAAGAGCGGCTCGACGTGCCGCCACCGGTCCGGCAGGCTCCCGGAGCCGGGCAGGCCCAGGACCCGGGCGTCGAAAGTCCCCGCCTCCCCGCCCGTCGGCTCGGCCGTCGTCATCGCCTCACGGCCTCCTGCTCGGCGAGCAGCACGGCGTGATCCGGGATCCCCGTCTCGTCGAGCGCGGTCTCCCGTGCGCGGTCGAGCCGCTCGCGGGCGAGGGCGAGGAGCGCTCCCGCGTCCACGTCGTGGCGGCTGCGATACCCCGGCGAGGCGAGAGCGAGCGTGCGCGCGGCGGGAGGCGTGAGCAGGATCGTGGCGGGGGCGGCGACGCGGCCCGCGAAACGTCCGCCCTCGGGTCGGAGGGCCAGCGCGACCCCCGCGAAGACGGCATCGAGCGGTTCCGGGCCTGCGGCGGAGGTCGACGGCGCACGCGGTACGGAGATCTCCAGCACGACGCCGGATTCCCCGGAACGCACCTGCCAGTGCGCGGATCCGGCGGCGTCGACCGTGCCCGGCGCGAATGCGGAGAGGTCCAGGGGCTCCGAGCCCTCCGCGAGCACGCCTGCCGCGGAGCGGGCGGTCGCGGAGGCGGCGAGAGCGAACTCCTCGCGCGCCGGCAGCGCCGCCGCTGCGCTGCCCGCGGTGACGCCGCGGTCCGCGGCCGCCTCCTCGACCCGGTCCTCGAGCGCGGCCAGCGCGGGGTGCACGGCGGCGTCGATCCCCGGGGCGGACCGGAGGGCCCGCACGGCGGCCAGGCCGTCGGTGAGCACCGCGAGCAGGAGCTCCTCGCCGTCGAGCAGGTGCTCCACCGCGACGAGCGCGTCCGCCCGTTCCACGGCGAGGATCCTCGGATCGAGCGGCGGGATGCCCGCGAGCGACGAGGCCGGCCACCACGCCGCCGCCCAGGTCGCCAGCGCCGCGCGCCGTGCGTGTTCGAGCGCGGCAGCGGGAGCCGGCGTGAAGGCGCTCGCCTGCTCCAGGAGCACCGGAACCGCGTCGGGGCCGTAGATCTGCCAGGCGACGTCGACGGCGAGCGCGGGATCCCACACCGTCGCCGTCGGAGGCCCGGCAGGATCGGCGGCGTCCCAGACCAGGAGCGCCCCCGTCGTCTCGAGCAGCGCCGCATGCGCGGGGGCGGGTGGCACAGGGCCGATCCGCAGACCCTCCGAGGTGCGCGTCGCGGGGAGGGTCATGCGGCCTCCTCGAGCGCATCGCGGGTGAGCGACGCCTTCACGATGCCGCGCCGGTCCAGGATCACGGAACGCAGCGCGCCGTCGAGCAGAGCCCAGACGTCGTCCGCCTGCACCGCGTCGCCGCGCAGCTCGCGTCCGTGCAACCGCACCCAGAGGCGGCGCAGCACGGCCTCGCGCACGCCGCGCGCCGTGGCGGGGGTCTCCTCAAGACGCAGCGCGTGGTGCACGAACGGTTCGCGGCGCCATCGTCCGCGCAGGCGTCGTGCGGCATCGGTCATCGCGGCCGGCGCCGGATCGACGGCGAGGGCAGGGCCCCCGGGCGCGGGGTCCGCGAGCACGGTGGACGCCTCGGCGGCGGCGAGCAGCACGACCCTGCTCTGCTCCTCGGTGAGCTGCCACGCGCCGGCGGTGCGGCGGATCTCGTCGCGCACGACGTCGTCGAGGACGTCGCCGCTGTCCGCGACCGCCGCGAACGAGGCGAACAGCCGCTCGAACAGCGATCTGTCGAAGGGCGGCGGCATCGCGGTCTTGGTGGCGCTCGTGCCCGGTTCCGGCGGCAGCGGGAGATCCTTCTCCGTCAGCCCCAGCACCCTGGCGGCTCCCGGCCGATCTGCCGGCGGCGAGCCGGCGGATCCGCTGCGGGAAGCGACGAGCGCGGTGAACGCCTCGGCTCCGGAGCCGTTCGCGCAGGAGTCCAGCAGCAGCCGCAGGGCATCGTGCGCGACCGCGTCCGCGGGCGGCGTCCTGCGCGCCCATGCGTCCGCGATCTCCCGGCCCACTCGTGCGGCGACCGCGGGGTCGCTCAGATGCGCGCGCAGCTCGGCGAGTCCTGGCCGGTTGTCACCGTGCACCTCGGCGAGCGTCGTGGCGGCGATGTCTGGGGCGTCGTGCGCCGGGGGACCATGGCGCCGGGCCAGTTCGAACGCGCGCTGGAAGTAGAGGTCCTGCGGGTTCCCCTGAGTGATCCCGGCGCGGCGGCGCGCGCGCTTGAGCGCGGTGAACCAGGCGGCCGTCGCCGCGAGATCCGAGCGCGCGGCGAGGAGAAGCGCCTCCAGCTCGCCGGCGGACTCGTCCGAGAGCACGGCATGCGCGAGATGCGGGCGCACGGACGGCCGGATCACGAGAGGATCGATCAGGAGTTTGGTCGTGCGGGCCAGTGGAACCCCGGTGGGATTCGTGAGAGGGCCGACTCCCGCGAGCTTTCCCCAGGCGCGCGCGATCACGAGACTGCGCGGCAGACCGCGCACGGGCGCACCGGGCGGTCGGGCGTCGGCGGTCATGCGGGGATCCTATCGAGCGCTCCGGTCAGTCGGTCAGCAGCGCCTCGAACTCGGCCTTCACGTCGGCGCGATAGGCGTCCGTGTCGAGCGACGCCGGGGGCACCTCGCCGTCGAGGACCGCGGTCATCCCCGCCGCGAGCGCGTCGTCGTCCTGCTCCACGATCCGGATCGCGCCCTGTGGCAGGGCGCCGTAGACGGATCCGAACGACGTGGACACGATCGGCAGCCCGCAGATCGCCGCTTCGATGAGCACCATGGGCTGCCCCTCGTAGAGGCTGGACAGCACGAAGCAGTCGGAGGCGGCGAGCAGCGCGTAGGGGTTCCGCTGCACGCCGGTGAGGAAGGCTGCATCGGAGAGTCCCGCCTCGTCGATCTGACGCTGCAGCTCGCCCTGCAGCGGACCTCCGCCGACGATGAGCAGCCGTGCCTCGGGATGCGCGCGGTGCACGGCGAGGAACGACCGGATCAGGCGTGCGTGGTTCTTCTCCGGGGAGAGGCGACCCACGGTGACGAACCAGTGCAGCTCGCCTTCATCGGCCTGGAGCGCCTCGTACCACGCCGGGCGGGGCGGGATCTCACGGTCCGCCGCCTCGTACTGGGCATCGGACTCGGAGAAGAACTCGCTGAGCGGCCGGCGCGCGCCGCGGACCACGTGCTCGACGTCGGGGAAGTTGCGCACGGTGCGGAAGCGGTCGGCGGGCGCGTACTCGGCGAGTTCGATGCGGTTCAGCTCGGTGAGCTGGTGCGACACCGAGACCAGCTGGTCGTATTCCGAGTACATCGAGAACACGGCGCCGAGACCGCGCTTCATGCTGGCCTTGCCGTTCACGGTGCGCTCGCGGTCGGACGCCATCTCGTTGTGCATCCAGATCGCGCGCACGGGATCCGGCCCGCCCTCGCTCACGGCGGGGGCGTGCAGCAGCAGGGTGGTCCATACCGGACCGTAGCCGCTGAAGTCGGCGACCCAGTCGAAGCGGGCGTCGCCGAACACGCGCATCCACTCCGCCGTCCACAGCTCCTCGTGCCACGGCTCCGCGCCCGGGGTGCGTGGGGCGCCGCGCCATTCGTCGATGCGGCGGCGCAGGTGCACGACCTTCGAGCCGTTCATCCCGCCGATGCGGAACACCTGCCGCACCTCGGCGGGGATCCGCGCCTGCGTGAGCGGATCCGTGCTGAGCCGCCTCTTGGGCAGCAGCGCGGTCACGTCATAGCGGGTGTGGTCGATCTCGCCGAGGAGGTTGAGCGCGCTCGTGGTGATGCCGTTCGGCTTCATACCGCCGAGGTACACGAGCAGGCGCTTGCGGCCGTCATGCGCCGTGGGGCGGGCGCGGTAGCCCTCCCGGGCGCCGCCGAAGACGATGTCCACCACGCGGGCGGTCGCCGCGCCGTCCTCGAACGGCGCGAAGCGCTCGGCCCAGGAGGCGTACTGCGGATGCGGATCGGCGCCGTCCAGCAGTGCGCCGAGCGCGCGGCCGGTCTCTGCGGCGTCGTCGGCCACCGGCCCCGGCAGCGTGTCCAGGGGCATGTAGGTGCCGCGGCCCGAGGAGTACAGATCGGCGTCGGGAGTGAAGAACGCGAGGGGGCGGCCGGTGGCCAGGTAGTCGAAGAAGATCGAGGAGTAGTCGGTGACGAGCCCCGCCGAGGCGCCCAGCAGGACGTTCGAGGGGATCGAGTTGGGCGCGAGCGAGCGCGCCAGCTCGGGCCGTGCCGAGGCGTGCGCGTGCACGATCTGGTGGGTCTTCAGCACGACGACGCGCTCGTCGCCGACGCCCGCCTGCAGCGCCGCGAGCTGGGCGGCGAGCTCGTCGATGTTGTCCTCCGGGTCGTCGAAGGACGTGCCGCGCCAGGTGGGGGCGAACAGCACGATCGGCTTGCCGCCGAGCACGACGCCGCTGCCCTCCAGCTCCGCCCGCACGGCCGCTTCGGCGGCCGCGTCGAGGCGCTGCCGGTCGATGCGCGGGTAGCCCTCCTCGATGAGGGTGCCGGGGTAGACGTTGGTGAGCCGGTAGGCGCCCTCGTACATGGTCTCGGCCATGAACGGGTTCGCCGCGAGGAGGTAGTCCGACATCAGGAAGTTGCGCAGGGTATTCGCCGACTGCACGGCGCCCGACGGCATGTCGAAGCCCATGAGCTTGAGCGGCGTGCCGTGCCAGGTGTTCAGGTACACCTGGCCCTCCCTCTTGCTGAACCAGGTCGGGAACGTGGCGTTGTTGATCAGCCAGCCGCTCACCGCGAGCGCCTGGCGGTAGGAGGCGGATCCGCGGCGCACGAACGAGACCCGCCGGTCTCCGGCGAACTCGGCCCGGAAGCGCTCGATCGCGTCGTCGTCGGCGAGCGCCCAGACGTGCGTCAGGCGGGCGTACGCGGGGTCGGCCAGCAGGCGGCGGAAGATCGCTTCCGGATTGCACAGCATGCCGTTGCCGGCGAAGGACTCGTACAGCACCTGATCCGGGCGCACGGGACGGGAGCGCCAGAAGGCGATGCGCTCCGCATCGACGGCGCGGTTCAGGCGCCGGGCGGTGGAGCGGAAGCGTCGCACGGACGAGAAGAGAGACACAGATCAAGGATATTAGGAGCACGCCGGGCGAACACTCGGAGAACGATGGGTGACCGCCCGGTGACGGGCGCGGCCCTCGCTCGGGAGGAGCGGCTCGCCCGGCGGGGCCTCGGAGGGGATGCCAAGACGCACACGCTACGCTCGGGCGTCGTGACCAGTCAGGCCCTGCACCGCGCGGCGGCCCAGGAGACCCCTGACGCCGAGGAGCGGCTCGCCGGTCCTCGCCGTCTCGGGCTGTGGGCGGCGCTCGTCGGGCTGTTCGCGGTCGCCGCGAGCGCGGCCGGATCCTGGATCCCCTCGCTGTGGGGCGATGAGGCCGCGAGCCTCATGTCGGCGACGCGGCCGCTGCCGTCGCTCGTGCACATGCTGAGCTACGTCGACGCGGTGCACGGGCTCTACTACCTCGGGCTGCACGTCTGGATCGACGTGTTCGGTCCCAGCGCCTTCTCCATCCGCTTCCCGTCGGCCCTCGCGATGGGCGTGTGCGCCGCCGCGGTCGTGTGGATGTGCGGACGCTTCGGGACGCTGCGCTTCGCGGTGCTGGCCGGCGTCTTCGCGGCGATCCTGCCGCGGCTGATCTTCTCGGGGGAGGAGGCGCGCTCCTATGCGATGACGGCGGCGCTCGCCGCGGTCCTGTGCGCGATCCTGATCGAGATCGGCCGCCGGGAAGGCCGAGCGCTCGGCGGGTGGATCGCGTACACGGCCGTGCTCGCGGTCGGGATCTGGCTGTTCCTCTACGTCGCGCTCATGGTGCCGGCCGTCGCCGTGATCGTGCTGTGCTGTCCGCCCCTGCGGCGGCGCTGGCGGGCGGCGGCGGTGAGCACCTCCGTGGCGCTCGTGCTCGCCTCTCCGCTGGCCTGGTTCGGGTTCCTGCAGCGGCGGCAGATCGCGTTCCTCGCCGTGCGCGAGTCGGTCACGCCCGAGGTCGTGCTGCGCAACATGTGGTTCCAGGAGTGGTGGTTCGCCGTCATCGCCTGGGCGCTGATCCCCGTGGCCGTGATCTTCTTCGCCGCGGAAGCGGTGCGCGTCCGCCGGTCCGGCGCCCGGCTGGGCCTGCGGCTCGAGACCGTCGCGCTGTGCTGGATGGTCGTGCCGATGGGGATCCTGATCGTCGCGAGCCCGTTCGTTTCCGGGTACACCGCCCGCTACGGCACGTTCTCGGCACCCGCGGTCGCGATCGTGATGGCGCTCGGCGTGCGCCGTCTCGCCCGCCTCGAGCGCCGTCGGCTGGGCAGGGTGCTCGCGGCCGTCTCGGTCGCCGCGGTCGTGATCGCGGCGGTGCCCGTGGCGGCGCTGCAGCGCGGGCCGTACGCGAAGAACCAGTCGGACTGGAACGACATCGCCGCCTTCATCAGCGCGAACGCCGTGCCGGGCGACGGCATCGTGTTCGACGACGGCGCCCGGCCGTCCCAGCGCACCCGGCTCGCCAAGGCGACGGACCCCGCGGCGTTCCGCAACGTCACCGACCTGCTGCTGAAGACGCCGTTCCAGAAGTCCCACACCTGGTACGACCAGACCTACGGCATCCCGCGCGCGTCCGGGATGGGACGCTTCGAGGGCGTGGACAGGATCTGGGTGGTCGAGCTGAAGTTCGACGGCGTCGAGGACACCTGGGGTCTCGGGCAGCTGCAGTCGCTCGGCTACCACGAGACCCGCCGCGTCGACGGCGCCGGGAGCGTGATCCTGCTCTACGAGCGGTGATCCGCGGAACCTCCCGCCTCCCGGGGTCGTTGAGCGAGCCCCCGGGGCCGTTGAGTGACACATCGACGGTCGTCCTGCTGACCCTGCTCGAGCCGGACCTCGCGCTCGACGTGCCGCCGGCCGAGCACGGCGCGCTGATCGTGCGGACGTCGACCGGGGGGCTGAGTCCGCTCGGGCCGGCGAGCGCCCCGGATCCGTGGTCAAGTCCGGAGGACGTTCGCACCTTTGCAGGACGCTCCCGGCGTATCCGTCCTGCAAAGATGCGAACGACCTGCGGAGTGGATCCGGATCCGCGCCGTGGATCCAGGCCGGACTTCCGGATCCACGACTCGCGGACCCACCGCTCCCGGTGGCGCAGAAACCGAGTCGTCCCCGTCAGCGCACCCAATAGGCGCCGCTGGCGGGGACGACTCGGAGAGATCGGGTCGGGCTCAGAGCTCCGGGACGATGCGGATCGCGCCCTTGTCGGCGGACTGGGCGAAGTGCGCATAGGCGCGCAGCGCCGGGCTGACCTCGCGGACGCGGTTCTTCGGGCGGTAGCCGCCGTTGGCCTCGAGGTGCTCGCGGCGGCGCTCCAGGACCTCCCAGGGCACGTCGAGTTCGAGCGTGCGGGTGGGGATGTCGATCGAGATGATGTCGCCGTCCTCGACGAGTGCGATCATGCCGCCCGCGGCCGCCTCGGGCGAGACGTGTCCGATGGACAGGCCCGAGGTGCCGCCGGAGAAGCGCCCGTCGGTGATCAGCGCGCAGGCCTTGCCGAGGCCGCGGCCCTTGAGGAACGAGGTCGGGTACAGCATCTCCTGCATGCCGGGGCCGCCCTTGGGGCCCTCGTAGCGGATGACGACGACGTCGCCCTCCTTGACCTGCTTGTTCAGGATCTTCTCGACCGCCTCGTCCTGCGACTCGCACACCACGGCGGGGCCGGAGAACGTCCAGATCGACTCGTCCACGCCCGCGGTCTTCACCACGGCGCCGTTCTCGGCGATGTTGCCGTGCAGCACTCCGAGCCCGCCGTCCTTCGAATAGGCGTGCGCGACGTCGCGGATGCAGCCGCCCTCGGCGTCGGTGTCGAGCGAGGCCCAGCGCTCGGACTGCGAGAACGCGGTCGACGAGCGGCGCCCGCCTGGGGCCGCGTGCCACAGGTCCTGGGACTGCTCCGAGGCCGAGCCACCGCGGATGTCCCACTCGTCCAGCCACTCGCCGAGCGTCGCCGCGTGCACCGTGTGCACCTGGTCGTCGAGCAGGCCTCCGCGGCGCAGCTCGCCGAGGAGGGCGGGGATGCCGCCCGCGCGGTGCACGTCCTCCATGTAGTAGATCCGCCCGCCGGCCGAGTTCGGGGCGACCTTCGCGAGGCACGGCACGCGGCGCGAGATCGCGTCGATCTCGGCGAGGCCGAAGTCGACGCCGGCCTCGTGCGCGGCGGCCAGCAGGTGCAGGATCGTGTTGGTGGATCCGCCCATCGCGATGTCGAGCGCCATCGCGTTGCCGAACGCGGCGGGCGTCGCGATGCTCTTCGGCAGCACGCTCTCGTCGTCGCCCTCGTAGTAGCGCTGGGCGATGTCGACGACGAGGGATCCCGCCTTCTCATACAGCGCCTTGCGCGCGGTGTGGGTCGCGAGCACCGAACCGTTGCCGGGCAGGGAGAGCCCGATCGCCTCGGTGAGGCAGTTCATCGAGTTCGCGGTGAACATGCCGGAGCAGGACCCGCACGTCGGGCAGGCCGACTCCTCGATGCGCAGGATGTCGGCGTCCGAGATGTTCTCGTTCACCGCGTCGCTGATCGCGTCGACGAGGTCGAGGGAGCGCACGGTGCCGTCCACGAGCGTCGCCCGCCCGGCCTCCATCGGCCCGCCAGAGACGAACACGGTCGGGATGTTCAGGCGGAGGGCCGCGAGCAGCATGCCCGGGGTGATCTTGTCGCAGTTGGAGATGCAGACCAGGGCGTCGGCGCAGTGCGCGTTGACCATGTACTCGACGGAGTCGGCGATGAGGTCGCGCGAGGGGAGCGAGTAGAGCATGCCGCCGTGGCCCATCGCGATGCCGTCGTCGACCGCGATCGTGTTGAACTCGCGCGGGATCCCGCCGGCCTCGGAGATCGCCTCCGACACGATGCGCCCGACCGGGGCGAGGTGCGTGTGGCCGGGGACGAACTCGGTGAACGAGTTCGCGACGGCGATGATGGGCTTGCGACCGAGATCCTTGCCGTCGACCCCGGCGGCGCGGAAGAGGGCGCGGGCGCCGGCCATGTTGCGTCCGTGGGTGACCGTGCGAGAGCGATAAGCGACCATGGTGACCATTGTGGACCTGCCGCGTGCTTCTGCCGAGCCCGGCCGCGAGGAGGCTTTGTACTAGTACGCGGAGTACTGTTTCGACATGAGCTGCATTCACCGCGGAGCCGCATCCGCTCCGCCGTCCCGGGCGGGTCGCACCGGGTGCCGGCCATGATCCGTCCGCGCACGCCCCGGCGCGAGCAGCTGGGGGAGTTCCTCGCCTCGCGCCGCCGGGCGGCGAGCCGCTCCGCGCTGGGCCTGCCGCAGGCGGCGCGGCGCGGCGACACGGGCCTCAGCCGGGAGGAGGTCGCGGCGCTCGCCGGGGTCAGCGCGAGCTGGTTCACGTGGCTCGAGCAGGGGCGCGACATCGGCGTCTCCCGCCAGGTGCTGGGCGCGGTCGCGCGCGTTCTGCAGCTGAGCCCGGCCGAGTTCGACTATGTGGTGCGGCTCGCGGGGCCGGAGGAGGACGGGCCGGCAGAGGAGGCGGAGCGGATCCCGGATCATCTGCAACGGCTCGTCGACGCGCTGGACTTCCCCGCGTTCGTCGTCGCGAGCGACTGGGCGATCGTGGGCTGGAACGCCCCCTATGCGCACCTCTACGAGCCGATCGCCGCCGTGGATCCCGGGGATCGCAATCTGCTCTGGCTGATCTACACGGATCCGCGGCTGCGCCGCATGCTGCCGGACTGGGACCAGGAGAGCCGACGCTTCCTGGCCGAGTTCCGTGCGGAGTCGGGGGTGCGGCTCAGCTCGGATCGGCATCGCGCGCTGATCGAGCGGCTGCTCGAGGCCAGCGACGACTTCCGGATCCAGTGGGCCGAGCACGCCGTCGAGCGCTTCGCCTCCCGGCAGCGGGTGTTCGAGCACCCGAAGGACGGACGGCGCGTGTTCGAGCACCACAGTCTGGTGCCGGCGGACGCACCGGGGCTGACCGTGGTGATGTACGTGCCGGCCTGAGATCCCGGGAAGGCCCTCGGGCGCAGCAGCGGAGGGCGTCAGCGCTCCAGGTGCAGCACCGTCGTGACGTTGATCCGGTGCGACGAGAGGATCCGGTAACCGAGCGATTCCAGGTGCCGGACGTCGGGGGAGCCCTCGGGATCGGGGCCGCGCTCGAGCGCCCAGACCCGAGGCGTGAGGTCGGCGCCCGTGAGCGCGTCGTTCGGGCGGGTGCGGTCCCACAGGCCCGGCTGCGTGCGGAACGGGGCGAGCAGGGCCGGGTCGCCCAGCCTCGCGACGTCGGCGGGGTGGACCGCCGTGATCAGGCGGGGCTTCTCCGAATCCTTCGGGCGATCGTCGTACACGACCGCGTCGCCCCGGGCGGCGTGCGCGTGCAGGTAGCCGGCGGCCTCGCGCCAGTCGCTGCCGTCCTTGGCGTACGGACCGCGCAGCACGAGGAGGTTCGGGATGAACGCGACGAGGCCGACGGCGAGCAGGATCCCGGTTGCGGTCGTGGCGGCCAGAGGTGTGCACCGCGCGATCCATCCGGCCGCGGTCCGCACGCCCATCGCCACGAGGATCGCGGCCGCCGGGGTGCAGAACGACAGGTAGCGCACGGTGTACATGGGGGTGAGGAGCACGCTCCCGATGAGCACAGCGGCGGTCGGCAGCCCGAGCCAGAGCAGGGCCAGCGCGTTCAGCCGGAAGCCGTCGGGATCCCGCCGGCGACCACGGACGGCGACGATCGCCCCGATCGCGATGAGCGCGCCGCACGGCCAGGCCGTCACGGGGTCGAACCACTGCAGCGCGAGCACGTTCAGGGGCGTGATGTAGTCGCGGTACGCGAGGAAGCCGATCTGGTTCCGCTCCGCGTCCGCGACCAGCACGATCGGCAGGGCAAGCAGGACTCCGGCCGCAGCGCCCGCCAGCCAGCGCCCGAGGGCCCGGCGGTGGAAGAGCAGCACGAAGACCCCGTGCACCACGAGCAGCAGCGCGAGATAGAGGAAGACGTAGATCGCGGCCGCCATCCCTGCGGCGTAGGCGACCCAGAGCCACCACGGGCGCCGGCGTTCCAGCAGCGCGAGCAGGAGCACGGTGAGCCAGACGGCGATCGCGGATCCGATCGCGTATGAGCGGGCCTCCGCCGCCATGACCGCGGTGCGCGGCAGCAGTGCCACGACGAGCCCCGCCGTGAGCGCGAGCCGGGGCCCGCAGAGCCGGCCGGCGAGGACAGCCGTCCCTGCGGCCAGGAATCCTGCGGCGATCGCGCTCGGCAGGCGCACCGCGAATTCGCTCGCGCCGAACAGGCCGATCCACAGGTGCAGGAAGGTGTAGTAGGCGCCGTGCACGCCGTCGACCGTCTGCAGCATGCGCCACAGCTCGGGCCAGGTGCGCGACGCCGACATCACGCTCGCCGCCTCATCGCCCCAGAACGACGGGATCCAGGATCCGATCACGCCCGCGACGAGGCCGACGGTGCCCGCGACGAGGGCGGGGCGCCGCAGCCGCGCAGGATCTGCCGACATCCGCACGGACCGATCCTCCCGCCCAGGCCTGTGCGGGAGCCGTGCACCCGTCGACCGCCTCTGGTTCCTTCGTTCCCTGTTCCCGTCGCAAGAACTGTCGCTGAGAAGACGGGAAGGCGGCAGTTCCTGCGACGGGAGCCCGCAGATCCGCCGCGCCGTGCGCCGGGGAAGCGCGGCGCGGAAGGTCAGGCGCCGGGGCGTCCGCCGTAGCCCAGCCGGCGCTGCAGCTGCCGGGCCGTTCCCGTCACCGCGTCCACGATCGCGGATTCGTCGACCGACGCCTCGTCGCCCCAGGTCACGGCCACGGCGGCGACGGGCCAGTCGACGTGGTCGCGCACCGCGACGCCCACCGAACGGAAGCCCGCGGTGACCTCGCCGTCCTCGTGCGCGACGCCGGCGCGGCGCACCTCGCGCAGAAGCTCGTTCAGCTCGCGGGGCCGGGCGGGGCCGCCGCCGGCGCGCTGTGCGAACGCGGCGGCGTCGGGGTACAGCGCGCGCACCTGCTCCCGGGGGAGGGCGGCGAGCATGGCCCTGCCGGTCGCGGTGAGGTGCGCGGGCAGGCGCACGCCCACGTCGGTGATGAGGGCGGGGCGGCGCAGGGCGCGCTCCTCGACGATGTACAGCACGTCGCGGCCGGTCATCACCGCGAGGTGCGCGCTCTCTCCCAGCCGGTCGGCGAGCCCGGCCAGCAGTGGGCGTCCGAGCCGGGCCAGCGGTTCCTGCCTGGCGTATCCGCCGGCGAGCTCGAAGGCGCTCGTGCCGAGCCCCCAGCGGCGCTCCTGCGGAAGGTGCACGACGAAGCCGTGCGCCTCGAGAGTCGCGAGCAGGTGGTACACGGTGGAACGGGGGATGTCGAGCTCGCGGGCCAGGGCGGACGCCGCGACCGGGCCCGCACGTCGGGCCAGGAACCGCAGGATCCGCAGCGTGTGCTCGGCGGCGGGAACCTGAGGACGGTCGTCGCGGGCGCTCGTCAGCGAGCCCGTCCCGGCGCCGTCGTCCGTGCGATCCGCGTTCACGCTCCCAGGATCCCATGCTCGCGTCGTGCCGTGACGCCGCCGCCCGTCGCAGGGGCCAGCACAGCGCGACAGGCGAGGTGGATCGCGAGACGGGTCTCCGGATCCGTCAGATCGACGCCGAGGAGCTCCTGCACCCTCCGGATCCGCACCGCGATCGTGTTGCGATGCAGGTTCAGCGCCTCGGCGGTCGCGACCAGGCTCGACTCCTGGTCGAGGTAGGCGGAGAGCGTGCGCAGCAGGTCCCCTGTCGCGCCCTGCAGCGGTGCGAGGAGCGATTCCGCCGCCGGCACGAACGTGTCGTTGCCGGTCCAGGCCAGCAGCAGCTGCTCGAGGCCGAGGCTGTCGACGCGGACGAACCAGCCCGTCGCCGAGCGCGACGCCGCGATCCGTGCCGCGTCCGCGGCTTCGTCGAGCGTCATGGCGAGTCCGGCGGGACCGCGCTGCAGCGATCCGACTCCTGTCGCGATCGCGAAGGAGCGCCCGACCTCGCGATGCAGAGCGCGCAGTCCGCGCGCGAGCCGTTCGACGGTCGCGGGATCCGGCGCCTCGGAGAACGCGAGCCACCCGCTCAGCCCGCGGCCGGCCGTGGTGACGTGCGCCTCCGCCGCGATCCCGCCGAGCGCCGCGCGCACCGCGCGGAGCAGCGGCAGCGGGTCCGGACGGCCCCGCCCGACCATCCGGAAACCGAGATGATGCCCGCTCGTGCGCCAGCCGCGTTCGCCCATGCGGCGCTCGATGTCGTCGTCGGCGAGACCCCGCGCGTCGACGAAGTCGCGGAGCAGGGCGGACGAGGCCGAGACGTCGTTCACCTCCGCGACCTCGTCGATGAGGATCCGCGCCGCGACGGCCGGCATCGCGACCTCGGCCGCGACCGAGAGCGCGGCGAGCTGGCTCTCGCTCAGCCCCTCCCCGAAGACGACCAGGCGCAGGCCCGGCCGGCTCGGGCTGTCCACGCGGACGGAGGCGGCGGTGTGGCTCCCCACGCGGGCGATGTCCACCCAGGGGCGGAAGTCGATCGCGGCGTGCAGAGCGGGATCGAGCTCGCCGCCCGAGGCGTGCAGCACGTCCGTGCCGTCCACGAGGGCGAGCGGATGGCCGAGGGTGGCGGAGACCTGGCGCAGCAGATCCGGCAGATCCCGGGCCGGATACTCGAAGGAGCGCGCCACCTTGCGCACGTGCGAGAGCGTGAGCGCGTCCTGCGCCTGCACGAGCATCCAGCACGCCTGGGCGAGCACGATGGGCCGCTGCACGTCGAGCAGGCAGATCCCCAGCCGATCCGCGAGCCGCTGCGCGCCGGGATCGAACTCCGCGGCGCCCGGCACCGCGACGCCGCGGAAGCCGCGCTCGCGGATGCGGCGCAGCATCGCGTCCTGCTGCCAGGGGGTCGCGGGCGCGGCGTCCAGCAGCACCGCGAGGCCGCCGTCGGGCAGTGCAGGCAGGTCCGCCTCCGCCGACTCCACGGCGACCGCGTCCCACGAGGCTTCCTCGGGCCCTGCGATCCGGCGCAGGCCGCCGTTCTCGGGGTGCGCGCGAAGGCCCGTGAGCGACAGCCGCGCGGTCATGCGGCGTCCAGCTCGGCGAGGCCGTACGACGACGGCAGCACCCGGCGCAGGCGCTCAGGGCGCTCCAGCCACCAGTCCGGCGCCGGCAGCGAGAGCACGACCACGCGCCGTCCCGGGACGAGGTCGGTGACCTGCAGGATCTCTCGCGACGCGGCGTCGAGCACCGCGATGATCTCCGGAGCGGAGGCGAGCAGCGCGCCATCGCTGAGCACCGCGAGAGCCTCCGATCGGGTCACCAGGCGGTCGACCGCGCCGCCGGGGCCGGAGATCTCGACGGACTGCACGTGCGGATCCGCGTGGTGCGGGGAGATCCGGTCGATCCTTCCCTCGGTCAGCAGGCGCGCACCGAGCGTCGCGGCCAGCTCGGCCGGCGACGTGAAGCGGGCCGCGAGGAAGGCGCACCCCAGCGCGAGCGCGCGCCGCTGATGTCCGGGCATCGCGTGCTCGCGGAGATCGCCCACGGTGAAGCCGGCGAGCACGGCCGCGCCGCTGCCTCCCGCCTGGATGATGGCGGAGCGGACGATGCGCTCCGCGTCCACGGCGCGGTCCGTCTCGACGAGTGCGACGCCGCCGGCACCGCTCTCGCATGTGAACAGGAGTCCCGGCACCCGGTCGACGAAGAGCGACATCTGGTCGAGCTCCGGCACGGCGCGGCCGGTGCAGTCGGCGTCGACGATCGTGCGCTCGCCGGAGAACAGGAACGGGACGAGGCTGTTCAGGCCCCCGCCCTCGATCGAGCAGACGGCGGGGATCCGGGTGCCCAGCCAGCGCTCCGCGGCGGCCACCAGACGTCCGAACGGCGCAAGGCCCGGCGTGCGCTCGCCGAGCAGGATCGTGGATCCCACGAACGCGGCGCCGAAGCAGGGCGTCGAGGGATCCAGCTCGTCCACGTCCGCCAGCGGACGCGGACCGGAGCCGTCGGCGGCGAGCATGAGCTCGAGCATGGTGGTCGTGCCGCCGCCGCCCGAGCCGAGCAGCGCGCAGCCCAGCGCGAGCGCGGTCACGTCCTCGGGTCGCAGTCGCCACGCCATCGTCCCAGAGTAGCTTTCCGGGTTTGTTCGCCGAGACCCCCTCACGCCCCCCAGACCCCTCGTCCGTCGCGTCGCTGCGGAGGGGTCTGGGTGCGCCGAGGGGGCCTCGGTGCACCCAGTGCGGAGAGGGCCGGTCTCAGCCGCCGAGCCGCTCGACCGGGCGGAACGGCTCGGCGAGACCGAAGGCGGAGGGGCCGAAGGCGGCGAGGGCGCCCTCGGTGCGCATCATGTCCGGGGTCGAGATGCCGAGCACGCGCACGCGCTGGCCGTAACGCAGCCCCTCGGTCGTGATCGGCTCGGCCGTCTCGTGGTCCACGACGCAGATGAGGTCGGGCACGATCGCGACGACCTCGCCGTCGCGCCGCGCGATGAGGTTCTCGTTCTGGAAATGGATCTCGAACACCCCTTGACCCTCGAGCGGCGCGATCAGGGCGCGTCCCTTCGCGAATCCCTCGGTGGTGCGGCGCTCGACGTCGACGACCTTGCCCACGGCGAGCTCGCGCAGGTGGGAGTAGAGCGTGCGGGAAAGGGTGGCGGCGATCGCCTCGAAGGGAGAGCGGTGCTGCTCGCGGGCCTCGCGGATCGCACGGCCGAGGGCGAGTGCCATCGAGATCGTGCGGGGAACGGCGGTGTGCCGCACGTCGGCACCGGACATCGCGTATTCGGCGATGTGCCCCACGCCGCCGAGGCGGATGGTGATCGCGCGGGCGAGCCACTCCATCTGGCGGTCGTCGTCGCCGGTGTCGATGATGACGGTCTCTCCGCGCTCGCCGGCGAGGGCGAGGGGCGAGCCGTGCACGCCGTACACCGCGAACGTCTCCATGGACAGCTCGGGGAAGGCGCGCCCCATGCCGTCCGCGTCCACCACGGGAAGCCCGGTCTCGGCGGCGACGACGAGCGGGATCATCGAGTTGATCCCGCCGCACTCGATCGGCATGGTGGCGTCGGCCGTACGGCCCAGATGCGCCTCGAGCGCCCGGAGCGCGAGCGTGGGTTCCGTGCCCGCCGGGATCTTCTCGACCATCACGGTCGGCGCTCCCATCTGCGCCGTCGGGATCACGAAGAGGTCGTCCGGAAGCTCCTCCGGATCCAGGATCGTGATCGCGCCGTCGCCGAGCACCCGTTCGACGAGCTTGCTGCCGATATAGGGATCGCCGCCGCCGCCGGTGCCGAGCAGCGTGGCGCCGCGGGCGAGGTCGGGGAGGTCCGCCGCCGTGAGCAGCCAGCTCATCTCGCCTCGATCCGCTCGCGCGGGGCTTCGTGCGCCGGCTCCGCTCCGCTCGATGCGGTGCCGTGCGAGACGGTCCCGTCGAAGCGATGAGCGGGCATGTCGTAGCCGAAGTAGCCGGGACCGACCATCGCGAGCGCCTCGGCCGAGTGCCAGCGCTCGTCGGCCGGAGCCGCGAGCACGCGCACGCGCTGGCCGTAGCGCAGGGCCTCAGTCGTGATCGGCTCTCCGGACTCGCCCTCGACGACCATGATGAGATCGGGCGTGGTCGCGAGGATCCGCCCGTCGGCCTCGGCGACGAGGTGCTCGTTCTGGAACTGCAGGGTGAGCGCGGCGCCGCCCTCGCCCTCGATACGGGCGCGACCACGGGCGAAGCCGGTCGTCGTGGTGCGCTGCACGTCGACGACCTTGCCGTCGAAGAGCTCGCGGCCGGAGAGCTCGCGGACCGTGGCCTCGACGGGATCCGTCTTCGCCGCGCGGGCCTCCGCGATCGCCCGCCCCACCGTGATGCACCGCGAGAGCGATCCGCCGACGAGTCCCGCACGGGCCTGCGCACCCGTCATCGAGAACCCGGCGATCATCGTGGAGCAGCCCATCTCGACCGTCGCGACGCGCGCGATCCGCTCCGTCCAGGTGTTGTCGACGGTCTGCAGCACCGCGACGTTGCCCTTCTCGTCGGCGAGCGCGAGGGGCGAGGCCGTGACGCCGAGCAGCGTGGGCAGCACCATCTGGAGCTCGGGAAAGGCGCGACCCATGCCATCGGCGTCCACGAGCGGCAGCCCGAGCGCGGCGGCGGCCGCGACCGGGATCGTCGAGTTCACACCGCCGACCTCGGCGCACGCGATGTGGGTGACGGGCCGGCCCAGGTGGGAGCCCAGGGCGCGTACGGGTTCGACGACCTCGTCCAGGCTCGGGAGCTTCTCGACCATGACGGTCGGGGCGCCCATCATCGCGACGAACAGCACGTGCGCGTCGTCGGGGACCTCGGCGAGGTCGAGGACCGGGACGGGACCGCCCGACAGCGCCTGTCGGGCGAGGAGGGATCCGATGTAGGGATCGCCGCCGCCGCCGGTGCCGAACACGGCGGCGCCTCGGGCGAGGTCCTCGATCTGCGCGGTGTTGATCTGCCAGTCCACGTCAGGCCCCCATGTCCAGGTCGCCGACGGCCTTCGCGCGGATGCGCGTCGCGTTGCCGGGCAGATAGGGGATCGGGACCTCGTCGAAGTCGATGATCGCGACCGTGGACGGCTTCGCACCGGCCGCGATCGCCTTGTCGACGGCCTCGGCGCGGACGGCGGCGATGGTCTCGTCGCGCGCGCCGGGGGCGATCGCGTAGACCTTGTCGATCTCGCCGCCGACCTGGGCGATCGAGGCGCCGATCGCGTTCGCGACCGCGTAGTTCTCCGGGCGGTGCACGGGGCCGAACGGCTCCAGCACGTCCGGCAGCAGGATGGATCCGCCGCCGACCGCCACGACCGCGATGGGATCGGGGGAGGTGCGCATGCGGTCGACCGCCTCCGCGACGCGCTCGGCGATGCGGGCGAGCACGCGTGCCACGAAGGCGGGGTCGAGGTGCGCGACCTTCTCCGGGTCGCCGACCTGGGCGCGTCCCGCCGCGACGGCGATGTCGGTCGCGGTGAGCGTCGAGCCGCCGAAGACGAGCGCCTCGGTGCCCAGCCGGTATCCGACCGACGAGGGTCCGACCTCGGCCGTCTCGGTGTCGACGATGCTGCCGCCGCCGATCCCGAGCGAGAGCACGTCCGGCATGCGGAAGTTGGTGCGGATGCCCGCGACCTTGACCTCGTTCGCGGTCTCGCGGGGGAAGCCGTTCACGAGCAGGCCGATGTCCGCGGTGGTGCCGCCCACGTCGATCACGGCGCAGTCCTGCAGTCCGCTCGTGGCCGCGGCGCCGCGCATCGAGTTCGTCGGACCCGAGGCGAAGGTCGCCACGGGATAGCGGCGCACGTACTCGTCGTCCATGAGCGTGCCGTCGTTCTGGCTGAGGAAGATCGGCGCCTCGATGCCGTGCGCGCGGACGGCCGCGGTGAGGCCGTCGACGATCTCGGAGGCGAGCTCGCGCAGGGCGGCGTTGATGATCGTGGCGTTCTCGCGCTCGAGGATGCCGATCCGGCCGATCTCGTGCGAGAGCGAGATGGCGACATCGGCGCCGAGTACTTCGCCGAGGATCTCCGCGGCGCGCACCTCGAGGTCGTGGTTGACCGGGCTGAACACGGCCGAGATCGCGACGGAGCGGATCCCGTGCGCCTTCATGTCCTCGGCGATCCCGCGCAGCTCCTCCGGGTCGAGCGGCGAGATCGGACGTCCGTCGAACTCGTAGCCGCCGTGCGCGAGGTAGCTGCGCGCCTGCGCGGCCTCGAGCAGCTCGCCGGGCCAGTCCACGAGCGGGGGCAGGGCGCGTGTTGCGGGCAGGCCGAGTCGCAGGGCCGCGGTGGGCGCGAGGCGGCTGGCCTGCACGAGCGCGTTGATGAAGTGCGTCGTGCCGATCATGACGGCCTCGATGTCGGGCCCCTCGAACGGGTGGTGCGCGCGCAGATCCTCGATCGCCTGCACGATCCCGTCGGTCACGTCCGGGGTGGTCGAGTGCTTCACCCCGGCGAGGGTGCGGGCGCCGTCCATGAGGACGGCGTCCGTGTTGGTGCCGCCGACGTCGATGCCGATGTGCATGGTTCTCGCTTTCTCGGTGGTTCTGGGACGAATGGTCCCGTCGCGGGGCGTCGGAAGGCGCCGCACCCCGCGACGGAGTCTGAGGTCAGGCGGCCGCGGCCTCGGCGGGATCGGCCTGACGGGTGGGGACGGCGCCGACGCCGCGGACGAGGCCCAGCCTGCCCGCCGCGATGTACAGGACCATCGAGAGGAACAGGCTGATGAGGGACGGGATCCCCCAGGTCACGAAGTAGCCGACGAGGGAGGAGAGGAGCCAGACCACGATCGTGGCCGGCACGATGCGCGGGGCGGAGGCGGGCAGCACGCCCTCCTCTCGGCTGGCGTCGAGCTCGCCGCGCCAGCGGCGGACGATGAAGTACTCGGCGACCATGATGCCGGCGATCGGCGGGAACGCGACGCTCAGCACGATCAGGAACTGGGTGAACTGTCCGAGGATCCCCGCGGCCGCGAGGACGGATCCGACGATGCCGAGGACGATCGTCGTCGTGACGCGGTGCAGGTTCTTGCCGAACGTCGTCGAGACGAAGTTCACCAGGCCCAGGGCCGAGGAGTAGAGGTTCCAGTCGTTGATCTTGAGCGTTCCCGTGATGACGATGATGAGGCCGACCAGGCCCACCGAGCTGGTGACGATCGCGACGATGTCGCCCGACCGTGCGGCGTGGGCGAGGAGCACGCCGGCGAGGCCGATGACGAACTCACCGAGGGTCACGCCCACGACGGTCTGCTTGACGACGTCCGCGCGGGAGCGGTTGAAGCGCGTCATGTCGCCCGTGATGATGGCGCCCACGATGAGGCCGCCGGCGACGATGCCGGTACCGGCCCAGACGCTGATGTGCGGGCCGGGGGCGGGGCTCGTGAGCGGCGTGCCGAGGTCGTGGCGGCTGAGCTCCGAGATCACGGACCAGCCCACGAGCACGAGGAACAGGGGCACGGTGATGTTCGCGAGCCACTGCATGCCGAGGAAGCCGAACGCGACGATCGCGGTGACGGCGAGGCCGAACAGCAGGCTCCACAGCCAGGTCGGCAGCACACCGGGCATGAGTGCGTCGAGCGACTGCGCGGAGATCGCGGACTGGATGCCGAACCAGCCGATGAGGCTGATGCCGATCGCGAGACCCACGAGCGCGGCGCCGATCTCGCCGAAGCCCGTCCAGCGGGCCAGGAGCGCCGTGTTCAGGCCCTCGCGCTGGCCGATGAAGCCGACGATGCACATGATGAGCTCGAGGATGACGGATCCGAGCAGGAACGCGAGTGCGGCGTCGCCGAAGGTCATCCCGTAGCCGAGCGTGGCGCCGAGCAGGAACTGCGACAGTGCGGAGACCTGTCCGAAGCGCTGCACGGCGATGCCGAACCAGGGCTTTCGCGCTTCGGGAGTCACGCGGGAGAGGGCGAAATCGTCGTGCGGCGCGATACGGGCCATGGTGGTTCCCTTCGGGCGGGGAGGATGATTCCGCTCACGCTAGTGACACGCGGTCGGGTCCACCATGTGCGATCTGCACTGATCTGGCTATTCATTCGACAGTGCGCACACCTTGCCCTGCTGCGTCGTGGTGTTGCTTGCGGCCGCGGGCCGTGTGCCTCTCGCTCCTGCCGGTGGCACGGGTTGCTGCCGGGTGCACGGGTTGTTGGTGCCGGGTTCCTGTGCGGTCGGCGGGATCCGGTGCACTCGAGCTGGGTTTGCGGGCTCCGGGCGGTTGTCTGGAATACCAGACAGGACGTCGCCCTGCGCCCTGTCCGAGCGGCAGGCGAGGGTGTGGAATCGTCTCATGCCCCACACTTCCCCCGTCACGATCGGTGCGGCGCCGCTGCGCCCCGAGGACGTCGTCGCCGTCGCCCGCCACCACGCCACCGTCACGATCGACGCCGGAGCGCTGGATCGGGTCGCCGCCGCCCGCGGCGTGATCGACGGCCTGGCCGCGGATCCGCACCCGCACTACGGCGTCTCCACCGGCTTCGGCGCCCTCGCCACCACGTTCATCGCCCCCGAGCGACGCCGCCAGCTGCAGCAGAGCCTCATCCGCTCCCACGCCGCCGGCACCGGTGCCGAGGTCGAGACCGAGGTCATCCGCGCGCTGCAGCTGCTGCGCCTGCAGACCCTCGCCTCCGGCCACACGGGCGTGCGTCCGCAGGTCGTCGAGACCTACGCCGCCATGCTCAACGCCGGCATCACCCCGATCGTCCGCGAGTACGGCTCGCTGGGCTGCTCGGGCGATCTCGCCCCGCTCGCGCACATCGCGCTCGCCAGCATGGGAGAGGGCGACGTGCGCAACGCCGTGGGCGATCTCGTACCCGCCGCCGATGCGCTCGCCACGGCGGGCATCGCGCCGCTCGAACTCGTGGAGAAGGAGGGCCTCGCCCTCATCAACGGCACCGACGGCATGCTCGGCATGCTCGTGCTGGCCCTGCACGACCTCGAGGATCTCCTGATCACCGCCGACATCTCCGCCGCGATGTCGATCGAGTCGCAGCTCGGCACCGACGCGGTCTTCGCCGCCGATCTCATGGCGCTGCGTCCGCAGATCGGTCAGGCCGTCTCCGCCTCGCACCTGCGCGCGTTCCTCGGATCCTCCCCGATGGTCGCGAGCCACAAGGGCCCCGACGACGGTCGCGTGCAGGACGCCTACTCGCTGCGCTGCTCGCCGCAGGTGCACGGCGCCGCCCGCGACACCGCCTCCTACGCGACCACGATCGCCGAGCGCGAGCTCGCGAGCGTCGTGGACAACCCCGTCGTGACGAGCGACGGCCGCATCGAGTCGAACGGCAACTTCCACGGCGCCCCTGTGGCCGCCGTGCTCGACTTCCTCGCGATCTCGGTCGCCGACGTGGCCTCGGTCGCCGAGCGCCGCACCGACCGCGCCCTCGACCCCGCCCGCAGCCACGGCCTGCCGCCGTTCCTCGCGGACGAGGTGGGCGTGGACTCCGGCCTCATGATCGCGCAGTACGCCGCGGCAGGTATCGTCTCCGAGCTCAAGCGCCTCGCGGTGCCCGCATCGGTCGACTCCATCCCGTCCTCCGCGATGCAGGAGGATCACGTCTCGATGGGCTGGGCCGCGGCCCGCAAGCTCCGCCGCGCGATCGACGGCCTCGGCCGCGTGCTCGCGATCGAGATCCTCACCGGCGCCCGCGCACTCGACCTGCGCGCGCCGCTCGAGGCCGGCCCCGCCACCGGCGCGGTCCGCGACCTCGTCCGCACCGTGGCCGGCGGCCCCGGCCCGGACCGATTCCTCAGCCCCGACATGGAGGCCGTCGCTGCGCTCGTGCAGTCCGGCCGCATCGCTGCGATTGCGAAGGAGCACGCGAATGACTGACACCACCACCACGGGCCCGACCCTTTCGGACCCGACCCGGTCGATCCGCGCGATCCGCGGCAATGAGCGCACCGCGAAGAGCTGGGGTGCGGAGGCCGCCAAGCGGATGCTCATGAACAACCTCGATCCCGAGGTCGCCGAGCATCCAGAGGACCTCGTGGTCTACGGCGGCACCGGTCGCGCCGCGCGCAGCTGGGAGGCGTACGACGCGATCGTGCGCACCCTCGACGAGCTCGAGCCCGATGAGACCCTGCTCGTGCAGTCCGGCAAGCCGGTCGGCGTGTTCCGCACGCACGAGTGGGCGCCGCGCGTGCTCATCGCCAACTCCAACCTCGTCGGCGACTGGGCCACCTGGCCCGAGTTCCGCAAGCTCGAGGCCGAGGGCCTGATGATGTACGGCCAGATGACGGCCGGATCCTGGATCTACATCGGATCCCAGGGCATCCTGCAGGGCACCTACGAGACGTTCGCGGCGGTCGCCCGCTCGCTCGGCAAGGACTCCCTCAAGGGCACGCTGTCGCTCACCGGCGGCGCGGGCGGAATGGGTGGCGCGCAGCCGCTCGCCATCACGCTCAACGACGGCGCCTGCCTCATCGTGGACGTCGACGAGTCGCGCCTCGCGCGCCGGGTGGACCATGGCTATCTGGATGTCTACTACACCGACCTCGACGAGGCCATCGCGCGCGCCGTGGCCGCGAAGGAGGCCGGCGAAGCCCTGTCCGTCGGCATCGTCGGCAACGCGGCCGAGGTTTTCCCGGAGCTGTTCCGCCGCGGTGTCCCGATCGACATCGTCACCGACCAGACCAGCGCCCACGACCCGCTCGCGTACCTGCCGCTCGGCATCTCGGTGGCCGACTGGAAGGCCGAGGCCGAGCGCGATCCCGAGGAGTTCACCCGCCGCTCCCGCGAGTCCATGGCCGCGCATGTCGCCGCCATGGTCGCGTTCCAGGACGCCGGCGCTGCGGTGTTCGACTACGGAAACTCGATCCGCGCCGAGGCCGTCCTCGGCGGCTTCGACCGCGCGTTCGAGTTCCCCGGCTTCGTCCCGGCGTACATCCGCCCGCAGTTCGAAGAGGGCCGCGGCCCGTTCCGCTGGGCCGCGCTCTCGGGCGACCCCGAGGACATCTACAAGACCGACCGTGCGATCGCGGAGCTCTTCCCGGAGGACGCCGCTCTGCACCGCTGGCTGGAGAAGGCCGGCGAGAAGGTCCATTTCGAGGGCCTGCCCGCCCGCATCTGCTGGCTGGGCTACAAGGAGCGCCACCTCGCGGGCCTCAAGTTCAACGAGATGGTCGCCTCCGGCGAGCTCGCCGCGCCCATCGTGATCGGCCGCGACCACCTGGACTCCGGTTCGGTCGCCAGCCCGTACCGCGAGACCGAGGCCATGAAGGACGGATCCGACGCGATCGCCGACTGGCCGCTGCTCAACGCGCTGCTGAACACGGCCTCCGGCGCGAGCTGGGTGTCGCTGCACCACGGCGGCGGCGTCGGCATCGGCCGCTCGATCCACGCCGGACAGGTGACCGTGGCGGACGGATCCGCCCTGGCCGCCGAGAAGCTCGAGCGCGTGCTCACGAACGACCCCGGCACGGGCGTCATGCGTCACGTCGACGCGGGCTACGACCACGCGAAGGACATCGCGCGCGAGCGCGGTCTCAAGGTCCCGATGGGCCTCTGAGCCGGGCTCGGACACAGACGGCGTCCCGCTCTGCGCACCTCGTCGGGGGATGGGGGAGTGCAGGGCGGGGCGCGACCACCCACCGTGTCCCACTTCTGGTCGACGGCGTCCCGCTGCCGGGTACCGTGTCCCACTTCTGGCGCTTCAGAGTCGGATCCGGGAACAGAAGTGGGACCTACTGCGACCAGAAGTGGGACATGATCGGCGTGGAGGACGCATGAAGACCCTGATCACCAACATCGGCGAGCTCACGACGAACGCCCCGGCCCCGGAGCACGCCGAAGGGGGCGACGACCTCTGCGGCACCAGGCGTGATGCGGCGGTCCTCATCGACGGGGACCGGATCGCGTGGGTCGGTCCGGCGGCGGAGGCACCGGACGCCGACGAGACCGTCGACGCCGAGGGCCGCGCGCTGCTCCCCGGCTTCGTGGACAGCCACAGCCACCTCGTCTTCGGCGGCGACCGCGCCGCGGAGTTCGAGGCGCGGATGCAGGGCCAGAAGTATGCCGCCGGCGGCATACGGTCCACGGTCGCCGCGACCAGGGCCGCGACCGACGAGGAACTGCGGATCCGCCTGCGCGGATTCCTGGACGAGATGCTCGCGCAGGGCACCACGACCGTGGAGATCAAGAGCGGCTACGGCCTCGACGTCGTGACAGAGGAGCGCCTGGTGCGCCTTGCCGCCGAGGTCACCCCCGAGGTCACCTTCCTGGGCGCGCACGTCGTACCGGCCGAGTACGCCGATCGCGGCGACGAGTACGTCGCGCTCGTGACAGGGGAGATGCTCGACGCCTGCGCTCCGCATGCCAAGTGGATCGACGTGTTCTGTGAGACCGGGGCGTTCACCGTGCCCCAGTCGCGCCGCGTGCTCGAAGCCGGCATCGCCCGCGGGCTGCAGCCGCGCGTGCACGCGAGCCAGCTCGGCCCCGGCGAGGGCGTACAGCTGGCCGTCGAACTCGGCGCCGCGTCGATCGATCACGGCACCTACCTCACCGACGACGATGTGACAGCGCTCGCCGGATCCGAGACCGTGCTCACGCTGCTGCCCGGCGTCGAGTTCTCCACGCGGCAGCCCTATCCCGACGCGCGCCGGCTCATCGACGCCGGCGTGACCGTGGCGATCGCCTGCGACACGAACCCAGGTTCGAGCTTCACCTCGTCGATGCCGTTCTGCATCGCTGTCGCCGTGCGCGACATGCGGATGACGGTCGCCGAGGCGATCCACGCGGCCACGGCCGGGGGAGCGGCGGCCCTGCGCCGCACCGACATCGGTCGCATCGCCCCGGGCCTGCGCGCCGACGTGGTGCTGTTGAAGAGCCCGAGCCGCGTGCATCTCGCCTACCGCCCCGGCGTGCCCCTCGTGGACGCCGTGTGGAAGGACGGCGTGCGCGCGGTCTGACCCCGCGGCGCAGCAAGGGTCGTTGAGCGCGCACCCTCCTCGGGGCCGTTGAGGGAGGACGCGGGCAGCGCTGAAACCGAGCGTCGCGCTGAGGGAGCGAAGCGAGTCGAAGTGACGAAAAGCCGTCTCCCGAAGGATCACCGCGTTTCGTCTCGCTCTGGCTGCGCCGGTGCTCGCTCGACGACCAGGGGGATGCGCCCGCCCCGGGGGCTCAGCCCAGCGCGTGAGTGCAGACCACGGCGGCCGCCGCCGACCAGGCCTGCGGGCGGCACGATGCCGGATACGGCACCGGGGCGACGCCGGGCGTGCGGGCGTCGCCGGCGTGCAGCTCCGGCATCCGGTAGTCGAAGCCCTCGGCGGCATCCACGAGCTGCTCGGCGACCGCGGCCGCCTCGTCGCGGAGACCGGCGCGGAGCATCCCGTGCACGGCCACCGCGGTGTCGTGCGCCCAGACGCTGCCGCCGTGGTAGCTGAGCGGCCAGAAGCCGGTCGCCCCCGAGGACATCGTGCGGATCCCGAAGCCGCTCGACATTGAGTCGCCGAGCAGGAGGTCGGCGCAGGTGCGCTCCTCCTCGGGATCCAGCAGCCCGGTGCCGATGAGGTGGCCGATGTTGCTCGTGAGCGTGTCGACCGCGGCGCCGTGCGCGTCCAGCGCGATCGCCGGGTAGTGCCCCTCGGGCGTCGTCACCCAGTAGGCGGCGCGGAACCGGGTGCGCAGGTCCGCGGCCCAGGTGCGCAGCGCGTCGCCACCGTCCTCGCCCAGCGTGTCGAGCAGATCCGCGCCCCGCACCGCGGCCTCGTAGGCGTAGCCCTGCACCTCGCTCAGCGCGATCGGCCCTTCGGCGAGGCGGCCGTTTCGCCACTGGATCGAATCTCCGGAGTCCTTCCAGCCCTGGTTCGCGAGGCCGTGCCCGGTCTCGTCGACGTAGTCGATGAATCCGGATCCGCTCGCGTCGCCGTGCTCGGTCATCCAGCCGAGCGCCGCGCGCAGCGCCGGCAGCAGCTCGCGCACCTCGGCCTCCGGCATACCCGCGTCGCGGGCGTCGGCGAGCAGACACACCCAGAGCGGCGTGGCGTCGACCGTGCCGTAGTACAGCGGAGGAAGGTGCACGCCCTCGTTCGGCAGCGAAAGCGCGCCGCTGCGCAGCTCGTGCGGGATCTTGCCGGGGGCCTCGGCGGTGGCCGGATCCTTCTTCGTGCCCTGCAGGCGCGCGAGGACCCGCAGTGTGGACGCGGCGATCGCCGGGTCCTGGCTCAGGGCGAGGCGCGCGGCCCAGATCGAGTCGCGGCCGAACAGCGTGAAGAACCAGGGCGCCCCGGCGGCGTAGAAGGCGTCGTCCGGGTGCGCCGGCAGCGCGAGGCGCAGCGCGGCGAGATCGCCGGCGGCACGGTCCAGCCAGCGGCGCAGGCGCGGATCGCTCGTCGTGGGAATCGCGGCCCTGGCCTCCGCCGCCGGTGCCGTCACCACGAGGGCGGAGTCCTCGAGCGACAGAGCGAAGGAGAGCTCGACGCTCGATCGGGGCTCCAGCACGGTCGCCCAGCGGATCGCGATCGCCGCCCCCTCGACCGCGATCGCCGCATCGGGCGCCGTCAGCGCGAACGACGCGGTGCCGGAGGAGGCGCGTTCCCCGTCCCAGCCCCAGGCCCCGTCATCGGCGAGCCCGGCCTTGACGCGCTGCAAGGGCGCGAAGTCGGGCACGAGCGTCACGGTCAGTGCGACGGGAACGGGCACCTCGCGGTGCGAGGAGACCCGGATCCGCTCGGAGACCTCGCCGGCGCGCACCGTGCGGGTGCGGTCCAGGCGCACCTTCGGGTCGGGCTGATCGTCGTCGATGCCGCGCAGCACGGCCGCGAACACCGCCTGCGGAGGGGTGGGGGAGGAGCAGGCGATCGTCTCGACCGCCGTGCCCTCGATCGCGACGGTCAGCGCGCGCACGTGCCGCACATCGCCGTGGTAGACCCCGTGGATCGGCGCGGATCCCATGTCTCCTGTCTCGTCCGACCACACCTGGGTCGGCGCCTGGAGGGCGATGACGGCGTCGTTCAGGAGGGGCTGCAGCGGGGTGTCGGTCATGGGGCTCCTTCGTGAGGGCGGTACGCGGGCGGTCGGCCCGACGGGCGGCGTTCAGGACAGGGGACGGGAGGGAAGGACGCGGGCGGCGAGGGTCGGGGGCTCGGGGGCCGTCACTCCTTCACCGCCCCGTCGCTCGAGTTCATGATCCGCTTCTGGAAGAGGAAGAACATCACGGCCACCGGGATCGTCATGATGATCGCCGCGGCGAGCTTGAGCGGGTACTGACGGCCCTGGCTGAGCTGCCCGTTCGCGAGCTGCGCGACGCCCTTCGTGAGGGTCGTGAGCTCGGGCGACTGGGTGGACACGATGAAATGCGCCAGCTCGTTCCAGGACCCCTGGAACGACAGGATCACGATCGTGATCAGCGCCGGCCGCGCCATCGGCAGCACGACGGACCAGAACACCCGGAACGTGCCCGCACCGTCGATCCGCGCCTGCTCCTCGACCGACACGGGGATCGACTCGAAGAAGTTCTTCATGATGAAGACGCCTGCGGCGTCGACGAGGAGCGGCAGGATCATGCCCGCGTAGGAGTCGTACATGCCGAGCGTGTTGATCACGAGGAACTTCGGGATCAGCAGCACCACCGCAGGAACGCTCATCACGGCGATGAGCCCGGCGAACACGACGTTCCTGCCCCGGAAGCGGAGCCGCGCGAGCGCGTAGCCCGCGAGCGAGTTGAAGAACACCCGGCCCGCCGTGACCACGATCGTCACGATCACGGAGTTCTTGAACCAGGTGGGGAAGTCGCTCCGCAGGAACAGCTGCGTGTACGCCTCGGTCGTGAACGTCTGCGGCACCAGCGTGAGGGGGCTCGCGGCCGCGTCCGGATCCGTCTTGAAGCTCGTGGCGACCTGGATCAGGAACGGGTAGATGTACACGAGCGCGAGAGCGATGAGCAGCGCATACAGGACCGAGGTGGAGGCGATCCGCACGGTGCTCCGGCGCGTGCGGCGCGCGACGGGCGGGGCGGAAGCGGTGGCGGTCATCGCGCGGCTCCTTCGCTCGCGGCGGGTGCTCGGTCGGCGGAGGCGGCGCGGGCGGCGGCGCGTTCGACCGCTTCCAGATACGGCCGGTTGCGGCGGCGCGAGACGGGGCGCTCGCGCAGCACCCAGCGCTGCACGAGGGTGAAGACCATGATGATCACGAACAGGATGAACGCGATCGCCGCGCCCTGGCCCCACTCCTGATTGAGGAACGACGACTGGTACGACTGATAGGCGGGCGTGATGGTGGTCTTGGCGGGCTGGCCCCTCGTGCCGGTGTAGATCTGGTCGAAGATCTGCCAGCAGCCGATCAGGCCGAGCGTGAGCACGGTGAACAGGGTCGGGCGCAGCTGCGGAAGGGTGATCCGCCAGAACCGCTGCCAGCCGTTCGCGCCGTCCATCATCCCGGCCTCCTGCACCTCGCCCGAGATGTTCTGCAGCGCGGCGAGGAAGAGCAGCATGAACGTGCCGCTCGTGGTGAAGACCGCCATGATGATGTAGACGCACATCGCGACGCTGGGGCCGCCGATCCAGTCCCAGAACGAGACGCCGAGGAAGCTGTTCTGCGTGAGCGCCGGGGGCCCGCCCGTGACGCCGAAGTGCAGGATCCCGGACGGGTCGTTGAGCCAGTTCGGCCCGTTGATCCCGAGCCAGCCGAGCGCCGCGTTGACGGCGCCGGTCGTGGAGAACAGGAACAGGAACAGGACGGTGATCGCGACGGAGCTGGTCACCGAGGGGAAGTAGAACGCCGTGCGGAAGAAGCCGCGGCCCTTGAGGATCTGCCGGTTCACGAGCACGGCGAGGAACAGGCTCAGCGCGGTCTGGCAGGGGACGACGAGGATCACGTACCACGCGTTGTTCTTCAGGCTCATCCCGAAGTCGGCCTCGGCGAGCCCGCCGCCGAGAAGCAGCGCAGCATAGTTCTTCAGGCCGACGAACGAGACGCCGCCGGAGAACGGCGAGCCCCGCCCGCCCCAGTCGCTCACGCTCACCCAGAGCGCCATGAGGACCGGGACGACCAGGAACAGGCCGAGAAGGATCAGCATCGGGGCGGTGAAGAGCCACCCCGACGCGGTCTCGCCGCGCCGCAGACCCTGGTGGCCTGCGGGACGGTGAGACCGCACGGTGGAGGAGGCCATGATTACTTGGTCAGGGCTTCCAGGTTCTTCTGCGCGGCGTCGAGGATCGCCTTCGGATCGCCGGTCGCGAGCGAGCCGAGCTTTCCGTTGAAGTCGGTCACGACGTCGCTGGCGCCCTTGGCCGTCGGCACGCCCTGGGCGTACTCCGCGCCGTTCAGGAACGGCACGAGCGGGCCGTTGTCCTTCTTCCATTGGTCCGCGGCCGAGGCGATCGACGGTATCGGGCCGAACGCCTTCGAGAAGGCGAGCTGGCTGTCGGCGCTGGTCAAGTGCTCGACGAGGTCGAGAGCGGCCTTCTGGTTCTTGCTGTCGGCCGCGATGCCCCAGCAGTTCGTGAACTGCAGCGTGCCCTTCTTGCCCTCGGGACCGGCGGGCAGCTCGACCGCCTTGTAGGTCACGGTCGGGTAGTCGTTGGTCATGGCGCCGGTGATCCAGTTGCCCTCCACGACCATCGCGGCCTTCTGGGTGCCGAACGCCTCGCCGCCCCAGCCGGATCCGAGATCTGCCGCGAACTTCATCGAGCCGTCGTTGAGCAGGCCCTTGAGGTAGTCGAGCGCCTTCACGTTGCCCTCGGCATCGGCGGTGGCCTTGGTCGAGTCGGCGTTCATGAGTCCGCCGCCGGCGGCGACCATGAACGCGCCGACGCGGGCGTACTCGCCGCTCATCGAGAGGCCCACGTGGCCGTCCGCGGTGAGTTTCTTCGAGACGGCGGCGAGCTCGTCCCAGGTCTTCGGGATGTCGGCGTCGGTGAGTCCGGCCTTCGCCCACAGATCGGTGTTGATGACGAGCTGCAGGGTGGAGAAGTCCTTCGGCGCGCAGTAGAGCTTGCCGTCGTAGGTGAAGGACGTGAGCAGGCTCGGGTAGAAGTCGTCCTTGTTCTTCAGCAGATCGCCATAGGCGAGGAGGGAGCCGTTGGACGCGTATCCGGCCAGAGCGTCGGTGGACTGGTAGAACACGTCCGAGGGGGAGCCGGAGGCGAAGCCCTGCGAGAGCTGCTGGTTGAGATCGCTCGCCGCGGTCACGGTCGCCTTGACGCCGGAGGTCTTGGACCACGCCGACACGGCGTCCTTGACGGCCTTGGTCTCCGCGTCGCCCGACGATCCGATGAGGATGTTCAGCGGCTTGTCGGACGAGGTGAGCTTCGAGTCTCCGGTGGCGCTCCCGCCGCCGGAGAACCCGGAACCGCATCCGGTGAGGGCGATCGCGCCCGCGAGGACGAGCGCCCCGGCCCCGATCGCGGCGCGTGTGCTGTGCCGTGTCATGTCTCTTCTCCCTTGATGAGCATCGGTGAGGATGTGTGCTTCTGGTGACGACAGGATGTCGTCGTAGAAATTTGAACGATCAAACTCTGTGTCGAATACGCTAGGCGGCAGGAGCCCGGGGTGTCAAGGTGGGAAGGTGGTCCCGGGTCCAGGACCGGATCCGCGGAGGGAGAGACATGGTCAGGACGCCGACCGTCGAAGACGTGGCGCTGCGCGCCGGCGTGTCGCGGCAGACCGTGTCGAACGTGCTGAACACGCCGACGATCGTGAAGCCCGCCACGCGCGAGCGCGTGCAGCAGGCGATCGTCGAGCTCGGCTACCGGCGCCATGCCGCCGCCCGTCAGCTGCGTACCCGTCGCAGCTCGACGATCGGGATCCACCTGGACCCCTACGTCGGCGGCGTCTCCGGTGTCGTCCTGGACCGCTTCGTGCATGCGCTCACCGAGAGAGCGAGCGAGCGCGGCATGCGCATGCTCGTGTACGCCGCGCGCACGGCCGCCGACGAGATCGCGCGGCTCGCCGAGCTCTGGGAGGGCTCCGAGATCGACGCCGCGATCATCACCGGCACGTTCCACGGCGACCCGCGCACGCGCTGGCTGGGCGAGGCCCGGTTGCCCTTCGTCGCGTTCGGCCGTCCCTGGGGCGAGGACGACCTCGCGGCCCCCGAGCACCTGTGGGTCGACGTCGACGGGGCCGCAGGCACGCGCGCCGCCACGGAGCACGCTCTGGGTTTCGGACCGCGGGTCGCGTTCCTCGGCTGGCCGACGGGGTCGGGCACCGGCGACGACCGCGAACGCGGCTGGCGCGAGGCGATGGCCGCGGCCGGGGCCGTGGGCCCGCGGTGGATCACCGAGGAGGACGTCGCGGGAGCGAGGGCCGTGGTGGCGGGCGCAGGTGCGGACGTGGACGCGGTGGTCTGCGCGAGCGACTCCCTCGCGATCGGCGCGCTTCTCGCCCAGGCGGGGGGATCCGCACGGGTGCCGGTGATCGGCTTCGACAACACGCCGACCGCCGAGGCGCTCGGCTTCTCGAGCGTCGAACAGCGTCCGGAGGACGTCGCGGCGGCGACGCTGGAGCTGCTCATGGGGCCGACCGGCGAGGCGGTGACCCCGCGGGATGTGCGGGCCGGCACCGCGCACGCGCTGATCGAGCCGCGCCTCGTCGTCCGGTAGGCGGGCGCGCCGGGTCGTCCGGTAGGCGGACTGCCCACGTCGTGCGTGGGATGGATCCGGATCCGTGGCCCGCGACCGCAGGATCGGGCATAGCGTGGAGGCATGGCACGGATCCTGATCTTCGGCGGCCACGGCAAGGTGGCCCTCCTTCTCGAACCCCTCCTCACGGCGCGCGGCGACCAGGTGACCGCGGTGATCCGCGACGCCGGTCAGATCGACGACGTGCGGGCGACGGGAGCGGATCCCGTCGTCTTCGATGCCGAATCCGCATCGCAGGAGGCGATGGCGGCGCTGATCGCCGGGCACGATGCCGTCGTGTGGTCGGCCGGCGCGGGAGGCGGATCCGCGGAGCGCACCAGGGCTGTCGACTTCGCCGCCGCCGTCCTGTCCATGGAGGCGGCCGCCGACGCCGGCGTCGGCCGGTACGTGATGGTGTCGTACTTCGGATCCTCGCCTGCGCACGGGATTCCCGCGTCGGACTCGTTCCATGCTTACGCCGAGGCCAAGGCGGCGGCCGATGAGCACCTGCGTGCGACGGCGCTGGACTGGACGGTGCTCGGACCGAGCGGGCTCACGTTCGAGGAGCCGACGGGCCGGATCGACGCCGCGGCGGAGACCTCGGGCCGCGTCTCCCGCGCCGACGTCGCGCAGGTGATCGCGCAGACGCTCGTGGAGCCGGCGACCATCCGCCGCACGATCCGGTTCAACGAGGGGGATCGACCGATCGATCAGGCGCTGCGCGAACTCTGAGAGCGCGCCGTGCTCAGCGGCGGCCGAGCACGGCCAGGGCGATCCTGTCCAGCACCCACACGGCGAACAGGGCCAGGCCCACGATGCCGAGTCCGCTCGTCCAGAGTGCGGCGCCGACCGTGCCGAAGAGCACGGCCTCCAGGCTCAGCCTTCCCGGGGCGCGGATGTCGAAGCGCGCCTTCGGCGACAGCAACAGTCCCCAGACGGCCGCGAGCAGCGCGACCGCCACGATGGCCGACACCCAGCCGGGCCAGCCGGGAACGAGCCGCACCGCGGCGGTCGCCGCGCCGGCCAGCAGCGCGAGCTCCACCAGGAACCGCAACGCCAGGGCGAAGCGCAGGGCCGGACCTCCCTCGAGGAACGGGTCGCGGGCGGGACCGTCGCTCATGCGCGGGGATCAGTCCCGGCCCGCCAGCGCGGCGAGCAGCTCCAGCACGCAGAGCGCCGCGAGGCGCACGGTGCGTGCGTCCTCATCGTCGGCGGTGGCATCCACCTCGGCGATGTCGGCGCTGACCACGCGGGGGTCGCCGGCGATGCCGCGCACGAGCGCGCGCAGCTCCCATGCCGCGAATCCACCGGGGACGCTCGCCGGGCAGCCCGGGGTCGCAGCGCGGTCGCATGCATCCACGTCGATGTCGAGATGCACCCGGGATGCGGCGCCGGCGCCGGCGATCTCGACCGCCTCGGCGACCACGTCGTCGATGCCGCGGCGGCGCACCTCGTCCAGGGTGATCACGCGGATGCCCCAGTCCGCGGCCCGCTGCGCGTAGGCGACGGAGTTCGCGAAGTCCGCGATGCCGATCTGCACGATCCGACGCGGATCGATCGCGGATCCCTCAGGGGCGTCCTCGACCAGCCGGCGCACCGGGGAGCCGTTCGAGACCCCGTCGCGCAGGTCGAAGTGCGCGTCGATCGTGATGAGGCCGTCCGCGCCCGCTCCGAGCGCGACGGGGTAGGTGAGCGAGTTGTCGCCGCCGAGCGCGATCACGAGCCGGGACGCCGCGGCGAGCTCGGAGACGCGCGCGATCGCGCGGGCGGTGCCCTCGTCGCCGTCGGGCTCGTGCACATCGCCTGCGTCGGAGATCCGCAGCGCCTCGTTCAGGTCGACCGCAGGCGGGCCCATCAGGGTCGGGCTGTACCGGCGCAGGGCGTCGCGGATCGCCGCCGGCGTCGCGTGCGCGCCCGTGGGGGACAGTGAGGTGCGCCAGGTCGGCATGCCGAGCAGGACCGCGTCGGCGGGCGTGCTGAAGGCGGGCCAGTCGCCGCCACGGGGCCAGAGGGGATCGTGTGAGAGTGCCATGAGGAGTCCCTTCCCGGAGGCGCGATCGGCATCCGTTGAACAGCGTGCCACGGCGCGGGCTCCGCGTCGCCATGCCATCGCGGTCGATGTCTGGTGCACCAGACACTTGGCCCCGGCTCGGCCGGCTCCGGCGGCGACGATCTGCGCACGCCGGGACGACCCGCACACGAAATCGAAATCGCCGGATCCGTGTGCCGATCGTGTCACGGTGTGCAGATCGTCGCGCCTGACGGCTCCGCACCCGACGGGCCGGCGCGGGTCACACGGGGATCACGGCATGCGCGATCGCGAAGATCGCGAGCCCCGCGAGCGCTCCGACGACCGTGCCGTTCAAGCGGATGTACTGCAGGTCGCGGCCGACCATGAGCTCGATCTTCTCCGTGGTCTCGGCCGGATCCCAGCGCTCGACGGTGTCCGTGATGATGGAGGCGATGTCGTGCCGGTAGCGGTCGACGAGGAACACGGCGGCGTCCGTCACCCAGCCGTCCACGCGCTGCTGCAGCGGATCCTCCGTGGCGAGGCGATCTCCGAGCTCGCCGATCGCCACCGCGGCCCGGCGGCGCAGGCCGCTCTCCGGGTCCGCGAGCGCCGACAGGAGCCCGGTCTTCGCGGCGTTCCACGCCTCGGCGGCCAGCGCGCCCACGCGGGGGCTGTCGAACAGGGCCGACTTGGCGTTCTCGAGGCGCGCCCGCGTGCCGGCATCGTGCTGCAGGTTGTCCGCGAGCCGGGCGAGATAGCCATCCAGGGCGAGGCGGGCGGGGTGGCGCGGATCCGCCTGCACGGCCCGTACGAACCGCACCGCCTCGTTGTAGGCGGCCTCGTCCACGAACCGGTGCGCGAGCCTCGGCACCCACCCGGGCAGCCGGCGCGAGAGCAGTCCTCTGAACGCTTCGGCGTTGCCGTCCAGCCAGGTCGCGATGCTGTCGACGGCGAGGTCCACCGCGCCGCGATGGGCGTCGGACTCGACGATGCACTGCAGCCACGTGCCCGCGGGCGTTCCCCACTCCGGTTCCACGAGGTGCTCGCGCGCGAGCTCGGCGATCACGCTCTGCACGTCGTCGTCGCTCAGGGCGCGCAGCACGGCGGCGGCGATCGTGGAGCCCTCGCTCGCGACCCGTTCCGCGTGGGCGGGCGCGCGCAGCCAGGATCCGAGCCGTGCGGCGATCGAGGTCTCGGACAGCTTCGTGCGCACGACCTCGGCGGAGAGGAAGTTGGTCTCGACGAACTCGCCGAGGCTGCGCCCGATCTCGTCCTTGCGGTTGGGGATGATCGCGGTGTGCGGGATGGGCAGCCCGAGGGGGCGCCGGAACAGGGCCGTCACTGCGAACCAGTCGGCCAGCGCGCCCACCATGCCGCCCTCCGCGGCGGCGCGCAGGTACTCGAGCCACGGGTAGCGGGCCTGTAGCCAGAAGGCCACGACGAACGCGACGGCCATGACCCCGAGGGCGGCGAGGGCGACGGCCTTCATCCGCCGGAGCGCGCGCAGGCGCTCCAGATCCGCGGGGGGCAGCAGTGCTTCACGGGCGCGAGCCATGCGCCCATCCTTGCAGAGCCGATCCCGTGAGGCGGGCGGTACTCTCTACCTCGTGATCGAAGACATCAAGAAGCGCGCCCTGCACCGCACCAGCATCCTCGAGGGACAGCTCCGCGGCGTCGCGAAGATGATCGAGAACGAGGACTACTGCATGGACATCATCACGCAGTCCCGCGCCATCCAGCGCTCCCTCGAATCCCTCAACAAGCTGCTGCTCGAGAACCACCTGCGCACGCACGTGGCGCACATGTTCGACGAGGGCGGGGAACCGCGCGAGCAGGCCATCGAGGAACTGCTGAAGGCGTTCGACTTCCAGGGGAGATAGCCTCCGGGTGCGGATCCCGCACCCCTCATATTCGTTGAGAAACATAAACGTAACAACGAATTTCGTCGCCAAAGGTCAAGGAATCTCCGTTTTCCTCTGTACGAGTGTCTGAACCTGTGTCAGACTCCTCGGCAGCGAGAACACACCCTGTGGAGGTTTCATGAGCGGTCCAACGTCCGTACCGGCTCAGAGCACGAGCGACACGCCCTCCGGCGGCGTCGAGATCTCTGGCGTCACCAAGTTCTATGGTGAGGCGATCGCCGTCGACCGCCTGTCGTTGTCGATCCGACCGGGGGAGTTCCTCTCCCTCCTCGGCCCCTCCGGATGCGGCAAGACCACCACGCTGCGCATGATCGCGGGCTTCGAGCACCCCGACGAGGGGGACATCCGGCTGAGCGGCCGGAGCGTGTTGGGCCTGCCGCCGCACAAGCGCGAGGTCAACACGGTCTTCCAGGCGTACGCGCTCTTCCCGCACATGACCGTCGCGGAGAACGTCGCGTACGGCCTGCAGCAGCGCAAGGTGCCCAAGGCCGAGCAGCGCGAGCGCGTCGCCGAGGCGCTCGACATGGTGCAGCTGCGTCGTTTCGCGGACCGCAAGCCCACGCAGCTGAGCGGCGGGCAGCAGCAGCGCATCGCGCTGTCCCGCGCCCTGATCAACCGCCCGTCCGTGCTGCTGCTGGACGAGCCGCTCGCAGCCCTGGACCGGCAGCTGCGCGAGGAGATGCAGCTCGAGCTGAAGCTGCTGCAGGCACGGCTCGGGACCACCTTCGTGTTCGTGACGCATGACCAGTCGGAGGCGCTGTCGATGAGCGACCGGATCGCGGTCATGCGCGCGGGCCGGATCGAGCAACTCGCCGCACCCGCCGACGTCTACGCCGAGCCGGCCTCGGCCTATGTCGCCTCGTTCATCGGCCAGCAGAACTTCCTGCACGGGACGGCGCTCGGCGGCGACGCGGTCGACACGCACGCGGGAACCGTGCACGGCCGTTGGGGCGGCGAGCGGACCGCTCCGGGATCCGCCGTCGTCGCTTCGATCCGGCCCGAGTTCGTGCGGCTCGCTCCCGCGGGGACCGCGGACGGGCCGGGGATCGACGGCACCGTGCTCGGCGTCTCGCATCTCGGCGAGACGCTGCAGGTCGCGGTCGAGGTCGGGCGCGAGCAGGCCTTCCTGGTGCGGATCCCTGCGCCCGGGGCTCCCGCGGTCGCGGTCGGCGACGCCGTGCGCTGCACCTGGAGTTCCTCCGATGTCCGCATCTTCGCCGGCGATGGGATCCCCGAGACCGCCACTCACGTGATCGCCCTCCCCAAGGAAGCGGCCTGATGGGTCACCGCGGCGCCGACGACCGGCCACCGGTGCGCGTGCTCGCCCACGCTCCTTCCGCACGCAAGATCGGCGCCGAGCTCACCCGACGCGGCTTCCTCGCGACGGCGCTCGCGGCCTCCGGCGCCGTGCTGTTCACCGCCTGCGCTCCGGAGAAGGCCTCGGCGGCGTCCGAGGCGCACGGCGGCCCGCTCGAGGACAAGCTCTCGATCTACACCTGGAGCGACTACGACAACCCGGATCTGCTGAGCGCCTTCACGACGAAGAAGGGGCCGAAGGTCGTCGTCGATGCGTTCAACTCGAACGAGGAGCTCGTGGCGAAGCTCGTCGCCGCGCGCGGCACATCGGGCTACGACATCGTCGTCCCGACAGGACCGTTCATCCTTCCCATGGCGGAGAACGGTCTCCTGGAGAAACTGAACCTCGACCTGATCCCGAACTTCGCGACGATGAATCCGCACTTCATCCATCGCTCCTTCGACCCGAAGAACGAGTACTCGATCTGCAAGGCGTGGGGCACGACCGGTTTCGCCTACGACAAGACTGTGATCGCACGGGAGCTGACCAGCTGGGTCGACTTCATCGATGCGGCCCAGAACGAGGCGTCCGGCAGGACATCGCTCCTCGACGACCCTGCGCCGATGTGCGGGATCTATTTCTGGTCGCATGGAATCGACTGGAACACGACCGAGGAGAAGCACCTCGCGGACTGCGAGGCGTTCATGACGAAGGAGATCGCCCCTCATGTGATCTCGTTCGACTCCGCGCCGGGCGGGCAGATCATCCCGCAGGCGACCGCCGCGCTCGTGCAGGTGTACAACGGCGATGCCCGGACCGGGATCGCCGCGTCGAAGCACCCAGAGCGCTGGCAGTGGGTGCTCGGGGCGCCGGCGACCGAGATCTGGATGGACAACTGGGCGATCGCCAAGGGTGCGCCGCATCCCGAGGCGGCGCACGCCTTCATCAACTTCATCATCGCGCCCGGCATCCAGGCGGACCAGATGGACTACATCGGCTACGACACCGGCGTCGACGGCAATCAGCAGAGGGCCGAGGAGGCGGGATTGGAGGACCTCGACATGGTCTTCTTCACGGAGGAGCAGATCGCCACGATGCACGAGGGGAAGTTCACCAGGGCCCAGGAGCGGATCGTGGCGATCTGGAACGCGACGAAGGCGGCCGCCGGTGCGTAGGCTCAGGATCCGCTTCGGCCTGGCCCTGCCCGCCTGGGTGTGGCTGCTCGTCTTCTTCGTCGTCCCGATCGGCGTGGTCGTCTGGTACAGCTTCGGCTACAAGCCGAGCATCTTCGCGACCAACGCGAACGACAAGCTGTCCTTCGACCGCTACATCGAGGCGCTCTCGCCGACCTTCTTCGCGACCTTCCAGAACACGCTCTGGGTGGGCATCGCCGGCACCGCCCTGTGTCTGATCATCGGTGCGCCCGTGGCGTACTGGATCGCGGTGAAGTGCCCGCCGAGCCGGCGCGGGATGTTCCTCGCGCTCGTCATGGTGCCGTTCTGGACCAACTTCCTGGTGCGCACGATCGGCTGGCAGATCATCCTCGCCCCCGAGGGCTGGCTGTCCCACGCGCTGCAGTTCCTCGGAGTCATCCCCGGGCCGCTCGGAATACTGAACACCCGCGGCGCGGTGCTGCTCGGCGTCGTCTACAACTACCTGCCGCTCATGATCCTGCCGCTGTTCGTGGCGTTCGACCGCGTGAGCGGACCGCTGCGCGAGGCGAGCAAGGATCTGGGCGCCGGCAGCTGGAGGACGTTCTTCCGCGTGACGATCCCGCTCGCGCAGCCCGGCATCATCGCCGGTGTGCTGCTGGTCTACATCCCGCTCATGGGCGACTACATCACGGCGACCGTGCTCGGCGGCGCCAAGGGCAACATGGTCGGGCAGATCGTCGCCAGCCAGTTCCAGACCGCGCAGAACTGGGCGCTGGGATCCGCGATGGCCGTGCTGCTGATCCTCACCATCGCGCTGTCGATCGGCATCGCGGCCGCGATCGGCTGGCTCGTCACGATCCCCATCCGCCGCAGCTACCGGCTCACACTCGAGGAGGCATGATGACCGTCGTCGCAGAACGATCCGCCGAGCAGGCGGATCCGTCGCCGTCCACGACCCGGGCTGGATCCGGTCGGCGCACCAGGGCTCCGCGCAACGTCAGTCGCTGGCTGCTGCCGCTGTGGGCGACCCTGGTGTTCGTCTTCCTGTTCCTGCCGATCGCCGTCGTGATCGTGTACTCGTTCAACGTCGGCCGTCTGCTGATCTCGTGGGACCACTTCGGCTTCGACTCGTTCGCCGCGATCGTCACCAAGCCCGCCGTCCGCGACGCGGTGCTGGTCTCGCTGCGCACCGGCCTCATCGCCGCGGTGCTCGCGACGGCGCTCGGCACCCTCGCCGGCATCGCGATGGCGCGCACCCCCGGCAAGTGGGTGCCGTGGTTCCTCGGCCTGCTGCTGCTGATCTCGGTCACGCCCGAGATCGTCGACGCGGTCGCGCTGCTGCCGTGGGTCGTGTTCCTCGGCCAGGATCTGGGACTGTCGATCTTCAACGACGGCACGGTGCGTCTCGTGATCGGGCAGTCGCTCTTCTCGATCGCGATCGTGTCGTACATCGTGCGGGCGCGCCTGGTGGGACTCGACGCCCGGCTCGAAGAGGCCTCGGCCGATCTCTACGCCCGGCCGCTCACGACGTTCTTCAAGGTCACCCTGCCGCTCGCGATGCCCGCCGTGCTCGCGGGCTTCCTGCTCTCGTTCACCCTGGGCCTGGACAACACGATCGTCTCCGCTTTCGTCCAGGTCTCCGGAACCACGCCGTGGCCGGTCTACGTGCTGAGCGCCCTGCGCAGCGGCCTGCGCCCGGAGATCGCCGCGGTGTCCACGATCATGCTCGTCCTCACGCTCGGGGCGCTCGCGCTCGTGGCGCTCGTCCTGAAGAAGGCGGGCGACTCGGCGGCCGACATCGCCCGGACGATGGCGGGAGGCTGAGCCGGGCGGCTAGCCTCGGCTGCGTGGACGCCTCCGACCTCGCCGCGCTCCGCGGCGGCCTGCTCGCCTTCTGCTATCAGATGCTGGGCTCGCCGTTCGACGCGGAGGACGCCGTGCAGGACGCACTCGAGCGGGCCTGGCGCGGCCGGTCGTCGTACGACCCGGCCAAGGCGGCGCTGTCGACGTGGGTGTACCGCATCGCACGCAACGTATGCGTCGACCGGCTCCGTGAGACGCCGCGGCGTCCGCTGCCGCGCGACCTGACGGATCCGGGCATCGACGTCGGCGCGCCTCTGGTGCCGGCCCTGGACGTGCCCTGGCTGGTGCCGGCGCCGACCCGCTGGTGGGCGGACTCCGAGCCGGAGCGCGCGGTCGCCGAAGCGTCGGGGGTGCGGCTCGCGGTGACGCTCGTGCTGCAGGCGCTGCCGCCGAAGCAGCGCGGGGTGTTCATCCTGCGGGAGGTGCTCGGGCACACCGCGGCGGAGACGGCCGAGATCCTCGAGACCAGCGTGCCGTCGGTGAACTCCGCGCTGCAGCGGGCGAAGGCTGCTGTCGCGGAGCGCACCTCGCGCCCCGCTCCGCTGCGGCGGGAGACCGTGGAGCGGTACGCGAGGGCGATCGAGCGTGCCGACGCTGCGGCCCTCGCCGAACTCGTCGCCGACGACGTGCTGTTCGAGATGCCGCCCGTGCCGTTCTGGTCGATCGGGCGCGAGACGTACGCCGCGTTCATGGCGCACCTGTTCGAGTGGCAGGGCACTCGCTGGCGCACCAGGCCGATCTCGGCCAACGGGCAGCACGGGTTCCTGCTCCTTCGCGTCGACGACGACGGCGTCCACCCGCATACCGTGCAGCTGTTCGAGGCCGACGCGTCCGGCGTGAGGATCGGCCATGTGCTGGTGTACCGGAACGAGGCGCTGTTCACGCTCTTCGAGAGGGACGCCGTCGTCGTATGACGAGTCCGAACGGATTCCGCCCGCACCGATGAGTTCGGAGCCTCGCGTTCGTACACCCCTATGAAGCCCTCCGCGGAGGATCCGCATCGGGGCACGACGCAAGGAGCACGACATGGCACGCATCATCGTGGCGCAGTTCATCACCCTCGACGGGGTCGTGGAGGATCCGGACGGATCCGACGGCACGCCCTTCGGCGGATGGTGCTTCCGGCACGGCCCCGAGGCGATCTCGGGGGACAAGTTCCGCTACGGATCGGTCCTGCAGACCGGGATCTTCCTGTTCGGGCGCCGCACCTGGGAGGCGTTCTCGGCCCTGTGGCCGCCGCGCGACGCGACGGATCCGTTCGCCCGCGCACTGAACGCCGCGGACAAGGCCGTCGTGACGGGCGGCGACGTCGACCTGGCGCGGTGGCAGAACTCCCGGCGGGTCGAGGCGGATCCGGTGGGCTGGGCGCGGGAGACGGCCGCGACGCGCGATGTCATCGTGATCGGCAGCGGATCGCTCGTCGAGCGCTTCGTCGCGGCGGGGGCGGTCGACGAGTACCGGCTGCGCGTGTTCCCGACGGCGACCGGCGACGGCCGTCGCCTGTTCCCCGACGGTGCGGCGCTCGATCTCGTGAGCGTCGAGCAGATGGGGCCGACGAGCCTGGTGATCGCTACGCCCTCCGTCCGGGGCCGTTGAGCGCCCTTCGTCTCGCCTTCGGCTCGCTCAGGAACCGCACCCGGAGGGCGCGAGAAGAAACGCAGGGCAGAGGAAAGGGGAGGGCGGATCCCCATCCGCCCTCCCCGTGTCGCGTCCCCGGCGACTACAGAACCGACTCCGCCTCCTTGAGCACCCCGCGGAGGATGCCGGTGATCTCGCGGAACTCGGCCGGCCCGATGGTGAGCGGCGGGGCGAGCTGGATCACGGGGTCGCCGCGGTCGTCGGCGCGGCAGTAGAGGCCCGCGTCGTAGAGGGCTCCGGAGAGGAAGCCGCGCAGCAGGCGCTCCGACTCGTCGTCGTCGAACGTCTCGCGTGTCGCCTTGTCCTTGACCAGCTCGATCCCGAAGAAGTAGCCGTCGCCGCGCACGTCGCCGACGAGCGGAAGGTCGAGCAGGGTCTCCAGCTCGGCGCGGAACAGCGGCGAGTTCTCGCGCACGCGCTCGTTGAGCTTCTCCTCCTCGAAGATGTCGAGGTTCTCCAGCGCGACCGCGGTCGAGACCGGGTGCCCGCCGAAGGTGTAGCCGTGCGGGAACGACAGGTCCCCGTGCGCGAACGGCTCGTAGATCCGGTCGCTGACGATCGCCGCGCCCAGGGGGGAGTAGCCGCTCGTGAGGCCCTTGGCGCACGTGATGATGTCGGGCACGTAGCCGTACGCGTCGCACGCGAACATGTGCCCGATCCGGCCGAACGCGCAGATCACCTCGTCGGAGACGAGCAGCACGTCGTAGCGGTCGCAGATCTCGCGCACGCGCTGGAAATAGCCGGGAGGCGGCGGGAAGCAGCCGCCCGAGTTCTGCACCGGCTCGAGGAAGACCGCGGCGACCGTGTCCGGACCCTCGAACTGGATCATCTCCTCGATCCGGTCGGCGGCCCAGACGCCGAACGCCTCGGGATCCGTCGGCGCGCCCATCTCGGCGGCGCGGTAGATGTTCGTGTTCGGAACCCGGAAGCCGCCAGGGGTGACCGGCTCGAACATCGCCTTCATCGCGGGGATGCCGGTGATTGCGAGCGCGCCCTGGGTGGTGCCGTGATAGGCGATCGCGCGGGAGATGACCTTGTGCTTGGTGGGCTTGCCCCGCAGCTTCCAGTAGTGCTTGGCGAGCTTGAAGGCGGTCTCGACGGCCTCGCCGCCGCCGCTCGTGAAGAAGACGCGGTTCAGGTCGCCGGGGGCGTAGCCGGCGAGGCGATCGGCGAGCTCGATCGCCCCCGGGTGCGCGTACGACCACAGCGGGAAGAAGGCCAGCTGCTCCGCCTGCTTCGCCGCGGCCTCGGCGAGGCGGGTGCGGCCATGGCCTGCGTTGACCACGAAGAGGCCGGAGAGCCCGTCGATGTACTGCGTGCCGTTGTCGTCCCAGATGTGGTGTCCCTCACCCCGGACGATGATCGGCACACCGCTGCGGTCCATCGTGGACTGGCGGGTGAAGTGCATCCAGAGGTGATCGTGTGCTTTCTGTTGCAGATCGGCGCTCATGCTCCGATCTTGTCACCCAAAATCCAAAATGACAACAGATATCGAAGGCTGGGATCCTCGAATTCTGCGGATTCCGAGGTTGCGAGTCTCAGATCCTCGCATCCTGGATCCAGGTCTCGCCGAGCGCGAGCAGGGTCGCGTCCGCGGTGAGCAGCGTCAGTCTCTCCGCATCCGCTTGAGCGAGGATCATGCGATCGAACGGATCGTGTCGCGTCAGAGCGGGGAAGCGCAGCATGGCCGTGGCGTGTGCCGACATGAACGGCAGTTCGCGCAGGCCGGCGTCGGGGAACGCGGCGGGGAAGCGGTCGCCTCCCGGAAGGTCGATGCGGCCGAGCATGTTCTTGATCACGAGCTCCGAGATCGAGATCGCGGAGAAGTGCGTGATCGTCGAGTTCTCGATGGTCTTGCGCGCCGTGTCTCCGAGCATGGCACTGTCGCGGTGCAGCCAGACGAGCGCGTTGGTGTCGAGCAGGATCATCGCGTGGATCCCTCTGCCCAATCCGGTCCGTAGAACATCTCCTGAATCTCCGGGTCGGTGCCGTCGAAGAGGGCAGGATCGTGCTCAGGTTCGTCTCGGCCGAGTCCGTAGACGATCGTCGTGCGCTCATGGGGGATGAGGTCGACGACCGGCTTCCCGGCGCGAGCGATCGTGATCTGCTCGCCGTCCAGCACCCGCGCGATCAGCGCGGAGAGCTGCGTCTTCGCTTCGTGGACGTTCACCTGGGTCATGACCACAGCTTAGTCCAGTGGACTAAGTCATAGGCCGGGTGTGGATCGATGCGCAGCGGTTCTAACGCTGGTGCAGCTAGAATGCATGCGTGACGGTCACGATCACGGTCCGCAACGTTCCCGACGGGGTGCGGGATGAGCTCGCGGCGCGGGCGGCGAAGTCGGGGAGGTCGCTTCAGGAGTATCTGAGCGCCGAGCTCCTGCGTCTCGCCTCGACGCCTCGGCCGTCGTGGCGCTCGTCGCGGCCAACGCGGGGGAGACATGGTGGCTGTCGGAGCGGATCGGTGACGCGATGCTCTTCGCGCCGTCCCTCCTGCTCACCGAGGTCGACAGTGCGCTACGGGGTCTCGAGCTCGGCCGCAAGCTGACGACTCAGCAGGCGGCGGCGTCGCGGTGGCACGCCAGCCGGCTGCCGATCGAGTTCTGGCCGAGCGAGGCGACCGCCGATCGGGCATGGGAGCTGCGCGCGGACCTCACGATCTACGACGCGAGCTATGTCGCGCTCGGCGAACGCCTCGGAGCCGTTCTGCTCACCGGAGACCGGCGGATCGCGAACGCCGGTGTCGCCCGGTGCCCGATCGAGGTCGTCGCCCTGGGGCGGTGACGCTCAGGGCAGCGGGACGGCCTCGGTGTCCGGCATCGGGGCGGCGTCGCGGCCGCGCAGATCGGGGAAGAACCGCACGAACACCACCGAGACGACCAGGGCGGCGGCCGCGAAGCACGTCGCCGCGAGGTAGGCCCCGGTGGGGCTGTGCATGCTGTCGATGAGGAAGCCGGCGATCGCGGATCCGGCGGCGGCGCCGATCAGCTGCCCGGTGCCCGCCCAGCCGAACGCCTCGGCCGTCTCGGAGAACTTCACGCTCGCCGACGTGATCGCGAACAGCACCGCGAGCGCGGGGGCGATCCCGATGCCGGCGGCGAGCAGCGTGCCGCCGAGCCAGAACACGTTGAGCGACAGCATCGTGAGGGCGAGGCCGACGGTCACGATCGTCAGGCGCCGGGCCATCGCCCACGGCCCCATCGGCACGCGGCCCGAGGCCAGGCCGCCGACGAGGCTTCCCACGGAGAACACGGCGAGCACGAGCCCTGCCTCCAGACCGCCGTGGTCGAAGGTCTTCACCACGCCCACCTCGACGGCCGCGCAGGCGCCGATGAGGAGGAAGCCGATGACCGTGGCGAGCATCACCGGCGGTTTCAGCACGACCGCGCCGAACCCGCGGCGACTGCGCGGGATGCGCACCCGGCCGACCTCGGGGGAGAGGATGAACCACGCGCCGCCGCCCACGAGCACCGCCGCGACGAGCAGCAGGCCCTGCACGGTGCCGACCTGCGTCGAGACGATCGTGATGACGACCGGCGCCACGATCCAGATGATCTCCTGCAGCGACGCGTCCAGTGAGAACAGCGGTGTGAGCTGCGAGGAGTTCACCAGCTTGGGGTAGATGGTGCGCGCGGCCGACTGGATCGGCGGGGTGGAGAGCCCCGCGATCAGGCCGAGCACCACGTAGCCGGCGAGCGGCAGGAAGGAGAAGAACGCCAGGCCGAGGAATGACAGCACGCAGATCGAGAGCGTCAGCGTCAGCACGGGGCGCATGCCCCAGCGGCCCATCCAGCGGCTGGTGACGGGCCCGGACACGGCCTGCCCGATCGAGGACGCGGCCAGCACGAGGCCGGCGGCGCCGTAGGAGCCCGTCGCGTGCTGGACATGCAGGAGGATCGCGAGACTCGCCATGCCGTTCGGGAACCGCGCCGTCAGCTGCGCGGCGATGATCCGTCCGACGCCCGGTACGCGCAGAAGCTCCTTGTATCCCGATCCGGCCACGGATCAACGCTACAGGTCGCAGGGCGTCGGGAGCAGGGTCCTGCAGGGTCTGGGCGCGGCGCCACGAGGGCGCGCACGCGACACGCCGACGACACGCCGGAGGGCGATTTCCACAGCCTGAGGAATGTCCGTGGCCCCTCCTATCGTCGGATCTGTGGAGGGATCCGGACGGGGTCTCCCGGAGCCGCGGGAAATCGCGGTTCGAGGGTGCTCGCCGGTGGCGGACGGCTGTGGACAAAGGCGTGGAGAACCTGTGGTGAATCGGTGGAATACGGTGGAAAACTACACAGTTGTAACTACTAGCCCTAGTGGTCGACCCGAATGTCCGCACCTATATGTAGTATTGAACTCCCGGCAGGGCCACCTGCCCGAAGCCGGGTTCTGAGGGGAAGAAGAGGCGCAATACATGTCCATCACGGTCTACACCAAGCCCTCCTGCGTGCAGTGCAACGCGACGTACCGCGCACTCGACGCGAAGGGCATCGAATACGAAGTCCACGACGTCTCCGAGGACGCTGCGGCGCTCGAGCACGTGAAGTCGCTCGGCTACCTGCAGGCTCCCGTCGTCGTCACCGACGAGGACCACTGGTCGGGCTTCCGTCCCGACAAGATCGACGAGCTCGCCGCTCGCCTGGCCTGACTCCCGAGGGGGCGATCTCATGAACGCCGCCACCGCGACCGCCGCGCCGCTGCTGGTCTACTTCTCGAGCATCTCGGGCAACACAGCCCGGTTCGTCGAGAAGCTGGGCCTTCCGGCGCGACGGATCCCGCTGCACAGCACGGAGGAGCCGCTCGTCGTCGATGAGCCGTTCGTGCTGGTCACGCCGACCTACGGCGGCGGGCAGGGCCGCGGCGTCGAGAAGGGCGCCGTACCCAAGCAGGTCATCCGGTTCCTCAACGACGAGCACAACCGGCGTCACATCCGCGGAGTGATCTCCGCAGGCAACACCAACTTCGGCGACGCATTCTGCGCCGCCGGTGACATCATCAGCCGCAAGTGTCACGTGCCCCACTTGTACCGGCTCGAGATCTACGGCACACAGGACGACGTCGATCGGGTGACCGACGGATTGGATCAATGGTGGAAGCAGCACTGAAGGACTCAGCGCCGGTGAAGGGCGAGATCGCGTTCAAGGTCAACGCGGCGTACGAGGGTCTCGACTATCACGCCCTCAACGCGATGCTGAACCTGTACGACGCGGACGGCAAGATCCAGTTCGATGCCGACAAGCGCGCGGCGCGGGAGTACTTCCTGCAGCACGTGAACCAGAACACGGTGTTCTTCCACTCGCTCAAGGAGCGCCTGGACTACCTCGTGGAGAAGGAGTACTACGAGGGCGCCGTGCTGGACGCGTACTCGTTCGAGTTCGTGCAGAAGCTCAACGACCTCGCCTACTCGAAGAAGTTCCGCTTCGAGACGTTCCTCGGCGCGTTCAAGTACTACACGAGCTACACGCTGAAGACCTTCGACGGCAAGCGCTACCTGGAGCGCTTCGAGGACCGCGTCGTGATGACCGCCCTCGCCCTGGCCGACGGCGACGAGGACCTCGCCGTGAACCTCGTCGAGGAGATCATCTCGGGCCGCTTCCAGCCCGCCACCCCGACCTTCCTCAACGCCGGCAAGGCGCAGCGCGGCGAGCTCGTCAGCTGCTTCCTGCTGCGCATCGAGGACAACATGGAGTCGATCGCCCGCGGCATCAACTCCGCCCTGCAGCTGTCCAAGCGCGGCGGCGGCGTGGCGCTGCTGCTCTCGAACATCCGCGAGTCCGGTGCCCCGATCAAGCAGATCGAGAACCAGTCCTCGGGCATCATCCCCGTGATGAAGCTCCTCGAAGACTCCTTCTCGTACGCGAACCAGCTCGGCGCGCGTCAGGGCGCCGGCGCGGTGTACCTGAACGCGCACCACCCCGACATCATGCGGTTCCTCGACACCAAGCGCGAGAACGCCGACGAGAAGATCCGTATCAAGACGCTGTCGCTGGGCGTCGTCGTGCCGGACATCACGTTCGAGCTGGCGCGGAATGGCGAGGACATGTACCTGTTCTCCCCGTACGACGTCGAGCGCGTCTACGGCGTGCCGTTCGGCGACGTCTCGGTCACCGAGAAGTACCGCGAGATGGTCGACGACCCGCGCATCAAGAAGACCAAGATCAACGCGCGCGAGTTCTTCCAGACCCTCGCCGAGATCCAGTTCGAGTCGGGCTACCCGTACATCATGTTCGAGGACACGGTGAACAAGGCCAACCCGATCAAGGGCCGGATCAACATGTCCAACCTGTGCAGCGAGATCCTGCAGGTGAACACGCCGACGACCTACAACGAGGACCTCTCCTACAGTCAGATCGGCAAGGACATCTCCTGCAACCTCGGATCGATGAACATCGCGCTGTCGATGGACTCGGACGACCTCGGGCAGACGGTCGAGACGGCGATCCGCGCACTCACCGCGGTGAGCAACCAGAGCCACATCGGCTCGGTGCGCTCGATCGAGGACGGCAACGACCGCTCGCACGCGATCGGCCTGGGGCAGATGAACCTGCACGGCTACCTCGCTCGTGAGCGCGTGTTCTACGGCTCCGAAGAGGGCATCGACTTCACGAACATCTACTTCTACACGGTGCTGTTCCACGCGCTGCGCGCGTCGAACAAGCTCGCGATCGAGCGCGGCGTCGCCTTCGACGGCTTCGCAGACTCGACCTACGCGTCTGGCGCGTTCTTCGACAAGTACATCGACCAGGAGTGGGTGCCCGCGACGGAGAAGGTCAAGGACCTGTTCGCCGGCCAGCACATCCCGACGCAGGACGACTGGCGCGAGCTGAAGGCCTCCATCCAGGAGCACGGCATCTACAACCAGAACCTGCAGGCCGTGCCGCCGACCGGATCCATCTCGTACATCAACAACTCGACGAGCTCGATCCACCCGATCGCGTCGAAGATCGAGATCCGCAAGGAAGGCAAGCTCGGTCGCGTCTACTACCCGGCCGCGTTCATGACGAACGACAACCTGGAGTACTACCAGGACGCGTACGAGATCGGCTACGAGAAGGTCATCGACACGTACGCCGCGGCGACGCAGCACGTGGATCAGGGCCTGTCGCTCACGCTGTTCTTCAAGGACACCGCCACCACGCGCGACATCAACAAGGCTCAGATCTACGCCTGGCGCAAGGGCATCAAGACGATCTACTACATCCGTCTGCGTCAGATGGCCCTCGAGGGGACCGACATGACCGAGTGCGTCAGCTGCATGCTGTGAGAACCCGCGTTCCGTCTCGCTCAACGATCGAAGTAGGAAAGAAATGACCCCCGAACCGCTCAAGCTGGTCGACCGCGTGCAGGCGATCAACTGGAACCGCATCCAGGACGACAAGGACCTCGAGGTCTGGAACCGTCTGGTGAACAACTTCTGGCTGCCCGAGAAGGTGCCGCTGTCGAACGACATCCAGTCGTGGAACACGCTCACCCCCGAGGAGCAGACGCTCACCATGCGCGTGTTCACCGGCTTGACGCTCCTGGACACGATTCAGGGCACCGTCGGCGCGGTGTCGCTCATCCCCGACGCGATCACCCCGCACGAGGAGGCCGTCTACACGAACATCGCGTTCATGGAGTCGGTGCACGCGAAGAGCTACTCCTCGATCTTCTCGACGCTGTGCTCGACGAAGGAGATCGACGAGGCGTTCCGCTGGTCCGTGGAGAACCCGAACCTTCAGAAGAAGGCTCAGATCGTCATGGACTACTACCGCGGGGACGAGCCGCTCAAGCGCAAGGTCGCCTCGACCCTGCTGGAGAGCTTCCTGTTCTACTCGGGCTTCTACCTGCCGATGCACTGGTCGTCGCGGGCGAAGCTCACCAACACGGCCGACCTCATCCGCCTCATCATCCGCGACGAGGCCGTGCACGGCTACTACATCGGCTACAAGTTCCAGCGCGGCCTCGAAACGCTCGACCAGGCCAAGAAGGACGAGCTGAAGGACTATACGTTCTCGCTGCTCTACGAGCTCTACGACAACGAGGTGCAGTACACGCAGGACCTGTACGACGGCGTCGGCCTCACCGAGGACGTCAAGCGCTTCCTGCACTACAACGCGAACAAGGCGCTCATGAACCTCGGCTACGAGGCGATGTTCCCCGCGACCGTGACGAACGTGAACCCGGCGATCCTGTCGGCCCTCTCGCCGAACGCCGACGAGAATCACGACTTCTTCTCGGGATCCGGATCCTCCTACGTCATCGGCAAGGCCGAGGCCACCGAGGACGAGGACTGGGACTTCTGAGATAACGCTGGTCGCACACGGTAATTGCGACAACCGAAAGCCCCTGGCTGACCGCTCGGCACGAGCAGCTGGCCAGGGGCTTTTGTCGTTCCTGCCCACACCTTGCCCACACCCTAAGAGGCGGCCGCCTTTCGAGCTTCGCTCATCGCGGTGGCTACCGCTACAGGTCCGAGCATTCGCTGCGCGACCTTGACGTTGGCACCGGAGGAGACCGCGAGTGACGCCGCCGTGTGCCGAAGATCGTGCGGCGTGATCCTCGGGATCCGATCGTCGAGGATCGGCGCTGCACGTACGGCATGCGCGAACCAACCGCTCGTCGGGTGCGGATAGGGGAGCGGCGCATCTCCGCCGCTGAAGAGCCACCCGTCAGGCCCCTTGCCCTCACAGGCCGCCGCGAGCCGCGTCCTCGAGCTCAAGGGCAAGGTTGACACGCTCACCGAGGAGGACCGCGGCTACCGTGCGTGCATCGGTGTGCAGCGCGACCACATGGCTGCTCACGGAACGCCCCCGCCCTGGCCCGACAATCTTCCCCGACAGTAGCTCCATGAACAAGATCTGGTCCCCGAACCAGCGATGTACCCGCACCGCGATTCAGGTGGTGCTCACCGTGGTCACGCTGCTCGCCACCCTCGCCGCGATCAGCGCGGCAATCTCCCGCGTCATGGCCATCCCTGCCATCGACGAGTGGCTCCGCAAGTTCGGCGCCGGATCCGCACCTGCCGGCGCAATCGCCTACACACCGCTCAACCGTCACTCGATCGGCCTCACTCGACGCCAGTACCGTGCGATGGTGGACGGCGACGACACCGGCGAAAAGGACTGACACTCGCAATACGAAACCGCCCCGCTCTCTTGGGGGCGGATTCCAGCGGTCGTTGCAACACGATGTAGTTCAGAGCATGACAGAAAGCCCCGGTCGACCGTGATGGTCGACCGGGGCTTCTCGGTGTTTCTGGGGTCGGT
>NZ_JBHJWV010000009.1:0-185480 GCF_042266785.1 Microbacterium sp. NPDC056052
GGCTCGACTACTACAACCTAGAACGAGCCCACCTCGGCATCGGAGGCAAGACCCCGATCGACCGCATCAACAACGGTCGAGGTCAGTACAGCTAGGTCGGCGCTCGCGCGCGTGATCTGGTCGCGGCGCCAGGTGAAGATGAGCGTCACGATCGCGATCAGCCCACCGGCGCAGAACAGGATCACTTGTCGCACCGCCGCGATCGCAGCCTGTCGCGCCGCAGTCTCGAGCGGTTCCCCATCCTGCGAATCCATGTCGACAATCAGGGCCGGAAGGAGCCAGAGCGCGATCACGATCGCGCAGATTCCGATCACCACGGCACTGAGGAAAATGGTGGTCCACCACCAGCGTCGAGGGTTCTTGTTCTGCATGGGATCAGTTTGGCGGAAGAGGGGCGATAGCCGCCCGCTGACAAAGCGTGCCGACTCATCAGGCTACGCCGCGATGGAGCGTTCATCATCAAGCCGAACGAGGACAGCAGGGACCAGTGGGGTCCGCTTACGAGGCCGTGCACATGCCGCACATACGAAGCCGCACCGTCCTTCTGTGAGGTGATGGTGCGGCTTGTGTGGGGGCGGGCGGTTGGGGTCCCGCTGTCCGCTTGTGGGCAGGCTGAGCCCGGAGATAGCGCGGGCGGTCCACGGGCGGTCAGGGGGTAGCGTCACGCACCATCCTGTGCGTCGCTACGGTCCGACTGTGCCTCGCCGGAGGCCGCAGGCTTGCGGGCGCTGCGCTGGTCGCTCATGATGCTCCTTCGGTGCTGCTTGGTGCTCTTTCTCGGCCGCGAAGTTCTCCTGTCAAGGCTCCAGAGCCGCAGCCACAGCCTCGATCACCGCGACGAAACCCGCCGGATCCTCCTGGAAGGGCGCATGTCCGGTCGGTACGCGCACGATCTCGGCTCCGGCGCGGGTCGCGAGCAGCTCCTGGAAGGGCGGCGGGACGAGCACGTCCTTCTCGGTGAGGATGTAGGTCGCCGGCTTGTGTCGCCACGCGACGCTGCCGACCTCGTCCTGGAGCGAGGCGAGCGACTGCGGGCGGAACAGGTCGGCCAGCTGCTCTGCGGCCTCGCGCGGGGTTCCCGGTGGGAAGTCGGCGCTCACCATCGCGATGCGCGCCGCGCGGTCCGGTCCCAGGGAGACCTGTCCGCCGTCGACGTGCCAGAGTTCGGGGAGCGCGCCGCCGAGGGCGAAGGCGGCCACGTAGACGAGGTGCTGCACCGCGGGATGATGGCCCGCCTGCGTGATCGGCACGCCTCCGTACGAGTGGCCGACGAGGATCACGGATCGTGTCATCGCGTCGAGCGCGGCGGTGACCGCGGCCGCGTCGGCGTCCAGGCCGGCGGTCGACCCGGTCGAGGGCAGCTCGAGGGCCTCCACCTCCCAGCCCCGCTCACGCAGCAGGGCCACGGCGTCGGCGAATTCCCAGGCGCCCACCCAGGCGCCGTGGACGAGCAGGATGCGGGGGCGATCGGTCATGCGCAACAGCCTGGGCCCGGGCCACGGCCGCCGCTATCCGTAGGATTGCCGAATCGGCGGCGGCCGTGATCTCAGCAGAAGGTGGCGTCGAGCGCCGCGCGCAGATCCGCGAGCAGGTCGTCCGTGTCCTCCAGCCCGACCGACAGGCGCAGGTGGCCCAGCCTGCGGAAGGGCTCGGGGTACGTGGACACGCGCCCGCCCTCGGTCCCCGTGTGCACGATGAGGGAGTCGTCGTGGCCGAGCGAGAAGCCCGAGGTGATCAGACGCAGGTTCGCGACGAAGCGGTTCTGCGTGTCGGGGTCGCCGTCGACCGCGAAGGCGATCATCCCGCCGAACGCGCCGTCGAACTGCCGGGCCGCGAGCTCGTGCTGCGGATGCGAGGGGAGCCCCGGGTAGTAGACGTAGGCGACGCGCGGGTCGTCGTCGAGCAGTTCGGCGATCGCCTGCGCGGAGGCGAGGTGCTGACGCATCCGCAGCGGCAGGGTGACGGATCCGCGCTGGATCTGCCAGGCGTTGAACGGCGAGATGATCCCGCCGACGTCGACCATCGCGTCCGCCTTGATGGGCTCGATCAGCTCGTGCCGGCCGATGACGGCTCCGCCCATGGCGTCGCCGTGTCCGTTGATGAACTTGGTCAGGGAGTGCACCACCAGGTCGGCGCCGTCGCGGAGCGGGCGGTAGAAGGGCGGGGGCGTGTAGGTGGAGTCGACCATGAGGATCGCGCCCGCATCGTGCACGATGTCGGCGATCGCCGCGACGTCGGCCACCTGCGTGGTCGGGTTCGCCATCGCCTCCACGCACACCAGGCGGGTGTTCGGCCGCATCGCCGCCCGCACGGCGTCGTGGTCGGTGATGTCGACGAAGGTCGCCTCGATGCCGTACCGCTGCGGCAGCAGCTCGGTCCACAGCCGCCAGGTCGCCTCGTAGGTCACGTCGCTCACGACCACGTGGTCGCCCACGCGGACGTGCGTGAAGAACACGGCGTGCAGTGCCGCGACCCCCGACGCGAGCGCGACGGCGTCCTCGCCGCCCTCGAGCGCGGCGAGCTTGTCCTGCAGCGCCTGCTGGTTGACGCCCGTGTTGCGCGTGTAAAGACCGGGAGCGGTCGCCGACCAGCTGATGTCGCTCGGATCCTCCGGCAGGAGGTAGGAGTTGGCCATCACGAGCGGCGTTCGCAGGGCCTTGGTCGAGTCGATGTGGACGCCAGCGTGGACGGCGAGGCTCGCGTCGGACAGGGTTGCGGGGCGGGTGCGGTCTGGACGATCCGTCATGGGGTCCTCCTGGGTCTGGGCGATGATCGTGGTCATCGCATCGGCATTACGCTAACGTGTGATATCAGCATCTGCAATTGTCTATATTGCACATGAATGAAGTAGGTGAAGCGTGGATGGGACGGATCACCGCATCCTGGCCGAGCTGACGGCGGACGCCCGCGTCGCCCTCGTGGAGCTCGCGGCCCGGGTGCATCTGTCGCGCAACGCGGTCAAGCAACGGATCGAGCGCATGGAGCGCGACGGCGTGATCGCGGGGTACACCGTGGTGCGCGGTGCCGCGGCGGCGCGGCGAGTGACCGCGATCGTGATGGTCTATCGTGCGGATCGCATGCGCGGTGCGCATGTCGTGACGGCGCTCGAGCGGATCCCGGAGGTGGTGCGCTGCGACATCCTCTCGGGGGAGTTCGACCTCTTCGTCACCGTGCGGGCGGACACCATGGACCGGATCGGGGAGATCTGGGAGATGATCGCCGCCCTGCCCGGAGTCGAGAACACGGTCACGTCGCTCTCGCTCACGCGTGTCATCGACAGGACCTGATCGGCGCCGGGTCCCGCCGGCGCCGATCGCGGGTCAGGTGCTGATGGACACCACCTTGGGCTGGGTCAGCTCCTCATAGGCGAACCGCACGCCTTCGCGGCCCATGCTGCCGTGCTTCGCGCCCCCGAACGGCATGCTGTCGACCCGGTAGTCCGAGGAGTCGTTGATCATCACGCCACCCGCCTCGATCTGCTCGGAGACCCTCAGCGCCCGGGTGAGATCCGCCGTGAAGACCCCGGCGTGCAGGGCGTAGTCGGTCTCGTTCGCCAGGGCGATCGCCTCCTCCTCCGTGTCGAAGGGCGCGAGCGCCACGACGGGGGCGAAGGCCTCGTCCTGCCACAGCGCGCAGGAGTACGGGACGGCGTCGAGGACGGTCGGCCAGTACACCGAGCCCTCGCGGCGGTGCCCGGCGAGCACGCGGGCTCCGACGGAGACCGCCTCGTCGACGAGGCGCTGCGCGCGCTCGGCGGCCTCGGCCGTGATCATCGGGCCGACATCCGTGCGCTCGTCCGTCGGATCGCCGGCGACGAGCTCCCTCGTGCGGGCGACGAAGGCGTCGCGAAAGCGCTCGTGCACCTCGCGCTGCACCAGGATCCGCTGCGCTCCCACGCAGTTCTGGCCCGCGGCCCAGAACGCGCCCGAGACGCAGGCCTCGACCGCCGCAGGGATGTCGGCGTCCGCGAACACCAGGACGGGGGCGTTGCCGCCGAGCTCCATCGCGAGCCGCTTCAGCCCTGCGCTGCGCGCGATGGCCTCGCCGGTCGCGAACCCGCCGGTGAACGAGATCAGCCGGACGTCGTGCGCGGCCACGAGCGCCTGCGCGACCGCAGGGTCGCCGTGGACCGTCGTGATGACCTCTGTCGGGAGGCCGGCTTCGACGAGCAGGGCGACGAGGAACTCCGCGGTGAGCGGGGCGAACGGGGAGGGCTTGAGGATGACGGCGTCCCCCGCGGCGACCGCCGGGCCGAGCTTGTGCGCGACGAGGTTGAGCGGGTCGTTGTAGGGCGTGATCGCGACGATGATGCCGAGCGGCTCCCTGGTGAACCAGCCGCGGCGCTTCTCGGATCCCTCGAAGGCGTCGAACGGGATCACCTCGCCCGCGTGCGATCGCGCCGTCTCGGCGGAGAGGGACAGCGTCGTCACCGCGCGGCGCACCTCCTTGCGCGCCTGCCGGATGGTCTTGCCGGCCTCGCCCACGATGAGCGAGGCCGCCTCGTCCGCCCGTTCGCGGAGCAGACCCGCGGCACGGTCCAGGATCTCGTGCCGGGCGAAGCGGGACAGCGTGCGCGAGACCGCGAAGCCGGTGCGCGCCCGCTGCAGGATCCCTGCCACGTCGCCGGGCGCGCTCTGCCGGACGGATCCGATCGCCCTGCCGTCGAACGGGCTGTGCACGGCCAGCGCCGCCGGTTCCGTCACGTCGTGCGGTACCGCGATGGCGGGCGCGCTCATCGGGTCGCCTCGGCGAGGGCGCGCTGGTGCGCGTCGATCGCGATGATGTCCGAGAGGAGCGCGTATGCGGTCTCCATGCGACCGGCGCCGGGCCCCGAGACGGTCACGGTGCCGAGCAGATCCGTGTCGAAGGACACGGCGTTCATCGGTCCCGAGACGCCGGCCAGCGGATGCGTCGAGGGCAGCGCCACGGGCTCCACCGTCGCGACCACTCCTCCCGCTTCGTCGCGCCGCGCGGTGCCGATCAGCTTCCAGCGCTTGCCTTCGGCGGCCGCTGCGACGATGTCCTCCTGGGTGATGCCGGAGATCCCGCGCCGCTCGACGTCGGCCGTCGTGATGTTCGCGCCGAGGAGCTCGTTGGTGAGGATCACGACCTTCAGCTGCACGTCGGATCCTTCGATGTCGGCCGTCGGATCCGCCTCCGCGTATCCGAGCGCCTGTGCCCCCGCCACGGCATCCGCGAGCGTCATGCCGGTCTCCATCTGCCCCAGCACGTAGTTGCTCGTGCCGTTCAGGATCCCCTGCACGGCCGAGATCCGAAGGCCAGGCAGAGCGTCGGACGCGAACCGCAGCACAGGCGTGCCGCTCATCACGGAGCCCTCGTACTCGAAGCGCACGCCCCGTGCGTCCGCGATGCGGTTGAGCTCGGTGCCGGCGAGCGCGACCGGGCCCTTGTTGGTCGTCGTGACGCTCTTGCCGCTCTCCAGGGCTGCGCGCACGTGCGACACCGCCGGCTCGCCGTCCATCGGGTTGGTGAACGTCGCCTCCACGACGATGTCGGCCGTGGTGCTGCGGATCACGTAGTCGTTCTGCGGCACGGCGACGCCTCCCGGGAGGCCCGCGAAGGTCGCGTCATCGGCCATCCGGAACACGGCGCCGAGGTCGATGCCGTCGGACTGCATGAGCGAGCCGAGGCGCAGGTCGGTGATCGCGACGACGCGCAGCGCGAAGCCGAGCTCGTCGGCGAGCTCCTCTCCGCGAGCGTGGATGATCTCGGCGAGGGCGCGGTTCACGCCGCCGAAGCCGATGAGGGCGAGGTCATGACGATTCACGTCGTGCTCCTTCGATGCTCGGAGGGGGTGGGCAGGTCGCGATCCATCCTGAGCGGGCGGGGTGTCGGTGCGCGCCTGCCCGATCGTCCGAGCGCACTGCCGTTGTGCCCGCCGCGATGACGTTTCGCCCGAAGCGGGGATCAGGGGCGGGCGGGCTCCGCGAACGGTTGTGCCCGCGGACTCCTCGCGGTAATGTCCGGAAACACTGCGTGCGACATCGGCACATTGATGTGGTGATATAGCACGCAGATGTTCGTCTCACCCCTCACACCCTTCGAATGCGAGACATCATGAGCCCACTTCCCGGGGAGAAGGCGCTGCCCAACGCCCTGCCCCACACCACCGCCACCCAGGTACCGCTGCGCCGGCTGCAGCGCTCCATGGACGCGCGACACCTGATCATGATCGCCCTGGGCGGCGTGATCGGATCCGGGCTGTTCCTCAGCTCCGGATACACGATCAGCCAGGCAGGCCCGCTCGGCGCCATCATCGCGTACCTCATCGGCGCGCTCGTGGTCTACCTGGTGATGGCGTGCCTCGGCGAGCTCGCGACCGCGTACCCGGTCTCCGGCGCGTTCCACATCTACGCCGCGCGTTCCATCGGCCCCGCCACGGGCTTCACCACGGCCTGGCTGTACTGGCTGTGCTGGGTGGTGGCGCTCGGATCCGAGTTCACCGCCGCCGGGATACTCATGCAGCGCTGGTTCCCCGGCGTGCAGGTCTGGGGCTGGTGCCTCGTCTTCGCCGCCGTGCTGTTCTCCATCAACGCGATCTCCGCGCGCGTGTTCGGCGAGACCGAGTTCTGGTTCTCGCTCATCAAGGTCGTCGCGATCGTCGCGCTGATCGTGCTCGGCGGGGCGGCGATCTTCGGCTTCACCCCGCTTTCGGACACGCACCCCGGCGCCGTGCTGTTCAGCAACTTCGCGACCCCGCACGGGCTCTTCCCCGGTGGCGTAGGCGGAGTCCTGATGACGTCGCTCGCGGTCTTCTACGCGTTCAGCGGATCCGAGCTGATCGGGGTGGCCGCCGGCGAGACGAAGGACCCGGGCAAGAACATCCCGCGGGCGCTGAAGTCCACGGTGCTGCGTCTGCTGGTCCTGTTCGTGGGGTCGATCACGGTCATCGCCGCGATCCTGCCGTACGACAAGGCGAGCGTCACCAGCAGCCCCTTCGTGGACGTCTTCGCGTATGCCGGAGTGCCTTTCGCGCCGGACATCATGAACTTCGTCATCATCACTGCGCTGCTCTCCGCGGGCAACAGCGGCCTGTTCTCGTGCGCGCGGATGCTGTTCTCGCTGGCGGAGGAGGGGCACGCCCCGCGGTCGTTCACGCGGCTCACCCGTCGCGGGATCCCGATCGTGGCGCTGAGCGTGAGCATGGCCCTCGGCCTGGTCTCGCTGCTGTCCAGCGTCATCGCACCGGCGACCGTGTACCTCGCGCTGGTCTCGATCGCGGGTTTCGCGGTCGTCGCGGTGTGGATGTCGATCGTGGCGTCGCAGTTCTTCCATCGGCGCGCGTTCCTCCGCCGGGGCGGCGATCTGTCGACGCTGCCCTACCGAACGCCGCTCTTCCCCGTCCTGCCGATCGTCGCCTTCGTGCTGCTGCTCATCTCGGTGATCGCGATAGCCTTCGATCCCAATCAGATCGCGGCCCTGTACTTCGGCATCCCCTTCGTCGGCCTCTGCTACCTGTTCTTCTGGTGGCGTTACGGGCGCCGCGGAGCGAAGGCGGCCGTCGTGATCTCCGAGGAGGCGCCGATCGACGTCGGTGAGGATCCGGCTGCGGAGGAGCCGGTCGCAGGCCACCGGCGATGACCCTCGGGCCGGGATGGATCGAGGTCGACGTGGACGCGATCGCGCACAACGTCGAGGTCGTCCGGGAGGCCGTCGGCCCCACCACGCCGTTGTGCGGCGTGGTGAAAGCCGACGCCTACGGGCATGGCGTCGACCTCGTCCTCCCGGTCCTCATGAACGCGGGCGTCACGACGATCGGCGTCACCGCGAACGAGGAGGCGAGCCGCGCCCGCGAGCTCGGATTCCGGGGTCGCATCATGCGGCTGCGCACGGCGCTGCGCGATGAGATCGAGGACGCCGCGTCCGCGGGCGTCGAGGAGTGGGCGGGCGGGATCGCCCACGCGCGTGAGATCGATGCGGCGGCGCGCGCCACGGGGAGGAGGATCCAGGTGCACGTCTCCCTGAACTCGACCGGGCTCAGCCGCGACGGCGTCGACGTCGGCGGCGAACGGGGCAGGGCGGAGCTCGCCGAGATCGGCGGACTCACCGGTCTGCGCCCGATCGGCGTCTGCTCCCACTTCCCCTGTGAGGACGAAGAGGACGTCGCCGCAGGGGCCGAGGTCTTCCGTGTGCAGTCCGCCGAGGCCGTCCGCTTGCTCGGCGGGACGCCCGGCCTCGAGCGGCACTGCGCGACCTCCTTTTCGGCGCTCACGGTCGCGTCATCGAGATTCGACCTCGTGCGCGTGGGGGCGGCGCTGTACGGGGACACAGCGGCTCCCGTGGCAGGACTCCGTCCCGCGCTGCGACTGCTGTCCCGGATCGCCGCGATCAACACCTACCCCGCCGGCAGCACGGTCGGCTACGACCGCGCCCATCGGATCCCTCACACGGCACGTCTCGCTGTTGTGCCGCTCGGGTATGCGGACGGCTTCCACCGGGTGCTCGGCGGGCGCGCTCATACGCTGGTACGGGGGCAGCGGGTCCCCGTCGTCGACAGACTCGCCATGAATTCCCTGGTGCTCGACGTCACCGCTGTTCCCGAGGCCCGGATCGGAGACGAGGTCGTCCTGGCGGGCGAACAGGACGGCGGTGCCATCCTGGCGCGGGACCTCGAGGAGGCATCGGGGCAGATCGCCGCCGATCTGTACACCGCATGGGGTCGCCTCCTCCCTCGGCGCGCACGAGCGGGGTGGGTGTCATCATGATCGCGAAGGTGCCGGATAGGCTGGCCGGACCCGGATCCGGATCAGCCGTCTCCGGAGAATGGCGCAGGAACCGGGGAGGCAGGATGTCGGCTCCCTCGTCGTTGTCGCAGGGCCTCGCGCTGCTCGGGTCGGTCGTCGTGCGCGAACAGGCAGGGCGGTCCGGGTACAACGCCTCCCGTCTCGCCGATGCCACCGGGATCGAACGCAGCCGCGTGTCGCGCCTCACCCAGGAACTGCGCGCGCTGCGCTTCCTGCAGCGCGACGAGGATGCGGTCCTCCGTGCCGGCGACGCCTACTTCGGTATCGCGGCCGCCCTCGACGCCCCCTGGCTGAGGGCCGCACGGCAGGAACTGCGGACGCTGGCATCGACGTTGCGCATGACGGCGCGCGTCTGCGCCGCGGATGGTGCGGCGGCGCTCGTGCTGCGCGCCGAGGCGGGCATCGGCGCCACGGACCTGTCCACCCGATACGGGACGGTCACCCCGATCTGGGGCACCGGCGCCGGCCGCGCGCTGCTCTGGGATCACTCCCCGGAACAGCTCGCCGAGCTACTCCAGGACGTGCAGTTCGTCGGAGTCGGGGGCCCTGCGGCGGCACGGACGACCGGTGAGGTGCAGGCTCTCCTCGAACGCGACAGGGCTGCCGGCGTGATCTCCGCCGTGGACGAGTACGCGGAAGGCGTCGCCGAGTTCGCGCTGCCGGTGTTCGGGCGCTCCGGGATCGTGGCGTCGATCGCGATCAGCGGTGCCCCTCAGAGCTCTCGCCGCACGCGTGCGGCGCTGACCGCCCTCGGCGAGGTCCGCGACCGGCTCAGCGCATCCGCGAGCGGTCAGTGAGTCCCGTGCGCACCCCGGCGTCGGCCGGGTGCTCCGAGTGCAGCCGAAAGGGCCTCCGCGGCCGCGACGCAGGCCGCCGCGAGCTCCGTCGTGCGCGGTTGCAGCGTCTCTCGCTCGCCGACGACCTGGACGGCGGCCGCAGCCTCGCCCCGGAAGTCCCACACGGGTGCCGACACGGAGTAGAGGCCGGGCTCGGCCTCCTGATCCACGATCGCGTATCCGCGCTCCCTGGCCTTCCGGAGGCGACCGAGGAAGTCCTCCACCGACGCGGGCACGTTCGGACCGGGGCTGGTGAACGAGGTATGGGCGAACACCGTGCGCACCTCGTCGTCGCTCGCGTCCCACAGCACGGCCTGACCCGCGTCGCTGCAGAACGCGGGGTAGGCGCGCCCGATCCAGGACCCGATCATGCGCGATCCCGTAGGGATGCTCTCCACGATCGTCAGCGTGCTGTCGCCCTGGAGGATGCCGAGGAAGCACGCCTCGCCCACCGACGACGCCAGCTCGTCGAGCACCTCGAGCCCCGTGGTGCGCATCCGTCGGCCGGTCAGATCCTGCGCCGCCGCGTACCAGCCCCAGCTGAGGCGGTAACGGTGATCGTCGCCGCGCACCACCAGGCGCTGGTCCGCGAGCGCGGACAGCGTGCGGGAGACCTGCGAGCGCTCGCGGCCGAGAGCGTGCGCGACATCCTGGACCGTGGCGCCGGCGGGGGAGTCGGGCAGGAGCTCGGCGAGTGCGGAGAGGACGTCGAAGCCGCGGCCCATGCTGGTCCTGACCTGGGCGAGATCTTCGGCGGTCGGCATGGCATGAGCGTACTCGACCGCCGTACCCGGTCTCGCGCGGATCCCGGCCGGACGACGAGGGAGCGATGACGCGATGAGCACTGCAGTGCCTGCGAGCAGCGCGGAGCGGATGCCGCCCGTGACCATCCTGGACGGCGGCCTGTCGACGGCCTTGGAGCAGCAGGGGGCCGTCGTGGACGGTGCACTGTGGACCGCACGACTGCTCGCGGACGAGCCGGAGCGGATCGCCCGGGCGCACCGCGACTTCTTCGAGGCAGGGGCGGATGTCGCGACCACCGCGACGTATCAGGCCAGCGAGCGCGGGTTCCTCGCCGCGGGATTCGGTGACGACCAGGCCCGTGCCCTGATCCGCCGGGGGGTGACGATCGCGTGCGATGCGCGCGACGAACTCGTGTCGGTCCGACCCGGGCTGCGGGTCGCTGCGTCCGTCGGCCCGTACGGCGCCGTGCTCGGCGACGGCTCGGAGTATCGCGGCGGATACGGCATCTCCGCGGCCCGGCTGCGGGACTTCCACGGTCCGCGGCTGGAGCTGCTCGCGGAGGCCGGACCCGACCTGTTCGCCGTGGAGACGATCCCGGATGTCGAGGAGGCGGTCGTGCTGGTCGCCCTGCTCGACGACATCGGGCTTCCGGCGTGGTTCAGCTACTCGGTGCGCGGGACGGTCACCTGCGCCGGTCAGCCGCTCACCGATGCCTACGCCGCTCTCGCGGATTCGTCTGTCCTTATCGCCGCGGGGGTCAACTGCTCGGATCAGGCGGACGTGCTCGGTGCGATCACGACGTCGGCGCAGGTCACAGGACTTCCCGGTGTCGCGTACCCGAACCGTGGCGGCCTCTGGGACAGCGCCACCAAGACCTGGTCGCGGGCGCACGCGGTCGACCACGCCCTGATCGAGGGATGGGCCGCCGCCGGCGCCCGCTACATCGGCGGCTGCTGCGGATACGGCCCGGCGGACATCGCCGGCCTCGCGAAGGCCTTAGGCGACTCATAGACGATCCACGGACGGAGTCCCGCGGGATGGCCGAAGATGGGTCCATGTCCGGCGGAGCACGCGGCACCGGGGAAACGAAAAGGGGAGGGGCGATCATGACAGACGACCCGCAGCAGCAGGTCGCGGCACTGCCCCTCGGCCTGCCGCCGATCGTGCGGGCCGACGGATCGGCCGCCAGAGCGCTCGTGGTCGACGACGAGCAGGCGCTCGCCGCGGCGGTGGGCGGATCGCTCCGGGCCGACGGCTGGGAGGTGCGGGTCGAGCACCGCGGGCGCAGCGCCCTCATCGCCGTGCGCGAGTTCCAGCCCGACGTGGTCGTGCTCGACGTCATGATGCCGGACATCGACGGGCTCGACACCCTCGAGCGGATCCGCGCGATCCGACCCGAGATCCGGGTGCTGTTCCTCACCGCCCTGGACAGTCACGACGACCGCATCGCGGGACTCCGCGCGGGCGGCGACGACTACCTCACGAAGCCCTTCGCGATCGCCGAGCTGCAGGCGAGGGTGCGGGTGCTCGCCCGCACCGCCGCGGCGATCGCGCGGCCGGCCGAGTCGCAGCTGCGCGTCGGCGACCTCGCGGTGGACAAGGCGGAGGCCACGGCCGAGCTCGGCGGAACCTCGCTCGAGCTGACCCCCACGGAGTTCGAGCTGCTGCTCCTGCTCGCCAACAACGCCGGGCGGGTGCTCCGCCGCGCGCAGATCCTCGAGGCGGTCTGGGGCTACGACTTCGGCACCGAGTCGAACCTGGTCGAGGTGTACGTGTCGAGCCTGCGCCGCAAACTCGCGGGGTCCGCCGCGCTGAGTCTGGAGACCGTGCGGCTGGTGGGATACGTGCTGCGCGTCGCGGATCCCGAGTCAGGCGCATGAGGCGCCCCCGCAGCCTGCGCCTGCAGGTGGTGCTCATCGCCTCGGCCCTCGTGGCGGCCGTGAGCATCGTCGTCGGCGTGGTCGCGGTGCTCTCGCTGCACGACTCCATGCTGAGCCAGGTCGACGCGCGCCTGAACGGTGCGGCGGCGCGCGGCGCCGACATCGCCGGTGGGCGGGGCCCCGGACCGGCGCCGGGCACGACGTCGCCGACCGGCCCCGGATCCACCCCGGCTCCCACGCCGCCCGCGCGCCCCAGCCGCAATGACGTGGTCGGTGCTCCCGGCCAGTCCGCCGGCACGATCACCGCGATCTTCCGCGACGGACGGTTCGAGATCGGCGGGTGGATCGCCTCGGACGGGTCGCGGCACGATCTCACCGCCGCGCAGAAGAAGCTCCTCGCCGGGCGCCTTCCCACCGGATCCGCGGATCGCACGGCGCCCGTCACACTCGACCTCGGTGGCGCGCTCGGCGACTACCGCGTCGCAGGGCGCACCACGCCCAGCGGTGCGGGCGTGGTCACGGCGCTGCCGCTCGATTCCGTCACGGCGGTGACCGGGCGGCTGACGCTCGTGGTCGCACTGGTCGGCCTCGCCTGCATCGTGCTCGCGATCGCGGCCGCCGCCGTGGCGATGGGGCGGGCGCTGCGTCCGCTGCGCCGCGTCGCGCACACCGCGGCGGCCGTCACCTCGGTGCCGCTGGGCCGGGGCGAGGTGCGGCTCGCCGAGCGGGTCGACGCGCGCGACATCGCCTCCACCGCCGAGGTCGGCCAGGTCGGCGCGGCTCTGAACGACATGCTCGACCACGTCGAGAGCGCCCTCGCCCAGCGCGAGGCCAGCGAATCGACCATGCGGCGCTTCGTCGCCGACGCCAGCCACGAGCTGCGCACCCCGCTCGCCACGATCCGCGCCTATGCGCAGCTCTCCGATCGTGCCGACGCGGAGGAGCCCGAGATCCGCGGCAATGCCGCGCTCATCGACATCGAGGGGGTGCGGATGGGCGCGCTCATCGATCAGCTGCTCCTGCTCGCGCGCCTCGACGCCCTGCCGGCCCTCGCCCAGGACGAGGTCGATCTGCGGCTGCTGCTCGCGGAGGCCGTGCTCGCCGCGCGTCTCGCCGGGCCCGATCACGTCTGGATCCTGGAGCTCGGCGAGGATTCCGCTCTCGTCCGCGGCGATGCCGGGGATCTGCGCCGCGTGGTGGACAACTTGCTCGGCAACGCGCGCGTGCACACGCCGGAGGGGACAACGGTGCGCGTGCGGCTCGACGAGGTGCGTACGGGCGAGGGAGTCGGATCCGTGCGCCTCACCGTCTCGGACGACGGGCCGGGGCTGCCCGAGGCCGTCCGCGAGACCGTGTTCGAGCGCTTCGCCCGCGGGGAGACGTCGCGTTCGCGCGAGAGCGGCGGCACCGGCCTCGGTATGGCGATCGCCCGCGCCGTGGTCGAGGCCCACGGCGGAACGATCGCCGTGGGGCGCGGGCCCGGTGCGGCATTCGTCGTGACGCTGCCGGTCGCGGAGCCCGGCGCGGATCCGGATGCGGCCCGGCGGATTACGCTGGAGGGGTGACTGCGTACGTCTCGGCCTTCGACCTGTTCTCCATCGGTGTAGGACCGTCGAGCTCCCATACTGTGGGCCCGATGCGCGCCGGCGTCGACTTCGCCGCCCGGCTCGCCGCGAACGGCACGCTCGAGCGGGTGGCGCGCGTCACGTGCTCGCTCTACGGATCCCTCGGTGCGACCGGTCTGGGCCACGGCACGCCCGATGCGGTCGTCGCGGGTCTGCGCGGCCTCACCCCCGAGGCCTGCGACCCCGCCGACGTGCGCCGCGCCTGGGCCGACTGGACCGACGGATCCGCGCTCGCGCTGAACGGCACGCACGATGTGGCCTTCGAGAAGGACGACATCACGTTCGAGCCGCGCACGCGCCTGCCCGGCCATCCCAACGCGATGACCCTGCGGGCGCTCGACGCCGATGGGATCCACCTCGCGCAGGAGACGTACTACTCGATCGGCGGCGGTTTCATCCGCCGCGACGGCGAGGAGCCCGGTCGGGCGCTGGACAAGGCTGCCTTCCCCTTCGCCTACGCGGATGCCGCCTCCCTGCTCGAGCTGTGCGACGAGAACGGGCTGACGATCGCCGAGCTCGCCCGCCGCAACGAGACCGCGTTGCGGAGCGAAGAGGACGTCGCGGCCGGGCTCGATGCGATCTGGAACGCGATGGCCGCGTGCGTCGACGCGGGCCTGCACGCCGAGGGCACGCTGCCCGGCATCCTCAAGGTCAAGCGCCGCGCCGGCGCGATCCGCGAGCAGCTGGACGAGGTCGAGTCCGACGGGCATCCCGCCGTCCCCGGCGAGTGGCTGGGCGCGTTCGCGCTCGCGGTGAACGAGGAGAACGCCGCGGGCGGGCGCGTGGTCACCGCCCCCACCAACGGCGCCGCCGGGATCCTGCCGGCCGTGGCGATGTACTGGTGGCGCTTCCTCGCCGACTCCGGGCTCGGCGCGGGCAATGCGGTCACCCCGTACGGCGAGCTGGTCGGCAGCGCGCTGATGGGGTTCAGCGCCGAGGCGTCGCTCGTCGCCGTCGGCGCGATCGAAGACCCGGACACGCTCGCCGAGGCCAACCGTCGGCGCGGCATCCGCCGCTTCCTGCTCACCGCGACCGCGCTCGGATCCCTGTTCAAGGCGAACGCGTCGATCTCGGGCGCCGAGGGCGGCTGCCAGGCCGAGGTCGGATCCGCGTGCGCGATGGCCGCGGGCGGGCTCACCGCGGTGATGGGCGGCACGAACCGGCAGATCGAGAACGCCGCGGAGATCGCCATGGAGCACCACCTCGGCCTCACCTGCGACCCGATCGGCGGACTCGTGCAGATCCCGTGCATCGAGCGCAACGCGATCGCCGCTTCCACGGCCGTGACCGCGGCCCGCCTCGCGTTGCGCGGCGACGGGCAGCACTACGTCTCGCTCGACGCCGTCGTGGAGACCATGCGACAGACCGGCCTGGACATGTCGACGAAGTACAAGGAGACGAGCGAGGGCGGCCTCGCGGTGAACGTCATCGAGTGCTGAGCTCGGGGCACATGCCGCCGGCACCCGTCGTAGGGTGAGCAGATGAGCACCACGCGTCGCCGCGGGCGCCCCAAGGGGGAGTCCGGATCCCGGGAGCGGATCGTCGTCGCCGCGGAGCACGAGTTCGGCGAGAACGGCTACGACGGCGCCACGATCCGGGCGATCGCCGCGCGCGCGGGCGTCGACTCCGCGCTCGTGCACCACTACTTCGGCGCCAAGGCCGACCTGTTCGCGGAGGTGATCGGCATCCCGCTGCGGCCGGACGTCGACGTCCCGACGATCCTGGAGGGACCCCGCGACGAGGTCGGCCAGCGCGTGGTGCGGTACGTGCTCGAGGCGTTCGAGCGCCCCGACGTGCGGCGGCGCGGAGTGACGATGATCCGCGTCGCGCTCGGATCCAAGGTCATGTCGCCGCCGCTCGTGGGCTTCCTGTCCCGCGAGCTGATCGGGCGGATCACGACGCGTCTCGAGACGCCCGACGCGGCTCTGCGCGCCACTCTCGTGGCGTCGCAGATGGCCGGGTTGATCGTGACCCGGTACGTGGCCCGCCTGCAGCCCATCGCGGATGCGCCGGTCGACGAGCTGGTCGCGCGCGTCGGGCCCACGATCCAGCGCTACCTCTTCGAGTAGGAGCTCAGGGACCGATCCATGGACCGGTCCCTGAGCGAGCGCAGCGAGACGAAGGGCGCTCAACGACCTCATGGACCTTGACCCCCGACACTCGCGGATCCATAATTCATCACATGATGAATAACGCGGTGGTGATCGACGGGCTGCACGTGCGGCGCGGCGGGCACGACGTGTTCGACGGTCTCGCGCTGACGATCCCGCGCGGCGAGGTGACGGGGCTGCTCGGGCCGTCCGGTTGCGGGAAGACCACGCTCATGCGCGCCATCGTCGGCGTGCAGCGGATCCGCTCCGGCGAGGTCACGGTGCTGGGGGAGAAGGCCGGATCCGCCTCCCTGCGCCATCGCGTCGCGTACGGCACGCAGGGCGCCGCGGTGTACTCCGATCTCACGGTGCGGCAGAACCTGCGCTACTTCGCCGCCGTGCTCGGGGTCGGCCACGCCGACGCCGACCGTGTCATGGAGCAGGTCGGGCTGACCCCGTTCACGGGGCAGCGGGTCTCCGCGCTCAGCGGCGGGCAGGCGAACCGGGTGTCGCTCGGGGTCGCGCTGCTGGGATCGCCCGAGCTCGTGGTGCTCGATGAGCCGACCGTGGGACTGGACCCGGTGCTGCGGTCGGAGCTGTGGGATCTGTTCCGCCGGATCGCGGAGGCCGGCACGACGATGCTCGTCTCCAGCCACGTGATGGACGAGGCCCTGCGCTGCGACCGGCTCCTGCTGATGCGCGAGGGGCGGATCGTGTCTGACACGACGCCGGCCGAGCTGCTGGCGGACACGGGCAAGACCGACCCGGAACAGGCGTTCCTCGTGCTCATCGCCCGGGACGAGGCTGCGGATGCCGGCGGCCGTCCGCAGACGCGCCGGGAGCAGCGCGAGGCGGCGGCATCATGAACCCGCGCCGGATGTTCGCGACCGCGGGCCGGGTGCTCACCCAGCTGCGGCACGACCCGCGCTCGATCGCGCTCATGGTGGTCGCGCCGAGCCTGCTGGTCGGTCTCTTCGCCTGGCTGTTCACCGACGCGACCGGTGTGTTCGACAAATTCGGCGGGGCAATCCTCGCCCTGTTCCCGTTCATCGTGATGTTCCTGGTGAGCTCGATCACGACGCTGCGCGAACGGCGCTCCGGCACTCTCGAGCGGCTCATGACCACCCCGCTCGGCAAGGCTGACTTCGTGCTCGGCTACGCGCTCGCATTCGGCCTGATGGCGGTGCTGCAGGCCGTCGTCACGGTCGCGTTCGCCGTCTACGTCTGCGGGCTCACCGTGGACGGTCCGCTCTGGCAGCTCGGGCTCGTCGCGGTCGTGGACGCGCTGCTGGGCACCTCGCTCGGCCTGCTCGCGAGCGCCTTCGCGCAGACCGAGTTCCAGGCCGTGCAGTTCATGCCGGTGCTGGTCTTCCCGCAGATCATCCTGGGCGGGCTGTTCATGCCGCGGGACACCATGCCCGACGTGCTCTACGCGATCTCGGACTGGCTGCCGCTGAGCCATGCGATCGATGCGATCCAGGCGGTGACGGCCGGCACCGACGATGGGGACCTGTGGCGACCGGTGCTGATCGTGGCGGGCTTCGCCGTGGCGTTCCTCGTGCTCGCGCCGCTCACGCTGCGCCGGCGCACGCCCTGATCGCGCGCAGGTCCTAGTCCCGTGCAGACTGGTCGCGCGCGGCGCGGTTCTTGGTGTGCCGGGTCGGTGCGGCCCGCCACGGGTCCTCCGGCCAGGGGTGCTTCGGATAGCGGCCGCGCATCTCGGCCCGCACCTGGGCATAGGGTCCCGACCAGAACGACGCCAGATCGTCGGTGACGGCGAGCGGACGTCCGGCGGGGGAGAGCAGGTGGAAGAGCACGGGGACGCGCCCTCCGGCCAGGCGCGGCGTCTCGGCCCAGCCGAAGCACTCCTGCAGCTTCACCGCCACCACGGGGCGTGCGGCCGGATCGTCGTGCGCCGGATAAGCGATCCGGACGCGTGAGCCGCTCGGCACCTCGAGGCGCTCGGGCGCGAGCGCCTCGAACTCCGTTGCGGCGGGCCAGGGCAGCAGCCGGCGCAGCGCCGGAGCGAGGTCGATCCTCGTCGTCGGAGTGCCGGTCGCGAGCGCGTCGATCTCGGGGCCGAGCCAGTCATCGAGCGCCGCGGTCAGGGCGGTGTCCGACATGTCGGGCCAGGGCGATCCGAGCGCGTGATGCAGCAGGGCGAGCCTGCGGCGCAGCTGATCCGCGGCCTCCGACCAGGCGAACACCTCGATTCCCTGCGCGTGCAGGGCGCGGCGTACCGCGTCGCGCCCCTCGTCGGCGCCCGGCCGGACCGGTGCGGAGGAGCGGACGATCGCGCCGACCCTGCGCTCGCGCCGGGCGGTGACGCGGGAGCCGGCGAACTCCGCCTCCACGCAGTCCGTGATCAGGTGGTCGGCGGCCCGCTCCACCTGCGCCTCGGTGATCGCGGCCGCGGCGCGGATCACGGCCCCGGATCCGTCCGCCACGCGCCCTGAGGCGCGCGCGACGTCGGCGACGGCCAGCCATTCGGCGCCGGCGAGCGGTCCCCGCACGCCGGCGCGGGTTCCCGATGCCAGCAGGAACGTCGCTCCGTCCGCGGTGCGTTCGACCCGCCGGGCCACGTGTGAGGGGAAGGCGAGGGCGATCACGAGCCCCGCATCGTCGACCCCGGCCCGGGCGGGTGCGGACGGCGACGACGGGAGGAAGCGCCGCAGTCGCTCCGCCTCCTGGGCCCAGCGGCGGGCGTCGGGACCCCGGCCGTTCCGCAGGGCGACGATGGCGGCGGTGGTGTCCGCATCCGGGATGCGCAGGTCTCCGCCGAGCAGCGCGACGACCTCCGCCGCCAGCCGGGCGCCCACGAGCCCGCTGCCCTCGATCAGGGCGCGGGCCAGGCGCGGGTCGACGGGGATCCGGGCCAGCGCGCGCCCCTCGGCGGTGGCGTGGCCGTCGGGGTCCGTGGCGCCGAGGTCGTGCAGCACGGACTGCGCCTCGGCGAGGGCATCGGCGGGGAGCGGATCGATCAGCCGCAGCCCCGCTCCGCCGGGCGCGCCCCAGCACGCCAGCAGCAGCGCGGCATCGGCGAGGTCCGCGGTCGCGATCTCGGGTGCGGGCCGGGCCGGCGCCGCCGCGAACGTCCGCTCGTCGAGGCAGCGGATGACGGTGCCGGGCCCCTGGCGGGTGGCGCGGCCGGCACGCTGCACGGCGGAGGAGCGGGCGGACGCGGCCGTCACGAGCCCGCTCATGCCGCGCGCCGTGTCGCGCTGCGGGAACCGGGACAGGCTGCTGTCGACCACGAGGCGCACGCCCGGCACGGTGAGCGACGATTCGGCGAGCGATGTGGTGACGATGATGCGCGGCGCCTCGGAGGAGCCTCGGCCGCGGATCACCGCGTCCTGCTCCGCCGCCGGGATCTGTCCGTGCAGTTCGCGGATGTCGAATGCCGGCCCGTTGTCGCGGAGGCGGCGGGCGATCTCGGCGACCTCGCGAGCTCCCGGCGCGAAGACCAGCACGTCCGCGGAGGGGTCGTCGCGGACCAGGTCCCGTGCGGCCTCCGCCGTCGTGCGTGCCACGTGATCGAGGAAGCCCCGGGTGACACCCCGCGCGTCCAGCCGCGGGACAGGGCTCGGCGCCCAGCGCTCCGTGAGCGGATGCGCGGGGACGGTGTGTTCGACGATCGGCGCGGGCGCGTCGATGCTGCCGATCACGGACGCGATCCGGGCGGCGTCGAGCGTGGCCGACATCGCGACGACCACGAGGTCGTCGCGCAGTTCGCGCACCTCGCCGAGCAGGCCGATCAGGAGGTCCGTCTCGAGGGCGCGCTCGTGTACCTCGTCGATGACGACGGCGTCCACGCCGTCGAGGCCGGGATCGCCGAGCATCCGGCGCAGCAGCACGCCCGCGGTCACGAACTCGACGCGCGTGTCGCGGCTCACGGAGCGCTCGCCGCGGACGGTGAAGCCGACCCTGGTTCCGAGCGGGGATCCGTCGAGCTGCGCGAGCCGGCGTGCGGCCGCGCGGGCCGCGACGCGGCGCGGCTGGGTCACGATCACGCGGCCCGCGGTGCGGGAGGCCAGCAGGGGAGGGACCAGCGTGGTCTTGCCGGTGCCGGGCGGAGCGCTGATGACGGCCGCGGTCCCGGCGTCGAGCGTCGCCGTGACCTCGTCGAGGGCTGCGGCGAAGGACAGCGATGCGCCGATCGCACGCAGGTCGAAGGGCGCGGAGGTCATCCGTCCAGTCTGCCGCGAAACGGGAACGGTGCCCGGACCCCGAGGGATCCGGGCGCCGTTCGTCCGGGAGGGTTACTCCGCGGCCTCGTCGGCCTTCTTCGCGGCGGCGCGGGTCGCGGGCGCGGTCGCGTGCGCCTCCATGCCGCTCACCTGCGCAGCCGGGTGGTGCGCCTCGGACTGGGCGAGGCCCGCGCCGAAGCCACGGCCGACGGCCTGACCCTGGAGGATGCCGGCGAGGTCGAGCCCGGTCGCGGCGTGCACGCTGTCGAACACGCTGCGCAGGGCCTTGGCGCTGTCGCCGCCGACGACGCTCGAGGCGCCGTCCTCGCCGGATCCGCCGATGATCGACACGCTCCCGATCGCGGAGTAGCCCTTGGCGAACTCCGCCATGATCGATGGCAGCACCTCGAGCACCCGCTGCGACAGGAACGCCTCCTGGTTGGACGCGATGGCCTTCGCCTCGGCTTCGACGGCGGCCGCCTTCGCCTCGCCCTCGGCGCGGATCGCGTCGGCCTCGGCTTCGGCGCGCACGCGGCGGGCTGCCGCCTGCGCATCGGCCTGCGCGCGCAGCGAGGTGGCCTCACCGGTGGCCGTGGCGACCGCGGCGGCCGCCTCGCCGTCGGCGCGGGCCTTGTCGGACTGCGCCTGCTGCTCGGCGATGCGGGTGGACGCCTCGGCCTGCTTGACCTGCTCGATCGCGGCGGCCTCGGCGGCGCGCTCGCGGGTGTAGAGCTCGGCCTGGGCGCGGGTCTCCGCCTCGTAGCGCTGGGCGTCGGCGACGCGCTTGACGTCGGCGTCGAGCTGGGCCTGCTTGTTCTCGGCCTGCTGCTGGAGCACCGCCTGCTCGGCCTGCGCGCGGGCGAGCTGCTCCGCCTGCTCGGCCTCGGCGCGGGCCCGCCCGACGCCGGCGGCGGCGTTCGCGGTGTTGGTGTCGAGAGCCGTCTGCTCGACGAGGTTCGCCTCCTGGTTGGAGATGAGCTTCTGGTTGATCGCGCGATCGGCGTTCGTCTGCGCGATCTCGGCCGCCTGGCGCTTCGCCTGGATCTCCGGGGCGCCGAGCGACTGGATGTAGCCGACCTTGTCGGTGATGCCCTTGATCTGGAACGAATCGAGGATCAGGCCCTGCTCGGCGAGCTCCTGCGAGACGTCCGCGGCGATCTGATCGGAGAACTTCTTGCGCTCCCGCATGAGCTCGACGACCGAGAGGGTCGCGACGATGCCGCGGAGCGCGCCCTCGAGCTGCTCGGTGGTGAACTGCTCGATGGCCTTGTCCTGCGACGCGAAGCGCTCGGCGGCGCGGCGCACGAAGAGCGGGTCGGAGCCGATCTTCACGATCGCGACGCCGTCGACGTTGAGCGTGACGCTGTCGAGCGATTGGGCCTCGGCGTTCAGCAGCACCTGGCGGGAGCGCAGGGAGATGATCTCGTGGCGCTGCGTGATCGGGTTGACGAGCGACTTGCCGTTGACGATGACGGTGACCGGAGACTCGGACATCTCGGAGCTCGTGGAGCCGTCCGGCAGCAGGGTGGCGCGCTGCACCTTCTGCTTGCGGCCCGAGATCACGAGCGCCTCGTCGGCGCGGGCGACCTTGATCCAGCTGCGCGCGAGCAGCAGCACCACGAGCAGGACGATGACGACGCCGACGATCGCGGCCCCGATGATGATGAGCAACCCGATGAGGGCGGCGGGGTCCATATGCACTCCTGTGTTCTCCGGTCGCGCCCGATGAGGGCGTCACGAACGACTATGCCAGAAGCTATGAACCGGCCGTGAGGGATGTGGATAGGTTCCGGCGGTCGCCGGGCCCGCCGGCGAGTGGGCGCACCGGCGTGCCCGCGCACCGGACACCGATGCGCCTGGACTCACTGCCCTCAAGCCGCGAGATCGAACCGCGCTCTGCCTCCGAGGCGCGGTGTGCGCTCGGGATCCACGTGCGGCGGCGGGATGAACCACACCCTGCTGTGCTGTCCTTTGCCGTCGATCCGGATTTCCCAGTCATTGTCGTGGATGCGATGGTGACAGCTTTCGCAGAGCAGTATGCCGTTCTCGAGGTCCGTCGGCCCGGCATCGCGCTTCCACCAGCGGATGTGATGCGCCCGGGTCATCGACGGCGGCAGACCGCACATCGCGCACCCGCCGTCGCGTTCGGCGAGGGCGAGACGCTGCGCGGTGGTGAAGAACCGCAGCCGCCGGCCGTAGTCGAGAACCTCGCGATCGGTCCCGAGCACGCAGGGGATGACGCCGCCGCTCGCGGCGAGCTGCCGGGTGGCGGCGATGCTGAGGGGGAGGTCGGATCCGTCGATCGTCGCGTATCCGGTGCCGTCGGTGAGGTCCCGCAGGTCCACGCGCACCACCACGGTCGCGCCGGCCAGCGCGGGCGCCTCGTTCTCGCAGCCGAGGGCGTGCGCGCAGATCGCGCTGAGCGCTTCGGCGCGCAGCGCCGCGACCGTGCGATGAGTCGCATCGGGAGAGTCGGGCGCGAGCTGGTCCTTCTGCGCGGCGAACAGCGCCGACACGTATCCGTTCACCGCGGCGACGATGGGCGCGCCGTGAGCGGCATCGAAGTCGCCGTCGAGGTGGATCCGCCCGTCGCGCTCGTAGATCGACAGCGACTGGCGGTCGCGCTGCACCTGCTCCCTCGGGGCGACGCCGTCCGGATCCAGCCATGCCTCCGCCCGGGTGACCAGCCGCCGCACGTCGTCGTGGGACAGGCCCGCGGCCTTGTCCACGAGCAGGCGTTCGGCCTCCGCGGCCCGCACTGCTCCGATCTTGCAGCGCACCCGCTCGAGCAGGGCGAGGATCACCGCAAACGCCTGCGCGCTCAGCGCCCCCGAGGCGAGCGCCTGCTGCGCGGCCGGGTACTTCGCGGGGACACGATCGCCGACCAGATTCGTGCGGGGCGCCGTGGCTTCTCCGACCTTCACCAGCCGGGAGGCGTCGCCCGTGGTCGCGCCGGTCGTGGTCGCGATGAGCTGCGCGGCGTTGCGGAACCCCTGCTCCTTCGCCAGGGAGTCCGCGCCCAGCTCGGTGCGGGACTCGTGCGCCACGCAGGCGGCGACCTCGGCGAGCATCGCCCCGGACCGGCGATGCAGCAGGCCGAGCGCCTCCGTCACCGCCACGAGCTGCGTGCGGGAGAGGTCACCCGCCTCGCGCGCGCCGTTCCACACCTCATCGAGACGCGTCAGCGCCTCGTGCAGTGGGTCGAGATGTCCGGTCATGCCTTGATTTTACGCCGGATCCCGACGACATTCGAAGCTATCTACGAGATCTGTGGAGAACTTTCCCGCGTCGATGCCTGTGGGGAACGAACGGGCGCAGCCCCAGCGGTCACCGCGCGCGGAGCTTCTCCGTCAGGGCCGTCAGAGTGCGCAGCTCCTCGTCGTCCAGCGCCGACATGCGCTCGGCGATCGAGCGGCCGTGCGCGGTGGCGAGCTGGCGGAACGCGCGCGTTCCGGCTTCGGTCGCGTGCACGAGGGATCCGCGTCCGTCCTCCGGATCAGGGCACTTCTCCAGCAGTCCGCGCGCGACCATGCGGTCGACCAGGCGCGAGACGCTGGGCTGGCTGATCAGCATGTTCGCCGTGACCTCGCGCAGGCGCGCGGTGTGCGACGCGCAGCGGGTGACGGTGAGCAGCACGTCGTACTCCGCGGCCGAGAGGTCGGCGCCGTCGAAGTCGGTGGACATCTCGGTGAAGATCTCGTGCTGGGCGCGGAAGAGGGTCTCCCAGGCTGCCAGGGCCAGCTTCCGATCGCTCATCGCATCAGAATATCCGCCCGGGCGGACATGAGGCTGCACGCAGTAAAGGCCGGTCGGAGAGGCTCCCGACCGGCCTTTGTCCCTTGCACCAAGAGTGTCCTGCAATCACATGCGGTGAGAGCCACAGCAAAACTTTCACCGTGCGATCACTGTATAACGGCGGGGTAACGAATGCAACGATCAGGTCACGGTCTGGGCGGATTCATAAGGTCATGCCTCGGCTGCTCGCGCCCGCTCTCCCCGAGGGTGCGCTCGTCGGGGATGACGATCTCTCCGGAGGCGTTGGCGGAGCTCGCGTAGGCCTGGATGCGGGCGGGATCCGGCGCCGGCGTCAGCAGCCGGAGCGTCGGTGGTCGCACCCTTGTTTCGCATGGCGCCAGTGTCCGACGGGGCTCGGATATCCTGTCCTTACGAGAGGATGATCCGGTGAGCTACGACGCGGACGAGACGGTCTTCGAGCACAGGGGACGACGGGTCCGGCTCGAGACGAACGCGCAGTTTGACGCGCTGCGCGCGGCCTTCGAGGAGGCGGTTCCCGCGCTGTCCGACGAACAGGCGCTGGCCGAACTGCGTGGGGGTGACTGGGCGGGGTTCGTCCGCGGGCTGCAGTGGGAGTCGCCGAGCGGGTTCGTCCGGGTGTGGACCTCGCGTCCCGATGCGCTCATGGAGCATGCGGGCAGTGACGCCCGCAGCGTGGTGTGGCTGATCGCGCACCACGGGATCGCCGCACGGCTGTTCCGTCACGATCCGGGCACGACGCTCGCCTCGCCCCTGCGCATAGAGATGCACACGTCGAAGGCGCCGGGGACGACGCTGAGCTTCGAGGTGCCCAGTGCCGGGCTCGGTGGTTTCGGCGTCAACAAGATCGCGCAGGCCGGCGCCGAGCTCGACCGCGCACTCGGCGACCTCATCGAGGATCTCGGCCTGCCCCGGCCCGCTGCTCTGCGGCGCTGAGGCGGCCCGCCGTCAGCCCCTCGGCTTCGAGGCCTCGATCAGGTGTCGCGCGGACGTGGCGATGAACGGTTGACCGGCGCGCATCCTCCGATCGAGTTCGCGCAGCTGCGGCTCGTAGGCGGCCGCCGTGAAGCCGGGGACCCACCAGACGCACTTCCGAAGGATCCAGACGACGGCCCCGACGTCGAAGAACTCCATCCGGCAGCGCGTGATGCGGAGGTCATCGATGACCAGGCCTGCGGACTCGGCGGCGGCGGCCTCGGCGTGGGCGTCCCGCCCCTTGCGCTGCTCCGGAAGCGGCCCCAGGAAGTGCTCGATCAGCTCGAACGCCGACGCCGCGCCCACATGCTGCGCGAAATAGCGTCCTCCCGGTGCGAGCACGCGCGCGATCTCACTCCAGTCGGGGCGCACCGGGTGACGCGAGGTGACGAGGTCGAAGGCCCCGTCGGAGAAAGGGCGCGGCCCGTCCGAGGATTCGACGACGTCGACGCCTCGCGGTCCGAGCAGCGCCCGAGCGTGCTCGGCATTCGGCGCCCACCCCTCCGTCACCACCATGCGCGGCGGAAACACCGCCGCCTCGGCGAGGACCTCTCCGCCGCCCGTGTCGATGTCGAGTGCCGAAGCGGCCCGGCGGAGTTTCTCGGCTAGGAGGCCCGAGTATCCCCAGGGCGGTCGCTCCTCGGTGGCGCGGCCGTCGAGCCACCCGAATCCCCAGCCGCTCACCTCCGCGGACTCCGCCTCCGCCACCAGCTCCTCGAAAGACCTCACCCGATCACGCTATCCCGGCGCTGATCGTGGCGTCGGTCGAGTCGCTGTCCGCGCGTCGGAAGATCGCGCCTTCGGGTTCGGAGAGGAAGGTCTCACGAAGCCGCCGCTCGTCACGCGTGCTCAGCCCGAGTCCTTCGCGTGCGTACCCCTGGATGCTGCCGAACTGCTCCCGCATCTGCGTGAACGCGGCGGCGAGGTAGCTCTCCCGGACGCCGAGCACGGGAAGCAGGACGTCCCGGTCGACGCCCTGTGTTTCGGCCCGCTGAAGCACGGGTTCGAGGGCGGGGAGCAGATCGGTGTTGGTCTGCAGGTAGTCGTCGTACACATCGTCCTCGCTGACGCCCAGAAGGGTGAGGAGCGTCGCGGCGGCCCAGCCGGTGCGGTCCTTGCCGGTGGTGCAGTGGAACAGCGCCCCTCCGTGCCGGTCTTCGTCGAGGAGGCTCGCGTAGAACGCGCGGTAGGCGCGGAGCGCCGAGGGGAGCCGGACGAAGTCGCGGTACGTCTCTTCGAACAGCTGCTGGGCCCGCCCGCCGGCGAGCGAGGCGGCGAAGGCCTGAGGGTCGGCGGCGAGTTGCCCGAGGCTCGCTGCGACGCTCGTGGAGCTGTCCGCGAGCACATCGAGGGTCACCGTGTCGACCCCTTCGGGGAGGCGGTCGCGGGATGCGGTGGCCTCCTCCGCGGTGCGCAGGTCGTACACCGTGCGGATCCCGAGCGCGGCGAATCGCTGCTCGTCGGCATCCGTCAAGGAGGAGAGGGCCGCCGAGCGATACACCCGTCCGCGCCTCACCTCGCCGGCCGTGCTCGGCAGCCCACCCAGGTCGCGGAGATTCGGGGCCGTCGCGATCGGCACGGTGCGCGTGTGCGAGGTGTTCATAGGCGGGTCTCCATGGCTTCGGGGCGTTCGGCGGTGGTATCGATGGCCGCCGCGCGAGCGGTCGGCCGGGAGAGCAGCTCGAGGACGATCACGGCGCCCACGCCGAGTACTGCGGTCCACAGGGCGATTCCGGGCGTGATCGGTCGGACGAGGAGAATGAACGCCGCGCACGCGGTGCCGATGACGAGGCGGAGCGGACCCCGCCACCGGTACAGGCGCTCCCCGACGGTTCCCGTGGTGATGCCGCGTTGTTCGGCGCGGTGCCGGACCGCGGCTATCGCGGCGAGCCCGTGCCCGCGCAGCCTTCTGGCCCACGGCCACGGTCCCGCGACCAGCGTGATCGCGAGCGTGGCGGCGGCGACGGAACCGAGCGCGATGAGCATGTCCGTCACGTACTGGAGGACTCCGGTGTAGAGGACGACGGCGGCGTCGTGCGGGATGGACGCCGCGACCGCCAGCGCGAAGAGATTCGTTCCGATGCTGATGCCGTTGCCGGCCAGCAGTATGAGCAGGAGCACGGCTCCTGATGCCCCGGCGAGAGCGAGCGCGCGCCTGCGCGCCACGAGCACCCCTGCGGCGAGCATGATCAGCATGGCCCAGGGGAGCCAGATGCCGATCGCGATCACGATCTGATAGATCGTGAGGTAGATGCCGATCGAGGTGTCCTCGGCGAGCACGATCGACCGGGAGATCGCGGGAATGCGGTCGGCGAGAGGAACCCCGTCCTTGACGAGTTCTTCCTTGACGGCGTCGATGATCGGGCCGAGTTCGAGCTGGATCCGCTGGTTCTGGCCGATCGTGATCGCTGCTCCTTGCTGCCCGGTGGCGGTGCTGAGGAGCTGGCGATGCGTGACCTCGAGAGCGTCCTTCCAGATCGCTGCGAAGGCATCGGAGCGGACGAAGCCGTCGATCGTCTTGCGGATCAGGTCTTTGAGGCCGGAGACCACGGGGGCCTGGAGCAGTTGCAGGGCTCCCCGGGCCCGTGGAGTGAGGTCGAGGTCGCCGAGTCCCGCGAAGAGGTCGTCGGCGATCCGGTCGATGTCGATGTGCGACTCGATCGCGGTGACGGCTTCATCCGCCACGAGATCCTGCACGGCGGGCTCATGGGCGAGAGGCGCGAACGTGCTGACGAAGTAGTCCGTGTCGGTGAGCTGATGGTGCGCCCACGTCGATACGACCGCGACGGGGGCGAGGAGGGCCCCGATCACGATCAGGCTCGCCGAGAGCAGCGTCCTTCCCCATCCGCCGGTGCGTGTCCTGCGCGGGACCTCTCTGTCTCCGCGTCCACCGCGGGCTGGGGCCCGTTCCTCTTCGAGGGCTCGGACGAGTTCGGCGTTGACCGCTTTGAGTTCGTCGAGCTCGGCAGCGAGCTGATCGGCGGTGGGCTGCGCCATGCGTGCTCCTCCTGGTCGCGATGCCGGGAGAAGGTCCCGGTGAGACGTATGCGTGTATGCGGGGGAACGGGCGGGGCGGTGCCCCGCCCGTTCGTCAGATCACCTCGGGACGAGGTGCGGTCCAGGATCCGTCGAGCACGACGGGGAGCGGACGGTACAGGCGCAGCACGTAGTTCCAGCCCGGCATGATCGGCAGCGCGTTCGGCACTCCGTCCAGCTGGGTGCCGAAACGAATGGTGACGGCACCATCGACGTCGGGGGTCGCGGCGAGGCTGTTGATGCTGTTCACCCCGAGCGCGTTCTCCTCGAAGTACCCTGCCGCGTTGTACAGCGATACCGACCAGAACGCGTCTACCGGGATGTCCTTGAGCCTGAGCCGGTACTCGTCGACCGGGAGGTTCTCGTCGACGCTGATATAGGTCGCCTCGTACTCCGGGAGGCCGCCCCAACCGGAGGCGGTGCCGAGCAGATGCAGGATCGCGTCGACCTCGTGCCGGGCGCCGAAGGCGTGGTCGTACTTGCTCACACCGCGGGCGAGTTCCAGGATCGCGCGGCGGGTCGCGGTATGGGATGCCTCGTCGTAGTCGGGCATCGGGTAGGTTCCCGAGCCGCCGCCGTGAAGGCGGAGCGCGTCCTGCAGCCGGTTCACCTCTGTCACGTCGTCGGCGTCCGTCGGATCGACGAGGATGCGGACGATCACCCCGGCGTAGTCCGTGCCCACGAGGTCGCGGGTGAGGACATGGTCGCCCGGCTCGCTGAGGATCGCCTGTCCGTAGTGTTCCTGGCTGATCACGAAGGCCGAGATGTAGCGGTCCCCGGTGTCCGGGAGCGTGAGCATGACGTCCTCCCTGACATCGAGGATCGTCATGCTGTACAGGGTGTCGCGGTTCTGCCGGATCACCGGCTGATCATCGAGCGGAGTCACCTCGTAGGTGTGATTCCAGGTCCCGACGCCGTGAGGTGCGGCGAGGCGCGAGAACATGAGGTCGGTCTCGGCTCGGTTGAAGTTCTGGACGTTGACGGGGATGGCAGCCATCTCGGTCTCCTTTCGTCGGTTCTTCGTGCGGCTCAACGCAGCAGCCTGGCTTTTGCGGTTTCGAACTCGGCCTCGCTCAGCAGCCCCTGCGTTCTCAGGTCGCCGAGACGTTGCAGTTCGGCGACCAGGTCACCGGATGCCGCAGACGGAGCCGGAGAAGGGGGGATCGCAGCCGAGGGGCGCTCGGCCTCGTATCGGGCGTTCTCGTACTGGGCCGCCTCGTACTGCGTCCGTGCCTTCTTCTGCTGGTGGGCCATGATCCCGCCACTGACCGCGGTCGCCGTCCCGGCGACGACGGCGGTGCGGGCGGCCAGCCCGAGCAGCCCCGGCCTGCCGATCCTTGGAATGAACGGCATCTCAGTTCCCCCTCTCGGCGACGAACGAATCGAGAAGGGCGTTCACGACCGGCGCCGGGATGCGTTCGTATGCGAGCAGCTCCGCGCCCGATGCCGCGGTCTTCTCCGCGAGATCGCGCTGATACACGAGCTCGACGGCGACGAGGAGTGCCGCCGTGCCGTCGGGGATCAGGGCTGCGAGACCGTCGACGTCCTCGTTCCCGATGAGCCCGGCGGCCCCGAGGCCCGCGGCGCCGATCTCGAACCCGCCCGGGACCTCCGCGGCTTCGACGATCGTCGTCTCGCCGGCGGCGGAGCGGGAGATGAGGAGCAGGTCGAGCAGGCGCAGAAGGCCGGATCCGGTGAGCTCGGTCAGCGCCGAAAGCGCGTCCGGGTCAGGGAGCTCACCGGGGAGCCCCAGCAGGTAGAGGTCGACCGGCCCGAACGGCGGGGTCTCGATGACAGAGCCGGTCACGCCAGAGCCTTCGCCTTGAGCCGGTCGAACTCCTCCTGGCTGATGGATCCGGATTCGAGCAGCGCGGACGCTGCTGCGATCTCCTCGCTCGGGCTCTTCCCTGCGACGTCGCGAATGTAGGCCTGCGCGGCCGTCTCGGCGTTGCGGGCGGCCCGGTCGCTGCGTTCGGCCATGCCCTCGCCCCGGGCGATGATGTACACGAGGGCGGTGAGGAAGGGCAGGAAGATCAGGAAGACGATCCAGACGGCCTTCCACCATCCGTTGAGCGTGCGATCCCGGAACAGGTCGCCGACGATCGCGAACAGCGCGAAGAGGTAGCCGATGAACACGACCGCCCAGAGCATCCAGCCCAGGATCGCCCAGAAATCTACCCAGAAGTTCATATCTCGTTTTCCGTTTCTCGGAGGTGGTTGAGGCCTGCAGGGCGCAGGCACTGCGGTGGGGGTCAGAGGGAGCCGAGGCCCTTGCCGAGCATGAGAACGCCGATGACCAGCAGCAGCACCGTGGTGATCACGGCGTTCTCGCGAGTGAGCCATGCGCGGAAGGCCTCGAGCGGCCGGCGCAGACGGTCGGCGGCGAAGAGGTAGGCCACCACGGGGACGAGCACCGTGGAGATGGAGCACAGGATGAACACGCCGGTGGCGATGGCCGCGGAGGCCGGGGGGAGTCCGGCGCCGCCGATGATCATTCCGGCGCTCGCGGCCATCAGCAGGGTCTTCGGTCGCGGCAGGGAGAGCAGCAGTCCGAGGCCGAGCACCCGGCCGAAGGTGAGCGCGTCGATCGCCGACATCCACTTCGGGAGAACCGGATCAGCACCGGGCGCCGGCCGGCTGCGCCATTGCTTCACAGCGAGCAGGAGCAGCAGTGCGGCGAGGACGAACTGCACGATCGCCCGGACGAGGTCGGGTCCGTCGGCACTCGCGCGCGGTGGCAGCGCGCCCGCGATCAGCACGAAGGCCGTTGCCGCGACGGCGACTCCGGCGCTCCAGCCGATCAGGAAGCCGGGGCCGGTGCTGCGGGCGTTCGGCGAGAGCAGCAGGAGGATGACCGCCACGATGGTGAGCGGGCTGATCGCGATGGCGAGCGTGAGGGGAAGGATCTCCCCGATGACCTGGCCGAGCATCATCGGCTCCTTTCCGCGGCGCGGGGCTCCGCCGGTGAGAGCGCCGCAACGGCAGCACGGTTGGTGTCGTAGACGGGATCGTCGTCGCGAATGATGTCGAAGTGCGCGAGGCGGGGACGAGCACCGGCCCGGACGCGACTGAAGGCGAGAGCGATCCGGGCGTCGTCGAGCCAGGTCCTGAGACCGTCGAAGGCTTCCGCGCCGGTGACGTCGACATCGGTGATGGCTTCCATGTCGATCACGAGGTGATGGATCCGGGCACGGCCGGCGGCGTCGACGGCGCGCTGCACGGATTGCGCGAACACCGTGCCGTTGGCGAAGAAGAGCGGCGCGGCCATCCGCACGACGATCACGCCGTCCGCCGTCACCGCACCGGCCGGCGCGTCCTCCAGGAGCGAGGCGGCGGGGTCGTCGTTGTCGGCGAGCACGTCGATGGCGGGGGCGGCGGCGCGTCGGGCGAGGTTGATGAGGGAGAGCACGAAGGCGACCACGATGCCCGCGATCGCTCCGACCAGGACCGTCGCGGCGAGACACGCGACGCCGATCCAGAACTCGGTCCGGGACAGCCGCCACAGCTGCAGGAACTCGCGAACGCCCAGGAGCGGAAGAACGGCGATGCCGACGATCGCGCCGATCGCCGGAGACGGGATCTCGGCGAGAAGCGCGGTGCCGAAGAGCAGCAGCAGGACCGTGCCGACGGCGAGCACCAGCGAGGGCAGCTGTGTCCGAGAACCCGTCTGGTCCATCGCCGCCGTCCGGCTGGTCGATGCGCCGACCGCGAAGGAGCCGGACGCGCCGGCGACCAGATTCGCCGCGCCGAACGCGAGCAGGTCGCGGTTCGCGTCGGTCGGATGCCGGTGCTTCTCGCCGTAGGAGCGGGACACGAGGAGTCCTTCCGCCGCTGCGACGGCCGTCAAGGCGATCGCGGACGGCACCAGAGCCAGCCACTGCTCCCAGCCCAGCAGAGGCCAGGTCAGCACCGGCGGGCCGGAAGGCACCTCGCCCAGAACGGCGACGCCCGCGTCACCGGCGTGCGTGAGCGAAACGGCCAGCGTCGCGACCACGAGCACCACCAGCGCCCAGGGCAGGGACGGCAGGAGCCTGCGTCCGAGGAGCAGGATCGCGACCGCCGCGACCGAGATCAGCACCGACCACGGGTTCACCCTGCCCAGTCCGCCGACCAGGTCGACGACCTTCTCGGTGAACTCGCTCCCCGCGTCGATGTGCACGCCGAGCATCTTCGCGACCTGGGACACGAAGACGTCGAGGGCGAGACCGGCGATGAACCCGATCAGGATCGGGCGGGAGAGGAAGTTCGCGAGGAATCCCAGTTTGAACACGGCCATGGCGCCGAACAGCAGCCCGCAGATGATCGCCTGCGCGAGCGCCATCGTCAGGTAGTCCTGAGAACCGGCCGCGGCCAGGCCGCCCACCGAAGCGGCCACGAGCGCAGCGGCCGACGCGTCCGGGGACGCGACGAGCTGACGAGAGGAGGTCAGAACGACCCACGCGATCGTCGGCAGCACCAGCGCGTACAAGCCCGCGGTGGCCGGAAGGCCGGCGATCTGCGCGTACCCGATGTTGAGGGGGATCGCGATCGCGATGAGCGTGACCCCCGCGAGGAGTTCACGCCCCAGATTCCGGCGACTCAGGCCGGGAAGCAGACGGTTCATCGCTGTCAGTGTTTCCCGCAGGAACCGGCGCGGAATCGGATCTCATCCTCTTCGGATGAGACGCGGGACGGATCTCATCCACCCGCCGCATCGCGCCAGTAGCGTGGAGACATGATCGATGACGTCCGCCGGGAGATGGCCTCCGCGGCTCCGGAGGAGGCACGGATCCTCTTTCGCAGGAACTGGCTGCGACTCATCATCGAATCCCACACCAGCGACCTCGAGCAGCTCTGCGTGGCTGCTCCTGACCCGCACGACCCGCATGTCCTCCTGATCAGGGCGTGCTGCCGTGACCTCGCGGGAGACTCCTACGGCGCCGAGTATCTTCGCGGGCAGGGCCTGCGCGTCGCCGCCGACGACTTCGTCGCCTGCTTCACCGACCTGCTGCTCGCCCCCGACGCAGCGGCCAAGGCCGCCATCGCCGACCGGGCGCATCAGGCGCTCTCTCATTGCGAGGCCGACGACGACTACTCGTCGGCGCTGTTCCTGCTCGGATGGACGGAGGTGCGGCTCCGCAGGAACTTCCCGGGAGCGATCGCCCTCCTGCGCGCCGCCGCGACAGAGGCGCACCTTCAGGGCCGTCAGCAGACCCATCGCCTCGCCCAGTCGAACCTCGCGTTCGCGCTCACCCAGGCCGGACTGTTCACGGAGGCCGAGCAGGTTCTCGACACGCTTCCGCCGACGCCGGCTCCGTCCGACTGGGACCTGTTCGAAGGCGGGCTCCCCGAGGCGAACCGAGGATGCATCGCCTACTGGCGCGGCGATTTCGAGCGCGCGGCCGCACTGCTCGAAGCGGCGATCGTCGATGACAGCCCCGGGAACAACTTCGAAGCCCTCGCCCGTCTCTACTACGTGATGAGCGTCATCGCGTTGAAACGCGAGGACCGCTACTACGCGGCCGCGGGACTTCTCCAGGGAATCAGCAGGACCGACAAGCACGGGATCCCCTGGGACACGCTTCGCCGGGCCGTGTCGGCGCATCTCGCACACGCGCAGGGGCAGGACGAACGGGCCAGGGCGCTTGCCGCACCCACTCTCACCCGTACCGGTGCCGCCGTCGCGCACGCACTGCTCGCAGAGCTCTACCGCACCATGGGCGAGCCCGGTCTGTCGGGTCAGGTGTTCCGTCTCGCGGCCGCGGCAGGAATGCCCCGGTACGCGCGCGTCAGCACCCTGGTCACCTCGGCCGCGCTTCATTCGGCGGCGGGGCACGGAGATCGCGCGCATGAGCAGCTCGACCACGCGCTGGAGAACGCTGCGGCGGAACGCGTGCTGGCGCCGTTCCTCAGCGACGACCCGATCATCGCCGATCTCCTCAGCGCCCACGCGCACTGGGGGTCGGATCATCAGGAGTTCCTCCACGCCGTCCTCAGGAAACGCGGACAGCATGCGACCACGGTGACCGGCGTGCTCACCGAGCGCGAGAGGGAGGTCCTCGTGTGCCTGCGCACCACGATGACCGCCGACGAGATCGCGGCGGATCTCGGCATCGCCTACCCCACGGTGAAGTCCCACATCCGCGCGATCTACCGCAAGCTCGGGGTCGCCTCGCGCCGTGATGCGATCCGCGCAGCCGACCGGGCGTAGTCCCGCCCCGTCCCGACCAAGAAGCAGGCAGCCATGCTCAGATTCCTGTTCCAGATCCTCTCGCAGCTCGTGCTCGGCGCGGTCGCGCTCGTCGTCGTCCATCTCACGCTCCCGGACGTCGCCCTCAGCCTCTCCGGGTTCTTCGTCGCCCTCGGGGTGTTCACCCTCGCGCACGTCATCCTCGGACCCTTCGTGCAATCCGTGGCCCAGCGATACGCCGCACCGCTCGCGGGCGGGGTGGGAATCGTCGCCACCCTGCTCGCCCTCTGGATCGCCACCTGGTTCCCCGGCGGCATTCAGATCAACGGCGTCACGTCGTGGATCCTGGCGCCCTTGATCATGTGGATCATCACCGCTCTCGGCGGGTGGATCGTCATGGGCCTCATCGTCGACCGCCGTCTCAAGCAGCGGGCCGCGCGAAAACTCGTTCAGAACGCCCGATAGGGCGCATCCGACGTCGGATCGGTGTGCGAGGACCGGGATCCCCGTATCGCCGACGGCGTCCGCTTAGGTCTTGTTGTCGGCGAGCAGCAGCACCCCGCCGAGGCCGATCATCATGCCGCCGCCGGTGCCGCGGACCGCGGCGAGCCGGCGCGGGGACTTCGCGAACCAGGCGCGTGCGGATCCGGCGATGAGCGCCCAGGTCGCGTCGCACGCGAACGCGATGACGGTGAAGACCAGCCCGAGGATCATCATCTGCACCGGCACGGCACCGGCATGGAAGTCCACGAACTGGGGCAGGGCGGCGACGAAGAAGACGATGGTCTTGGGGTTGGTGGCCCCGACGATGAAGCCCTGCCGCAGCATCACGAGCGACGAGACCCGTCGCGGGCTCGCCTCGGAGGCGTCGCCGACGCCGTCGCGGCGGTGGCGGATGGCCTGGATGCCGAGATACGCGAGATAGAGCGCGCCGAGCACCTTGACCACCGTGAAGAGGGCCACCGACTGCGCGACGATGGCTCCCACGCCGAACGCCACGGCCCCGATCGGGACGAGGCTGCCGAGCTCATTGCCCAGCACGGTCCAGAGGCCGGCGCTGCGACCCCACGCGAGCGATCGTCCGATGACGAACAGCACGCTCGGCCCCGGGATGGCGATCAGGACCAGGGAGGTGAGGGCGAAGGCGATGAGGGCTTCCAGGGATGGCACGAGAAGAACCTATCCCCGGAGCCGGATCGCGCGCCAGCATCGGGCCGGAGCTGCCCCCGCCGTCCCCCATTCCGAGTCGTCCCCGTCAGCGCACCCCCTGGGCTCCGCTGACGGGGACGACTCGGAATGAATCGGCCGCCAACGGGCTGTGGATCCCCTGCCTCGCTTGACACGGCGCGGGCGGAAGCCGACGATGGCGCCATGACCCGCGAACCGTCCGACGAGGACAAGGCCATCTCCGACGTCATCGAACGTCTCCAGGCGAGGTTCCCGCAGACCGCGGAGATCGAGATCGACGGTGCGGTCCGAGACGCGCAGCGCACGTTCGAGCAGGCCAGGGTGCGCGACTTCGTGCCGGTCCTCGTCGAGCGCGAGGCCCGGGCGCGGATCGAGCACCCGATCGGCTGAGGCGGCGGGATCCCTGGCGTCCCACCGCGGCGCCGCGTCGGCATCTGGATCTCGATCCCTCATCGGTGCGTGAGCGTCCGAACGTCCGGCCCGCGGAGTCGGGCCCCTCGACGGATCCAGGGACCGACAGGTCCCTGGATACGATGGCGCCGTGGCGGACAAGGCATCCCGGATCGAGACGCTCGGCATCATCGGTGCCGGTCGGGTCGGCAGCGTGCTCGCCCGGCTCGCGGTCTCGGCCGGTTATCGGGTGCTGCTCGCGGCGTCATCCGATCCGACCCGGATCGCGCGTGCGGCGCGAGCCCTCGGCGCGACCGCGGTCGACGTGGCGGAGCTCGCACGCACGGCCGACGCCGTGCTCCTGGCCCTCCCGCTCGGCCGGCACAGGACTCTGCCGGCCGAGCTGCTGCGGGGGAAGCTCGTGATCGACGCCATGAACTACTGGTGGGGCGACGGGCTCCGCGGCGAGCTCGATGATCCGCGCACGTCCACGAGCGAGATCGTGCAGCGATTCCTGTCCGGATCCCGGGTCGTGAAGGCCTTCAATCACATGGGCTATCAGGACCTCGAGGACGAGACGCGTCCCGCTGGCGCATCTGACCGCAAGGCGATCGCGATCGCCGGGGACGATCCGGACGATCTGGCGCGGGTGGCCCGGCTGGTGGACGACCTCGGGTTCGATCCCGTGGTCGCCGGTGGTCTCGCGAGCGGCATCATGCTCGAGCCCGCTGCGGAGGCCTTCGGCGCCGACGTCGGCGCCGCGGAGCTGCGGGCGATGCTGCAGCGCTTCCCCACCTCGCAGCGCGGGATCGTCGTGGCGAGGGCCCGCGCGGCGGATCCGAACGCCTGACCGGCCGCCGTGGAGAGGCCGTGTGCGAACGGCGCATCTTCCTCGTGACCGCGCCGACGGTCGGCACCGCTGCGCGACGAGCACTCGAAGGGGAGCTGCGCACGGCTCCGGACGGGGAATCGGCCCTGGGCGGCGTGATGTGAGATCAGCTCTGCGGCTCGGGAGAGGTGCTCTGCGCCCAGGCGTCCACTGCCGACGCCTGCACGGGTGCGGACAGCGCCCGTGCCTTGAGCGACTGGAACTCGGCCTCGGTGATCGTGCCGTCGTCGCGGAGGGCCTTGGCGCGCGCGATCTCCTCGGAGGGTGTGCCGGCGACCGGCATCCGGCGAAGGAAGGCGTCGGTGGCGCGCCACATCCGCTCGGCTTCGCGGTTCGCGCGATCCTGCATGCCGGGACCTCGTGCGATGAGGTAGGCGAGCAGGGCGAGCAGGGGGAGGAAGACGAGGGCGATCACCCACAGCGCCTTCGCGACGCCGCCGAGCGTGTGATCCCGGAACAGGTCGGCGACGACGGCGAACAGGGCGAACAGGTAGGCGGCGAACGCCACGATCCCGAACATCATCCACATCAGCGACCAGTAGTCGCCATAGCCGTACATCATGATCACTCCTCGGTGTCGGTGTCGGTGTCGGTGTCGGTGTCGGTGTCGGTGTCGGTGTCGGTGTCGGTGTCGATGTCCTGCGGGCGGACGACGAGGACGGGCGAATGCGCGTGCCGCACGCAGGCGGCGCTGACCGAGCCGAGCAACAGGCCGACGAATCCGCCGTGGCCGCGGTTGCCGACGACGAGCATCTGGCAGGTCCTGCTCATCTCGATCAGGGTCGGCGCAGGCATGCCTCCTGCCACCGTGCGGACCAGCGGGGCGGGCGGCGCATCGCCGAAGGCGCGGTCGATGGTCGCGGTCAGCGTTCCTTCCGCGACGATCTCCGGCGTCCATTCGATCACCAGCTCTGCACCGGTGATCGACGAGTAGTACCAGGTCGTCACGGCCTCGAGCGGCGCGCCCAGTGCTTCCGCGAGCCGGGCCGCGTAGCGCAGGGCGGCGACGGAGGAGTCAGACCCGTCGACGCCGACGATGATCCGGCTGCTGTTGCTGCTGTCGCTGCTGTCCATGCCTCCACGGTCCCGCGCACCGGGGGTCGAGGACGGGACGAAAGTCACGCGGCGGACAGACCCCCTTGCTCCAGGATCGCCTTCTGCCCGGCGAGCAGGCGCATCTGCGCCTCCGAGCCGAGTCGGCTCACGCTCTCAGCTCGCGAGCGCTCCGTCGCCGGAGCGCTCGAGGTCGAGGTCGAACACCAGGCGGGCGGGTACAGAACCGTCGAGCACCTCCTGCATCGCCGCCGCCGCCGCAGAGAGCGGTCGCGTCTGCGCGACGACGGTCGTGCGACCGAGCGCGTGGAGCCGGAACACCTCGGCGAGGTCCTCGCGGGTGCCGACGATCGAGCCGATGATCTCGATGCCGTTGAGGACGGTGTCGAACACCGGGAAGGTCAGCGTTCCGTCCTTGGGCAGCGAGACGAGCACCAGTCGTCCTCCTCGGGCGAGCGCACGATAGGCCTGGTCGAACACGGACGGCGCGACGGCGAGGACGACGGATGCATCGGCGCCGCCGAGTGCTCGGATCACCTCGACGGGGTCCTCTTTCGCGGCATTGATCACGTGATCGGCGCCGAGCATGGTGGCAAGCTTCAGCTTCTCGTCGTCGACGTCGATCGCGATGACTTCGGCGCCGACGAGCCGTGCGTACTGCACCGCGAGATGTCCGAGCCCACCGATCCCGAAGACCGCGACGCGTTCGGACGGAGTCACGCGCGCAGCTTTGATCGCGGCGTACGTCGTCACGCCGGCGCAGGTGAGGGGCGCGGCGTCGACGGAGGTGATCGGCTCGGGGACGGGCACGGCGAACCGGGCATCGATCACCGTGTACTCGGCGTGCGAACCGTTGGCCGAGTATCCGGTGTTCGTCTGCGCCAGGCACAGGTTCTCGCGTCCGGTCTCGCAGAAGCGGCAGGATCCGCACGCGGAACCGAGCCAGGCCAGCGCCACGCGCGTCCCGATGGCGGGAACCGAGACGCCTTCACCGAGGCCGTCCACGCGGCCGATCCCCTCGTGCCCCGGGATGAACGGCAATGAGGGCTTCACGGGCCAATCGCCGTGGGCCGCGTGGATGTCGGTGTGGCAGAGGCCGCTCATCTCGATCCGCACGAGGACCTGTCCCGGGCCGGGGATCGGCACCGGCACGTCCCGCACGGCGATCGGCTCCGTGAACGAGGACACCAGGGCGGCGCGCATCATCGCCCGCGGAGTCTCGGAGGCGAGGCCGGGGCGCGTCGGCAGCGGTCTCGAGGTTTCGGCTGCAGCCGCAGCGGCTCCTGCGACGCCCGGACCACGGTCCGCTCCTGACTCCGTCTGCCTGCCCAGCGAGACCCGATCTCCGATCTCCGGGATGCGGGCTCGCCACCCGAGCTCGCGTTGGATGCGTGCCCGGAGCGCATCCGCGGCGCCGGGTTCGCCATGCGTGAGGAACACCTGGCTCGGGGCCTCCGACGTGCTACTCATCCACTCGACGATCTGCTTCGCGTCGGCGTGAGCCGACAGCATCTCCAGGGAGACGACCTCGGCGAGGATCGGGATGTCCTGACCGTAGATGCGCAACATGCGTTCTCCGCGCTGCAGCGCATCGCCGCGAGTACCGCCGGCCTGGAAGCCGGTCAGGACGATGGCGTTGCGCGGATCCGGTCCGTAGGCGGCGATGTGGTGCAGGATCCGCCCTCCTTCGAGCATGCCGCTCGCGGAGATGATGATGGCGGGCCCGCCCCGCGTGTTGAGCGCCTTGGACTCGTCGACTGTGCGCACCAGGGTTGCGAACTCGTACATGCGCGTGAACTCGTCGGCCGGGATGCGGTGCTCTTCGGGGTGGCGCGCGTAGATGTCGGCGCCGCTCACGGCCATGGGGCTGTTCAGGAACACCGGGATCTCCGGTATGCGTCCGGCGGCGCGGAGCCGGCTCAGGTGCAGCAGCAGCGACTCGGCTCGCCCGATGGCGAAGGCGGGGAGCAGGAGCACGCCGCCCCGCTTGCTGACGCGGGTCACGATGTCGGCGAGTGCGGATGCCGGGTCTTCGGCAGGATGGGCGCGGTCCCCGTAGGTGGACTCGGACACGAGCACGTCCGTCGGCTCGAGGGGTCGTGGAGCACGCATGAGCGGATCGTCCGAGCGCCCGAGGTCGCCGGTGAAATGCAGTCGCGTGCCGGTCACGTCGAGCCGGAGCTGAGCCGCGCCCAGGATATGCCCGGCAGGCACGAAGGTGGTGCGGACGTCGCCCACGGTGAACTCGTCGTCGAAAGGGTGCCCTTGGAAGTGCGTGAGGGCCCGCATCGCATCCTCCTCCGTGTAGAGCGGGCGCGGGGACGCGTGACGAGAGCTGTGGCGGCGTGACGCGTACTCGGCCTGTTCCTCCTGGAGCCGCCCGCTGTCGGGCAGGACGAGCGTGCTCAGTTCCTCGGTGCCGACCGTGCTGTGGATCGTGCCGCGGAATCCGTCGCGCACGAGCGCGGGCAGATACCCGGTGTGATCGAGATGGGCATGCGTGATCACGACCGCGTCGATGCTCTCCGGAGGCACGGGGAAGGGCGCGCGGTTCCTTTCGCGCAGCGCCTTGTAGCCCTGGAACAGCCCGCAGTCGACGAGGATCCGCGTCTTGCCGCTGTCGATCAGATATCGGGATCCGGTCACGGTGCCGGTGGCACCGAGGAAGGCCAACGTTGCGCTCATGAAGAAGACCCAACACGCTGCGCGGATCGTCGGCCGGGACTTTGGTCACGTGGGCAGTGGGACGCTCCACCGGGCGCGGGTGCCGCCGCCATGGCGCGGCTCCAGCGCGTACACGCCGTCGCGCAGGGAGGCGCGCTCGGCGAGATTGGCGGTGCCGCTCCGCGTGATCTGCACGGGCAGGCCGATGCCGTCGTCCTCGACCGTCACCACGACCTCGGTCTCGGAGACGAGCACGGCGACGGAGGACCACGAGGCGCGAGCATGGCGGACGACGTTCGCCAGGGACTCGCGGACGACAGCGATGAGGTCGTCGGCGAGCTCCTCTGTGACGGCGAGATCGACCGGACCGGCGAAGGTGATCCGTGGCATCGGGGTCATCGCGGAGACGAGCTCGAGGAGACGGCCGCGCAGCCCGGTCTCCGAAGTCCCATGGCTGCGGAGGGCGAAGATCGCCGTCCTGATGTCGGTGATCGTCGCATCGAGCTCTTCGATGTGCCGTTCGAGCGCATCGGCCTGCGCAGGATGGGCCGAGGCGAGTGCCTGGAGACCGAGGGCGGTCGCGAACAGCCGTTGGATGACACTGTCGTGAAGGTCTCTCGCGATCCGGCTGCGGTCCTCGATGATCTCGAGCCGCTGCCGCTGCTCACGGGCGTGCGCCAGGGAGATCGCCAGGCCGGCTTGCGAGGCGAAATCCGAGATCGTGTCGAGCTCGGTGCGGGTGTAGGCGGAACGGCCGCGAGAAACGCAGAGCGCTCCGACGGCGTCGCCGGACACCACCAGGGGCGCTGCGACCGTGTGCCCGAAGGGACGTACGACGGCATCGACCGGCTCCGGCAACTGATCGACGATCACCTGCCCCTCTGCCATCGCGCGGGCCGCGAGAGCGCTCGCCGCGGGATAGTGGGCTTCCTCGATGGCGCCCGCGTCGGCGCCGCGCGCGATGTCGATGCGCAAGCGTTCGTCCTCGTCGGGCGTGATGATCGCGACGAGTTCGACGGGCACCACCGTCACGATCGCATCGGCGACGATGCGAAGCGAGTCGCCGCCGACCGGCGAGAGGAGAGCGGCGGTGACCTCCGACAGCGCCGTCCCCAGCCGTTCCCGTCGTCGCGTCTCGGCGAACAGCCGAGCGTTCTCGATCGCCACCCCGGCGGTCGTCGCGAGAGCTTCGATGATCTCCTGATCGTCGTCGGAGAAGTCCTTCTTGTCCGGGTTCGTCAGATAGAGGTTCCCGTACGTCTGGTCGCGGATGCGGATCGGCACCCCCAGGAACGCATCCATGGCGGGGTGATTCTCCGGGAAGCCGACCGAGCGCGCGTCGTCGGCGATGCGCGGGATCCGGATGCTCTCGCCGAGTTCGATCACGGCGCCGAGCAGGCCGTGCCCCTCCGGCGGTGCGCCGATGTCGCGGATCACCTCGGACGACATGCCCTGGTGGATGAAGCGCTCGAGCAGTCCGTCCTCGTCGATGACGCCGAGCGCGCCGTATCGTGCGCCGACGAGCTCGATCGCCGCCTCGACGATCCGGCGGAGCACCGTGTCCAGATCCAGGTCCTCGCTGACCGCGCGGGTCGCGCCGAGCAGGCTGCGCAGCCGCCCCTGAGCGGAGAACACGTGCTCGGCATGGGCCATCAGGTCCGCGATGGTCTTCTCGAGTTCCAGGCGCGGGACATCGGGGAACGTGAGCGGATCGTCGGCCATGAGACTCCCTGCGCGTGAGGGACCGAGTCTACCGCGGCAGGGGACCTTCGACCCTGGCACGCGCGCATGGCGCGCGCAGTGTGGAGACGTGCATCTCGGGCGAAGTCGGCAGTGATGTCGAGCGTCTCGCGGCGAAGACGGCGGCGCGTCGCGTCCGTGGCGTGCGCACAGAGGTCGACGACCTCACCGTGCACCCGAACAGGCAAGATGTCGTTGACGGGACGTTGGGATCGCCGATCCTCGCGGCCCGGAGCGAGCGCCGCGGACGGGAGTCGGCGCGCGCCGGAGGAAAGGGAGTTCGCATGAGCAGTGTGTTCCTCGTCGACGATCACGAGATCGTCCGGCAAGGGCTCGCAGGGGTTGTCGGCGGGCAGCCCGATCTGACGGTGGTCGGCGAGGCCGCCACCGTCCACGACGCCCTTGCACGGATCGCGGCGACGCAGCCCGATGTGGCCGTGCTCGATGTCCGGCTTCCGGACGGGAACGGGATCGACCTCTGCCGGCAGATCCGGCAGGACCATCCGCAGGTGCAGTGCCTCATCCTCACGGCCTACGACGACGACGACGCCATGTTCGCGGCCGTGATGGCCGACGCCGCCGGGTATCTCCTGAAGAGCGTCCGCGCCGCCGGGCTGCTCGACGCCATCCGCGCCGTCGCGGCGGGCAGGAGGCTTCTGCACCCGGGTGCGGAACGCAACGCGATGCAACGCATGCGCGACGCCCCCGAGGAGGATCCCCGATTCGGATCACTGGGTCTGCGCGAACGGCAGATCCTCGCGCTCATCGCGGACGGGCTCACCAACCGGCAGATCGGCGAACGGCTGGGCCTGGCCGAGAAGACCGTCAAGAACTACGTCTCGGGCCTGCTCCGCAAGCTGGGACTCGACCATCGCACGCAGGCGGCGGTGTTCGAGATCGAGCGGGACCGGCGCCGCGACCGCTAGCCGCGGCGCCGGTCCGGCCCTCAGTCCTTCTGCTTCTCGTGCCGCACGATGAGGACGGGGCAGTGCGCGTGCGACGCACAGGTCGCGCTGACGGATCCGAGCAGGAGGCCGGCGAATCCGCCTCGGCCGCGGCTGCCCATCACGAGCATCTCGGCGCGATGGCTCTCCTCGATGAGAACCGGTGCGGCGGGTCCGGCCAGCACCACCGCCGTCAGTGCCTCCGGCGGATCGCCCGCGAACACGTCCTTGATCGCGGCATCGAGGAGGACCGCCGCGTCTTTGTCGGGGGTCCAGCCGATGCTGGGATAGAGGTCGACGAGCGCCGGGTAGTCCCAAGTCGTGACCGCGCGAAGCGGAAGATCGAGAGCGGCTGAGAGCTTCGCCGCGTATCGGAGGGCGTCGAGTGAGGAGTCGGAGCCGTCGACGCCGACGAGGATCGGAGCGTTCGCAGAGGTGTTCATGCGCTCACGCTCCTCTCCCTCCGCGCCGGGGCACGGGACGAAAGTCACTTGCGGGTGCCACGAGGGCGCGGGAGGGTGGGGGCGGGGCGGAACCGCGCGCCACCGGAGAGGAAGAGCTCGAGGACATGGCAGTGCTGAAGGCGATGAGGCGGCAGCCGGCGATACCTCTTGCACTTCTGACGCTCGCCGCGGTCCTCGTGCTCAGCCTGATCGGCCAGGCCGTCCTCGCCCGATGGATCGCGACGATCCTGGTGGGCGGCTTCGTGCTGTGGACGCTCGCGCAGATGATCCGCGAGATGCTGCGAGGCCGGTTCGGGCTGGACGTGCTGGCGATCGTCGCCATGGTCGCGACCCTCGCGGTCGGCGAGTACGTCGCCTCCCTCATCATCGTGCTGATGCTCTCCGGGGGCGAGGCTCTCGAGGAGGTGGCGGCCCGCCGCGCCAAGCGGGAGCTGACCGCTCTGCTCGAGCGCTCGCCGCAGACCGCGCACGTCGTCACGACCGATGGAGAGGGCGACGGCGAGCTCGTCCGGGACGTGCCGGTCGACGAAGTCGTGATCGGCGACGTGCTGCTGATCCGTCCTTCCGAGATCGTTCCCGTGGACTGCGAGCTCCTGACCGAGGAGGTCTCCTTCGACGAGTCCTCGCTCACGGGCGAGAGCCTGCCCGTGACGCGCACCGCGGGGGAGACCGCGCTCTCCGGCGCCGTCAACGGCACCCGCATCGCGCGGGCGAGGGCCGTGCGGCGCAGCGCCGACAGCCAGTACCAGCAGATCCTCGCGCTCGTGCGACAGGCGCAGGACTCGCGCGCCCCCGTCGTGCGGCTAGCGGACCGGTTCGCGATCCCGTTCACTGCGGTGTCGCTCCTGCTCGGCGGGCTCGCGTGGGCGCTCTCCGGCGAGGCGGTGAGGTTCGCCGAGGTGCTGGTGCTGGCGACGCCGTGCCCGCTGCTGATCGCCGCGCCCGTCGCGTTCCTCGGCGGCTTGTCGCGGTCGGCGAAGGATGGGATCGTGCTCAAGGGCGGCGCGGTCATCGAGACGCTCTCGCGGGTGCGCTCGGTCGCGTTCGACAAGACGGGCACCCTCACTCGCGGCAGGCCGGCCCTCGTGGACGTCCGGCCCGTGGCCGGGTTCACGGCGGAGGAGGTGCTGGGCCTCGCCGCATCGGCGGAGCAGTACTCCTCGCACGCCCTCGCGGCGGGGATCCGTGCGGCGGCACGCGACCGCGGCCTCGCGCTCGAGACGGCCGAGGACGCGAGCGAGGTCGCGACGAACGGGGTGATGGCGCGCATCGGCGGGCGGACGGTGGTCGTGGGCAAGCCCGCGTACATCGCCTCCCTCGTGCCGGGGTTCGCCCGCACCGACCTGGTGTCGGGGCAGGCGGCGGCGTACGTCGCAATCGACGGGCGTCACGCCGGCGCCCTGGTGCTGGCCGACGCCCCGCGTCCTGAGTCGCCGGGCGTCGTCGCCTGGCTCCGCGACCACGGCGTGGGGCAGATCGTGATGCTGACCGGCGACGCCGCGGCGACGGCGGATCCGATCGCGGCGCAGGTGGGCATCGCCGAGGTGCACGCCGAGCTCCTGCCGGACGACAAGGTGCGGCTCGCCCGCGACCTGCGTCCGCGCCCGCTCATGATGGTCGGCGACGGCGTGAACGACGCCCCGGTGCTCGCCGCATCCGATGTGGGGATCGCGATGGGCGCGAAAGGGGCCACCGCTGCGGGGGAGGCGGCCGACGCCGTGATCCTCGTGGACTCCCTGGCGAAGGTCGCGCACGCGGTGGAGATCGGCCGGCACACCGTGCGGGTCGCGCTGACCGCGATCTGGATCGGGATCGCACTGAGCATCGCGCTCATGATCGTCGCCATGACCGGCGTCATCCCCGCCGTCGCGGGGGCGCTCGTCCAGGAGCTCGTGGATCTCGCCACGATCCTGTACGCGCTGCGGGCGCTGCGCGGGCCGCTGACCCCGGAGCGCGCATTCGCGGCGCAGGCCCCGATCGAAGGACCAATGGCCCGACACGAAGACAGCGAGAGGACGAGGCTGCAACCATGAGCGAGACGCCCCCGACGAAGAACTCCTCGACGCCGGAGGACGGCGTCCCCGATTCAGACCTTGTCAGCATCGACGCCTGGTGGCGTGCGGCGAACTATCTCAGCGTCGGCCAGATCTACCTGCAGAACGACCCGCTGCTGCGTCGGCCGCTCACGCCGGAGGACGTGAAGCCGCGACTGCTCGGGCACTGGGGGACGACCCCGGGGCTGAACTTCCTCTACGCGCACCTCAACCGGGTCATCCGGGATCGCGAGCTGAGCTCGATCTTCGTCACCGGCCCGGGCCACGGCGGTCCGGGAATGGTCGCGAACACCTACCTGGACGGCACCTACTCCGAGGTCTATCCGCACATCCGGAGGGATGAGGACGGAGTGCGCGCGCTGTTCCGCCAGTTCTCCTTCCCCGGCGGAATCCCGAGCCATGTCGCCCCGGAGACGCCGGGATCGATCCACGAAGGCGGCGAGCTGGGCTACTCGCTCAGCCACGCGTTCGGCGCCGCCTTCGACAACCCCGATCTGGTCGTGACCTGCGTCGTGGGCGACGGCGAGGCGGAGACCGGACCTGCGGCGACGGGCTGGCACTCGAACAAGTTCCTCGATCCCGTGCAGGACGGCACGGTCCTGCCGATCCTGCACCTGAACGGCTACAAGATCGCGAACCCGACCGTGCTCGCGCGCATCCCGGAGAGACGGCTGGTCGAGCTGTTCCGCGGCTACGGATACACGCCGTACGTGTTCACGGGCGGGTTCGACGACGAGGATCCGATCAGTGTCCATCGTCGGTTCTCGGCTCTGCTCGAGGAGGTGTTTGACGAGATCGCCCGCATCCGCGCCGAGGCGCTGGCGGGCCGATACCGCTCCGATGACCCGGTGATGGCGACGCCGGAGTGGCCGATGATCATCCTCCGCACGCCGAAGGGCTGGACCGGGCCGCACGAGGTCGACGGCGTGCTCGTGGAAGGGACCTATCGCGCTCACCAGGTGCCGCTCGCGAGCGCGCGGGACACGCCAGAGCATCTCCGGATCCTCGAGGACTGGATGCGCCGATACCGGCCGGACGAGCTCTTCGACGCGGACGGCGCACCGGTCGCGCTCATCAGCCGGCTCGCTCCGGACGGGGAGCATCGGATGAGTGCGAACCCGGTCGCGAACGGCGGCCTCCTCCGCGAACCGCTGACGCTGCCGGACTTCCGGGAGTTCGCCGTGGACGTCCCCGCCCCCGGGGCCACGAGTGCCGAGGCGACCAGAGTGCTCGGAACCTGGCTCGCCGAGGTCATCCGGCGCAACCCCTCCACATTCCGGATCTTCGGCCCGGACGAAACCGCGTCGAACCGCCTCGCGCCTGCCGTCTACGCGGCCACGCAGAAGCAGTGGGGTGCCCGGATCCTGCCCACGGACGATCATCTCGCCCGCGTCGGCCGAGTCATGGAGATGCTGAGCGAGCACCAGTGCCAGGGCTGGCTCGAGGGCTATCTGCTGACCGGCCGGCATGGCCTGTTCAACTGCTACGAGGCGTTCATCCACATCGTCGATTCCATGTTCAACCAGCACGCGAAGTGGCTCAAGGTCACGCGCGACATCCCGTGGCGGCGTTCGATCTCGAGCCTGAACTATCTGCTCACCAGCCACGTCTGGCGGCAGGACCACAACGGGTTCAGCCACCAGGATCCCGGCTTCATCGACCACGTCGTGAACAAGAGCGCCGAGGTGGTGCGCGTGTATCTCCCGTTCGACGCGAACACGCTGCTGTCCACCTACGACCACTGCCTCCGCTCGGTGGACTACGTCAACGTCGTCGTCGCCGGGAAGCAGCCTGCCCCGAACTGGCTCACCATGGAGGAGGCCGTGCAACACTGCACGCGAGGCCTCGGGATCCTGGAGTGGGCGGGCACCGAGGTCACGGGGCAGGATCCGGATGTCGTGCTGGCCGCGGCCGGCGACGTCCCGACGCTCGAGGTGCTGGCGGCGGCCCAGATCCTGCGCAACGCTCTGCCGGAGTTGCGGGTGCGCGTGGTCAACGTCGTGGATCTGATGCGCCTGCAGTCGGAGAGCGAGCACCCGCACGGACTGTCCGATCGGGAGTTCGATGCGATCTTCACCGCCGACCGGCCGGTGATCTTCGCCTATCACGGCTATCCCTGGCTCATCCACCGGCTGGCCTACAAGCGGCACGGACACGACAACCTCCACGTGCGCGGCTACAAGGAGAACGGCACGACCACGACGCCGTTCGACATGGTCATGCTCAACGACCTCGACCGTTACCAGCTGGCGATCGACGCGATCGACAGGGTTCCCGGCCTGGCCCAGCGCTGCGCCGGTCTGCGGCAGGAGCTGCAGGATGCGCGCCTTCGGGCTCGGGCATACACGCGTGAACACGGCGAGGACATCCCCGCGGTCGCGGAGTGGAGTTGGAGTCGTGTCGGCTGAGGGGACCATCGGCGCGACGAAGGACGGGCGGATCCAGCCCGTCGGCCGCGCTCCGGGCGATGGTGGCGCGCTGAGCGCGGTCCGCCGGTGCGCCGCGGAGGACGTGACGACGGTGCTGTCCGAACTCGGGTCCGGGGTGCACGGGCTCGATCCCGAGGAGGCGCGCGCGCGACTCGAGCGTCAGGGACCCAACGCGATCCGCGGCCATCGTGCCCGCCCCTGGCGCGTCCTGGGCAGGCAGGTGCGCAGCCCGATCGTCCTGATGCTCTTCGCGACGGCGGTCGTCGCCGGATTCGTCGGCGATGCCACCGATGCGGTCGTGATCGGGGTGATCCTGCTGATCAGCATCGGTCTCGGCTTCGTCAACGAGTTCCGCGCCGAGCGCGCGGCCGATGCCATGCACGATCGGCTGCGCCACACCGCGATCGTGCGGCGCGCAGGAACCCTGCAGCGCGTGGACGTGACGGAGCTCGTGGTCGGGGATGTGGTCGCTCTTTCGGTCGGGGCGGTCATACCCGCCGATCTCCGTCTCCTTCGCGCGGAGGGGCTGGAGTGCGACGAGAGCATCCTCACCGGGGAAGCGCACCCGGCGTCGAAGGGCACGGCGACCGTCCCCGCGGGCACCGGCGTGGGAGGTCTGACCTCCGGTGCGCTCATGGGGACCGTGGTGCATGCAGGAGCCGGCGACGGCGTGGTCGTGGCGACCGGCGCCGAGGCGGAGTTCGGTCGGATCGCCGCAGGGCTCGCCGCGCAGGAACCGCAGACGGAGTTCCAGCGGGGTCTCGGCCGGTTCTCGAGGTTCCTGCTGCTCGTCGCGATCATCCTCACGGCGACGATCTTCGTGATCGCGGTGCTGCTCGGACGCCCTCTGATCCAGTCGCTGCTCTTCTCCCTGGCCATCGCCGTGGGCATCACGCCGCAGCTCCTCCCTGCCGTGGTCAGCACCAGCCTCGCCGCGGGATCGCGGGCGATGGCCCGTCGCCGTGTTCTGGTCAAGAGAGTGGTGTGCATCGAGGATCTCGGAGATCTCGACCTGCTCGTCACCGACAAGACGGGGACGCTCACGACGGGGGAGATCGTGTTCGCGCGGGGGGTGCCGGTGGCAGCGGGTGCGCCGCAGCGACTGGTCGAGCTGGGCCTGATCGCGTCCGGCGCCGATCTCGACGAACCGTCGGAGGTCGGGCTGAACGCGATCGACGCGGCCCTCCTCGACGCGCGTGCAGAGGAGGGCGCGTTCGCGGGCTGGCGCCGGCTCGACGCGATCCCGTTCGACCACGAGCGCCGGACGACCACCGTGCTCGCGGAGCGCGACGGCCGCGATCGCATCATCGTGCTGAAGGGCGCCGCCGAGTCGGTCCTGCCGCACTGCACCGGCGTGCCGGACACATCGATCGCCGATCTGAACGGGCTTTATGGCGAGGGGTTCCGTGTGATCGCCGTCGCCAGTCGCGGGGTGCCCCACGCCGAGACACTCGCACCCGGGCTCGATGAGGGCCTCGCCTTCGAGGGGCTCCTCATCTTCGCCGACGGCGTCAAGCCGGGCGCGCAGGCATCGCTGCAGCGGCTCGCCGATCTGGGAGTCGCCGTCAAGGTCTGCACAGGCGACAGCGCCGTGGTCGCGGCCCGCACCTGCGGCGACCTGGGTCTGGACGTGCGGGCCGTGCTCACCGGGGGCGACATCGACGAGCTCGACGACGCGGGGCTCATCGTGGCCGCCGAGCGATCCACGGTCTTCGCACGGGTCTCGCCCGAGCAGAAGGCACGCATCGTGAGAGCGTTGCGGCACAGCGGACGCGCCGTGGGGTTCCTCGGCGACGGCGTCAACGACGCGCTCGCGCTGCACGGCGCCGACATCGGCATCTCGGTGGACTCCGCCGTCGATGTCGCGAAGGACGCAGCGGACGTGCTGCTGCTCGACAAGGACCTCGATGTGCTGGCCGATGGGGTGGCCGAGGGACGGCGCATCTTCGCGAACACGATCAAGTACGTGATGATGGGCACGTCCAGCAACTTCGGCAACATGTTCAGCGCGTCGGTCGCCTCGGTCATCCTGCCGTTCCTGCCCATGTTGCCGGGGCAGATCCTGCTCAACAACCTGCTCTACGACGCCAGCCAGCTCGTGATCCCCGCGGATCGCGTGGATCCCGAGCAGCTGCGCGCGCCGTCGCACTGGGATATCGCGGCCGTCCGTCGCTTCATGCTCCTGTTCGGGCCGATCTCCTCCCTCTTCGACTTCGCCACCTTCGGGTTGATGCTGTTCGTCTTCCATGCGGGCGCGCCCGAGTTCCGCTCCGGCTGGTTCATCGAGTCCATCGCCACGCAGACGCTCATCGTGTTCGCGATCCGCACCCGCAGAGTGCCGTTCACGCGAAGCCGCCCCGCCCCGGTGCTGATCATCACCGTGCTCGCCGCGATCGCCGTCGGCGCATGGCTGCCGTACTCGCCCGCGAACGGCCTGCTGGGCTTCACTCCGCTGCCGGCGCCGTTCTTCCTCGCGCTCGTCGGGATGCTGATCGTCTACCTGGTGCTCGTCGAACTCGCCAAGCTCTGGTACTTCCGGCGGATGAGCGCACGGCCCGTCGCCAGGCCGTCGCGTCCGGCCGCGCGCAGGGTCCTGCGGCGCGCGGCACGCTTCACCGCACGGTCGGGACGTGCGGGACCTGCACGGAGCTGATCGGGTCAGCCTGCCCGACGGGACCTTAGGCCCGGAACAGAGCAGCCGAGCCGGGGATCATCGGGCCATGGACATCGAAGAGGGCAGGGAGCCGACACGGGCTCTCACCGAAAGCGAATGCTGGGAGCGGATCCACGCGGCTCCGTACGGCCGGATCGCCGTCGCCGCGGCGGAGGAGATCGACGTCTTCCCGATCAACCATGCCGTGCTCGACGGGATGATCGTCTTCCGCACGTCCGCGGGCACGAAGCTGCTCGAGCTGACCATCCGGCAGCGCGTCGTGTTCGAGATCGACGGGACCGACGGAGCCGAAGCGTTCAGCGTGATGGTGAAGGGCGTCGCCGAGGAGTTCGACCGGGATGCGGACACGCTCGACGCCGAGAACGCCGGGGTCACGCCCTGGGCGCCGGAACCGAAAGATCGCTGGGTGCGCATCCATCCCACATCCGTGTCAGGACGCATCTTCCGCAGGCGCGCCTAGCGGCCGGACTGCCGACGTCGACGTTCGCGGCTGCCGTCGCGATGCTCGCCCTCGCCGGGTCACCGCCGCGCGACTGCGGCGCATCCCGGCGTTCGGCGCGCAGAATGATGTCGAGAACTGGGCATCGGCTCCGACCACATATCGAGGCGGACATCGGGTCCCCCGGCGAATCGAAGGAGAACGGCCATGAAGTACATGATCCTCATGCAGGTGCGGCAGGACGTGCTGGATGCGCTCACTGCGGAGCAGATGCAGGCGATCGGGGAGGGGCACCAGGCGTTCATCGACACCATCACCGCCTCGGGCGAGATGCTCGGCACCGTCGCCCTCGCCGACCCCAGTCAGTCCAAGGTGGTGCGCGGCACGGCCGGGGCTTCTGAGGTGGTCGACGGCCCGTTCGCCGAGACCAAGGAGTTCATGGGCGGGTACTACCTGATCGAGGTCGAGTCCGAGGAGCGCGCCGTCGAACTCGCCCGGCAGATCCCGGACGCGGCGATCGACGGTCTCGCCCTCGAGGTCCGCCCTGTGATGTTCTCCGCCGGGACCGACGTGTGACCGATCGCGGTTTCGAGGACCTGTGGCGCAGCAGCGCGCCGCAGGTCCTCGCCGCGCTGCTGCGCCACTACGGAGCCGCGCAGCTGGATCTCTGCGAGGACGCGCTGCAGGAGGCGCTCCTGGCCGCTCACCGGCAATGGCCATCCGAGGGCGCTCCTTCGGACGCGAAGGGCTGGCTGCTGACCGTCGCCCGACGCCGCATGATCGACCGGATCCGCAGCGAGCACCAGCGCCGCGAGCGCGAGCACGCCTATGCCGACGCCTGGCGGCCCCTCGCGGAAGCCGAGACGGCGCACGCGGACGACAGCGTCGAGGTACTGCGGCTGTGCTGCCATCCCGCGCTCACGATGCCCGCGCAGGTGGCGCTCACGCTGCGCGGGGTCGCCGGCCTCTCGACCGCGCAGATCGCCCGCGCGCACCTGCTGCCCGAGGCGACCATCGCCCAGCGGATCAGCCGGGCGAAGGCGCGGATCCGCGCTGCCGGGGCGGTCTTCCCCGAGCCCTCCGACCCCGCCGACCGCCTGGATCCGGTGCTCGCCGTGCTCTACGTCATGTTCACCGAGGGGCATACGGCCACCGAGGGTGCCGACGTCAACGACGTGCGGCTCAGCGATGAGGCGATCCGCCTGGCCCGGATGCTGCACCGCGAGCGCCCGGACGACGTCGAGGTCGTGGGGCTCCTCGCGCTCATGCTGCTCACCGATGCACGCCGGGCCGCGCGCACCGGCGCCCGCGGCGAGCTGATCCCGCTCGACGAGCAGGATCGCACGCGGTGGGATCGGGACAGGATCGTCGAGGGGACCGGGATCCTCGATGCTGCGCTCGCCGCCGGGCGCCACGGCCCCTACGCGATCCAGGCCGCGATCGCAGCGCTGCACGACGACGCCCCCAGCACCGGGACGACGGACTGGCCGCAGATCCTCGCCCTGTACCGCCTGCTCGAGCTCGAGACCGGCAACCCCGTCGCGACGGTCAACCGCGCCGTCGCCCAGGCGATGGTGCACGGTCCGGAATCCGGGCTGGCCGTGATCGACGGGATCGCGGATCCGCGCGTGCGCGGCGACCGTCGCCGGATCGCGTCCGTGCGCGCGCATCTGCTGGAACGCGCGGGCCGCACGGCCGAGGCGATCGAGGAGTACCTCGACGCGGCCAGGGCGACCCTCTCGCTCCCGGAGCGCGACTATCTGCGCGCCCGTGCGGCCCGGCTGAGGGGCTGAGACCGGCGCTGCTGCGGATCGATCATGGTCATGCCCGCCACGGTCGCCCGGTCGAACCCGGGCAGCAGGGCCGCCGCCTCCTCGAGCCCGATCGTGCGCTCGATGAGGCGTTGCGGGGCCAGGCGCCCCTCGGCGATCAGGTCCATCATCGCGGGGTAGTCGGCGGCCGCCATCCCGTGGCTGCCGAGCAGGTCGAGCTCCCAGCCGATCACGCGCTCCATCGGCACGCGGGGATGTCCGTCGATCGGCGGGAGCAGGCCGATCTGCACATGCCTGCCGCGCCGGCGCAGCCCGAGGACCGCGTCGGCGAGGGTCTGCTCGCTGCCGACGGCGTCGACGGAGACGTGGCTGCCCCCGCCGGTCAGCGCGGCGACAGCGGCCGGGATGGCGGTTCCGTCGGCGAGGAGCGTGTGCGCGGCGCCGACCTCCTTCGCCACCGCGAGCGCCTCCGGGTTGCGGTCCACCGCGATCACCCTGGCGCCGCACGCCTTCGCGATCATGACGGCGCTGAGGCCGACGCCCCCGGCGCCGATCACGGTGACCCACTCGTCCTCGCGCACCTGGGCGCGCCCGACGAGCGCCCGGAACGCGGTCGCGAAGCGGCAGCCGAGGCTCGCCGCGGTGGCGAAGTCCACCTCGTCCGGGAGTGCGACGAGATTCAGATCCGCGGCGTGCAGGGCGACGACCTCGGCGAAGGATCCCCCGTGCGTGAAGCCCGGCTGCTGCTGATCCGGGCAGACCTGCGCATTTCCGGACAGGCACCACTCGCAGCGCCCGCAGCCGCACACGAACGGCACCGTCACGCGGTCTCCGACCCGCCAGCGGGTCACCTGCGGCCCGACGGCGGCGATGGTTCCGGCGAGCTCGTGCCCCGGTACATGCGGGAACGCGATGTCGTCGTGCCCCGCCCAGGCGTGCCAGTCGCTCCGGCACATGCCCGTGGCCCTCACCTGCACGAGCACGCCGTCGGCCGGGAGCTCGGGCTCCGGGACCATCCGCACCTCGGGCTGGGAACGGACCGCATCGAAGACCACTGCACGCATGGCCTCATCCTGCCAGGCGCACGGGTCTTCGTCACAGCTTGTTCACGCCGGGTGCGCGCGACGAAACGGATCCGAAACATTGCGCGCGTCGAAGCGAAACGCGCGAGTGACAGTCTGACGTCACCCGACGCTGCAGGAGCGTCCTGACAGAGAGGAGCGGACCTCATGGATCAGGGAAACACCGCCTTCGTTTTGATCTGCGCGGCCCTCGTGCTGCTGATGACCCCCGGCCTTGCGTTCTTCTACGGAGGCCTCGTCAAGGCCAAGAGCGTGATCAGCATGATGATGCTGAGCTTCGGCGCGATCGGCCTCATCGGCGTGCTGTGGGTGATCTACGGCTACGCGATCGCCTTCCCCGGCAACCACGGCACTGTCGCACCCTGGACGATCGACTGGTCCTCGATCGGACTGTCGAATCTGCTCGAGGTGCCGAAGGACGCCGCCTACCCGCCGCTCGCGTTCGTCGCATTCCAGGCCACGTTCGCGATCATCACGGTCGCGCTCATCTCGGGAGCGATCGCCGACCGCGCGAAGTTCGGATCCTGGATGATCTTCGCCGGCATCTGGGCGACGGTCGTCTATTTCCCCGTCGCGAGCTGGGTGTTCAACTTCGGCCTGAACAAGGACGGCAGCTTCGCCTACGGCGGCTGGGTCACGCACGGCCTGCAGGACATGCTCGGCGTCGGTGCGATCGACTTCGCCGGAGGCACCGCGGTGCACATCAATGCGGGCGCCGCAGCCCTCGCCCTCGCCCTCGTGCTCGGCAAGCGCCTCGGGTTCCAGAAGGGTGCGGACGTTCCGCACAACCCGCCGTTCGTCCTGCTCGGTGCGGGTCTGCTGTGGTTCGGCTGGTTCGGCTTCAACGCCGGTTCTGAGCTGGCCGCCGACGGCACCGCCGCTGTCGCGTTCGTGAACACGATCGCCGCGCCCGCTGCGGCGCTGCTGAGCTGGCTGGTGATGGAGAAGATCCGCAACGGCAAGCCGACGTCGGTCGGCGCCGCGTCCGGTGCGGTCGCGGGTCTCGTGGCGATCACCCCGGCCTGCGCCTCGCTGACCCCGATCTGGGCGGTCGTGCTGGGCCTGCTCGCCGGCGCCGTCTGCCAGCTCGCCATCGACCTGAAGTTCAAGCTCGGCTTCGACGACTCCCTCGATGTGGTGGGCATCCACCTCGTCGGCGGCATCATCGGGACGCTGTACCTCGGCATCTTCGCCAACGGCACGGGCCTGATCTACAGCGGCAGCTTCGCACAGCTCGCGGCGCAGGCGCTCGCCGCCGGAGCGGTGCTGGTGTACTCCTTCGTCCTCGCCTATGCGATCGGCTTCGTGATCGAGAAGACTCTCGGCTTCCGGGTCAAGGACGAGGACGAGATCGCCGGGCTCGACACCGTGGTGCACGGCGAAGAGGGCTATGTCCTCACCGGCGCGCGGGCCTGAGCCGGTGAACCCCGTGTCCCTCGCGGCGAGCACCGCCCCGGCCGAGCTCCTGCAGCTGCGGAGCCTGCCGAGGCGCGGCCTCGCCGCGGGGGGCGGGCACGTGCGCGAGATCTGCGGACTGCGCGGCGCGAACGGCGAACTGCACTGGACACTGCAACTGGTCGAGCTGCGGGGCCCGGTCGGCATCCTGCATCTGGCACACGAGGCGACGCACGTGCTCGCCGGGATCGGCGGGCCGCAGGTCGACGTCGGACCCGGGGCGTCGGTGGGGCTGCGCAAGGAGCGCGTGTTGCGTCACACCGATTCCCTTCTGGAGCTGCACCGGCCCCGGCTCCGTGCCGCGGAGCTGAGCCGCATCGTCGTCCTGTCCACCGTGACCGCGCGGGCACGGCCTGCGCTGGTCTTCGCGGATCTGCACGGGGCGTCCGTCCTGCCCGACGCGGTGCGCGCGGTCGTCGTGCGCTCGGGGCGGGTGAGCACGGGGGGCAGCACGGCGGCGGCGATGGAGACGCTGGTGCTGCCGTCCGCGAAGACGGACGACAGCGTGGTCGGCCGCGGACCCGGGATCGTCGCCGAAGACGCCCGGGTCCTCATGGTCGTCGGCTGAGGTCGTCGGCCGGCCTCTGGCGGGGCGTCAGCCGCCCAGGGCGGCGACGACCGCGAGGTGGTCGCTGGCGCCGGCCGATGCCGTCCGCCCGGAAGCGGACGGATAGCCGCGCTGGAACACGTGGTCGATCCGGACCGCCGGGAACGCTGCGGGCCAGGTGAACGACGGGCCGAACCCGCCGAACCGGACTTCGCCGAGTGCTCCGGCGATCGGAGCGAGGGCCGGATCCGTCGACACGGCGTTGAAGTCGCCGAGGGCGATCACACGAGGACTCCGGTCGTCGCGGATCCGCTCGCCCAGCGCGGAGAGCATGCCGTCCCGCGCGCTCTGCGCGCCGGGGCGCAGCGAGGCGGCGTGCACCACGTACACGCTTACGGTGCCGCCCGGCGCGTCGACCTCGACGCGCAGCGCGCGCTTCCAGCCGAGTCCGAGATCGAGCGCCTCCTCGTCGAGGATCGGGTAGCGGCTCCACACACCGACCGTGCCGACGCGGTAGGCGTGCGGGTAGGAGCCGGCGAGCTCGTCCGCGATCGCCGATCCCGAGTCGGCGTCGAGCTCCGTGAACGCGAGGATCCCGGCGCCCTCGTCGGCGAGGGCGCGGGCGGACGCCGCCCCGGTCCCCGATCCTGCCTCGACGTTCTGCGTCGCGATCAGCAGCCCGCCGTTCCCGGCGGACGGCTCGCCCTGCCACGGCACGGGGAGGAACCCCCACAGCGCCACGGTCCAGGCGACCACCGGCACCGCGGTGATCCACGCCGTGCGCGGCCGGATCAGCAGCGCGGCGATCACGAGCGGGACCAGGACGAACCCCAGCCAGGGCAGGACGACGGCGATCCCGGTCCCGACGAGGCCAGGGACGGCGCCGAGCAGCACGGTCGCGGTGAGCGCGGCGGTGATCAGCAGGATCGCGATCACGGCGCCACGACGAGGGGTCGCACGTCGCGCCCTGACCTGCTCACTCGTCTCCTGGCTCACGGACCCATCCTCCCGGTCCCGGTCTGGGGAACCCCTGACGGCCGGGCTCTCCTCCCGTGCGCCGGGGCAGGGCCGACCCCGGCGCCTGGCCACGGCCCTGTCGGTCCCGCCCGGCACAATGGATCAGAGCCGATCGTCTGAGGGGAGTGTCATGGATCCGTTCTGGGACCCGCACAGCCGTCGACGCCGGCAGCAGCCCGTCGTCGCGGTGCACCCCGCGGACGACGCCCCCGCCGCGGGCCGCACCTGGCCCGCGAGCATTCCCGCCGTCGCGCAGGTGCTGCGGGAGGGCATCGACCTTGATGCCGGCGTGACGTTCCTGGTCGGCGAGAACGGCAGCGGCAAGTCGACGCTGGTCGAGGGCATCGCGATCGCCTACGGGCTCTCGCCCGAGGGGGGATCCCGTCAGGCGCGGCACAGTACCCGCCCCACCGAGTCACCGCTCTCGGACTGGCTCCGCATCCAGCGCGGCGTGGGGGCGAACCGGTGGGGCTTCTTCCTGCGCGCCGAGACGATGCACTCGTTCTACACGTACCTCGAGGAGAACCCCTCACCGGGGCCGGAGCCGCTCTTCCACGAGATGAGCCATGGCGAGTCCTTCCTCGCGCTGCTCGAGTCGCGGTTCGACGACCCCGGCTTCTACTGCCTCGACGAGCCGGAGGCGGCGCTCTCGTTCTCCTCGACCCTGAGCCTCATCGCCGTGCTGCGCCGGATCGCCGAGGAGGGCGGGCAGGTGCTCTGCGCGACGCACTCGCCGGTGCTCGCCGCGCTGCCCGGCGCGAGGATCCTCGAGGTCGGGGAGTGGGGACTCCGCCCGGCGGTCTGGGAGGATCTGGAGCTCGTGCGGCACTGGCGGTCGTTCCTCGACGAGCCAGGGCGCTACACCCGGCACCTCCTGGACTGAAGCGGCGGGGGCGGCGCGGACGTCAGGGTGGGGCCAGGGTCGGGCTTCGCGATCAACGTCTCCGAGAAGGAGTGCGTGGTCTCCGAGAAGGAGTGCGTACTGAACGGCTATCCCGACGTGGTGCCCGGCACCGAACTCCACCTCACGGCATGGCAGGCGGACCAGGCCGTCGGCTGAGGGAGTCGCATCGCGGGGACGCGTCGGCCTCGGCGCTCTGGGTCAGAGCGCGTACGCGAGCTTGTCCGGGTTGCAGACCTGGCGGAGCCCGTGGATCAGCCCGTCGACTCCGAACTCGAGCGCGAGCACATCGGTGCGGCCGGAGCGCAGGAACGCGATCGCCGGCTCTCCGTTGACATCCAGCCGCATCACGGAGAACGGCAGGGCGGGATCGGCCGTCGCCTTCTGCAGCACGCCGACGAGGAAGCGCCGCACACGGTCCGCGCCGAAGATCGGGTTGCGCGCGGCGCTGACCTTGCCGCCCCCGTCGTTCCACAGGATCGCGTCGTCGGAGAGCAGGGCGAGGACGCCCGAGATATCACCGTGCTCGACCGCCGCGAGCAGAGCGCCGAGCGCGGCCGGATCCGCCGCGCGCGTGAGGGAGGGGTCGTCGGCCAGGCGCAGCCGGCGTTCGCCGCGGGAGACGAGCTGCCGCACCGCGGCAGGCGACTTCTCCAGGATCGGTCCGATCTCCACGGCCGACATCCCGAACGCCCGGTGCAGCACGACGGCCGCCCTGGCTTCGGGCGCGAGCTGCTCGGCCATGTGCAGCAGCGCGAGGGAGAGCAGCTCGCGATCGGCCACTGCGTCCTCGGGCAGCCGCGAGGTCGCGACGGGCTCCGGCAGCCATGGGCCGATGTAGTCCTCGCGCATCGCGGCGAGTGCACGCACACGGTCGATCGAGCGGCGCACGCACACGGTCGTCAGCCACGCGGGCCAGGAACGCACACGCCCCGCCGACGAGGCTCCGCCCGGGGCGGGCTCGGCCGGATCGGCGCGTTCGGCGCGTTCCTGCTGCAGGGCCTCGATCGCGACCTCGGACACGACGTCTTCGGCATGGCCGTAGTCGCCGAGCATCCGGTAGGCGATGCCGATCAGGCGGCCCCGCTCCGCCTGCCACGCACGGGTGGCGGGGGAGGCGAGGGTCATGCGCCCACGGTACCGCCCGGGATCCGGCACCGCTCAGACGATCGGGTGCTTGTCGTCGATCGGCGGCGCCATCTCGGTGGCGATCGCGATGCGGTTCCACACGTTGATCGTGCAGATGGCCATCACCAGCCCGCCGAGCTCTCCCTCGTCGAAGTGCTGCGCCGCGGCGTTCCAGATCTCGTCCGTCACGGTCTCGGGGCCGAGCTGCGTGACGGCGTCGGTCAGGGCGAGCGCCGCGAGCTCGCGTGCATCGAAGAAGCCCTTCGCGTGCTGCCATGCGCCGACCGCGTGCAGCGTGCGCTGCGGGATTCCGCGCTTGGCGCCCTCGGTCGCGTGCATGTCGACGCAGAATCCGCATCCGTTCAGGATCGATGCACGCAGCTTGATGAGCTCGTACAGCCGCGGCTCCACGCTCTTGCGGGAGTACGCCTCCATTCCGAGCACAGCGGCGTAGCCGAGCCTGTTGGTGCGGGCCATGTCGATCCTGGTCATCGTCGTTCCTTCCGTGGCCGGGCCCGCGGGTCTCGCGGGCGCTCGTGCGGCCTTCAGGAGGGTGTCGGATCCGCAGGCCGAAGTGTGACAGGGGTGCCAGCACGACCAGCGTCCGACCCCCGGCGTACGATCGCGGGATGACCTACTCCGGCTCGATCACCACGCCGGTGGGCGTGCTCGCCGTGCACAGCGACGGGGTCGCGATCACCCGGGTGACTTGGCCGCGCTCCGCATCGCGGGCGCCGGGATCGCCCCAGGACGCCGAGCGGGATCCGCTGCTCGCCGAGGCGCTCGCGCAACTGGGCGCGTACTTCGCGGGGGAGCGGTCGGACTTCGACCTGCCCTTCGACCTCGGCCCGCAATCCGACGTCACGAACGCGGTGCTCCACGTGCTCTACGACACGGTCGGCCACGGCGAGACCGTGACCTACGGCGAACTCGCTGAGCGCAGCGGCACGGCCGTGCCCGCGCGGGCGATCGGATCCATCATGGGCGCCAACCCCATCCCGATCATCGTGCCGTGCCACCGCGTGGTCGCGAGCGACGGGCTCGGCGGGTACTCCGGAGGCGGTCCCGGCGAGGGCCTTCTCACCAAGCGCTGGCTGCTCGAGCACGAGGGTGCACTGCCGGCCGCGCTGTTCTGAACAGCGCTGCAACGACGCGGGGCCTGTGGATAACTCTTCCATTTGTCGAAGATATGTTCTATACTTGAGGGCATGGACAAGCCTCTCGATCACTACCTCCGCCGCAGCGCGGAGATCGTGGCCGAGTGCGCGGAGCTGGGGCGTGAGGTCGCGCGGATGCAGGTGCGACAGGCGGCCCTTGCGCACGAGAGGGTGGCGCTGCTGCTCGAGGAGGTCCCGGCCGGATCTGCCGGATTCGACCAGGCGGAGCGCTCGATGATCTCCGAGCTCGCGGCGGGGCTGCATCTGTCCCGCTACGCCGCGGCGAAGATGCTCGCGACCGGCCACGTTCTGCACGAGCGGTTCCCGGGCGCCCGCGCCGCTCTGGAGGTGGGAGACGTGTCCCTCGCCCACGTGGAAGTCGTCATCGAAGCCGCTGCCGACATCCCCCACGATGACTCCTCCGCGCTCGCCGAGTATGAAGCGCAGGTCGTGCCGTTCGCGCAGGTCGAGTCCCGGGCGCGCACGAAGGCCTTCGCCGAATCCGTGGCCGCCGCCGTTGCCCCGATCGCACTGACCGACGCGCATCGACGGGCCCACGACGACCGCGCCGTGACCGTGACCGTGACCGACGATGGCGTGGGGCAGGCGACGATGCACGCGACGGGTCCCGCGGCACTCATCCACGCGGCGTACGACCTGCTCACGCAGGAGGCGCGGGCGATCCGCGATGCGGCCACGCAGGAGAGTCGTGAGCCGGGGGATGAGGGCCGGCCCGGCGACGGACGGCGGCTGGATCAGGTGCGGTTCGATCGCTTCCTGCTGAAGGTGCTCACCGGCCGTGTCGCCGATGACGCCGACATCGTCACGTCCCTCCGAGCGACCGTGCAGATCACGGTCGCGGAGTCCACGCTCCTCGGTCGGGACGAACGCATGGCGGAGCTCGATGGGCGAGGCCCGATGGATCCGGACCTCGCCCGCCGCCTTGCCGCCGCGGCGTTCAGCTGGGAGCGACTCGAACTCGACCCGCAGGGCAGGGTCGTCCGCACCAGCCCGTACCGGGTTCCCGAGCCGGTCAGGCGACAGCTTCGAGCGCGGGATCGCACCTGCCGATTCCCGGGCTGCAGGCAGCCGGCCCGGCGATCCCAGATCGACCACAATCACGATTTCGCCCGAGGCGGCCCCACCGACCCCTGCAACCTCGCCTGCCTCTGCGAGACCCACCACGCACTGAAGCATCCGGACGTGGATGCCCGCTGGCGATGGGCCGCCGAGCAGAGGGCGGGCGGCGTCATCGTGTGGATCACTCCCGCAGGCGTCGAGCACACCGACGCGCCACCACCCCGGGTGATGTTCGTCGAGATGGATCCGCTCGAACCCCGCGCCGTTGCCTGAGGATCACGGCGTGAGGATCACCGCGCGACGATCACGGACTGAGGAACACGGACTGAGGATCACGGACTGAGGATCACGGCGCGACGATCACAGCCTCAGGATCACCGCCTCGGGACCACCCTGAGGATCACGGCGCGACGAAGAACGGGATCGCTCCGGTCAGGATCCCGACCGCGAGCATCACGAGCGAGACCACGAGGGCGCGCCACAGTACCTTGCGGTGATGATCGCCGAGGTTCACGCTCGCGAGCGAGACCAGGAGCAGGATCGCCGGGACCAGAGGGCTCTGCAGGTGCACGGGCTGGCCGGTGATGGACGCACGGGCCATCTCGACCGGATCGATGCCGAAGTGCGCGGCGCTCTCGGACAGGACCGGCAGGATGCCGAAGTAGAACGCGTCGTTCGACATCAGGAACGTGAACGGGATCGACAGCACCCCCGTGATCGGCGCGAGGAACGGGCCGAGCTGCGGCGGCAGGACGGTGGTGATCCAGTTCGCCATCGCATCGACCATGCCGGTGCCGCTCAGCACGCCGACGAGCACGCCCGCGGCGATCACCATGGAGACGACGCCGACGATGCTCGGCGCGTGCGCGACGATCTCGGACGCCTGATCCTTGAGCTTGCGGAAGTTCACGAGCAGCGCGACCGCGGCACCGACCATGAACACGTACGGCAGCGGCATGACGTCGATCACGAGCAGGACCATCACGGCGATCGTGAGGGCGAGGTTGAACCAGATCAGCCTCGGGCGCAGCGTGGGCCGGTTCGGGTCGAGCATGGTGTCGGCCATCGCGGTGTCGGCCGGATCCACCCCGGCGGCGGCGACAGGTCCGTGACCGTGCGCGACCGTGACGATGTTGCCCGTGCGCAGCGAAGCGCGAGCACCCGGCTTGGCGTCGGCACCGCGGAAGATCGCGGGGAACGCCGCCAGCAGACCGCCCTCGGCGGTGCCGGTCAGGCGGCTCCCGTCGAGCGCGCCGAGCCGGCGCCGCTCCTGCAGGCCGAGCATCCAGGCGAAGCCGAGGGCGACGAGCAGGCCGACCCCGAGCGAGGGCAGCATCGGCACGAACACGTCGGTGGGCTGCAGGCTCAGCGCGGTCGCGGCGCGCACGGTGGGGCCGCCCCACGGCACGATGTTGAGCGTGCCGTTCATGAGGCCGGCCACGCACGTGAGCACCACCGGGTTCATGCCGAGGCGCAGATAGATCGGCAGCATCGCCGAGGTGGTGATGATGAACGTCGTGGATCCGTCGCCGTCCAGCGACACCGCACCGGCGAGCAGGGCGGTGCCCAGGACGACCTTGGCCGGATCGTCGCCCAGCACGCGGGTGATCACGCGGATCAGCGGGTCGAACAGGCCGACGTCGATCATGATGCCGAAGAACATGATCGCGAACATCAGCAGCGCGGCGGTCGGCGCCATCTTGCCGATCGCGTCGAGGATCATGTCGCCGAGACCCAGTCCCGCACCGGCGAAGAGGCCGAACGCGGTGGGGACCAGGATCAGCGCGACCATCGGAGTGAGGCGCTTGGTCATGATCAGCGTCATGAAGACCAGCACCATCACGAAGCCGAGGATCACCAGAACCCATTCCGGCGGCGCGAAAGCGATGTCGTACGTGGGCTTGTCCTCGGCCGCAGCGAGCAGACCGGTGAGCACCGTGGGCATGAGCTGACTCCTTCGTCATCCGCCTGTCGTCGTCGACGGACTTCGCCGACACTAGGGGCGACGCGCGCGTCCGCCCCGGTAAGTCGCATTCCCCGCGTTGTGCGCGTAGCGTGACTTCTGCGCATATTGCTCAAGGAGGACGGATGCCCCTGACGCGTCGGGTGCGGTTCGCGACGCGGACCCTCCTCCTGCAGTTCGCGACGGTCGTGCTCGTGGTCGCGCTGTGCACCGGGGTCTACCTCGTCCTGGCCGTGCAGCAGCTCCGCGCCGAGGCCGAGTCCTCCGCGCTCGGGATCGCGCGCACGCTCGCGGAGGATCCGGAGGTCCGCGCGGAGGTCGCCCGCGCCTCGGCCGAGCCGGGCACACCACCGGCGGCCGACCTGCAGGCCGGAGTGCTGCAGCGCACGGCGACCGCGATCGCCTCGCGCACCGGAGCCCTGTTCGTCGTGATCACCGACGATCACGGGATCCGTCTCGCGCATCCGGATCCGGATCGCCTCGGGCAGGAGGTGAGCACCCCGTATCAGGACGTGCTCGCCGGGCACGAGGTCGTCGACTGGGAGACCGGAACGCTGGGGGATTCGGCGCGGGCGAAGGTGCCCGTGCGGGACGACGGAGGCACACCGGTCGGCGAGGTGAGCGTCGGTTTCGCGCGCGCAGGAGTCTTCGACGATCTGCCGCCGCTGCTGGCCGTGATCGGCATCGCCGCCGCGGGATCGCTGCTGCTGGCGGGCATCGCCGCGCTCATGCTGCGCCGTCGCTGGGAGCGGCTCACCCTCGGCGTGCAGCCGGAGGAGCTGGTCGCGCTCGTGCAGAACCAGACCGCTGTGCTGGACGGAGTGGACGACGGCGTGCTCGCGGTCGACCAGGACGGGATTGTGCGCGTGTGCAACGCCGCCGCCGAGCGCCTGCTCGGCGTGCACGACCTCGTCGGCGTGCACGACCTCGTCGGCGTGCAGGACCTCGTCGGCGTGCCGCTGGGGCTGACCGGCCTTCCCGACGCGGTGCGCGACGCGGCGTCCGGAGGACGGGCGCTCTCCGAGGTCGTGCTCGGGGAGCGGGTGCTCTACCTCGACACGCGCCCGGTCGAGCGTGGAGGGCGCGCGCTCGGCACCGTGGCCGTGATCCGCGATCGCACCGAGCTCATCGCGCTCTCGGAGCGGCTGGAGAGCGTGCGCACGATGACCGCCGCCCTGCGCGTGCAGCGCCACGAGTTCGCCAACCGGATCCACGTCGCTGCCGGGCTCATCGATGCGGGGCGCGTGCAGGACGCCCGGGAGTTCCTCGCCGAGCTCATGCAGCGCGGCTCCGTGGACTTCCCGATGGCGGGGCGGGAACGGCTGAGCGATCCGTTCCTGCAGTCCTTCCTGGGGGCCAAGGCGCTCGAGGCGTCCGAGCGCGGAGTGACGCTGCGGATCGCGGAGGACACGCACCTGCGGGGTGCGGTGGTCGCGGCCGAGGACGTCGCCGCGGTGCTCGGCAACCTCGTCGACAACGCGGTGACCGCGGCCGTCGCCGCAGATGCACCGCGCTGGGTCGAGGTCGCCGTGCTCGACGACGGTGACGCCCTCGTCGTCACGGTCGCGGATTCGGGGGCGGGACTCGATGCGGCGCCCGTCGAGGAGCCCGACGCTGCGGGACCCGCGGACGACGCCGGCGCGGTGCACGGCCACGGGCTGGGCCTGCCCCTGTCCCGGGAGATCGCCCGTCGCGGAGGCGGCGATCTCTGGATCATCGACCGCGGCGGCGACGCCCACGGGGCGGTCTTCGCGGCGCGCCTCGACGGCGTGATCGCGCCTGTCGGAGAGGTCGGCCGCGCGGATTCCGACGGGGGACGCGGGCGGGCAGGGCGTAGGCCGGAGAATCCGGAGAAGGAAGAGAGCAGATGACGGATCCGATCCGCACCCTCGTACTGGACGACGACTTCCGGGTCGGTCGCCTGCATCAGGCCATCGTCGGCGACCGCCCCGGCTTCGTCGCGCTGGAGCCCGTGCGCACGATCGCGGAGGCCAGGGCGGCCGTCCGCGATCTTGCGCCCGACCTGCTCGTCGCCGACGTCTATCTGCCCGACGGCGACGGGATCGGACTCGTCCGCGAGGCCGGCGTGGATGCGATCGTCGTGTCCGCGGCCGACGATCCGGCGACCGTGCGGCGTGCGCTGCGCTCGGGCGCGCACGCCTACCTGATCAAGCCCTTCGAGCCGCGCGCCCTCGTCGGCGCTCTCGATCGCTACGCGCGCTTCCGCAACCTGCTCTCGGGCGATCGTGCCCTGGCGCAGAAGGACCTCGATCGCGCGCTCGCGATCCTGCACGGATCCGGAGAGGCCGCATCGGCCTCGCGGTCCGCGACCGAGCAGGTCGTGCTCGCCGCCCTGGGCGAGGACGAGGCCTCGGCTGCGGAGATCGGAGAGCGCGTGGGGATCTCCCGCGCCACCGCGCAGCGGCACCTCGCCGCTCTCGCCGAACGCGACGCCGTCGAGGTGCGGCTCCGCTACGGTGCGACCGGCCGTCCGGAGCATCGCTATACGCGGCGGGCGTGACGGCGCGTGTGAAAGGCGAAAGCGCGGTCGCGGGCGTGAAAGCAGGCCCGCGCGCGGCGGGCCTCAGCCCCGGCCGAAGAGTGCGCCGCCGTTCACCTGGATGATCTGCCCGGTGGTCCAGCCGCCCTCGGGACCGGCGAGGTAGGAAACGGCGCCGGCGACCTCGTCCGGCGTCCCCGCGCGATTCATCGGCACCTGCGCGAGTCGCGACGACACGATGTCCGGCGTGCGCCGTCCGTCCCAGAATCCGGTGTCGGGCACATACCCCGGCGCGACCGCGTTGACCGTGACGCCCTCGGCGGCGAGTTCGGCAGCGAGCCCCATCATCCAGCCGTGGATCGCGGCCTTGGCCGCACCGTAGCCGTTCGCGCCGCGGAGTGCCGCGATCGAGCTGATCGAGATGATCCGGCCGCCCGGCCGCGTGATGCGGGGGAGCAGCGCCTCGGTCAGCAGCACAGCGGTGAGCACGTTCAGGCGCATGTTGGCCTCGTAGTTGGCGGCGATGCCGGCGAGGCCCTCGCCGCGGTCCAGCACGTTGCCGCCCGCATTGTTGAGCAGCACGTCGACGTCTCCGACGATCTCGCCGGCCGCGCGCTCGACCGCATCGGGATCCTGCAGGTCCGCGACGATCCTCTGCACGCGGGCGTCCGGGGCCTGCGCGCTGATGCGGTCGGCCGCCTCCTGCAGGACCGCCTCACGGCGCCCGAGGAGCACGAGGTCGAAGCCGTCGCGCGCGAGGCGCAGCGCCGAGGCGAGCCCGATGCCGGTTCCGCCGCCGCTGATGACGGCCTGCGGGCGGGATGCTGCGGAGGACGAGTGCGGAGTGGTCATGGAGCCAGCCTAAGAGCAGGTGCCGCACGCGGGGCGGGCCCGGTAGCGTTGCGGCCGTGACCTCATCCCCCGCGACCGGCTGGCGGCCGTGGGCCGGCGCCGCCCTCGTGATGCTCGCGTGGTGGGTCACGACGTACGGATTCGGATCGATTCCGATGCCCGCCCTGCAGCCGGGATGGTTCCCGCAGCTGGGGGTCGTGCTCACCAACGGGCTCAGTCTCGCGGTCTCGCTCGCGGTGGCGCTGCTGCTGCGGCGAGCGGGATGGTGGCAGCGGCAGCCGATCCGGGATCTCGCCGGCTGGCGTGCGGGTCGCGTCGAGGCATTCGGCTGGCTGCTGCCGGTGCTCGCGATCCAGCTCTCCTACATCTGGATCGGGAAGACCGGTGTGCCGGGCCTCGTCGGCACCGCGGGGATGATGCTCAGCATGGCCGCGGGCATGCTCGCCGTGGGGATCTCCGAGGAGACCGCGGCGCGCGGGCTCGCGCTCGGGGCGGTGATGCGACGCCATCCCTGGATCGGCGTCCTCACCACCGCGCTCGTGTTCGGGCTCTGGCACGTCGGCAACGGCCTGTTCTTCGGCAGGACCTGGGACGAGACCTGGTGGCAGGTGCTCGGCGCGACGACGTTCGGCGTGTGCTTCGCGGGGGCCCGGCTGATGATCGGATCCGTCTGGGCGCTTGCGTTCCTGCATGGGCTCGGAGACTGGACGCAGTTCCTCTCCCCGGGTGCCGCGCCCGTCTGGTATCAGATCACGGTCATGGCGTTCGAGCTGATCTGGGGAATACTGCTCACCGCGGTCGCGACCCGGAAGGACCGGCACACCGGCGACGGCGGTCGCGGTTAGCATGGCCACGATGAACGCCCCTGTTCCCGGGATCGCCGAGCGCCTGTCCCGGATGATCCAGTTGCCCACCGTGTCCGCCGAACTGCACGAGCGCGGATCCGCGCCGTTCGAGGACTTCGTGGCCCTGATCGCCGAGCTCTACCCCCGGGTGCACGCCGAGTTGACGCTCGAACGGCATACCGACTTCGGGCTGCTCTTCCGCTGGTCCGGGCGCCGGCAGGCGGCGGACGGGCCGCTCCTGCTCATGGCGCACTACGACGTCGTCCCCGTCGACGAGTCAGACGCCTGGACGCACCCGCCCTTCGCGGGCGTGATCGAGAACGGTTTCGTCTACGGTCGCGGGGCGCTGGACGACAAGGGCCCGCTCATCGTGATCCTCGAGGCGGTCGAGACGCTGCTCGCCGAGGGCTTCACGCCCGCCCGCGACGTCTACCTCTCCTTCGGCGGCAACGAGGAGACGTTCGGATCCGCGGCGATCGCGATCGCGGATTCGCTCAAGGAGCGCGGCATCGTGCCCTGGCTCGTCGTCGACGAGGGCGGTGCGGTGGTCGATGCCCCGCTGCCGTTCGTGCCGGGGCGTGCGGCCATGATCGGCGTGGGCGAGAAGGGCGTCATGACGGTGACGCTCACCGCACGCGGCGAGGGCGGGCACGCCTCGGCCCCGCCGCCGCTCACCGCGGTGCGCCGGATCGCGCGCGCCGTCGAGCGGCTCGGCCCCGGCACCTTCCGTCCACGCACGCCGCGGGCGATCTCTCGCATGCTGACGCAGCTGTCCGGCGGGGCCTCGGGTCCCGCGCGCCTGCTGCTGCGCACGCTCGGGGCGCTCCCGCCGGTGTCGGCGCAGGTGTTCGCGGCGCTCGGCGGCGAGGCCGCCGCGCTCGTGCGCACGACCGTCGCCCCCACGATGCAGTCCGGCGGAACCGCGGCGAACGTGCTGCCGTCGCGGGCCTCGGCCACCGTGAACCTGCGGATCGCCCTCGGCGAGACCGTGCAGAGCGCGACCGCGCGCGTGCGGCGGCGCATCGCGGATCCGCTCGTGACCGTCGAGGTGCTCGAAGGCAGCGATCCCTCGCCCGAATCGCCCACGGACACGGCGCCGTTCGCGCTCATCGCGGAGGCGCTCGCCGTGTCGCACCCGGGGATCCCCGCCGTGCCGTACGTGACGATGCAGGCGACCGACTCCCGGCACTTCCACCGTTTCGCGCCGGCGGTCTTCCGGTTCGCGCCGCTCGAGATGTCGAACGCGCAGCGCGGCACGATCCACGGTGTGGACGAGAGCGTCGAGATCGCTGCGCTCGAGCGCGGGGAGCGGTTCCATCGCGCGCTCATCGAGCGGCTACAGTGAGCTGACCCGCTGCGATCGCCGAGCCTCTCGACCGGTCGCACCATGTCCCGCTGATACCGCGGGACCGCACGGAGGAGCAGCCAATGACGCGCACCGCCACACTCGGCACTCTGGTCGCCGTCATCGGATTCCTGGCCTTCGTCGAGTTCACCAGCGGCGTGCTGCAGGGCTACTACACGCCGATGCTGAGCGACATCGCGCGGCACCTGGGCATCCACGACGCCGACGTGAACTGGTTCGAGGGCGCGCAGCTCATGCTGTCGGCCCTGGTGGTGCCGGCCTTCGCGAAGCTCGGGGACATGATCGGCCGCAAGCGCATGCTGCTGATCTCGACCGCGATCACGGCGGTCGCCGCGTTCGTGCTGCCGTTCACCGCCACCTTCGGCGTCTTCCTCGTGGCCTGGGCGATGATGGGCTTCTACGTCGTGTGGCTGCCGCTGGAGATCGCCCTGATCTGGTCCCGCGCCCGGCGCATCGAGGGCAGCTCCGCGATCACCGCCAAGGCGGCAGGCATCCTGGTCGCCGCGCTCGAGGGCGGCGCGATCATCGGCGCGCTCGTCGGCGGCGCGCTCGTCGACGTGCTGCCGCTCACGGCGGTGCTGCTCGTGCCCGCGGTGCTCATCGCGGCCTGCTTCTTCGTGATCCTGTTCGGCGTGAAGGAGTCGCCGGAGAAGACCGGCGGCGTCTTCGACACGACAGGGCTCGTACTGATCTCGCTCTCGCTCATCGGCCTGACTGGCGGCCTCAGCCTGCTGCGCCTGCCGGGCGGCGTCGCCAACCCGCTGTCCTGGATCGTGATCGCCCTCGGCGTGCTCCTCGTCGTGCCGTTCGCCCTGTGGGAGCTGCGCCAGCAGGATCCGCTCATCGATGTGCGGATGTTCCGCAGCCCCGCGCTCGGCCCGGTGTTCCTGACGGCCGGCCTGTTCGGCGTGAGCGTGCTCGGCGCCCAGGCGCCGCTGTCGACCTTCGCCCGGACGGATCCGGCGGTCTACGGCTACGGCCTCGGCACCACCGGGTTCGCGACCTCGCTGATCATCGGCGTCTACCTCGTCGCGATGATCGCGGGCGCTCTCGGCTATCCGCAGATCGCGCGGTTCGTGACGCCCCGGATCACGCTCATCGGGGCCTCGGTGCTCGTGGGGATCGGGTTCCTGCTGTTCCTGCCCTTCCATTCCGCCTATGCGCAGGTCATCACGAACATGGTGATCGTCGGGATCGGATCCGGCGCCCTCGTCGCCGCGCTCCCCGCCGCCGCGGCGTCGGCGGCACCGCACACCCAGACCGGTGTCGCGACCGGTCTCACGAACTCGGTGAAGACGGTGGGCGGCGCGATCGCCTCCTGCGTATTCGGGATCGCGCTCATGCATGCGGTCGCCGGATCCGCCGCGGCCGAGGGCACGGCCGGATCCTTCTCGGGCTACGTGACGGTGTGGGTCGTGTGCGGGGCGACGGCGCTCGCCGCGGCCGTCCTGCTGCTCTTCGTCCCGAAGCAGGCCTTCACCGATCGCGCCGGCCACGCCGCCGCCACGGAGCCCGCGATCGGCTGACGCCCGGCCCTGGGGCGCGCCCCGCTCAGCGCTCCGCTCAGCGCTCCGCGCGCGACAGCTTCGACGGCCACCACACCGCGCGGCCCACGTCGTGCACGAGGGCGGGCACGAGCAGCGACCGCACCACGAAGGTGTCCAGCAGCACGCCGAACGCCACGATGAAGGCCAGCTGCGCGAGGAACAGGATCGGGATCACCGCGAGCGCCGCGAAGGTCGTCGCGAGCACGAGACCCGCCGAGGTGATGACACCTCCGGTGATCGCGAGCCCTCGGCGCACGCCCTCGCGGGTGCGGTGGAGACGGCTCTCCTCCCGCACGCGCGTCATGAGGAAGATGTTGTAGTCGATCCCGAGCGCGACGAGGAAGACGAAGCCGTACAGCGGCACGGCCGGATCCGCTCCAGGGAAGCGGAGGATCTCGTTGAAGACGAGCGCGGAGACGCCCATCGCGGTGCCGAACGACAGCACGGTCGTCACGATCAGCAGGACGGGCGCGACGATCGCGCGCAGCAGCACCATCAGGATCAGCATGATCACGACGAGGACCACCGGGATGATCAGCGCGCGGTCGTGCAGCGAGGCGTCGTCCGTGTCGATCGCGGTCGCGGTGACCCCGCCCACGACCGCGCCCGTTCCCTCGAGCGCGGTGCGGAGGCGGCGCACCGTGTCCTCCGCGGTCGTCGAGTCCGCGGCCGCGGTGAGCGTCCCCTGCAGCATCACGTCGCCCTCGACCACGGTCGGATCGGGGGTAGGAGTACCGGGACGCCCGACCGGCTGGATGCCGTCCTTCGTCACGGGGGCGGATCCGCTCGGCGAGTCCTTCGCGGTCACCGTGACGCCGTCGATGCCGGTGTCCGCGAGCAGCACGTCGGCCGCCTTCTGCAAGGCAACCTTAGAGACCACGACCTGGACCGGGCTGCCGGTTCCGCCCGGGAAGTGCTCGCCGAGCACGGTCTGCCCGTCGCGGGCCTGCGAGGAGCCGAGCACGAGGTCGGACTGCGGCACGCCGGAGGCGTCGAGCTGCAGTACCCCGACCGTGCCGATGGCGAGCACCAGGGTCGTCGCGATCCAGATCACCCGGGAGCGGCGCCGGATCAGCTCGGCGAGGCGCGCCCACACGCCGGTCGCGGGCATGCCGCCCTCGGCCGCGACGATCTCGGGCGCATACACGGGGCGGCGCGGCCAGAACGCCGCGCGCCCGAAGGCCATGAGGAGGGCGGGGAGCAGGGTGAGCGCGGACAGCATCGCGAACGCGATCCCGATCGCCGCGACCGGGCCCAGTGCGCTGTTCGACTTCAGGTCGCTCAGCAGCAGGCAGAGCAGGCCCGCGATCACGGTGCCGCCCGAGGCGAGGATCGGCTCGAAGGCGCCCTTCCACGCCGCGAGCACGGCCTTCGCCCGGTCCTGCTCGATGCGCAGAGCCTCACGGAAGCGCGAGACGAACAGCAGCGCGTAGTCGGTCGCGGCGCCGATCACGAGGATGAACAGGATGCCCTGGGTCTGTCCGCTGAGCAGCAGCACGCCCCACTTCGCGAGCCACCACACCAGCAGGAGCGCGGTGCACAGCGCGAACAGGCTCGTCAGGAGCACGACGACGGGCAGCAGCAGCGAGCGGTAGACGAGCACGAGGATCACGAACACGGCCGCCAGAGCCACCCCGAGCAGGATCCCGTCGATGCCCGCGAAGCCGGCGACGAGGTCGGCGCTGAAGCCGGCGGGCCCGGTGATGTAGACGTGCACGCCCTCGGGCGCCGCCTTGTCGAGGGATGCGCTGATCTCCGACACGACGTCGCCGAGGTCGGCGTCCGAGCGGATCGGCACGAACGCCTGCACGGCCTTGCCGTCGTCCGAGGGCAGGGCGGGGGAGACGTCGTCGCCGACGCCCTCGATGCCGGTCGTCGCCGCGACCGCGTCAGCGAGTGCGGTGCGTTGCGCATCCGTGAGCGGGTCGTCAGATGCGGCGATGATGATCGCGGGGATCTCGTCCGAGCCGGCGAAGCGGGTCTGCACCTCCTGCACGCGGGCCGAGTCCGAGGAGGAGGGGAGGTACGCGGTGCGGTCGTTCGAGGAGACCTCGTCCACCTTGCCGAAGAGAGGGCCGCCGAGCGACGCCGCGACCAGCCAGCCGAGGATGATCAGCGCGGGCAGGAGGATCCTCAGGAGGCGGCGGGGGCGGTGCGGGCGTGCGACGTGCTGCGGGGCGGTCATCGGCTTCCTTCCGTCTCCGGCAGGATAGATCCAATTCGCTAGCTTGGCAAGTAATAATCCGAGCGTGAAAAGATCGCCGGTGTAGCATGACGGCATGACGGAGCGGCGCGACGAGGCGGGCGAGCGGGGGCTCGTGTCGGGTGCCGGAGCGTCGACGCGCGACGGTGTCGAAGCGGGCGCCGTGTACGACATCGAGGCGAGCGACCCGGAGGGCGTGCTGCTCGACCGCGCCGGCGTCGACGCGAGCGCGATCCGCCAGATCGGCGAGCTGATGGCGTCCCTCGGTGCGCTGCGCGACGCCGAGCAGCGCCTGGCCGAAGCGTCCCGCCGGTACATGAAGCTCAACGAGACCGACATGCGTGCGCTGCACTACCTCATCGTGTGCGCGAATCGCGGGGCCGTCGCGACGCCGGGCGGGATCGCGCAGCACCTCGGCATCTCGACGGCGTCGACCACCAAGCTGCTCGACCGGCTGGAGCGCGGGGGGCATGTCACCCGCGCGGCGCACCCCTCGGACCGGCGGGCGCTCGCGATCAGCATCACGCCGGAGACGCAGCGCGCTGCGATGGAGACCGTGGGTCGTCAGCAGGCGCGCCGGTTCCACTCCGCCGCGCGTTTGACCGAGGACGAGCGCGAGGTCGTCATCCGATTCCTGCGCGACATGACCGGCGAGCTCGGACTCGACGGCGTCGAGTGGGCGACCGTCGAGCCCGAGCGCTGACTCCGCGGGCGGAGGACCTCCGCGTCAGGCCTGGCTCTGCCCCGCCGAGAACATCCAGTCGATGCCGAACCGGTCGGTGAGCATGCCGAACTGATCGCCCCACGGCGCCGGGCCGAACTCCTGCGTGACCGTCGCTCCGTCGAACAGCTTGTCCCAGGCGGCACGGATCTCGGCCTCGTCGGTGCCGCTCAGCGACACCGAGACGCCCTGCGGAGCCTTGTACTCGTAGTGCGCGGGGGTGTCGGAGGCCATCAGGACCAGGCCGCCGGCCGTGGTCAGCATCGAGTGCATGACGAGAGCCTTTTCGGCCTCGTCCTCCACCATGCCGGGCATGTCGCCGAAGGTCATGACCTGAAGGTCACCGCCCAGCGCCGCCTGATAGAACTCCATCGCCTCGCGGGCGTTGCCGCTGAAGGAGATGTAAGGGTTGAGGATGGTCATACGGGTCCTCCGTGCTCGGTTCGACGGCACCGCACCGGCGCCGAAATCAGTCTGGAGCCGGCCTCCGACATCGGCAATGGCGTGTCGCGGATCGGCCCTCGGGCTCGTCGCCGGATCAGCCCTCTGACGAGTCCCGCGGCGGGTTGTGCACGATCTCGATCCGGATGCCGTTGTCGTCCTCGACGAACGAGGCGTAGTAGCGATCGCTGAACCGCGGGTACTCCTTCGGCGGGCGCACGGCCCTCCAGCCCGCGTCGAGCGCGATGTCATGCACGCGATCGACCTCGGCACGGGAGTCGACGGCGAACGCGAGGTGCTGCCAGCCGACGCGGCCGTGCTCGTGCGGACCGTCCGCATTGTCGCGCGCGGGGTAGAGCAGGATCTCGGGCAGGCCGTCCTGCCGCCAGTACGCGAGATCGGGGGCGTCGTGCCTGCGGTCGTACCCGAGTGCGCTCAGCACCGGATCGAACTGTGCGGAGGCGCCGGGCACGTGGTCGACGCTGATGCCGAGGTGATCGAGAGTGGCCATGCCCCCAGCATCGCGGATGCCGCGGACAAGCGCGAGGTGCGGGTGTCGGGCGTCGGCGAACGCACGGGTTGCTGGCGAGTGTGGTCACGGGTTCTCGCCGAGCGCGGGTTCTCGCCGAGCGCGGGTTCTCGCCGAGCGCACAGGTTGCTGTCCAATGCGCGGGATGTTGGCGTGCGGATCCCGTGCGCTCGTCAGGATGCCGTGCAGTCGGGAAAGCACGAACCCCGCAGGAAGCTGCGGCGGGCGGGAGCGGGCAGGGTCTCAGCCCTCGGCAGGCTCGCGCGGAGGGTTGTGCACGAACTCGATCCGGATGCCGTTGTCGTCCTCGACGAACGCCGCGTAGTAGCGATCCGAGAAGCGCGTGAAGACCTTCGGGTGCCGCACCGTCGTCCAACCGGCGTCGACGGCGATCGCGTGAAGGCGTTCCACTGCGGCGCGCGAGTCCACGGCGAACGCGAGGTGCTGCCACCCGATCCGCCCGTACCGGTGCGGTTCGCCGCCCGGTTCCGGCGCGCGGTAGAGGATCAGCTCGGTGTCGCCCTCGCGCCACCAGGCGATCCCGCCCTCCAGCTCGCCGTCCTCGGGCGTGCACCCCAGGGCCGTGAGCACCGGGTTCCACTGGGCGAAGGCACGCTCGAGGTCATCGACCGTGAGGCCGAGGTGATCGAAAAGGGGCATGCGCTCCAGTCTGCCCGACCGTGCGCGGCGGCTCAGTCCCGGTCGAGGCCGAAGGTGCGCTTGACGAGCGCCTGGACATCCCGGTCGAGGCCGTCCATGCGCGTATTCATGGCGTCTAGGCGGCCATTCACCTCAGATCGGAGCCCGCCGATCTCCGCGCGCAGAACGCGGATGAAGAGCGTCGAGACGATGGTCATCATGCCGAACATCAGGGCGGTGAAGGCCCCGATCATCGTCCAGGTCTGCGCGTCGTTCATGAATCCCACTCCCTCATCGTCGCATCGTTCGTCCGAGCATGCCAGAGGCGCAGGGGCGGTGGTCGCCGATCACGTGATCTGTGAAGAACGGGATCCGTGGCACGGAGGTGCGGATCGATCTGTGGCCCGACCCGGTGGCCTCGTGGGCCCGGCGAACCTTTGCGACAGACTGTGGGCATGACCGCCGTCACCCTCATCCGCTCTGCAGAGCTCTCCGACGTCGCACAATACGCCTACGCGGCCACCGCGCCGAAGGACGCGCGGCTGATCTTCCTCGCCGGCGCCTGCCCGCTGAACCGCGACGGCTCGACGGCGGCGGTCGGCGACTACGCCGGCCAAGCCGCCGCCTGCGTCGAGACCCTCAAGACGGCGCTCGCGGCTGCCGGAGCGACGTTGACCGACGTGATCAGCACGCGCGTTCTCGTCGCCTCGGCTCGGCAGACGGACCTCGTCGCCGCATGGGCCGTGGTGCGCGACGCGTTCGGCGCCCACGACGTGCCCAGCACGCTGATGGGCGTCGCGGTGCTGGGCTACGACGACCAGCTGGTCGAGATCGAGGCCGTCGCCGCAGTTCTGGATGAGGACTGACCCGGAACCGAAGACCGAAGACCGGGCCCCAGACCGGCCCGCACCGGTCAGTGCGGCGCGTGGTACTCGGCCTCGCCGCGCTTCCAGTAGCCCTTCACGATGGCGTGCGCGGTGTCGACGCCCCAGCGCTCGAGCAAGGCGCGTCCCGGCTTCACGATCGACGACTCGGCGGCGACGAAGACGAACGGAGTCTCGCCCGGACGGTCCGCGTCCTCGAGCGTGCCCAGGAACTCGGCGAGGGCGGATCCCGAGGGGGCGTCGCCACGATGGATCCACTCGACCGGCACCGGTGCATCGAGAGCCAGCTCGTGCTCCGCGCCGCGCACCTCGATCGCGATGCGGGCGGGCAGGCCTGCGGCGATCCGTGCGGCGAAGCGACGGATCGCCGGGATCGCGGTCTCGTCGCCCGCGAGGAGCCAGCCGTCTGGCTCGCCCTCCAGCACCAGGGATCCGCGCGGACCACCGACGCCGATGACGGATCCGAGCGGCGCGGTCGCGGCCCAGCGGGCGGCGACGCCCTCATCTCCGTGCACGGCGAACTCCACATCGAGCCAGTCCTCGCCCCACGCGAGGGGCGTGTACTCGCGGCTCGGCGCGGCGCGCAGCTCCTCGACCGCGTCGGTCGGCGCGTCCACGAAGAAGAGTCGCATGTGGTCGTCCGCGCCCAGGGAATCGAAGCCGGCGAGGTCGGATCCGCTCAGCCGCACCCGCACGAAATCGGGCGCGATCCACTCGCGCGCGGCGAGGGTCAGCGTGCGGAAGCGCAGCTCGAGCGGGCGTCGCGCCAGGGAGAAGCCGGATTTCGCGTTGTTCATAAGGTAAGGCTAACCTGTGTAGAGCCTCAGGTTGAAGTTAGGTAAACCTAACCTTCCAACGGGGGGTAACGCACACAGCACATCCCGCAGAACAGGAGCATCTCCATGTCCGTGCCTCGGATCCTCACCGCCACCGCGCTCGGCCTCGCCGCCGTCGTCGCCCTCGCCGGCTGCGCCTCCGGCCCCGCCGCGACCCCCACGGAAAGCGCGAGGGCCCGCACCGTGACCGTCGAGGACAACAACGGCGAGCACACGATCTCCACGCCTCCCGCTTCGGTCGTCGCCACCGACAACCGCACGTTCCAGACGCTCGCCGACTGGGGCATCCCGGTCAAGGCCGCCGCAGTGTCCCTCATGCCCGAGACCGTCTCCTACGTCAAGGACAAGAGCATCATCGACCTCGGCACCCACATGGAGCCCGACCTCGAGTCGGTCGTCGCCGTCGCACCGGACCTCATCGTGAACGGGCAGCGATTCACCCAGCACCACGACAAGCTCGCCGCGCTCGTCCCGGACGCGACCATCCTCGAGCTCGACCCCCGCGACGGACAGCCCTTCGACGCGGAGCTGAAGCGCCAGGTCACCGTGCTCGGCGAGGTCTTCGGCAAGGAGAAGGAGGCGAAGAAGCTCGTCGACGACTTCGACAAGGCAGTGGAGCGCGCCGAGAAGGCCTACGACGGATCCGGCGTGATGGCCGTCACCACGTCCGGCGGTAAGATCGGCTACCTCGCGCCGAAGGTCGGCCGCACGCTCGGTCCGGTGTTCGACATGCTGGGCCTCAAGCCCGCGCTGTCGGTCGAGGGCGCCGACGACAACCACAAGGGCGACGACATCTCGGTCGAGGCGATCGCGGCCTCGAACCCGTCCTGGATCCTCGTGATGGACCGCGACGCGGTGTTCGCGAAGGACGACGCCTCCTACGTGCAGGCCGCGGACATCCTGGAGAAGAACCAGGCTCTGGCCTCCGTCACCGCGATCCAGGAGAAGCGCGTCGTCTACATGCCCACCGACACCTACCTCAACGAGGGCATCCAGACCTACACGAAGTTCCTGAACTCCTTCGCCGACGCTCTCGAGAAGAGCGCGAAGAAGAGCTGACGCCCCGTCGGATCCGGTCATGAACATCCCGCTCACCCGCCTCGCCCCGGACAGCGTCTCGGCTGCTGTCCGGGGCAGGGCGCGGCTCTTCGACCCCGCCCTGCTCGTCGGCATCCTCCTCGTCGGCGGGCTCCTCGTGCTGTCGCTCTTCGTCGGCGTCTATGACGTGACCGGATCCGCCGACGGCGCGGAGATGTTCGCGATCACGCGGATCCCGCGCACGACCGCGCTCGTGCTCGCCGGAGCGTCGATGGCGATGGCGGGCCTGGTCATGCAGATGCTGACCCAGAACCGCTTCGTCGAGCCGACCACCACCGGCACGACGGAGTGGGCGGGGCTGGGACTCCTGGCCGTCTCGGTGCTGGTGCCGCACCCGAGCATCCCGCTGCGGATGCTCGGGGCGGTGCTCTGCGCCTTCGTCGGCACGCTGGTGTTCTTCGCGTTCCTGCGCCGGGTCTCCCTGCGGTCCTCTCTGATCGTGCCGATCGTGGGGATCATGCTGGGTGCGGTGGTCGGATCCGTCTCGACCTACCTCGCCCTCGCGACCAACACCCTGCAGACGCTCGGAGTGTGGTTCGCGGGCAGCTTCACCTCGGTGCTGCGGGGGCAGTACGAGCTGCTCTGGATCGTCGCGATCGTCGGGGTGATCGTCTTCATCGTGGCCGATCGCTTCACGATCGCAGGGCTCGGCGAGGAGATCGCGACGAACGCGGGCCTGAACCACGGCAGGGTCGTCCTGCTCGGCACCGTGCTCATCGCCGCCACCACCGGAGTCGTCACGGTCGTCGTCGGCAACCTGCCGTTCGTCGGGCTGATCGTGCCGAACCTGGTGTCGATGATCCGCGGCGACGACCTGCGCAGCAACCTGCCCTGGGTGTGCCTGCTCGGGGTGGGGCTGGTGACCGTGTGCGACCTCATCGGACGCACCATCATCATGCCGTTCGAGGTGCCCGTGTCTCTCGTGCTGGGCCTCGTCGGGGCCGCGGTGTTCATCGTGCTGATCCTGAGGCAGCGTCCCCGTGGCTGAGGTGCTGAGTCCGGCGCAGGCGCCCGCGATGCCGCTGACCGAACGCTCATCCGGCGCGTTCCCGACCGTCCGCGCGCGGCGACGGTACGTCCTCGTGATCGCCGTGCTGACGGTGCTCGCGGCGGCGGCGCTGATCGGGCTGCTCGTGCATGGCAACCCCGTGCCGTTCGGCACCGAGGGCTTCTGGCGGGTCGTGCAGCTGCGCGTGACGAGCGTGCTGGTGATCCTCGTGGTCGCGATCGCGCAGGCCACCGCGACCGTCGCCTTCCAGACCGCGGCGAACAACCGGATCGTGACCCCGTCGATCATGGGGTTCGAGTCGCTCTACACGGCGATCCAGACCACGGCCGTGTTCCTGCTCGGCGCCGCCGGGGTCACGGCGCTGCAGGGCGTGCCGCAGTTCGCGCTGCAGATCGTGCTGATGACCGGATTCGCCGTCCTGCTCTACGGCTGGCTGCTGTCCGGCCGGCGGGGCAGCATGCACGTGATGCTGCTGATCGGGATCGTGATCGGCGGCGGGCTCGGCGCCGTGTCCACATTCATGCAGCGACTGCTCACTCCGAGCGAGTTCGACGTGCTCGCCGCGCGCCTGTTCGGCAGCGTCGCGAACGCCGACGCCTCCTATCTGCCGCTCGCGATCCCGCTGTGCCTGGCCGCATCTGCGCTCCTGTTCCTGCGCTCCCGCCGCCTGAACGTGCTGGCGCTCGGGCCCGACGCGGCGAACGCGCTCGGCGTCGATCACCGGCGCGAGCAGCTGCGGGTGCTGCTGCTCGTGGCCGTGCTCATGGCGACCTCGACGGCGCTGGTCGGGCCGATGACGTTCCTCGGCTTCCTCGTCGCGACGCTCGCCTATCAGCTCGCCGATACGCACGACCATCGGCTCGTGCTGCCCGTCGCGGTGCTCACCGCGATCGCGGTGCTGGGCGGCGCGTACTTCGTGATGAAGCACCTCTTCTCGGCGCAGGGCGCCGTGTCCATCATCATCGAGCTGGTCGGCGGATCCGTCTTCCTGCTCGTCCTGCTCCGGAAGGGACGCCTATGAGCGCCGACGACAGAACCGCGAGACTCCAACTCCGCGACGAGACTGCGGTTCGCGCGCGCAGTCTCGTCGCCCAGATGAAGTCTCGCGGTCAGCTGGAGACCGAGACCGAGACCGAGACCGGGAGCGGTCGCGGGGGCGGGATCTCGATCGCGGGGGTGCGGAAGCGCTACGGCGACCGGACGGGTAAGGGCGACGGCGTGGCGATCGGGCCGGTCGATCTGGAGATCCCGGCCGGAGGGGTGACCGCCCTGATCGGCCCGAACGGGGCCGGCAAGTCGACGCTGCTCACGATGATCGGGCGCCTGCTCGGGATGGATGCGGGATCCATCCGGATCTCCGGCTTCGACGTCGGGACCACGAAGTCGAAGGACCTGGCCACGGTCGTCTCGATCCTGCGCCAGGAGAACCACTTCGTGACGCGCCTGACCGTGCGCCAGCTCGTCGGATTCGGCCGGTTCCCGCATTCGCGCGGCCGGCTCACGCGCGCGGACGAGGAGGCGGTGAGCCGCGCGATCGACTTCCTCGAACTGGGGGAGCTGGAGAAGCGCTACCTCGACGAGCTCTCCGGCGGGCAGCGCCAGCGCGCCTACGTCGCGATGGTGCTCGCGCAGGACACCGGTACCGTGCTGCTGGACGAGCCGCTCAACAACCTCGACATGAAGCACGCGGTGCGCATGATGCGGCATCTGCAGCGGATCTCGGACGAACTCGGCAAGAGCGTGGTCGTGGTGCTGCACGACATCAACTTCGCCGCGCGCTACGCCGACCGGATCTGCGCCATGAAGGACGGCGAGGTCGTCGCGTTCGGCGCGGTGGCTGACATCATGCGGGGCGAGGTGCTGACGGAGGTGTTCGAGACGCCCGTCACCGTGATCGACGGCCCCGACGGTCCGCTCGCCGTCTGGCACTGAAAGGGCCCGCTCGCGGTCTGGCGCCGAACGGGTCACCGGCCCACCTCGAGCGACCGCCAGAGCGAGGCCCACTGCTCGGGGGCGAGGTCACGGGCACGAGCGCCGCGGGGAATGCCCGCTGAGGCGAGTGCGCGATCCGCGTGTCTGCGGTCGTGGGCCGCGCCGTGCGCGAGGGCTTGGCGCAGGTCGCGGCCGGGGTCCGTGAACGAGTGGTGCACGAACGCCTCGTATCGGCGCCGGGCGGAGGGCGGCAGCAGGGGCGCCGAACGTCGGCGGATATCGAGGATCCCTCCATCGACGGAGGGCATTGGACGGAAGGCGCTGCGGGGGATTCTGCCGCGCAGCGCGAACGTGAACCACGGGGTGCTCTGCGCGGTCATCATCGTGATCCCGCCCACCCCGGCGCGTTTGCGCGCCACTTCCCACTGGGTGAGCAGGACCGCGTGCCGCCAGGTCCCGGACGAGAGCAGCCGACGCAGCAGTGGTGTGGTCAGATGGAACGGGATGTTCCCGACGATCACCGGGTGATCGAGTGGAATCCGCAGTCCGTCGGCGGTGCGGACATCGACACCGGGAAGGGCGGAGCGCAGGGCGTCGGCTCTGTGCTCGTCGATCTCGACCGCGCGCAGCGCGCGCCCGAGGTGTGCGAGCGGCTTCGTCAGCGCGCCGTCGCCGGCGCCGATCTCAAGGATCGGGCCCTCGGTCGCGGCGACGAGGTCGATGATGGTGCGAACGGTGGGGCGGTGGACGAGGAAGTTCTGACCGAGCTCGTGTCGGCCGCCGTGGACGGATCGGTTGCGCATGGATGCTCCAGGGAGAGGGGGAGCACCCGGAAGAGGGCATGCGAGAGAAGGTCGTCGCAGAGGGCCGCTGTCCTCCGGGTGCGATGGTCCGGAGTGACGGCGCGCGGGCGTGGTCGACGGCGCGCCGTCAGGCGCGGCGGTCGCGGATCGCGTAATCGGCGCCGGAGAGGCCGCCGGAGGAGGAGCACATGCTCAACAGCATAGACGGGAGGGGTTGATGAGAGGGCGCCGGATATCGCGGTCCCGCAGCATGGCACAGATTGCGCTCATCGCTTCCGGTGGTCCTCCGGGGCCAGGCGTGGTCCGCGCCGGGGCTCCAGAGCGCCGCTCATCCGGATGAGGCGCACCACACGCTGCCGGTGCCCCGCCCATGGTGCGAGCAGTGCGAGCATCCCGGCGTCGTCGGTGCGGCGCCCGGTCAGCGCGAAGCCGACCTCGTGCGGGAGGTGGTAGTCACCGACGCTCACCGCATCGGGGTCGCCGAGGGCGCGGATCCGAGTCTCCGCCGCGGTCCACAGCCCGATCCCGGGCAGGCTCGTGAGCACCCTGTCCCGTGCGGGGCCGTCCGGGGCACCATGCACGGCGCGCTCGATGCCGGACGCGCGCTCGGCCGCTCCCACGATCGTGCGCGACTGAGGCGGTTCCACGCCGACGCGATGCCATGCCCAGGACGGGATGCGGCGCCAGCCCGCCGCATCGGGGGCGACGGCCATCGGGCGCGGGACCGGGCCCGGTGCGGGATCGCCGAAACGTGTGACGAGGGAGCGCCAGGCGCCGTAGGCCTGCAGGCCGGTGACCTTCTGCTCGAGGACGACGCCGGCGAGTGCGTCGAAGACCGCGCCCGTGCGGGTCAGGCGGACGCCGGGATTGCGCTGTGCGGTCGCCGCGAGCAGCGGGTGAGAGGAAGGGTCGAACCCGTCGGGGTCGTCGGACGCGCCGCACAGTGCCGGGACGAGGCCGAGGGCGGCGCCGGCGCCGGGTCCCCAGGCGCTCGCCCGCACTTCGCCGGATCCGGCGCGCAGCGCGAGCGTCGCGATGCCGGCCTCGGTGCGCAGCGTCAGCCAGAGCACGGGGCCGTCGTGCGCGAACGCGGGGTCGCGCGGCCCGCGTCCGAGGATGCCGAGCGTCGCCTGCAGATCGAGCGGACCGCTCGGGCGGTAGGCGCTCTCGCGCACGGGCCAGGTGCGCGGGGCGGGATCCGCGGCGAGCGTCATGGGAACACCCTAGAACCGCGCGCCGACAGGCGGGCCTCAGGATCGGGATCCGCGTCTCTGCGGCCGGATCCGCTCACCTCTTGTCGAGTGTGCGGGAATCCGTCGCGTGTGCGGGAATCCGTCGCGTGCGCGGGAATCCGTCGAGTGTGCGGGAAGTCACCGAGTGCACGGGATCCCCGCGTCAACAAGCCGTGCAACCGGCAGGATCCGGTGGAGTGAGCGCAGGACCGGGGCCGCAGAGAAGCGTGAGGCCGCAGAACTCAGAACCGCGGAACTCAGAACCGCAGAACCGCGGAACCGCAGAACTCAGAACCGGTCGGGGGAGGGGGTGCCCACGCCATAGCGGATCGCGACGTCCGCGTGGCGGTCGAAGCGGTAGCCGACGCCGCGGACGGTGCGGACGATGTCCTCGTAGCGGCCGAGCTTGGCGCGCAGGCGACGCACGTGCACGTCGATCGTGCGCTCGCCGGGGGCCTCCTCGTCAGAGGTCTGCCACAGTGCGCCGACGAGCTCGCTGCGCTCGATCGTCGAGCCCTCGCGGAGGACGAGGTACTGCAGCAACTCGAACTCCTTGTACGTGAACGCGGCGGAGTCGCCGTCGATCAGCACGCGCTTGCGGGAGATGTCGACGACGACGCCGCCACCGTCCTCGGGCTCGCGCTCCTCGGCCTCAGCCTTGGAACGGGCGATCGCGCCGGGCTCGTGCAGGGCGAGGCGCACGACGTCCAGGTCGCGCCCGCCGGTGCCCTGCGGGGCGAGGGCGACCGTGGCATGGGTCTCGGCATCGGGGGCGAGCTCGGCGAGCGTGCGGCGCAGGGCGTCGACGAGCAGGGGCAGGCTCACGCCGTTCGTGGCGGCCTTCAGCTCGTCGAGGCCGACGTACAGGGCGAAGCCGCGGGGCGAGCGGGCCGGTGGAGCGTCGACGGCGGGGGCCGGAGCGTCGATCTGGGTGCGCGGCACGGCGTGCAGACGGGGCGCGGCGACGGGGGAGACGGTGACGGGACGCTCGAGGAGGGCGGTGTTCGACATGATGATGGGTCCTTGAAAGGAAGGAGTCGGTCGGCGACTCGGAGAGTGTTGCGAAGTGACCGGCGAGCCGGAAGACGAGCACGCGGATGGGTGCTCGGAGACTCAGCCCGCGAAGATCACGACGAGCGAGTCAGACAGAGTTCTGTGGCTTCAGCGACACATTCGGCAACACATGCCAACGCAACCGGGCATCATCATCCCGGTCGTCCCGTTCGCCTCCTGGGCGGACAAGGGGCGTGCGTTGGTGGTCATGGGGCCGATTATTACCGATGGTGACCTCCCATGTCAAAACGGACCCGGTCGAACAATGCGGGCGTAGCGTGAAACGGTGGGGATCTCTTCCAGCTCTGACCGGTTCGTGCTCACCCGAGAAGGCGATGCGTCGCGCTACACGCTGACGCGCGACGGGGTGCGGGTGAGCGTGCTCGACTATCACGACGACGGGCGCACGATCGCGCTGACGAGGGCCTACACCGTCCCGTCGTTCCGCGGATCCGGCTATGCCGCGATCGTCGTGGCCGGCGCCGTCGACGACATCGCGGCGCGCGGGGACCGCCGCATCGACGCCGTCTGCTGGTACGTCGCGGACTGGTTCGACGCGCACCCGGAACGGGCCGATCTGCTGCGCGCGCGCTGAGCCGCCGGGGCCGTTGCGGCAGGAGCGGACGGACGGTCCCGCATGTCGCACTGTTACATGCGGCGCGTCGCCGCTGCTGCCGCGGGAGCTCGTCCACATCTTCGGGCCTGACCGCCCTGGTATCCCAGAAGCGGGGTTAGGCTCCGATCTTGTTGATCGCCGTCCAGCAAACCCACAAGGAGCACACATGGCACTCACGAGGAGAACGATCGCGAGCACGGCGGCGGTACTCGCCGGAATGCTCCTGTTGGGAGGGTGCGCGGCCACGGCCGAACCCGGGCCCGGCGCGACCAACGCGGATCTGAGCAAACTCAGCGACGACCTCTACCCCGCCACGGACCCGGCGAAGAGCCCCGCTGCCGCGACCGCGCGCACGGACTCGTTCGTCAGCACGATCAGCAAGCCCGGGGGCGTCTTCCTCCCCGGCTTCTACGACAACGGCTGGGACGGCAACGCCGTGCAGCCGATCTTCGCCTCCCTCGTCGTGACGGATGACTCCGGCAAGCCCGTGCCCGACCTCGCGAAGAGCTGGGACGTGTCGGACGACAACCTCACCTATACGTTCCACCTGCGCGACGGCCTCACCTTCAGCGACGGCTCGCCGCTGACCGCGGATGACGTGGCGTTCACCCTGACGCTGCTGAACGACCCGTCCTACGCCGGCGGCGTGGACTTCAGCAAGATCGTGATCAAGGGCACCGACGAGTTCCGCACCGGTTCCGCGACCTCGCTGAGCGGTATCGCCGTCAAGGATCCGACCACCATCACGATCACCACGGAGAAGCCGAACCCACTCGCCCTGCGCACGCTCGGCGGCCAGGTCATCTCGAAAGCGTACTACGGCAAGGGCTACGCCAAGGGGCAGCTCGACTACCTCAAGGCGCTCTACGGCAAGCCGCTCGGCGCCGGCCCCTACGCGCTCGACCAGTACGTCGAGGGCCAGGAGATCCGGTACACCGCGAACGAGCACTATTACGGCGGCACGCCGGCGATCCCGCGCCTCATCTTCAAGGTGATCTCCAGCGACTCCGCGCTGCAGAACTTCCAGAACGGGGACATCGACCAGGGCGGCTTCGGCAGCGACCCGGCCGTGCTCGAGCAGCTCAAGGGCCTCGGCTTCGCGAGCGTGCGCGCCCGCGTGGTGCCCGACTACGGCGCGATCTGGGTGAACAACAAGAAGCCGGCCCTCGCCGACACCAAGGTGCGCCAGGCCCTTTACTACGGCCTGGACCGACAGCAGATCGTCGACGCCAAGTTCAAGGGCCTCGGCCAGGTGGCGGACGTGTTCGCCGCCCCGACGCAGTGGTCGTACACGACCGAAGGCGTGACGGCATACGGGTTCGACGCGAAGAAGGCCGGTGCGCTCCTCGATGAGGCCGGCTGGAAGAAGGGAGCCGACGGGATCCGGGTCAAGGACGGCGCCACGCTGACGCTCTCCTACATCACCACGAAGACCGAGGATCCGATCATCCCGATCGCGAAGCAGGACTACACGGCACTCGGCATCGACTTCGTGCCCGAGGTCCTCGACGCGAACACGGCGTTCGACCGGCTGAACAACGGCGACTACGACCTCGCCGGTTTCCGCAGCAACGGGCTCAGCGACCCCGATGACGCGATCAGCGAGTTCGGCACCGACGACCCGGCGATCAACGTCACCGGATACAAGAACGCCGAGGTGCAGAAGCTCATCCAGAAGGGCGTCTCGGTGTTCGACCAGAAGGAGCGGCAGAAGATCTACACGGAGCTCTACCAGAAGCTCAGTCAGGATCCGCCGATCATCCTGATCGACTACCGCAAGTCGCTGTCCGCATGGAACGCGCGCATCGCCGGCGCCGACTCCTTCGTCACCGGCAGCGACGACTCCTCGCTCGCGCTGGCGAAGCTCAGCGTCAAGAGCTCGAAGTAACACCGTCTCGGCGCCGGCGGACACCACCCCGTCCGTCGGCGCTGGAACGCGTTCCGCCACACCCACGGACGCCACCCACGGACACATGACTCGCTACATCCTGAAGAGACTCGGCCTGATGGCGCTGCTGCTGTTCGGCGTCTCCATCCTCGTCTTCCTGCTGTTCGCCCTCATGCCGGGCGACTACTACAGCTCCCAGCGCACCCTCACACCGCAGCGCCGCGACGAGTTGCGCCACCTCGCCGGCCTGGACCAGCCGCTGCTGCTGCGCTACGTCATCTGGCTCGGCAACATGCTGCGCGGCGAGTTCGGCTACTCGCTCGTCTACAACCGCCCGGTGACCGAGCTGCTCGGCCCGCTCATCGCGAACTCGTTCCTCATCGCGGTGGTCGCCCTCGTGCTCACCTGGACGATCGCGCTGGTCGGCGGCGTGCTCGCCGCCACGAGGCAGTACTCCTGGTTCGACAAGCTCGTCACCGTCGGCCTGTTCGCCTCGCTCTCGGTCCCCTCCTTCTTCATCGGCCTGCTGCTGATCAAGGTGTTCGCCGTCGATCTGCACTGGCTGCCCACCGGCGGCATGCTCGACACCGCCAGCTCGTCCACAGGGTTCGCGCAGGTGCTCGAGGTCGCCCGGCACATGGTGCTGCCGGTCGCGGTGCTCACCTTCCTCGGCGCCGGGTCCCTCACCCGCTACTTCCGCACCGGCATGCTGGAGGTGCTGCGGGCCGACTTCATCCGCACCGCCCGCGCGAAGGGCCTGCCCGAGAGGGCCGTCGTGTTCTCCCATGCCCTGCGCAACGCACTGTTGCCGGCGATCACACTGCTCGCGTTCGAGCTGCCGGGTCTGTTCGCCGGGGCGATCATCACCGAGACGATCTTCAACTGGCCGGGCGTCGGGCGCCTGCAGATCGAATCGGTGCAAACCCGGGACTACGCCGTGCTCATGGCCGTCACGATGCTGCTCGCCTTCCTCACCGTGCTCGGCAGCTTCCTCGCCGACATCCTGTACGCGGTCGCGGATCCGAGAGTCCGGCTCGTCGACGCGAGGAGGGGCGCATGAGCGGCGGAGGAGAGCTGATCGTCCAGGGCGCGCTCGACCCCGACCTGGGACCGCCGGCGGGCGAAGCCCCGCTGCCGCGCCGGCAGGGTCGGCGCCGCTCGCTGTGGGCCGAGTCGTTCGGGCGGCTGATCCGGATCCCCGCGGCGAGCATCAGCATCGCGATGCTCGTGTTCATGCTGTTGTTCAGCTTCCTGGGGCCCCTGCTGACCGGCTACACCGGCGACGAGATCAACCTGCGCATCGCGAACCACGTTCCCACGATGGATCACGGGCTCGGCACCGACGCCTACGGACGCGACGTGCTCACCCGGCTCATGCTCGCCGGGCGCATCTCGCTCACGATCGGCGTCGCGTCGATGGTGCTGTCGCTGATCCTCGGCGCGATCCTCGGCATCGTCGCGGGCTACTACGGCGGCGTCGTGGACACCGTGATCATGCGCGCCGCTGACCTGCTCATGTCGATCCCCGGGCTGCCGTTGCTGATCGTGCTCGCTGCGGTGCTCAGCGAACTGAAGGTCACGCCGGACTCGCGCATCTACGTGGTGATGCTCCTGCTCTCGCTGATCGGCTGGCCGTCGTTGGCCCGGCTCATCCGCGGGCAGGTGCTGTCGCTGCGCGAGGCGCCGTACATGCGCGCCGCCGAGGTGCTCGGACTCAGCGCGGCGTCACGGCAGTTCCGGCACCTGCTGCCGAACGTGATGCCGCTGCTCATCGTGGTGGCGACGCTCTCGACCGCGTCCGGCATCCTCAGCGAGTCCGCGCTGAGCTTCCTCGGACTCGGCGTGGTGCCGCCCAACGCCTCGTGGGGCAACATGATCAGCGCCGCGAACAACCTCATCGACTTCCAGCAGCACTGGTGGCTGTGGGTGCCGCCGGGCGTCGCCCTGCTCATCACGATCGCCGCGATCAACGTGCTCGGCGACCGGCTGCGCGACGTCTTCGACCCCCGGATGCGGAAGTGAGCGCCATGGACTCCGTGAACCCTGCGACCGCCTCCGCCGAGACGCTCGTGCGCGTGCAGAGCCTCTCGGTGCGCTTCCCCTCGCCGGACGGGCATCGCACGGTCGTCGACGAGGTGTCGTTCGAGATCCGCCGCGGCGAGGTGCTCGGCATCGTCGGCGAGTCCGGGTCGGGCAAGAGCCTCACCGCGCTGTCGATGCTGAAGCTCGTCGACGAGCCGGGGGATATCTCCTCCGGGTCTGTGCTGTTCGACGGATCCGACGTGTTGCGGATGAGGCGCACCGCGCTGCAGCGGATCCGCGGCGACGAGGTCGGCATGATCTTCCAGGAGCCGATGCGGTCGCTCAATCCGGTGTTCACGATCGGTCGCCAGCTCATCGAGACCATCCGTGCGCACGAGTCGGTCGACCGGGCCGAGGCCTATGCGCGGTCCGTGGACTGGCTGCGCCGGGTCGGGCTGCCGAACGAGGAGCGCGTGATGCGCTCGTACCCGCACGAGCTGAGCGGTGGGATGCTGCAGCGCGCGATGATCGCGGTCGCCCTGTGCTGCCGGCCCCGGCTGCTCATCGCGGACGAGCCCACGACGGCGCTCGACGTGACGATCCAGGCGCAGATCCTGGATCTGCTGCTGGATCTGCGCGACGAGACCGGGATGGCGCTGCTGTTCATCACGCACGACCTCGGCGTGATCGCGGAGGTCGCCGACGAGGTGCTGGTCATGTACGGCGGGAGGATCGTGGAGCGCGGCGACGTGTTCTCGCTGTTCGAGAACCCGCAGCACCCCTACACCGAGGCGCTGCTGAAGGCGCGCCCGCGGCCAGGGCAACGGCTGGACCGGCTGCCCACCATTTCCGACGAGGTGCGCCGGATCGCGGCGGGGACGGCGATCAGGGGCTCGGCGCAGGGCGCCGGCGGATCGAGCACGGAGGCGGGCGCATGAGCGACGCGGGAACCGTTCGCGCCCAGGCCGCGGCGGCCCCGGATCCGGGGACGCCACTCGTCGAGGCGACCGACATCGTCAAGCACTTCCGCTCCCGCGGGGGCGGCCGTCGAGCGACCGGCGACACGGTGAAGGCCGTGGACGGCATGAGCCTGACGATCTCCGAGGGGGAGATGGTGGGTCTGGTCGGCGAGTCCGGCAGTGGCAAGACCACGTTCGGGCAGTCGATCCTGCGCATGCACGAGCCGACGAGCGGTTCCGTGCGATTCCGCGGGCAGGAGATCCTCGCCCTGCGCCGGCCCGAGATGCGCCGGCTGCGGCCGCGCATGCAGTACGTGTTCCAGGATCCGTTCAGCGCGCTGAATCCGCGACTGTCGATCGCCACCGCGATCGGCGAGCCGATGCGCGCGCACGGCATCGCCGGCAAGGACGACGAGCGCGACCGGGTCGTCGAGGTGCTTGCGCGCTGCGGCATGGAGGCGGATGCACTGGACCGCTATCCGCACGAGTTCTCCGGCGGACAGCGGCAGCGGATCGTGATCGCGCGCGCCATGGCGCTGAACCCCGAGTTCGTGGTGGCCGACGAGCCGGTCTCGGCGCTGGACGTGTCGGTGCAGGGGCAGATCGTGAACCTGCTCTGCGACCTGCGCGATCAGCAGCGCACCTCGTTCCTCTTCATCTCGCACGACCTGAGCATCGTCGAGCACATGTGCACGCGCGTCGCCATCATGTACCGCGGCGCGATCGTCGAGCAGGGCAGCAGGGACCAGATCTTCGGCGACCCCCGGCACCCGTACACCCAGGAGCTGCTCGCCGCCGTGCCGATCGCCGACCCGCGCCACCGCGGCCGCCGACGCGGCATGCGGATCGCGCGGGACTGGGACGATCGTTCCGCCCCGCGCCCTGTGCTGCGCGACGTGGGTGACGGGCACCTGGTCGCGCTCGCCTGACGCCCTTGCGGCACGCCTCGGAGGAATGTCGGACCCCGTCCGTAGCGTGGTGGGCATGAAGATCCTGCACACCTCGGACTGGCACATCGGCCGGACCTTCCACGGGCACTCCACCCTGGAAGCCCTCGCCGAGGTGCTCGCCGCGCTGGTCGTGCAGGTGCGGGAGAACGACGTCGACGTCGTCGTCGTCGCGGGCGACGTGTTCGACTCCGCGACCCCCGCGGCTCCGGCGTACACGCTGCTCACCGACACGCTCGTCGCCCTGCACGCCACGGGCGCCAGGGTGATCGTGACCAGCGGCAACCATGACTCCGCGGCCCGGCTGGGCTTCCAGGCGCGGCTGCTGCGCGACGGGATCCACGTCGTGACGGATCCGCGCACGATCGGCGAGCCGATCACGATCGACGATGCCGACGGGCCGGTGCGGTTCTTCGGGATCCCGTACCTCGAGCCCGCGATCGTCCGGCAGTACGCCGCCTTTCAGACGCTCACGGACGCCGGTGCCACCGGCGGGCGCCCGCTGCGCACGCAGGCGCAGACTCTCTCGCATGCGATGGGACTCGTGCGCGCAGGGATGGCCGAGCACCCCGGCCGCTCCGTCGTGATCGCGCACTGCTTCGCGGCCGGTGTCGACGCGACGGCGGGTCTCGAGCGCGAGATTCGGCAGGGGGGCATCGACATGGTGCCGGTGTCCGTGTTCGAAGGCGCCGACTACGTGGCGCTCGGGCACATCCACGGTCGCCAGGCGCTCACGGAGCGGGTGCGGTACGCCGGTGCGCCGCTGCACTACAGCTTCGGCGAGCAGCACAAGCCCCGGGGGTCCTGGCTCGTCGACCTCTCCGCGGACGGCGCGGTCGATGCGCAGTGGCTGGAGCTCCCGGTGCCGCGCCGGCTCGTGACGCTGACCGGATCCTTCGACGAGATCCTCTCGGCCGAGAACGTGTCCGCGCACGTCGACGACTGGGTGTGCGCGGTCTACACTGACGACCTCCCGCAGACAGAGCCCATGCGCCGTCTGCGCGAGAAGTACCTGTTCTGCGCGCTTGTGCAGCACGAGCCGCTGCGGTCGGCTTCGGTCGAGGAGCGCTCGTACAGCGAGCGCCTGCGCACAGCCGCGACGGACGAGGAGCGCATCGACGCCTTCCTCGCCCACGTGCGGAACGGGGCCGGGGCGACGCCGCGCGAGCAGGAGCTGATCCGCGAGGTGCTCGACGACCGCGCCCTGGCGGAGGCGCTGGTTTAGTGCGTCTGCATCGACTCGAGATCGAGGGCTTCGGCCCGTTCCTGAAACGGCAGACGATCGACTTCGACGCGTTCGCCGACGACGGCGTCTTCCTCATCGGCGGGCGCACCGGTGCGGGCAAATCCAGCATCCTCGACGCCGTGTGCTTCGGGCTCTACGGCAACGTTCCCCGTTACGAGGGTGGGGAGAAGCGCCTGCGCAGCGACCACTGCGAGCTGGCGGATCCCACCGAGGTCGTGATCGAGTTCAGCACCGTCTCCGGGCGATACCGCGTGACGCGGTCACCCGAGTACCAGCGCCCCGCGAAGCGCGGCGGCGGGCTGACGAAGCAGGCGTCGTCGGTGGCGCTGGAGGAGTTCGCCGGCGGGCAGTGGATCGGCCGCGCCGCCCGCGAGGTCGATGTCGCGCACGCGCTGGACGAGATCCTGCAGCTCAACCTGCAGCAGTTCCTGCAGGTGATCCTGCTCGCGCAGGGGCGCTTCGCGCGGTTCCTGCTCGCCGACAGCCGCGAGCGGCAGTCACTGCTGCGCCGGCTCTTCGACACAGGGCGGTTCGAGGACTATCAGGCGCGCTTCGACGAGCGGCGCCGGGCGTCGGAGCAGGCACTGGGCGCAGGCAGAGCGGCCGTGATCGCGCGCGTCGAGCAGGCCGAGAAACTCGTCGCCGAGAACACCCTGCACGGCGCCGATCCGGGCAGGGAGGATGCCGAGTCGCCGGCGTCCGACGAGCCGGCCCCATCCCTCGACGGACGGCTCGACGCGCTGCGCCGGGCCCAGGCGCGCGCCGACTACCGTCAGGAGCAGCGCGGTCAGGAACGGGACCAGGCCGACGCCGCGCACCGCGCCGCGAGCGCGGCACTCGCGGCAGCGCGTGAGGAGCGGCAGGCGCAGGCCGAGCGGGATCGCGCCCGTTCCGCGCTCGCCGCTCTCGACGCCGCCGCCGACCGGATCGCCGCCGATCGCCGGACGCTCGGCGACGCCAGGGCCGCAGAGGCCCTCCGCCACGTGCTGAGCTCCGCGGAGCGCGCGGAGGCCGCAGCGTCCGCCGCCGCCATCGCGGTCGTCGCCGCCGAAGAGATATGGCGGGGGCGCGTCTCGGACGAAGACGACGCTCCGGAGGGGACCTCCGCACAGGCGCTGCGGGTGTGGGCATCCGATCTCACCCGGTCCAGCGGCGCCTGGCAGCAGGCGGCGGCGGCCGAGGCGCAGCTCGCCGCATATGAGACGGCGGTGACCGCCGCGCAGAACGAGGTGGACGCCACGGCTGCGGATCGTGCCGCCCGGGAACAGGAACGTGCCGCCCTGCCCGCCGCGATCGAGGCGCTGACCGCCGAGCGCGACGACCTGCGCCGTCGGGCCGATCGCGTCGCCGACCTCGAGACCGCCGTCACCCACGCCGCGTCGCGACTCGCCGGGGCGAGAGACACGGCGGCGCGGACCGAAGAGCGAGGTGCAGCCGAGCGCACGGTCGCCGACCGCGAGCAGGCGGCCGCCGCCGCATTCGCGCACGCCGCGGACCTCCGTCGCCGCCGCGAGGCCGGGATGGCCGGCGAACTCGCCGCGGCGCTGATCCCGGGCGACGCCTGCAGTGTCTGCGGATCCAGGGAGCACCCCGCTCCGGCCGCGCATGCGGATCCGGTCTCGGCGGAGGACGTGGCGGAGGCCACCGAGGCGCGGGAGCGCTCCGCGGAGCAGGTGCGCCTCGCCACGAACGCCCTGGCCGCGGTGGACGCCGCGCTCGCCGCCGCGACGGCCCGCGCCGATGGCCGGACGGCGGAGGCCGCGGAAGCCGAGCTCACCGGCAGCAGCGCGGAACGGGACGCCGCGGTCGCGGCGCGGACGGCCGCCGCGGATGCCGAACAGCGTCTCGCCGAGCGGCGGGCGACATCCGACGGGCTCGAGGCCGAGCTCGCGGGACTGTCCGCGCGTCACGCCGAGGCGAGCGAGCGTCTGGCTCTCGCCCGGCAGACGCTCGCGTCCGCCCAGGAGTCCGTGGCGCAGGCGCGCGGCGCCTTCGCCACGGTGGCCGCGCGCGTGGCCGACGCGGGCGCGCGGATCACCGCCGCACAGGACCTCGCCGCCGCACTCGAGGAACGCGATGCCCGCGCCGAGGCGGCCTCCGCCGCGCGCGCCGAGCAGCACGAGGCCCTGGCCGCGTCCCCCTTCGACGATGCCGCGGCCGCCGGAACGGCCCTCCGCAGCCCCGCCGACCAGGCCGTGCTCGACGAACGGATCGCCGCGCACGCCGCCGAACGCACGAAGGAACGCGCGATCCTGCTCGATCTCGAGCTGCGCACCCTCCCCGACGAGCCGATCGACCTCGCACCGCACGAGGCCGTCGAAGCCGATGCCCGCACGTCGTGGACGACGGCCGTCGACGAGGCCAGCCGCGCGGGCGTGACCGCCGCTCAGCTCGGCTCCCTCCTCGAGTCCGCGGCGGCCGAGCAGGCGCGCGGCGCCGCCGCGGCCGAGGAGCATGAGATCCTGCAGCAGCTGGCGGACGCCGTCGCCGGGCGCGGAGCGAACGCCTACCGGATGAACCTCGAGACCTTCGTGCTCGCTGCGGAGCTCGAGGAGATCGTCGCCGCCGCGAACCTGCGTCTCTCGGACATGTCGTCGGGGCGCTACCAGCTGCAGCACAGCGACGCCAGGGCGGCGCGGGGAGCCGCCTCCGGTCTCGGCATCGTCGTCTTCGACGCGTTCACCGGGCAGACCCGGCCTGCCCAGTCGCTCTCCGGCGGCGAGACCTTCCTCGGTTCGCTCGCGCTCGCGCTCGGACTCGCCGAGGTCGTCACGGCCCGTGCCGGCGGCATCCAGCTCGACACCCTCTTCATCGACGAGGGCTTCGGATCCCTGGACGGAGAGACGCTCGACGTCGCCATGCGCACGCTCGACGAGCTGCGCGCGGGCGGCCGCACCGTCGGAGTCATCAGCCACGTCGAGGCGATGCAGGAGCAGATCCCGGCCCAGATCACCGTGCGCGCGACGCCCGACGGCCCGAGCGTGATCGACGTCTGAACGGCGCCTCGCGCGCGCTCAGAGCAGCTCGTACACCGTGGCGTTGGCCATGCCGCCGCCCTCGCACATCGTCTGCAGGCCGTAGCGGATCCCGTTCTGCCGCATGTGGTGCAGCAGGGTCGTGGCCAGGCGTGCGCCGGAACCGCCGAGCGGGTGCCCGAGGGCGATCGCCCCTCCACGCGGGTTGACGAGCTCGGGGTCGGCGCCGGTCTCGGCGAGCCAGGCGAGCACGACAGGGGCGAACGCCTCGTTGACCTCGAAGGCGCCGATGTCGGCGATGCCGAGGCCGGCGCGGGCGAGCACCTTCGCCGTGGCCGGGATCGGCCCGGTGAGCATGAGGATCGGATCCGACCCGACGACCGCCGCACTGTGCACACGCGCGATCGGGGCGAGCCCGAGCTCCGCCGCCCTGGCGCTCGTCATCATCAGCACGGCCGCCGCGCCGTCGGAGATCTGCGATGCGCTGCCGGCGGTCACCACGCCGTTCTCGAGGAACGGCGTCGGAAGGGTCGCCAGGCGCTCGACCGTGGAGTCCGCGCGGATGCCCTGATCCGTCGTGACGACGCCTGCGGCCGTGGCGACGGGGACGATCTCGTCCGCGAACAGGCCGGAGGCGCTCGCCGCCGCGGCCCGCTGGTGCGAGCGCACCGAGAACTCGTCCAGCCGGGTGCGGGTGAGACCCCACTTCCGCGCGATGAGCTCCGCGCCCACCCCCTGATTGCCCAGATCCGGGAAGCGCTCGTGCATGAGCGGGCCGTAGGGATCCTGATCCCCGACACTGGAGAACATCGGCACGCGGGACATGACCTCGACCCCGCCCGCCACCACGATGTCGGCGTAACCCGCGATGATCGCGGCCGCGGCGCTCTGGATCGCCTGCTGCGACGAGCCGCACTGGCGGTCGATCGTCATCCCCGGCACATGCTCGGGCAGCCCCGCGGCGAGAGCGGCGTTGCGGCCCACGTTGAAGGACTGCTCGCCGACCTGCGAGACGCAGCCCCACAGGACGTCGTCGATGAGATCCGGATCCACGTCCGTATCGGCCAGCACGGCCCGGATCGGATGCGTGGACAGGTCGACGGGGTGCACGCCGCTGAAGACCCCGCGCTCCGGCTTGCCGATGCCGACAGCGGTGCGACGAGCCGCGACGATGACCGCGTCCCGCCCGGTGGACACGCCGTCGGAGAGATGAGTGCTGCTCATGCTGCCATTCTCCCTCCGCCGGGCCTGTCCGGCGCGCGTGCCGGTCACTCCACGGTGACGGACTTCGCGAGGTTGCGGGGCTTGTCCACGTCGTGGCCGAGCAGGACGGCCGCCTGGTACGCGAGCAGCTGGGTCGGGATGGTGAGCAGGATCGGATCCAGCTCGGGCTCGTTCTTCGGGACGACGATCGTCCGCGCGTCGAGGTGCGCGAGATCCACCCCGGCGTGCGTGATGGCGATCAGCGGACCCTTGCGCGCGAGGACCTGCTCGGCCGCGGCGAGGTTGCGGTCGGTCAGCTCGTCCTCCGGGATCACGGCGACCGTCGGCATGTGCGGGTCGATCAGGGCGAGGGGGCCGTGCTTGAGCTCGCTCGTCTGGTAGGCCTCCGCGTGGATGTAGCTGATCTCCTTGAGCTTCTGCGCACCCTCGCGGGCGACCGGGAACCCGCGCACCCGCCCGATGTAGAACGCGCTCTGCGCCTTCGCGATGTCCTCGGCGACGGCCGCGATCGGATCGGTGTTCTCCAGGACCTCCCGGATCTGCTCGGGGATGCGCTGCAGACCGCGGAGGATCCGCTGGCCGTCCGCGTGGGACAGGTCGTGCAGGCGCCCGAGATGCAGCGCGAGCAGGGCGAAGGAGAGTGCCATGTTCGTGAGCGCCTTGGTCGAGGCGACGGAGATCTCGGGACCCGCGTGCAGGTAGATCCCGCCGTCGACCGTGCGGGCGATGGTCGAGCCCACGACGTTGACGACGCCGATCACCCGGCCGCCCTTGCGCTTGATCTCCTCGACCGCGAAGGCGGTGTCGGCGGTCTCGCCGCTCTGGCTCACCGCGACGTAGAGCGTGTCCGACTCGATGATGGGCTGGCGGTACCGGAACTCGGACGCGGCCTCCGCGTCGGCGGGGATGCGCGCCAGGTCCTCGATGAGCTGGGCGCCGAGCTGGCCCACGTAGTAGGCGGACCCGCAGCCGAGGATCTTGATCCGGCGGAAGCTGCGGAGCTCGCGCGGATCCAGCCCGAGCCCGTCCAGGCGGGCGGTGGCGAACCGCTCGTCGAGCCGGCCGCGCAGGACCATCGCCGCAGCGTCGGGCTGCTCGTGGATCTCCTTGAGCATGTAGTGCTGATAGCCGCTGAGCTCGAGATCCTCTGCCGCGACGCTGATCTCGACCGGCTCCGAGCTGGTCGGGCTGTTGCCCCGGTCGAAAGTCCGGAATCCGGTCGCGGTCACGGTGGCGAGCTCGCCGTCGTTCAGGTGCACGACCCGATCGGTGTGCCGCACGAGCGCGGCGACGTCGCTCGCCACGAGCATCTCCTTGTCGCCGATGCCGATGATCAGCGGGGATCCGCTGCGGGCCAGGACGATCCGCTCGGGGTGCCGCTCGTCCAGCACCGCGAGGGCGTAGGTGCCGGTGATCCGGGCGAGGGCCGTGAGCACGGCCTCCTCGAGGGTCTCCGCGTCCGACTGGGCGATGAGATGGGCGACGACCTCGGTGTCGGTGTCGCTGCGGAGCTCGACGCCGGACTGCGCGAGCTGGGCGCGCAGCGTCGCGGCGTTGTCGATGATGCCGTTGTGCACCACGCTGATCCGGCCGTCCTGGCTGCGCTGGGGGTGCGCGTTCTGCTCGAGGGCGGGACCGTGCGTCGCCCAGCGCGTGTGGCCGATCCCGACCGTGCCGGTGAGCCGCTTCGGGAGCGCGGCCTCGAGCTCGCGCACCCGGCCGACCCGCCGGATCGAGGCCGTGCCCTTGGTCCCGAGCACGGCGATGCCGGCCGAGTCGTAGCCGCGGTACTCGAGGCGCGTGAGGCCTTCGACGAGGACGGGGGCGGCGGCCTGGTGGCCGATGTATCCGACGATTCCGCACATGGTGGGGCTCCTGAGAAGAGTAGGTGGACGGACGGTGAAGGAAGGGTGGGGCCGGGCTCAGCCGTACACGATGCGGCGCAGCTGCCGCTCGGAGAGCTCCGGGGCCGCGACGCGGCGGTCGTGCAGTTCCGCGGCGATGAGCGCGAAGGCCTCCGCGTTGCGGGTGCCGTAGAGCTGGAGCTCGGCGTGACGGCGACGCACGAAGGCTTCGACGGGCTCGTCGTACCAGGCGAGCACATCGTCGACGACCCGCGCGGCGACGCTGGCCGGCAGACCGGTCGACGTCGCGATCCGCTGGATCAGGTCATCGTCGGTCATGAGTCGAGTATGCGGATCCGCGCCCGTGAATGACAAAGATCTGCCCGATTTCGGGCAGATCTTGGACTATTGGGTCGTTGCGCGGGCACCGAGCGTAGCGAGGAGCGAGACGAAACGCGGTGATCCGCGGGGTGCCGCGTTTCGTCTCGGTCGCTGCGCGTCCGCGCTCAACGGCCCCGGGGAAGGCGCGCTCGCTCAGCGATGCCGGATCACAGTCCGAGGCTGCGCGCGATCAGCATGAGCTGCACCTCGGTCGTGCCCTCGCCGACCTCGAGGATCTTGGAGTCGCGGTAGTGCCGGGCGACGCGGTACTCGTTCATGAAGCCGTTGCCGCCGAACACCTGCGTGGCATCCCGTGCGTTGTCCATCGCGGCATCGCTCGCGGTGAGCTTGGCGATCGCCGCCTCCTGCTTGAAGGGCTTGCCCGCGAGCATGAGCGCGGCCGCGTGGTAGTAGGCGCGGCGGGCGACCTGCGCGCGGGCCTCCATCCGGGCGATCTTGAAGGCGATGGCCTGATGCCCGCCGATGTGCGTGCCGAACGCCTGGCGCTCCTTCGCGTAGCGGACCGCGTCGTCGACGCAGCCCTGCGCCGCGCCGACCGCGAGGGCCGCGATCGCGATGCGCCCCTCGTCCAGGATCCGCAGGAAGTTCGCGTAGCCGCGCCCGCGCTCGCCGAGGAGGTTCTCCTCCGGCACGCGCACGTCGTCGAAGGACAGTCCGTGGGTGTCCGACGCGTTCCAGCCGACCTTGTCATAGGGCGGGGCGACCGTGAAGCCCGGTGTCCCGGACGGCACGATGATCGTCGAGATCTCCTTGCCCCGCTCGGTCTCGCCCGTGACCGCCGTGACGGTCACGAAGGCGGTGATGTCGGTGCCGGAGTTCGTGATGAACTGCTTCGAGCCGTTGATCACCCACTCGTCGCCGTCCCGCCGCGCGGTGGTCCGGGTGCGGCCGGCGTCGCTGCCCGCGTCGGGTTCGGTGAGGCCGAACCCTCCGAGCCGCGTGCCCGCGGCGAGGGAGGGCAGCCAGCGCTGCTTCTGCTCCTCGGTGCCGAACCGGAAGATCGGCATGGCGCCGAGCGAGACGCCGGCCTCGAGTGTGATGGCGACGCTCTGATCGACCTTCGCGAGCTCCTCCAGGGCGAGGCAGAGTGCGAAGTAGTCGCCGCCCATGCCGCCGTACTCCTCGGGGAACGGCAGGCCGAACAGGCCCAGCTCGGCCATGCCCGCCACGACCTCGTAGGGGAAGCTGTGCTCGCGGTCGTGCTGGGCCGAGACCGGGGCGACCACCTGCTCCGCGAAGTCGCGGACCGTCGCGGACAGCTCGCGGTATTCCTCGGGGAGTTCGGATGGGATCGTCTCGGACACGCAGATCAGCTCCTCAGTGAACGATCGGTAACTGAAATAGATGTTAGCGCGCGTTCACTCGACTGTCCAGGATCGCTATCCTTGCGGGATGACCACCGCGAGGGCGCAGGGGAAGGCACGGACGAGGCAGCTCTTCCTCGACGCCGCCGCCCGGCTCTTCGCAGATCGCGGGTTCCACGCCGTCTCGATCGGCGAGCTCGGCACTGCGGTCGGGGTCAGCGGGCCCGCTCTGTACCGACACTTCCCGAGCAAGGACGCGATGCTCGAGGAGATCCTGATCGGCACCAGTGAGTTTCTGCTGCAGGGCGGATCCGAGATCATCGCCGCACCGCATTCCTCGGATCTGGATGTGCTGGACGATCTCATCGACTTCCACCTCACCTTCGCGCTCGCGCACCGCGACATCATCCGCGTGCAGGACCGCGAGCTGGGCACGCTCCCGAAGGGTCCCCATCGCCAGGTGCGCAAGCTCCAGCGGCAGTATCTGGATCTGTGGGCCGAGGTCGTCGGCCGTCTGCGCCCCGAGATTGCGCCGGCCGACCTCCAGGTGGCGATGCACGCGGTGTTCGGACTGCTGAACTCCACGGCGCACGGCACCGAGAAGCTCGCCTCCGCCGATGAGCGCGGAATACTCTCCGGCGCCGCGCGGCGCGTGCTGATCGGCTGAACCGGACTTGACCTTGACGCGGCGGGAGGGTCGAGGCTGGCCTCATGAACGACGACTACTACAACGCCTTCGAGATCAGCCCTGTGCCCGTGCCCGGCCCGAACGCCGTACCGCCCGAACCGTACCGGGGCATCTACGGCATGCCTGCTTTCGTCACGATCCCGACGACGGACCTGGACGCGTCCGTGGCGTTCTGGACCGGAGGCCTGGACTTCTTCGAGCTGTTCCGCGTTCCGGGACGCCTCGTGCACCTGCGGCGCTGGGCGTTCCAGGACGTGCTGCTCGTGCGCGCCGACGAGATGCAAGGCCCGGTGCCGGCGATGACCGTCAGCTTCGCCTGCGTGCTGTCGCAGATCGAGCCGATCGCGGCGACCTGCCGCGCACTCGCCCCGGACGCGGTGCAGGGGCCGACCGACACCTTCTGGAACACCCGCGATGTCGACGTGGTCACCCCGGAGAACGTGCGGGTGGTGTTCACCGCGGCGAAGGCCCACGTGCCTGCGAGTGCGGAGGCGCAGAACCTGGCTTCGATGGGCATCGTCCCTCCCGACGGCGCCGATGGCGGGGACGATGACGGGGATGCCTGACCTCCGCGCCCGCGACTCCGAGGGCATCCGTGACGCCGAGGGGCAGACCGTGGGTCGCGTCGCGGATCTCCTCGGCGTGACCGTGCGCACGCTGCACCACTGGGACGAGATCTCCCTCGCCCGCCCGTCGCTCCGGTCGGCGGGCGGATACCGCCTGTATACGGGCCGCGACGTCGAGCGGCTCCAGCGCATCGTTCTCTATCGCGAACTCGGCGTGGGGCTGGAGGGTATCCGCACGCTCCTGGACGACCCGGCCGCGGCCGCGCCGTCGGAACTGCGCAGACAGCAGGACCGGATCCGGGAGCGCATCGCACGGCTCGAACAGCTCGACACGAGACTGGGCCGGATGATCGCCGCCCACGAACGCGGCGTCCTGCTGACCGCCGAGCAACAGGTCGCGGTGTTCGGGCCCGAGTGGGACCCGTCCTGGGGCGAGGGCGCGCGGGAACGCTGGGGCGCGACGGCTCAGTGGGCGCAGTACGCCGAGCGCTCGGCCGAGCGCGGTCCCGCGGAGTGGCACGCGATCGTCGAGGCGACGACGGCGTTCGAGCAGACCCTCGGCGCGGCGTTCGACGACGGCGTGCATCCCGGCGACCCGCTGGCGGAGCGACTCGTCGAGCGCCACCGCGAGGTGTTCGCGGCCTACTTCCCGCTGAGCCGGTCGATGCAGGTCTGCCTGGCCCGGATGTACGCGACGGATCCGGATTTCTCTGCGCACTACGACGGCGTCCGTCCGGGGCTGGCGGGGTGGTTCCACGCGCTCGTCGATGCGAGCGCCCGCGCGCACGGCATCGACCCCGACACGGCGATCTGGGCGTAGGGGCCTCGCCGTCTTCCCAGGGCGATCGCTCGGGACTATCGCCCCAGGATCGCCCTGGCCTGGCGGAGCACGGGCTCGTCGACCATGCGACCCTCGAACCGGAACACGCCGGGGCGGTGCTCGGCCTCGGCGAGCACCCGCTCGGCCCAGTCCCGCTCGTCCGGCGTCGCGGCGTATCCCTCGCGGATCGCCGCGACCTGGCTCGGGTGGATGCAGGCCGTCGCGTCGAAACCGCTCGCCGCCGCATCGAGCACTTCGGCGCGGAGGCCCTCGACATCCGCGATGTCGAGGTGCACGGAGTCGATCGCGGCCTTCCCGAAGGCCTTCGCCGCCAGCAGCACGCGGGAGCGCGCATGGCGCGCGACGTCGCGGTAGCGGCCCGCATGGGCGCCCGCGGTGAACCGGCTCGATCGGCCCGCCATGCTCGCGATCAGGTCCTCCGCGCCCCACATCAGCCCGATGACCGCGGGATGCGCGGCGATCTCCTCGGCCTGGACGACGCCGCGCGCGGTCTCGCACAGCGCGAGCGCGTGCAGGCCTGCGGCGTGCAGGGCGTCGAGGTCGGCGGCGGACTCGGCCTTGGCCAGCATCACGGTGCGGTACGCCGTGCCTGCGAGGGCGTCGAGGTCGAGCGCGTGGTCCGGAGTGCTCGCCGGGTTCACCCGCACGATCGTGCGCTGCGGATCCAGGGCGGAGGCGGCGACCTTCGCGCGGGCGGCGGGCTTGTCGCCCGGCGCGACCGCGTCCTCGAGGTCGACGATCACCGAGTCGGCGGCGGCGAGGGCCTTGCCGTACCGGTCGTCGCGATCCGCGGGGCAGAACAGCAGCGCGGGGCCGACGATGCCGGTGCTCATCGGGACTCCTCGGCGGGAAGGCACTGCATGAGCGTCGACCGGGTGGCGAGGGCGACCACGGTGCCGTCCTGGTTGCGCCCGGTGTGCGCGAACTGCACGATGCCCTGCCCCTGGCGTGACGACGAGAGTCGCTTCGACACGATCAGCGTCTCGGCGTAGAGGGTGTCGCCGATCCGCACGGGGGCGGGGAAGGAGACGTCGGAGAAGCCGAGGTTCGCCACGATCGTCCCCATTGTGAGCTGGGCGACCGAGAGGCCGACAAGCGTGGACAGGGTGAACATGCTGTTCACCAGGCGCTCTCCGAATTCGGTGCCGGCGCTCCAGGCTGCATCCAGGTGCAGGGCCTGGGTGTTCATGGTCAGGGTCGTGAACAGCACGTTGTCGGCCTCGGTGACCGTGCGCCCCGGGCGGTGCAGATACACCGCGCCCTCCTCGAACTCCTCGAAGTAGAGCCCCCGCTGCTCGATGCGCTTCTCGCTCACGTCGTCTCCTGTGGTTCGCCCGGCGCGTCGGCCGCCGGCTGATCTGATTCCGCGTCGACGGCGTCGGGCGTGATCGTCGCCAGGGTCTGGCCGCGCGCGACGGTGTCCCCCTGCGCCGCGTGCAGCGACACGGTTCCGGCGGCGCCCGCGCGCAGCACGTGCTCCATCTTCATCGCCTCGACGACGAGGACGGGATCGCCCTCCTCGACCCTGGCGCCGTCGGTCGCGTGCACGAGCACGACGGTCCCCGGCATGGGGGAGTCCAGATGGGGTCGGGTCTCCGCGGTGCGTCCCGCGGCGTGCGAGATGCGGTCCAGGGCGACCTCGAAGACCGCACCCCTGTGCGCGAGGGCGACCCGCTCGGACCCGGTCGCGAACGCCGCGATCGTGCGGGTGACGCCGTCGATCGTGAGCGTGTGCCCCGAGGCCTCCTCGCCGCGGCGTGCCGCCGCGACAGGAGCGGACCCGTCGATAGCGACCGACAGGGCGGATCCGGATCCGGTCACGAGCACGGCGGCGCGGCGCTCACCGCAGACCAGCGCATAGCGGCGCGGGGCGGGGGCTCCGAGGCGCCAGCCGTCGCGGCGGCTCCACAGGCTCGACACGGTCTCCGACTCGGCGTCGCGAGCGGCATCCAGCAGCAGCGCGGCCTCCGCGAACACGCGCTCGTCGGCCTCCGCGAACGCGAGGTCGTCGAAGCGGCGGGCGATGAGGTCGGTGTCGAGGTCGCCCGCGACCACCTCCGGAAGCTCGAGCAGCGCCCGCACGAACTCCACGTTCGTCGGGAAGCCGAACACCGCAGTCTCATCGAGCGCCTGCACCAGACGTCGACGGGCCTCGTCGCGATCCGCGCCGTGCGCGATGATCTTCGCGAGCATGGGGTCGTAGTCGATCGAGACGTCCAGGCCGTCGGCGATCGCCGTGTCGACCCTGATCCCCTCGCCCTCAGGGTGGATCACGCGCTGCACGCGCCCGCCCGTCGGCAGGAAGCCGGAGCCGGGATCCTCGGCGTACACGCGCGCCTCGATGCTGTGGCCGCGCAGCACGACGTCGTCCTGCGCGAATCCGAGGGGCGCGCCCGCCGCGATCAGCACCTGCTGCTCCACGAGGTCGAGCCCTGTGACCTGCTCGGTCACGGGGTGCTCCACCTGCAGGCGGGTGTTCATCTCCATGAAGAAGAACTCGACACCACCGGTCTCAGAAGCGGGTCCCGCGGCCTCGACGATGAACTCGACGGTGCCCGCGCCGCGGTAGTCGACGCTCCGGGCGGTCTCGCAGGCCGCCGCGCCGATCGCGGCGCGCGTGGCCGCGTCGAGCAGCGGCGACGGAGCCTCCTCGATGACCTTCTGGTGCCGGCGCTGCAGCGAGCACTCGCGCTCGCCGAGGTGCACCACGTGGCCGTGCGCGTCCGCGAGGATCTGCACCTCGATGTGCCGCGGGGTCGTGAGGTAGCGCTCCAGGAACAGTGCGTCGTCGCCGAAGCTCGCGGCGGCCTCGCGCCGCGCCGCGGCGATCGCGTCGGCGAGGTGCGCCTCGTCCTCGACCACGTGCATGCCCTTGCCGCCGCCGCCCGCGGAGGGCTTGATGAGCAGGGGATAGCCGATGCCCGGCGCCGCGGCGATGAGCTCCGCGTCGCTGAGGCCGGCGCGGGCGATCCCCGGCACCGTGGGCACGTCGCGCTCGGCGACGGCGAGCTTGGCCGTGATCTTGTCGCCCATCGTGCGGATCGCGGCCGCGGTCGGCCCGATGAACACGATCCCGGCATCGGCGCACGCCTGTGCGAAGGCGGCGTTCTCGGCGAGGAAGCCGTAGCCGGGGTGGATCGCCTGCGCGCCGGTCGCCTTGGCGGCGTCCAGCACGGCGTCGATGTTCAAGTAGCTCTGCGCCGCGGGCGCGGGGCCGAGCCGCACGGCGACGTCGGCGAGGGCGACGTGCCGGGATGCGGCGTCGGCGTCGCTGTAGACGGCGACCGAGCGGATCCCGAGACGGCGCAGCGTCGCGATGACGCGGCAGGCGATCTCGCCGCGGTTGGCGATGAGGACGGTGTCGAACACTTCGACAGGCTCAGTGCGGCGCATCTCGACAGGCTCGGTATGACGCATCTCACTCACATCCGGAAGACGCCGTAGCCCGGCTGGTCGGTCGAGGGGGCCCGCATCACGACGTCGAGCGCGAGGCCCAGCACATCGCGGGTCTGACCGGGCTCGATGATCCCGTCGTCCCACAGTCGGGCGGTCGAGTAGTACGGGCTGCCCTGCTCGTCGTAGGAGGCGCGGATCGGCGCCTGGAACTCGGCCTCCTCCCCGGCCGACCAGGATCCGCCCGCGGCCTCGATCTGATCGCGGCGCACGGTCGACAGCACCGACGCGGCCTGCGGCCCGCCCATCACCGAAACGCGGGCGCCGGGCCAGAGCCAGAGGAACCGTGGCGAGTACGCCCGCCCGCACATCGAGTACGTGCCGGCGCCGAAGGATCCGCCCACGACGACCGTGAGCTTGGGCACCGACGTGGTCGCGACGGCGTTCACCATCTTCGCGCCGTGCTTCGCGATGCCGCTCGCCTCGTACTCGCGACCGACCATGAAGCCGGTGATGTTCTGCAGGAACAGCAACGGCGTGCGGCGCTGCTCGCAGAGCTGGATGAAATGCGCTCCCTTGAGCGCCGACTCCCCGAAGAGCACGCCGTTGTTCGCGATGATCCCGACGCGGTGCCCGTGGATGTGCGCGAAAGCGGTCACCAGGGTGGTGCCGTACTCGGGCTTGAACTCGGTGAAAGCGCCGGCGTCGACGATGCCGCGGATGATCTCGCGCGCGTCGTACGGCGCCGTCAGCTCGACCGGGACCACGTCGAGCAGGTCGACGGCCGGGGGATCCTCGACCGCGGCGGCCGGATCCGCGAGGTCTGGGGAGGGCGGCAGCGTCGCCACGATGTCCCGGACGATCTGCAGCGCGTGCTCGTCGTTCTCGGCGAGGTGGTCGGCGACACCAGAGACCCGGGTGTGCACCTCGCCACCGCCGAGGTCCTCCGCGGTGACGACCTCGCCGGTCGCCGCCTTCACGAGCGGAGGACCGCCGAGGAAGATCGTGCCCTGGTTGCGCACGATCACCGTCTCGTCGCTCATCGCCGGGACGTAGGCGCCGCCGGCCGTGCTCGAACCCATGACCGCCGCGATCTGCGGGATGCCGTCGCGCGACATCCTGGCCTGGTTGTAGAAGATGCGGCCGAAGTGGTCGCGGTCGGGGAACACCTCGTCCTGCATCGGGAGGAACGCGCCGCCCGAGTCGACGAGGTAGATGCAGGGCAGCCGGTTCTCCGCGGCGATCTCCTGCGCACGCAGGTGCTTCTTGACCGTGATCGGGTAGTAGGTGCCGCCCTTGACCGTGGCGTCGTTCGCGACGACCATGACATGCCGCCCATGGACGAGCCCGATCCCCGCGACCACGCCGCCCGAGGGGGCGTCACCGCCGTACAGCCCGTAGCCCGCGAGAGGGGCGACCTCGAGGAACGGGCTGCCGACGTCGAGCAGGTGGTCCACCCTGTCCCTGGCGAGGAGCTTGCCGCGCTCGGTGTGGCGGATGCGGGACTTCTCGGGTCCCCCCAGCGCGGCGTCGGCGCGGCGCACGCGCAGCTCGTCGACGAGCTCCCGGTAGGTCGGCGCTGGCGCGCTCGGCGCGGATGACTGCGGCACGGAACCCTCCATCGGGTAGGCCATCGGGCGACGATGGGACTCGTGATTCAGATTAGCGAGCGTTAACTGAAATGTCCACGGGTCACTCTCCGAACGTCACGGCTCCGACATCGCGGCACGCGCTCAGACCCCGTACTCGGCGCGGATGCGGTCGCGGAGCTGCACGCTGCAGGCGGCGACGGTCTCGTCCCACACGGTGGTGGCGCCGTCCTGAGCTGTGTCGGAGATCGCGCGCAGCACGCGGATCGGCACGTCGAACTGGTCGGCGACCCAGACGTAGGCGTAGGTCTCCATGTCGACCAGCACCCCGCCGAGGCCGCGGATCCGCTCGACCACCGCGACGTCGTCGACGAAGCTGTCGCCCGTCGCGATCACAAGGCCGTCGCGGCCTGTCGCGACGCGCGGCGGGAGCGAGACGTGCTGTCCGATCACGCCGTCCAGATCCTGCACGTCGTGCTGGATCGCGGCCGTGATCTCGTAGACGCCGCCCGGGAGCTCCGGATCCACCCCGCCTGCCGTGCCGACGACGACGATCTCCTCGTACGCGGCCGCGTCGAGCGCGCGGGTGAGGCCGTAGGCGGCCTTGAGCTTGCCGGGGCCCGTCACGAGCCGGTCGAAGCCCTCCAGCGATTCGGGGAAGGCCTGCAGTTCGGACGCGAGGGCGGCGACGAGAAGTCTCATGCCCCCATCCTCGCAGGCGCCGCCGAGGCGACCTCGGCGTTCATGCGCTCGAAACGTCGTCGTTGGATACTGGTTCCACGACCGAAGGAGAAGCATGACCCTGCAGCAGGACATCGCCGCCGATCTCGGAGTGCGTCCCGAGATCGATCCCGTCGCCGAGATCGACCGCCGGGTCGGCTTCCTCGTCGACTACCTCGGGCGCACGGGCGCCAAGGGGTACGTGCTGGGGATCTCGGGCGGACAGGACTCGACGCTCGCCGGGCGCCTCGCGCAGCTCGCCGTCGAGAAGGTGCGCGCCGCCGGCGGCGAGGCGACGTTCATCGCCGTGCGCCTGCCGTATCGGGTGCAGCACGACGCCGACGACGCGTCCGCGGCGATGGCGTTCATCGCCGCCGACGAGGGCGTCGAGGTCAACATCGAGCACGGCGTCGACGGCCTCGAGAACGACCTCGAGGCCGCGGGCCTGGAGGACGTCGCCGACTTCCACCGCGGCAACATCAAGGCGCGTCTGCGGATGGTCACGCAGTACGCGATCGCCGGTCAGCGCGGCATGCTCGTGATCGGCACCGATCACGCGGCCGAAGCGGTGACCGGGTTCTTCACGAAGTTCGGCGACGGGGCCGCGGACCTCACGCCGCTCGCGGGCCTCACCAAGCGGCAGGGGCGCTCGCTGCTGCTGGAGCTCGGTGCGCCGGACCGTCTGGCCTACAAGGTGCCCACGGCGGACCTCCTCGACGGCACGCCGGGACGCGCCGACGAGGACGAGCTCGGCCTCACCTACGAGCAGATCGACGACTTCCTGGAGGGGCGCCAGGTCGAGGCGAGCGTGGCCGAGCGCATCGCAGCGCGCTATCTCGCCACGTCGCACAAGCGCCGTCAGCCGGTCACACCCGACGACACGTGGTGGCGCTGAGTCCGGTCGTGGTCTTCCGCGCCACGATCCGGTGATGTCGGCGGTCCCGTCTAGGGTCGAAGCGACGGCCTGATCGGTCGCCACCCGAAGACAGGAGCCGTCGTGCGCGTGATCACCCCCTCCGGATCCGACCGGAAGCGCGTGATCTGGAGCGCCACGGATCTGAAGCTCGCGGCGGAGTGCGAGTTCGCCTGGGCGCGCTCGGTCGATGCGAAGCTCGGGCGGGTCGAGCCGGTCGAGGATCCGGAGGACGCCACGCTCGCCCGCGCCGCGGCGATGGGCGACGCGCACGAGCTGGTGGTGCTGGACGACTACATCGCAGAGCACGGACGGTCCGTCGACGGCGGGCCGGGTGTGATCGAGCTGCCCAAGGTGTCGTCGACCGATGCCGAGGCGCTCGCGGGCGTCGTCGCGGACACGGTGCGTGCGCTGCGATCCGAGGCGACGGTGGTGTACCAGGCCGCGTTCTCGACACCCGAGTTCGTCGGTTTCGCCGACTTCCTGCGTCGCGATCCCGATGGCCGGTGGCGCGTGCAGGACTCCAAGCTCGCCCGCACGGCCAGGGTCACGGCGCTCATGCAGCTGGCGGCATATGTCGACCAGCTCGACCGGCTCGGCATCCCGCGCTCCGACGAGGTGGATCTGATCCTCGGCGACCGGAGCGTCTCGACGCATGCGGTGAGCGACCTGCTGCCGCTGTTCCATGTGCGGAGGGCGCGCCTGCGCGCCCTCATCGCCGACCGCCGCATCGACGAGGGCGCGGCCGGGGATCCGCTCGCCTGGGGCGATGACCGCGGAGATCTGCAGATCGTCGCGTGCGGGCGCTGCGCCACCTGCGAGCTCGAGGTCGTGGCGCACCGCGACCTGCTGCTCGTCGCGCGCATGCGTCCGGTGCAGCGGGCGCGGCTCCGCGTCGCGGGCATCCGGACGATCGACGACCTCGCCGCGACGGCGGATGCCCCGGAGGGCATGAGCGCGGAGACGTTCGAGGCGCTGCGGGCGCAGGCCCGCCTGCAGCTCGCCGCGATGGCGGCGGAGGCGGTCGCTGCGGCAGAGGGCGACGCCGACGCGCACCCGGCGCCGCCGTTCGAGGTCGTCTCCGCCGCCGCGATCGGCATGATGCCGCGTCCCAGCCGCGGCGACCTCTTCTTCGACTTCGAGGGGGATCCGCTCTACACCGAGCCGGACGAGGGGCATCCCCAGGAGAACAAGCGATGGGGACTGGACTACCTGTTCGGCTGGGTCGACGACGCGGAGCAGTACTCCGCGCTGTGGGCGCACGATTTCGCGGCCGAGAAGCAGGCGCTGCTCGACTTCCTCGACTTCGTGGCCGCGCGGCGGGCGGCGCATCCCGACCTGCACATCTACCATTACGCGCCCTACGAGACCTCGCACCTGCAGAACATGGCGGAGCGCTACGGCGTGGGCGAGGCGGAGGTCGACCGGCTGCTCCGTGAGGGCGTGTTCGTCGACCTGTACCCGCTGGTGCTGCGGACGGTCCGGATCGGATCCCGGTCGTACTCGATCAAGAAGCTCGAGCCGCTCTACATGGGCGCTGAGGTGCGCACGAGCGACGTGCAGAAGGGCGACGACTCGATCGTCCAGTACGTGCAGGCGCGAGGACTCGCCGCCTCGGGACGCACGGCCGAGGCCGACGGGATCCTCGCCGACCTCGCCGACTACAACCGCTACGACTGCGTCTCGACGCGTCGCCTGCGCAACTGGCTCGTCGGTCTCGCGCGCGAGGCCGGCGTGCTGCCGGCGCCGCCGGACGAGCCGGAGACCCGCGCCTACGAACCGGCGCCGCTCTCGCTCGCGCTCCAGGCCGAGGGGCAGCGCGTGCAGGCCGAGGGCGGAGACGGTCAGACGTACCGGGTCGCCGCCGCCGCGATCGACTACTTCCCGCGCGAGGCGAAGAGCTTCTGGATCTCGCACTTCCAGCGTCTGCGCGAGCCTGTGACGCTGTGGGAGTCCACGCGCGACGTGCTGCGGGTGGACCCCGACCGCTCGGCGGTCGCGCAGGACTGGGGGCAGGAGGAGGGCGCCCGCGCGGTCACGCGCCTCGTCGACCTGCACGGCGAGGTGGCGCCGGGCAGCACCCTGAACGTCGGCGGCAGCCCGTTCGCGCTGTACGCGGCCCCCGCGCCGTTCTTCGGCGAGTTCCCTGCGCGCGTGATCCACGTGCCGCACGAGGTCGAGGTCGTCGAGGTGCTCGACGACGGCTACCGGATCCGCGAGCGCTCGATCGGCGGACAGACCTGGGACGAGCTGCCGCTCGCGCTCACCCCGGCGTCGCCGCCCCGCGTGAACTCCCTGCAGGGGGCGATCGAGGAGTGGGCAGGAGCCGTGCTGTCGGCGTCACCGGCTTTCCCGCAGGATCCGGCGACCGACGCGCTGCGCCGGATCGTGCCCCGCACGGTCTCCGGCGGGCCGCTGCCGGTCCTGGCGATGGGACCCGACGGGCACCCCGGTGGCAGCGCCGACGCCGCCGACGCGATCGTGCAGGGCGTGCTCGACCTCGACCGCAGCTACCTCGCCGTGCAGGGCCCTCCCGGCACGGGCAAGACCTACACGGCCTCGCACGTGATCGCCCGGCTCGTGAACGACCACGGATACCGCATCGGCGTGGTCGCGCAGTCGCATGCGATCGTGGAGAACCTTCTCGATCGGGTGGTCGCGGCCGGGGTGCCTTCCGAGCAGGTGGCGAAGGCGCCGAAGGATCCGCACGGACCGGAGCCCGTCTTCACCGTGATCCGCAAGGACGGGATGGCCGGATACCTCGCAGAGCAGGACGGCGCAGGTCGCGGCTGCGTGGTCGGCGGCACCGCCTGGGACTTCTCCAGCACCAGGCGCGTGCAGCGCGGCGAGCTCGACCTGCTCGTGATCGACGAGGCGGGGCAGTTCTCGCTCGCCTCCACGATCGCCGTCGCCGGCTCGGCGCAGCGGCTGCTGCTCCTCGGCGACCCGCAGCAGCTGCCGCAGGTGAGCCAGGGCACGCACCCCGAGCCCGTCGACACCTCGGCGCTCGGCTGGGTCATGCACGAGAAGGCCGTGATCGATCCCGCGTACGGAGCCTTCCTCGCCCGCTCCTGGCGGATGCACCCTGATGTCGCGGCCCCGATCTCGCAGCTCGCCTACGCCGGTGCGCTCGCCTCCGCGCCCGGCACGGAGCGGCGCGTGATCGACGGCGTCGAGCCGGGGCTGCACGTGCGGCCGATCCGGCACCGCGGCAACGCCACGCAGTCGCCCGAGGAGGCCGCGGAGGTCGTCCGCATCGTCCGCGCGCTCATCGGCCGGGAGTACACCGACGGCATGGAGGGTGCGCCGCCGCGCGCTCTCGAACAGGCGGACGTCATCGTCGTCGCGCCCTACAACGCGCAGAAGCAGCTGATCCTCGATGCGCTCGCCGAGGCCGGTCTCGGCGATGTCGCCGTGGGCACGGTCGACAACTTCCAGGGCAGGGAGGCTGTGGTCTCGATCACGTCGCTCGCCGCGTCGAGTGGACGGGACGCCCCGCGCGGACCCGAGTTCCTGCTGCTGCAGAATCGGCTCAACGTGGCGATCTCGCGGGCCAAGGTCGCCGCCTACCTCGTGCACTCGCCGGCCCTCCTGGACGACCTCCCGTGGACGCCCGAGGGCGTCGCGCGGCTGAGCGCCTTCGCGCACCTCGTCGGCGCGGATCGCGACGAGGCGGATCCGCATGCCGTGGATCCGGACAGCGCGGGAATCGAATGGCTGAGTGACGAGCGGGAACGCGCCGAACAGGAGCGTGCCGAGCGGGAGCGTGCCGAGCAGGAGCGCGCCGGTGCACTCTGAGGCGGAGATCCTGAAGGCGTCCGCGACGTGGGTCTGGTTCCCGCGCGACAGCGAGAGCCTGGGGGAGCACCTGCAGCTCGTGCGGTATCCCGCGCGCTTCGGCGGCGGAGTGCGCGCGTCGGTGATCGACTCGTCGCTCGACGCGGCCGGAGTCGTCGATCATGCGGTCGGCCGCACCAGGGACTGGGGCGAACGGAAGCTGGTGTTCTGGGTCGGCGCGGCTGATTCGCCGCACGTCGAGGAGGAGCTGCGCCGCCGCGGCGCCGTGCACGACGACACCGTGACGGTCTTCGCGCGGGCGATCCCCGGGGATCCGATCCCTGTGCCGGAGGGCGTCACGGCCGAGACCGTGGGCACGCTGGAGCAGGTGCGCGACGTGGACGCGGTCAGCGTGCCGGTGTGGGCGCAGCAGCCGCTCGACGAAGACGGGCTGGTGGCGCAGCTCGAGGAGGTCGCCGCGGACGCCGAGTCCGGCACCGGGTTCCGCGCGCTCGCCCGCATCGACGGACGCGCGGTGAGCACGGGCGGATGCACGCTCGTGGACGGCTTCCTGAGGCTGTGGGGCGCGGCGACGCTTCCCGAGTTCCGAGGCCGGGGCGCCTACCGCGCTGTGCTCGCCGAGCGGTTGCGCATCGGGCGAGAGCGCGGCGCGACGACGGCACTCGTCAAAGGCCGGGTCGAGACCTCCGCCCCGATCCTCGCCCGCTGCGGATTCGCCGCGTACGGCGAGGACCGCTCCTACGTGCTCGAGGTCTGACGTGCTCGTGGTCTGACGCGCTCGAGGTCTGAAACCGTGCTGGCCGCGAGACCAGCACTGCCTTCAGACCAGCGCTAGACCAGCACTGCCTCAGACCGTGCCGTACAGGCGGTCCCCGGCGTCGCCGAGGCCTGGCACGATGTAGCCCTTCTCGTTCAGGCGCTCGTCGAGTGCGCCGAGGACGAGGGTGACGTTGCGGTCGCCCACGAGGCTCTCGATCGCCGCGACGCCCTCGGGCGTGCCGAGCAGGCAGATCGCGGTCACATCGTCCGCGCCGCGATCGAAGAGGAACTGGATCGCGGCCGCGAGGGATCCACCGGTCGCGAGCATCGGGTCGATCGCGAAGCACTGACGTCCGCTGAGGTCGTCCGGCAGCCGCTCGGCGTAGGTCGTCGGCTCGAAGGTCTCCTCGTCGCGAACCATGCCGAGGAAGCCGACCTCGGCCGTCGGCAGCAGCTTGACGAGGCCCTCGAGCATGCCGAGACCGGCGCGCAGGATCGGGACGACGATGGGCCGCGGCTCGGAGATCTTCACCCCCATGGTCGTGGTGACCGGGGTGGTGATCTCGATCGGGCTGACCCGCACGTTGCGCGTCGCCTCGTAGGCGAGCAGCGTCACGAGCTCCTCGGTGAGCTGGCGGAACACCGGCGACGGGGTGCGCGCATCGCGCAGCACCGACAGCTTGTGGGTGATGAGGGGGTGGTCGGCGACGTGCACACGCATAGGTACAGGCTACTTCGCCCGGGCCGCTGTGCGATGCGCGGATTCTCGAGCGCGGGGCGGGACGCCGGGGATGCGCCTGTCACAGCGTGGCGCCGGCGAGGAAGTGCCAGCCCAGCCACCACCAGACCACGATCACGGCGATGCGCACGTCGCGATCATCGAGCAGCCGGTCGAACAGCGCCGCCACGGTCGCGTCCGGATCCGCGCGCCGGATCCGCCACGTCGCCAGGACGAGCAGCGCGGCGCAGAGCCCGAAGGAGGCGATGCTGAGGAGCGTCATCGCCGGGGTCCTCTCCGCAGCAGGAAGACGCCGCCGGCCAGCCAGGCCGCGGTGAACAGGATCCTGCCGGGCGCGCCGTCGAGCAGCGGGTCGAGCAGGTCGCTGAGCGCGTACGAGGATGCATCGGGGTGGATCTTCCCGAGGATGAACTGCGCGAGCTCCCACAGGCAGCCGGCCACCACGAGCCCGCTCCACACCCAGGCCAGTCGCCGCAGGCCGGGCGTCCAGGGTCGCGGTCCTGTGGCCCTGCCGGGCCAGGCCAGCGCGAGGGCGGCGATCCCGATCGCGGCCACGACCGAGACCATGCCGCCGCCGTGGCGGGGGAGCACGCACACGACGATCCCCGCGAGCACCGCTGCTGCCACGATCACCCGCAACGGCACGAGGCGCGCGGTGACGGCCGGCGTCCACCGGGCGGCGGCGACGAGTGGCGCCGCGCCGAAGAACACGACGGTGTCGAACCACTGCGCGCGGACGATCTGGACGATCCCGATCAGGAGCAGCACCGTGACCCAGCACAGGACGGGCCAGCGCAGCGCGCGCGGCCGGCGGTCCGTCACACCCGCGTCCGCATCGGTCTGAGCGCCCATGACACCCCTGATCCGCATGCTACTCACACGGTGCGGGGGAGCGGCGAGATCCGGCCGCGGTCCGACGCGACGCGGGGCGACCCTCCGGCTAGGCTCGACGGTCGGGAGGACCGGTGAACGCAGCACGACCCGTCACGGACGACACGGCGATGGATCGCGCGCTCGTCCTGGCCGCCGAGGCTGCTGCGGCGGGTGAGATCCCGGTCGGCGCCGTCGTGCTCGACGCCGAGGGGCGGATCCTCGCGGAGGGGCGCAACAACCGCGAGGAGACGGCGGATCCGACCGGCCATGCCGAGATCGTCGCGCTGCGCGCCGCCGCCGCGGCGCAGGGATCCTGGAACCTCACCGGTTGCACGCTCGTCGTCACGATGGAGCCGTGCGTGATGTGCGCAGGGGCGATCCTGCAGTCCCGCGTGGCGCGCGTCGTGTTCGGCGCCTGGGACGACAAGGCCGGGGCCGCCGGATCCCGCTATGACGTGCTCCGCGACCGCCGGCTGCCCTACCGCGCCGAGGTGGTCGGCGGCGTCCGCGAGGGCGAAGCCGTGGAGCAGCTGCGCGCGTTCTTCGCCGAGCGACGCTGATCCGGGATCCCGGATCCCGGTCGCTGACGGTCAGGCCTTCGGACGTCGCGACGCGAGCCGGGCCAGGCGCTGCACCGCGAACAGGTACGCCTGCGCCCGCGGATCGAAGTACCCGGGGTGCCGCGTGCCGTGCTCGTCCACCTCGGTCTGCGATGCGTGGCCGTCGGTGGCCTCGCCCTGCTCGCCGCCCGAGCCGGGGATGGGCCCTCCGTCGGAGGAGTAGACGATCGTGCCCTCGATGTCTCGGGGGTCGACCGGGTGCGCGCCCAGACGCCCCAGGGGAGCGGTGACGTCGTTCGACGCCTCCGTGGCGTAGAACGAGAACGCGCGCTTCGAGATCGCTTCCGCCACGGCGTCGGCGGCCATGTGGGTCATCCCGGCCGAGGCGATCGAGAACGCCATCGAGATCGGGCCTGCGCCGTCCATGAGTACGAGTTCGCCGAAGAGCGTCGAGGAGTACGAGTAGGCGAGCACCGCGATGCGCGCCCGAGGGTGGCTGTGGCGCATGCGCACCAGATCGCCCGCCAGCCGCGCGGCCCCCACGGTCGCGTGCTTGGTCGCGAGCGCCGACAGGTGGGTCCCGGAGTCGTAGCCGAACCACGCCACCGTCGCGATGCGGACGGATCCGCCGCGCAGCGCGGTGGCGCGGATCGTGTCGGCGCACAGCCGCTGGGCGATGCCCGCCCAGCCCGGGAACGCGGCGAGATCCGTGTCGATCCCGTGCAGCACCACCGCGATGAGCTCGGCCGCGTCGACGTCGCCGAACGCCACCGCGGCGCGGGGGTCGTCGCCCTCGAAGAACAGCGAGATCAGGCGCGCCTGTGAGTCGGCGCGCAGTACATCCTGGACGTTCCGCAGCTTCTGCCGCGCGTCCGCGGACAGCGTGGGGTCGGCGAGCGCCTCGGCGAGCGGATCGACCACGACGGCTCCGCGACGGTCAGTCGGCCGAACGCAGCACGAACGTGTCGGTGGGCGGAGTGGGATCCAGAGCGGGCCGGTAGATGTCGGGCTCGAGGTAGATCACCCGCGCCGCGGGCACGGCCTCGCGGATCCGGATCTCGATCGCGTCGATGTCGTCCGCCGCCGCGCGCACGGTCTTGTCCGAGGTGAGCGCGATCTTCGCGGCGACGAGCAGCTCGTCGGGGCCGAGGTACAGCGTCTTGATGTGGATGAGCTTCTCGACCTCGTCGCCCGCCAGGATCGCGTCGACGATGCGGTCGTAGTCGGCCTCGTTCGCGCCCTCGCCGACCAGCAGGCTCTTGGTCTCGATGCCCAGCACCACTGCGATGAGCACGAGCAGCAGGCCGATCATGAGCGTGCCGAGGGCGTCGAAGAGCGGGTTGTGGGTGATCAGGGTGAGACCGACGCCGAGCAGCGCGAAGAGGAGGCCGGCGAGAGCCCCGGTGTCCTCGAGGAGCACGACGGGGAGCTCCGGAGCCTTGGCGCGACGGATGAAGGACACCCACGACTGCCCCTTCGGGCGCACCTCGTTGCTCTCCTTGATCGCGGTGCGCAACGAGAACGACTCCAGCGCGATCGAGACCAGAAGCACCGCGAGCGGCAGCCACCACCAGGTCCTGTCGAGCTCATGCGGCTCGATGATCTTCTGCACGCCCTCGTAGATCGCGAACAGACCGCCGACCGAGAACAGGATGATCGACACGACGAACGCGTACACGAAGCGCTCGCGGCCGTAGCCGAAGGGGTGCTCCCGGTCGGCGCGGCGCTTCGCCTTGCGGCCGCCGAGCATGAGCAGCAGCTGGTTGCCGGAGTCGGCGACCGAGTGGATCGCCTCGGCGAGCATCGAGGCGGATCCGGAGAGCAGCCAGGCCACGAGCTTCGCGAGCGCGATGCCCAGATTCGCGAGGAACGCCGCCAGGATCGCCTTGCCGCCACCGGATGCACTCATGCCACGAGTCTATGACGGGCGATGCCGCGAATCACGGCGCCGACCCGCGCACGACGGCGCTGACGCGCTCGCGACGGCGCCGGGCCGCCCAGGAGCGCCGTCCGTGCAGGAGCGCCGACCGTGCAGGGCGGCCGATCGTCGCGAAGTCGGAGCGCCGGATCCGGGCGCGTCGCGAGCCCGGCTCGTAGGATGGCCGCATGGTCGATGCCCTCCCCTCTGTCGCGTTCCTCGGTGCCGGTTCGATGGGAGGCGCGATCCTGCGCGGCCTCGTCGCCAGCGCGATCCCGGTCGACGGCGGCATCACCGCCACGAACCGCACATCGGCGCGCGCCGTCGAGCTCGAGGGCCTGCCCGGCGTGCGCTCGATCGCGCTCGAGCAGCAGCCGGACGGCAATGACGTGGCGGCCGGGGCGCGCATCGTCGTCGTCGGCGTGAAGCCTGCCATGGTGCCGGATCTGCTCGATGAGATCGCTCCGCATCTGCGCAAGGATGCGATCGTCGTGAGCATCGCGGCCGGTGTCACCCTGGCCACTTTCGCGGCGCACCTGCCCGCGGGCACGAGCGTGCTCCGGTCCATGCCGAACACCCCCGCGACCGTGGGCCGCGCGGTCACCGGGCTCGCCGCGGCCGCCGACGTCACCGACGAGGAGCGCGCGCTCGTGCGCCGGCTGTTCGAGACGGTCGGATCCGTGATCGAGGTCGCGGAGGAGCAGATCGACCCGCTCTCCACGATCTCCGGATCCGGTCCCGCCTACGTCTTCCTGCTCATCGAGGAGTTCACCAAGGCCGCGATCGGCAAGGGCTTCGCCGAGCCCGAGGCGCGCCTCATGGCCGAGCAGACCTTCATCGGCGCGACCGCGCTGCTGGAGGCGTCGGGCGAGGACCCGGCCGAGCTGCGCCGCCGGGTGACGAGCCCCAAGGGCACCACCGAGCGCGCGATCGCGGTGCTGCAGGACGCGGACCTCGACGGCCTGTTCGCCCGCGCCACCGACGCCGCGCTCACCCGGGCGCGTGAACTCGCCGCCGGAGCCTGACACGGAGGGCACGAGGTACCGGGCCCTCCGTCCGCCCGCCGTCCTCAGGCCTCGCTGGCGACCTCGGCGAGCACCTCTGGCCAGCGCCGCTCCAGGATCCGTCCGCCCAGCACCGCACCGCCCCACACGGCGAGGCCGCCGCACACGAGGCCGAATGCGAGGCTCAGCCAGCCGAGCCACGGCGTCCAGATCGCGGCGATCGCGAGGCCGAACGCGGGCGCACCTATCGCCAGGCTCAGCGGCGTGATGATCATCATCGCGACCATCGACTGCACCCCGCCGGAGGATCCGCGTCCGAACGGATTCGCCTCGGGGGCGGGCGCGCGGCCGGGCAGGAATGCGCCGACCCACACCCCGAGACCGGCCGCCGCCGCGCCCAGGCCCAGGGTCGCGCCGAGGCTGGCCGGGAGGAGGTCCATCCGCCCCGCGAGCATGCTCGCCGCGACGCACAGCACGATCGTCACGGGCACGGCGATGATCCCGAATCCGAGCAGACGGCCCGCGCGATCCGCCCGTCCCGGCACGCCGGTGTGGATGTGCAGGGCGATCGCGTCGTTGTCGTAGGCGATGCCCAGTTGCAGGATCGTGCCGATCAGCAGCGCGTTGATCGCCGGGATGAGGATCGCGGCGGGGCCCAGCGTGAACGAACCCTCTCCGCGTCCGTTCATCAGGGTGATCCCGATCAGCAGCGCGGGCAGCAGCACCATCATCACGGTGTTGATGACCTGGCGCGGGTCGCGCGTGGCGTAGCGCAGGGTGCGGGCCGCGATCGCCCCGACCGCGGTGGCAGGGAGCACGCGATCGAGCAGTCCGCCCGAGCGCACGCGGCCGCCGCCGCGGCTCTGGATCGGCGCGACCAGACGGGCGGCGAGCAGTCCGCGCGCGGCGAACCACAGGGCCGTGGCGGTCGCGAGGGCGATGAGCAGCCGGAGGCCTGCCGCGAGCAGATCGCCCTGGGCGAGCGCCGCGGAGACGCCGAACACGGCGCCGAGCGGCGTCCATCCGGCGGCGTCGGCGATCGCAGGAAGGACCGCCGTGGGATCCGAGAGCCGCGCGAACGCGCGCACGAGCACGTTGATCAGCAGGCCGGAGCAGGCGACGAGCAGCACGCCGAGCGTGATCACCAGGTCGCGCGTCCGCCGTCCGGCCAGCCAGCCGGCGAGCACACCGCTGACCACCCGGGCGCCGAGCACGCACGTCGCGAGAGCGAGCGGGATCAGGACCACGGCCGCGACGAGCGCGAGCGGGCTCACCGACCACCCGACGAGCATGAGCAGCAGCGCCACGGTCGTGCCGATGCCGCCGATCGTGGTGGCGCCTGCGACCACGAGCCCCGGCAGCAGCGATCGTGCCGTGACCGGCAGCAGGGCGAAGCGTTCGGGGGCGAGCGAGTCGTCGACGCTCACGACGATCGAGCCGATCCACCACACGAGCACGATGCCGGCGCCGACGACGACCAGCGTGCGCACAGCCGCATCCGGCGCCGCGATCCGCAGCGCCACCAGGCCCGCCGCGAGGGCGGCGAGAAGGCCGAGGGCGATCATCCCCGAGATGATCAGGGACACGATCATCCACGGGTTGCGTCCGAGCTGATGGCCGAGCTGGCGCCAGCGCAGGCTTACGAGGAGCGCAACCATGCGAGCGTCTCCGATCCGAGCTCATGCGCGCCGACCAGGGAGAGGAAGCGCTGCTGCAGCGTCTCGCCCGCGCGGACCTCGTCGAGGGTGCCGTTCGCGAGGAGGCGCCCCTCGGCGACGATCGCGACCCGGTCGCACAGGGACTCGACGAGCTCCATGACGTGGCTGGACAGCACGACCGTGCCGCCGCCGTCGACGAACGCCCGCAGGATCTGCCGGATCGTCTCGCCCGAGACGGGGTCGACCGCCTCGAGCGGTTCGTCCAGGATGAGCAGGCGCGGCGCGTGGATGAGCGCGCACGCGAGGCCGATCTTCTTGCGCATGCCCGCGGAGTAGTCCACCACCAGCGTGCTGCCGGCGTCGGCGAGCCCCAGCGCCTCGAGCAGCTCGCCGGAGCGGCCGACCACCTCGGCCTCGGTCATGCCGCGCAGCAGCCCGGTGTACCGCAGCAGTTCGGCGCCGGTGAGGCGGTCGAGCATGCGCACGCCGTCGGGCAGCACGCCCATGCGCCCCTTCGCGGCAGCCGGATCCTGCCATACGTCCGCGCCGAGCACCCGGGCGGTGCCGGCGTCGGGGCGCAGCAGGCCCGTGGTCATCGCGAGGGTCGTGGTCTTGCCCGCGCCGTTGGGGCCGAGCAGGCCGAGCATGGATCCGGCGGGGACGTCGAGCCAGAGGTCGTCGACGGCCACCTTCTGTCCGAACTGCTTGCGAAGGCCTTGGAGGGAGAGCACCGGCGGCGCGGCTGCGAAGGGCGCTGTGGGGTCGGTCATGCCTCCATCCGACCACGCTCCGCTCCCCGCATGCATCCCCCTAGCGACGGACATCCGGATCCCGACTGACCGCGAGACTCCATCTGGGCGACGAGACTGCACGTGCGAACCGCAGTCTCGTCGCCCAGATGGAGTCTCGCGGGGTGCGGGGTGCGGGGTGCGGGGTGCGGGGTCAGCGATCCAGGGAGGAGAAGCGCTCGATGTCGCTGTTGGTGCCCGACACGATGATGAGGTCGTGGTTGGTGACGACCGTGTCGGCCTCGGCGTAGCGGAACGGCTTGCCGGGGCTCTTCACGCCCACCACCGTCACGTTGTACTTGCTGCGCACGCCGGACTGGTTCAGGCCCACGCCGCGGATGAACTTCGGCGGGTACATCTTGGCCAGCACGAAGTCGTCGTCGAAGCGGATGAAGTCGAGCATGCGGCCGCTCACGAGGTGCGCCACCCGCTCCCCGGCCTCGCGCTCGGGGTAGACCACGTGGTTCGCGCCCACTCTGGCGAGGATCTTGCCGTGCGACTGGGACACGGCCTTCGCCCAGATCTGCGGCACCTTGAGGTCGACGAGGTTCGCGGTGATGAGCACGGAGGCCTCGATCGAGGAGCCCACGGCGACGACGGCGACCTGGAAGTCCTGGGCGCCGATCTGGCGCAGCGCGTCGATGTTGCGGGTGTCGGCCTGCGCGGCGTGCGTGACCCGCTCCGACCACTTCTGCACCAGCTCGAGGTTGGTGTCGATCGCGAGCACCTCGCGGTCGAGGCGGTCCAGTTCACCGGCGCAGGCGGCGCCGAAGCGGCCCAGCCCGATCACGAGCACCGGGGCGTCGTTGCGCAGCACTTCAACCATGCCGCCCACTTTACTGTCCGCCGCCGCGTCGACCCGGTCAGCCGACGGTCAGCCGACGATCGGACGGTCAGCAGACGGCCAGCCGACGATCAGACGGTCAGCCGACGATCGGCCGCTCGACGGGCAGCGAGTACAGCTGGGTGCGCGAGGTCGCGGCCACGGCGGCGGCGAGCGTGACCGTGCCCACGCGCCCCATGAAGATCGTGGCGGCGAGGATGTAGGTCGCCGCGTCGGGAAGCCTCTCGGTGACACCGGTCGAGAGTCCCACGGTGCCGAAGGCCGAGACCACGTCGAAGAGCACCTCGTCGACGGAGAACTTCGTGATCTGGCTGATCGCGATCGTGGAGAGCGCGACGGTGGTGGCGCCCCAGGCGACGACGCTGAGCGCGACGCGCTGCACATCCGAGGGGATGCGCCGGCCGAAGGCCTGCACGGACGGGCGTCCCTTGGCCTCGCTGATCACGGCCAGGGCGAGCACGGCGAGAGTCGTCACCTTGATGCCGCCGGCCGTGGACGCGGAGCCGCCGCCCACGAACATGAGCATGGACGCGGCGAGCATCGAGGATCCGTTGAGATCGCCCATGTTCACGACGTTGAAGCCGCCGGAGCGCGTCATGGCGGACAGGAAGAACGCCTGGAACGTCGTGTCGCCGGCGTCCATGGATCCGAAGGTCTTCGGGTTGTCGAACTCGAGCAGGAGGAAGACGGCGGCGCCGATCACGAACAGCACGATCGTGGTGAGCACCGTCAGCTTGGTGTGCAGCGACCAGCGGCGCACGTGCCAGCGCTGTCGGGCGAGCGTGTAGATGACGGGGAAGCCGAGGCTTCCCAGGAACACGCCGAGCATGAGCACGCTGAGCACGTAGTAGTTCTGCGCGAACGGCGCGAGCCCCCCGGGATTCGGGGTGAACCCCGTGTTCGTGAACGCCATCGCCGCGTAGAAGGGCGCCTCCCACAGTGCGGCGACGGGATCCACGCCCGCCGTCAGCAGCGCCGGGTAGAGCAGCACTATGAGACCGGCCTCGATCGCGAACGCCGAGATCGCCACCGTGCGCAGCAGGGATCCGACCTCGCCGAGCCGCACGGTCTGGCTCTCGTTCACGGGACCCCCGTGCGCGCGCATCGGGTTGGTGTCGCCCGCGGCGATGAGCTTGGCGCGAAGACCCAGGCGCTTCGAGATCGCGAGGCCCATCACGCTCGCGAGGGTCAGCACGCCGAGTCCGCCGATGTTGACGCCGACGAAGATCACGCCGAGCCCGAAGCCCGACCAGTGCGTCGCCATGTCGACGGTCGACAGGCCCGTGACGCAGATCGTGGAGACGGCGGTGAACAGCGCATCGGCGAGCGGGGTCACGGTGCGGTCGGCGCTCGCGATCGGCAGCGACAGCAGCGCGGTCGTGATCAGGATGAGCGCCGAGAAGACCACGATCGCGAATCGCGAGGGCGAGGAGGTCGTCAGCGTCTTGCCGAGACGGACGACTCTCCGTGCGACATCCGAGAAGGATCGCGGGGCAGCGGTGCGCGCCATGGTCGAGCCCCTCCGATCCTCCGTCCGCCAAGCCTTCGTCATGGTACTCCGCCCCCGGCGCGGCTACTGTGAAGGCATGACCGACATCTTCGACGTGATCGCCGACGGCACGAGACGGGACATCCTTCAGCTCCTGCGTCAGCGGTCCGAGGAAGGGGATGCCGGCACGAGCGTCACGCAGATCGTGAGCGAACTCGGGATCAGCCAGCCCACCGTCTCGAAGCACCTCAAGGTGCTGCGCGAGGCCGAACTGGTCACGGTCCGCGAGGACGGCCAGCGCCGCTTCTACAGCATCGAGGCGGGCCCCCTGGAACAGGTCGACGACTGGCTCGTCCCGTTCCTCGCCGACGCCTACGGAGACTCGGCCCCCGACATCTCGGGACTCGTCGGGGTTCCGCCGCTTCCCGACGGCGCCGCGCACGCCGCCGAGGTCGTGGGCCGCGCCGCCGCGAGCGCGAAGCACGTGGTGCAGACGGCGCTCAAGCGCCTCGGGGCCTGAGCCTCGGGGCCTGAGCACCGCCCGCAGCCAACGTGCCACGGGAACTCCGGATCCGGCTCAGCGCCGCGCCCGGCCGAAGAGCCAGCGGCCCCACAGGACGGAGAGCGCGAGGATGACCGCGCACCAGCCCAGCGCCCAGGCGGGCTGGGCGTGCAGGGGAGTGCCCATGAGTAGGCCCCGGATCGTCTCGATGATCGGCGTGATGGGCTGGTTCTCCGCCGCCCACTGCAGCCAGGTCGGCATCGTATGCACGGGGACGAACGCGCTGGACAGGTAGGGCACGAACATGAGGATGAATCCGTACCCCGCGGCCGCCTCCGGGCTGCCCGCGGCGAGGCCGATCGCGGCGTAGAGGTACGTGATCACGAGGATGTAGACGGCGATCACGCCGAAAGCGGCGAGCCATTGCAGCGGGCCCGCACTCGGACGGAATCCGAGCAGCAGCGCGACGCCGAACACGACGGCGGTGGAGACCAGGTTGCGCACCAGGCTCGCGATCACATGCCCGGTGAGCACGGACCCCGGTCTCAGCGGCATCGTGCGGATCCGGTCGATGATCCCGGTGGACATGTCGCGGGAGACATACGTCGCGGTCGAGGCGGCGCCGAAACCGGCGCAGAGCAGGATGATCCCCGGCACGACGTAGTCGACGTAGCTGCCGTCGTTCTCGATCGCGCCGCCGAACACGAAGGTGAACAGCAGCATGAGTGTGACCGGCAGCATGATCGACATCGACAGGGTCTCGCCGTCGCGCAGCGACAGGATGAGGCTGCGGCGGACGAACACGCGCTCGGCGGCGAAGCCGCGCAGGCGGGGGCGGATCCCCGACAGCGGCGACGGGACCGGCGCGAGCGGGCGCGAGGCGGGGGCGGACAGAGCGGTCATGCGAACTCCCGGATGGTCGTGCGATCGGCGTCGCCGGTCGCGGTGAGGGTGAGGAAGACGTCGTCGAGCGTGGGCCGGCGCAGCTGCACGCGTGCCGTCGGATGCGCGCCCTCGAGCTCGTCCAGCGCGCGGCGGATGCCGTCAATGGAGCCGTCCGTCGCGATCTCGGCGAGGGAGGATCCGTCGGCGGCCTCGGCGACGAGCACGTCGCTGCCGAACTGGGCCTTGAGCGTGGCCGCGGTCCCGGTGCGGACGATGCGGCCCTCGTGCAGGACGGCGATGTGGTCCGCGAGCTGATCGGCCTCCTCCAGGTACTGGGTGGTCAGGAACACCGTGGTGCCCGCGTCGGCGAGACCGCGGATGACCTCCCAGAGATCCAGGCGGCTGCGCGGATCGACGCCCGTCGTGGGCTCGTCGAGGAAGAGCACCTGCGGCGTGACGACGAAGCTCAGGGCGAGGTCGAGCCGTCGGCGCATGCCGCCGGAGTAGGTCTTGACCTTGCGCCCCGCCGCATCGGCAAGCGCGAACTGCCCGAGCAGCTCGTCCGCGCGACGGCGGGCGGCTCGCGGGGAGAGGCCGGACAGCCGGCTGAGCATCACCAGGTTCTCCACGCCGGTGAGCGCGTCGTCGACCGCGGCCGACTGCCCGGTGAGCGAGATCCGCTGCCGCACGCCGTCCGGGTCGCGGCGCACATCGCATCCGGCGACGATCGCGGTGCCGGCATCGGCACGGGTCAGCGTGGTGAGGATCGAGATCGTGGTGGTCTTGCCGGCGCCGTTGGATCCGAGCAGCGCGACGATCTCGCCCTGCTCGGCCGTCAGGTCGACGCCGCGCAGGACGGGGGCGCCGCGGTACTGCTTGGTGAGTCCTGCGACTTCGATGGCCGTGGTCATCGCCGTTCCTTTCTGTGTATGGATGAAACTGTTTATGACAGTAACACACTGTTTACATCATAAACAGTCCTATCCTGGAGTCATGACCGAAGAGTCCGAACCCGCCGACCTGCCGGACCTGCCGCGCGGCATCGCGCTGGCGTGGGGCATGGCCGCAAGCCCCCAGCGCGGTCCGAAGCGCGAGATGAGTGTGGAGCGCATCGTCGAGGCAGCCGTCGCGCTCGCCGACGGCGAAGGGCTCGGCGCCGTCTCGATGGCGGCCGTGGCGAAGACGCTCGGCTTCACGCCCATGTCGCTCTACCGCTACGTCACGGCGAAGGACGATCTGCTGCTGCTCATGCAGGAGGAGGCCTCAGGCCTGCCCCCGCTCCCCGAGGTCGGTGCGGCCGCGCGGAGCTGGCGGGAGGAGGCGGAGCGGCTCTACCATGCGCACCTCGACGTCTACCTCCGGCATCCCTGGCTGCTCAGCCTGCCGATCAGCGGCACTCCTGTCACGCCGGGGACCGCCGCCTGGATGGATGCCTATCTCGCGGCCTTCGCCGACACGCTGCTCGATCAGGACGAGCGGATGGGCGCGATGCTCGCGATCATGGGGCAGTCCCGGTGGTACGGAACGGTCGCGGCCGGCTACGCCGAGGCTGCGCGGGCGAGCGGACGGACGCTCGAGGAGGTCGGTACCCAGGAGGCGGCCCTGTTCCGGGCGCTGATCGACGCGGACGCCTATCCCCATGCGCGCGCCGCGCTCGACGAGGGCGCGATCGACGGAGACAGGGATCCGATGATGTTCGGCATCGAGCGCGTCCTGGACGGGATCGCCGCACACATCGACCGCCTCGCCGCGGCCTCGCCGGACGCGCCTCGGACTGCTCCCGTGTTCGTCCCGGAGGATCCGGCTCTCGCCGCCGACAAGCGGGTGCGCGCGGCCGCGAAGAGCGTGCGGGACGCCGAGAAGGCGCTGCGGGCGGCGCAGAAGAACGAGCGCCAGGCGCGCAAGGATGCGGCGGAGCGCATCGCGAGATCGGCCGCGGTCTGAGCATCCCCTGCCACAGCGTTCACATGGGTTTACACGCGTCACCAGCAGCCCCTACAGTTGTCGCAACCGCCGCGCAGGTCGCGCGACGGAGAGGGGGGTAGATGGGGATGCCCGAACAGCTGCCGGACGTGAAGTTCCTGACCGTCGCCGAAGTGGCGGCGATCATGCGCGTGTCCAAGATGACCGTGTACCGGCTGGTGCACGCGGGGGAGTTGCCCGCCATCCGGTTCGGCCGCAGCTATCGCGTGCCGGAATCCGCGGTCACGGCCGCGCTGCAGAAGCCGATCGCCGACGTCGGCTGAGCGCCGTGCGCCGGGCGTGGGGACGCCCGATTCGCACGCGCGTCAGCGCCGGCGGCGCCGTGCGCTAGACTGCTCTGAGGCATTTTTTCGTGCCCCGATCCCGGGCGTCGTCCGTGTGCGACGCCCAGCCCCTGACTTAGTGAGGTTTCCGTGGGTTCTGTCATCAAGAAGCGCCGCAAGCGCATGGCGAAGAAGAAGCACCGCAAGCTGCTTCGCAAGACTCGCCACCAGCGCCGCAACAAGAAGTAAGCGGCCGCGCCGAGCGCGCAAGCCACTGAGCGCCCCCGATCTTCGGATCGCCGGGGCGCTTCGTGCATTCCGGAGGTGTGCATTCCGGGGCTGCGTGTGTCCGGGTGGGATCGGCCCGGCGCGCCCGGGCGCCCGGCGTCTGGAAGAATCGGATCCATGAAGACGATCACCGTCGCCCAGCTGGCCGAGCGCACCGAGACGCCTCTCATCGACGTGCGCGAGAGGAACGAGTTCGCCTCCGGGCACGTGCCCGGAGCGGTGAACCTGCCGATGTCCCAGATCGGAGACCTGCTGCACGAACTCCCGGACGGGGCGTTCGATGTGATCTGCCAGCTCGGCGGGCGCTCGGCGCGCGTCGTCGAGGCGCTCGAGGCGCGCGGCTACGACGTCACGAACGTCGAGGGCGGCACCGCAGAGTGGATCGCGGAGGGGCGCGCGATCGAGACGCCGGCGCCGTGATCACGCTGACCCTGATCGGCAAGCCCGACTGCCATCTGTGCGACGTCGCCTCCGATGTGGTCGACGCCGTCGTCGCCGAGCTGCCGGATGCGCTCGCCGAAGACATGGAGATCACCGAGCTGTCGATCCTCGACGACCCCGCCCTGTACGAGAAGTACTGGGAGAAGATCCCCGTGCTCCTCATCGACGGCGAGCTGCACGGCCATTGGCGGATCTCGCCCGACCGGCTGCGCGACGCCCTCGCCGAGAAGGCCGCCGGAACGAACGACGCCGCGACGTCGGACGACGCCGCGACGACGGACGACACCGCGAGCTCGAGCGAAGCAGGAACAGCCGCCGCGGCGGCGGATCTTGCAGAAGCAGAAGACTCCGCAGAAGGAGAACCGCGATGACGCTGCGGCATGTGGTGACCTGGAAGATGGCGGCGACCGATCCGGCCGAGCGCACGGACCATGCCAGAGGGGTCGCCTCGCGACTGGAGGGCCTCGTCGGCGTCGTGCCGTCGATCCGCGCCCTCACCACGGGCGTCAACGTGCTCGCGATCGAGGGCAACTGGGATGTGACCCTGATCGCCGATTTCGACGACGCCGCAGGTCTGGACGCGTACCAGGTGCACCCCGCGCATCAGGAGGTCGTGGGCTACGTGCGCTCGGTCTCGGGAGGACGCTCGGCCGTCGACTTCGAGGTCTGAACGACCCGCAGGGCCGGCGGATCGATCCCTGAGGAACAGCTGATCGGGCCTCTCAGGCACAGTTGGGTGAGTCATCGTCTCGGATCTCAGACATTCTGGTCGTCCTGGGGCAGGCGAGAACCGCGGGATTCCGCGGTGACGCGAACGCCGATACCGAACCGAGACACCCTGAGGCGCCTTCCCGTTACATGGCGGTAACCGCTCCGTGTCAAGATGGTCGGCAACCCGCATAGGACGCCCGCGTCCTCGACACAGGAGTCGCATATGGAACGTCGCTCGAAGATCGCTTACGGACTCGCCCTCGTGGCGGCCGCCACGCTCGCCCTCGCCGGTTGCTCCGGCGGCGGAACCCCCGACGCCGGCGCCACGACGGCCGCCGGAAACGACTACGGCCTGGTGGAGGCCGGCACGCTCACCGTGTGCTCGGACATCCCCTACCCGCCCTTCGAGTTCGAGGGCGGCGACAACGGCACCGGCTACACGGGCTTCGACATCGACATGCTCGGCGCGGTCGCCAAGAAGCTCGACCTCAAGCTCTCGGTGCAGGACGTGGGCTTCGACGCCCTGCAGTCCGGCACGACCCTGCAGTCCGGCACCTGCGACGTCGGCGCCTCGGCGATGACGATCACCGAGGACCGCAAGAAGAACCTCGACTTCTCCGACCCGTACTACGACTCGCTGCAGTCGCTGCTGGTGAAGACCGACTCCGGCATCAAGGACATCAACGGCCTGTCCGGCAAGAACGTCGGCGTCCAGCAGGGCACCACGGGCGAGAACTACGCGAAGGAGCACGCCAAGGGCGCGAACCTCGTGCAGTACCCCTCCGACGGCGAGCTGTGGCCGGCCATGCAGGCCGGGCAGATCGACGCGATCCTCCAGGACCAGCCGGTGAACTTCGAGCACGAGAAGGCCGACAAGTCCTACAAGATCGTCGAGACCTACAAGACGAACGAGTCCTATGGCTTCGCCTTCGCGAAGGGCCAGAAGGACGCGCTGCTGAAGGCCGTCAACGGAGCCCTGAAGGACCTCAAGGACAGCGGCGAGTCGAAGAAGATCTACGACACGTACTTCACGGCCAAGTGACCGGCCGGGCGGAAGCGACGGAAGGACCTTGACGATGGCGTTGAGGCGCACGCAGAAGCAGCGGCTGTACCGCTACGCCGTGTACGCGGTGCTGATCGCGATCGTGATCTGGATCGTGGTCAGCACCAACTGGGCGAAGATCGGACCGCTGTTCTTCAACCCGGCGATCGCGGCGAAGATGCTCCCCGCGATCATCACGACGGGGCTGGTCAACACGATCTGGTTCACGGCCGTGGCGTTCGCCGGCGGACTGGTGCTCGGCGTGCTGCTGGCACTGCTGAAGATGAGCAGCATCGGGCCGTTCCGCTGGATCGCCACGGCGTGGATCGAGCTGTTCCGCGGCCTGCCCGCGGTGCTCACGATCTTCGCGATCGCGTTCATCGTGCCGATCGCCTCGGGGGTTCCCGGGCAGAAGCTCGGCGGTCCCGTGGTGCTCGGCCTGATCGGCCTCATCCTCGTCGCCTCGGCGTACATGGCGGAGACGATCAGGGCGGGTCTGCAGGCCGTGCCGAAGGGGCAGACCGAGGCCGCGCGCTCGCTCGGCATGTCGCCCATGAAGACGACCTTCTGGATCGTGGTGCCGCAGGGCTTCAGGATCATCATCCCGCCGCTCACGAACGAGTTCGTGCTGCTGCTCAAGGACACGTCGCTGCTGTTCATCGCCGGCGCGTTCATCTGGTCGAAGGAGCTCACGACCTTCGCCCGCGATGCGACCACGCAGAACTCCAATGCGACGCCGCTCATCATGGCGGCGATCCTGTACCTGATCGTGACCATTCCCCTCACGCGCTTCACCGCGTGGCTGGAGCGACGGATGGCGAGGGAGCGATGAGCACCGACCTGATCAACCTGAACGCGCCCGCGATCGACGTCCGCGGGCTCGTGAAGACGTACGGCGACAACGAGGTGCTCAAGGGCATCGACCTGTCCGTGCATCCCGGTGAGGTGGTCTGCGTGATCGGCCCTTCCGGATCCGGCAAGTCCACGCTGCTGCGCTCGGTGAATCTGCTGGAGCGGCCGACGGGCGGGGAGATCCTGATCGAAGGGATCGACATCACCGACCCGGATGTCGACATCGACCGGGTGCGCACCCGCATCGGCATGGTGTTCCAGAGCTTCAACCTGTTCCCGCACATGAGCGTGCTCGGCAACCTGACGATCGCTCAGCGCCAGGTGAAGAAGCGCGGCAAGGCCGAATCGGAGAAGGTCGCGAAGGCGATGCTGGAGCGCGTGGGCATGGCGCACAAGGCCGACGCCTACCCGGCCCAGCTCTCCGGCGGGCAGCAGCAGCGCGTCGCGATCGCGCGGGCGCTGTGCATGAATCCCGACATGATGCTCTTCGACGAGCCGACCTCGGCGCTCGACCCCGAGCTCGTGGGAGAGGTGCTGCAGGTGATGCGGACGCTCGCCGACGAGGGCATGACCATGATGGTGGTCACGCACGAGATGGGCTTCGCCCGGGAGGTCGGCTCCCGCCTGATCTTCATGGACGGCGGGCACATCCTCGAGGAGGGCGACCCCCGCGAGGTGCTCGCGAACCCGCAGCATCAGCGCACGAAGGATTTCCTCGCGCGTGTGCTGTGAGACGCCGGCGACGGCGGGACGGCCCTGACTGAGGGATTTCCCTGAGCCGCCGACCGGAAACCATGAGACGCGCCGGGGACTTATGCGCCCCCGGCGCGTCTCATAGCGTTCTCCGAGCCTGATCGGGGCGCTCCCACCGGTTCCGCCGAGGCGGCCCGGATTACGATGGGTCGTCGCCCCGTCAGGAGGCGGGAACGGAGCACGCCCTTCATGCCGCGCTGGTTGCTGGAGCTGGACCTCGCCGACGGACCGGTGCCGTGGATCGTCTGGGGACTGGCGGCGGCGGGCCTCATCGCGCTGCTGATCCGGCCGCTCCGCCGGCGCTGGATCGTGCGCGCATCGATCGCCGTGGTCGCGGGCGCGCTCGTGGGCTGGTTCCTCGTGGTGATCGTGGACGTCGCCGACCTGTTCGGTGTTCCGATGCCCGAGACCGTGAAGTGGTGGACCTCGGGCGGCTTCGCGCTGATCGGGCTGGCGATCGTGAGCCTGTGGGATTCGCGCTGGTGGCGCAAGGCCGTCGCGATCCTCACCGTGATCGCCTCCGTGCTCTCGATGGGCATCGGGATCAACCAGGCGTTCGCGCTGGATCGCACCCTCGGCGACCTCCTCGGCATCAACACGCTCGGCCCGCTGGACCACTTCGCACCGCCGCTGGCCACCCCGGATCCTTCCGCGAAGCCGCTGGCCGAGACATGGACGCCCCCTGCCGACATGCCGTCCCGCGGACGGTTCGGCGCGCTCTCCGGCGCGAACGCGCTGACCTCCTCCGCCGGGTTCACGCCCCGCGAGGCGACCATCTACCTGCCTCCGGCCGCGCTCGTGAAGGATCCGCCGGCCCTCCCGGTCGTGGTCTTCATGATGGGACTGCCCGGCTACCCGAATCCGCATCCGATGGTGGACGTCATGAACGAGTTCGCTGCCGCGCACGACGGCCTCGCGCCCATCGTGATCATCGCCGACCAGCTCGGCGCGCAGGATCAGAACCCCGGCTGCATCGACTCCGCGGCCTACGGCGGGGTGGAGACCTACTTCAACAAGGACATCCCGGACTGGATCCGCGGGCATCTGCGGGTGCAGCAGGATCCGAAGTACTGGACCATCGCCGGATACTCGAACGGCGGGGCGTGCGCGTTCATCTACGGCGCCAGGCATCCCGGCGTCTGGGGCAACATCGCCACCGCATCCGGTGAGCCGTGGTCGGGCTTCGGGGACCCCAAGTCGGTCGAGAAGGCGTTCCAGGGCGATCACGCCGCGTTCGACGCCAACAAGCCGGAGGCGATCCTCGCGGAGCACCCCGGAGCATACGACGGGCACTACGCGATCTTCGCGGCCGGGGCGCTCGACAAGAAGTACGGACCCGCGAACCGCGTCTCCGCAGGCCTCGCGGAGGCGGCGGGCTTCACCACCACGTACTACCTCGTACCGAACGCCACCCACACCGGGCCGGGCCTGCGCGGCGGCCTGGAGAAGGCGTTCGAGGTGCTCTATCCGCGCCTGGGGCTGGCCCGATGACCTCGTCGCGGGCGATGTCGGCGGTGCTGGCGGTGGCGCGCCGTGCCGGGCGCTACGCGCGCCGCCATCCGTTCGCCGTGGGGCTGGCCGTCCTGCTCCTGGTCAGCGGCCTGGCGCTCGGGCCTCTGCGGGGACACCGCCCCGCCGGCATCGGGCTCAGCCCGCTCGCCTTCGGACGCGAGCGGGAGTGGTGGACGCCGGTGACGGCCCTTCTGGTGCCGGACTCGTGGGGCGGCCTGTTGCTGTCCGCCGCGCTCGCGCTCACGCTGCTGGCCTACGCGGAACGGCTGATGGGCACCTGGCGCGTCGTGAGCGCCTTCCTCGTGACGGGCGTGCTCGGCGGCCTGCTCGGCCTCGGGATACAGTCGCTGGCCTGGTCGTGGGGGCAGGTGTGGGCGCGGATCGACGCCCGCGGTGCGGTGCTGGACCCCTCGATCGGAGTCCTGGGGGCGATCATGGCGGGCAGCGCGTTCGCACCCGCCCTGTACCGCCGCCGGATCCGCCTGCTCGGCCTCTCGCTCCTCGTCACCTACACGCTGTACGGCGGCGACGCGGACAGCGTCTACCGCCTGCTCGCCGCGCTCGCCGGCCTCGTCCTCGGCGTGATCCTCACGAGTGGCCGGCCGCGGCCCGCCTGGTACCGCAGCTCCTATCACGAGACCAGGACCCTCACCGCGGCCCTGGTCGCCGTGACCGGCCTCGGCCCGCTGATCGTGCTCCTCACCGGCGTCGGCATCGGGCCGCTGGCCCCCGTGGTCGCCGGACTGCGCGGCGTCGACATCTCCGGGATCAGCGACGCGTGCGCGCAGAACAACGCGTCCGCGCACTGCGTCGCCGGGGTGACCACCGCGGTCGCCGCCGGGACCGGCGTGGTGCTGATGAGCCTCGTTCCGCTGCTGCTCAGCCTGGTCGCGGCGTGGGGCCTGCGCACGGGGCGCCGCGCCGCGTGGTTCCTCGCGATCGGCGTGAACGCCGTGATGGCGCTGCTCACCGGTCTCAGCGTGGCGACCCGCTCGCTCCGGCAGGCGACCGACGTGATCGCGATCGACCGGCAGTTCCCCGGATTCTCCGTGCTGGCGATCCTCGTCCCGGTTGGCATGTGCATTCTGCTCGCGATCACGCATCGCCGGTTCGCGGTGCGCGCCTCGCGTCGTGCGGTGCGGCGGTTCTCGCTCACGATCGGGATCGCGTTCGTCGTGCTGGCCGCCACGAACATGATCCTGGTCTCGGCCGTCTCGCGCTCGCCGTCGTTCTGGTCGTCCCTGGCGACGACGCTGCGCCGGTTCCTCCCGACGATCATCGGACGCCCCGGCGGGCACACCCCGCTCACCGGGATCGCGCTCGCGCTGCACCGCGATGTGGGGGCGCTGTTCTGGCTCGTCTTCGCGGTCGCCATGGTGGGGCTTCTGCTGGGACGGTCGCGCAAGGCGGCGGACGATGCGGAGCGGTTCCGCACCCAGCTGCGCACGACCGACGGCGGCACGCTCGGATTCATGGGCACCTGGGAGGGCAACGAGCACTGGTTCACGGCAGACGGCCGCGGCGCGGTCGCCTACCGGGTCGTGAACGACATCGCGATCGCCGTCGGGGACCCGGTCTGCACGCCCGGGGACACGGCGAAGACCATCCGCGGATTCCTGGACTTCTGCGACGCGAACGCCTGGACCGCGGTGTTCTACAGCACGCACGAGGAGTTCGCGCCCGCGTTCAGGGACCTCGGCTGGAAGAGCATCTCGGTGGCGGAGGAGACCGTGGTGCCGCTCGAGCGATTCGAGCTGACCGGCAAGGTGTGGACCAAGGTGCGCCAGCCGTACAACCGCGGACAGCGCGACGGGCTCACGACCCTGTGGACCACGTGGGAGCAGCTGCCCGCGGGCCTGGTCGCACAGCTGGACGCCCTCAGCGAGCAGTGGATCGCGGAGAAGGCGCTGCCGGAGATGCGCTTCACTCTGGGCGGCATGGAGGAGCTCAGGGATCCGGACGTCGAGATCCTGCTCGCGATCGGCCCCGAGGGTGAGCTGCAGGCGGTGACGAGCTGGATGCCGGTGTGGCGCGAGGGGGAGCTGGTCGGACGCACGCTGGACTTCATGCGCCGCGCCGACGGCGCGATGCCCGGCGTGATGGAGTTCGCGATCGCGTCGGCGGCGCTGCACATGAAGGAGCAGGGACTCGAGGTCATGAGCCTCTCCGGTGCCCCGCTCGCCCAGACCGTGGACGGCGATGCCGATGCGGACCCCGGCATCACGCGGCTGCTGGGATGGCTGAGCCGGGTGCTCGAGCCCGCGTACGGCTTCGCCTCGCTGCTGCGGTACAAGGGCAAGTTCAACCCCGAGTACCGTCCGATGCACCTGTTCTATGCGGACAACGGGCAGCTTCCCGCGATCGGGCTCGCGATCGGACGCGCGTATCTGCCGAACGCCTCGCCGGCCGAGTACGTCGCCCTGGCGCGGTCGCTCGCGGGCTGACCCGCCGGGTGACCCAGGCGCGGGCCCGGTCCCGCTACGAACGCTCGAGAAGGCGGGCGAGGACTTCGGCGCGGTTCCGCACGCCGAGCTTGCGGAAGGCGTTCGTGAGATGCACCTCGACCGTGCGCTCCGAGATCCCCAGCTCGAGCCCGATCTCCCGGTTGCGCAGACCTCGGGCGAGCAGATCGATCACGCCGCTCTCGCGACCGGTGAGCAGGGCCAGCGCGGGGAGCCCGGATCGGGGCGCGCGCTCGTCTGCGGGCGTGCGGCTGACCGCGACCGTGTGCGCGCCGTCGACGTCGGGGACGACGGCATAGCCGACGGTCCGTCCCGGGCGCAGCCCGATCAGCGCAGGGCCGAAGCCCCGGACGAGTTCCGGAGCCTCGTCCCGGAGGGCGACGAGAGCACTCGAGGTCACGCCGCCGCCGATGTGCGTCATGGGCAGGCGCACGAGGGCGTCGCCGAGGACCGTGGCGGCTTCCCCCGCGCGTCCCGCATGCAGCAGGAACCCCGCCTGCTGCCCGCGCACGTGCGCCTCGATCAAGGGACTCAGCGGGCCGGGGGCGGAGTTCCACGGCCACACCTGGACGGCGGGGATGACGCTCAGGTAGAGCCGGGCGTGGCGCTCGTCCGCATCCTCCGGCGATGTCCACCAGATCTCCGCGATCGAGTCGATGCCGCTCAGCGCCGCATGATCGGTCGCGGTCGCCGCGGCGGACCGCAGGAGCGGGAGCTGGCTCGCGACGCGGGCGAGGGCATCCGCGCCCTCGTCCGGTCCGTCGAGGAAGCTCTGCGCGACCCGGCGGCCGTTCTGCGCCTGTGCCCTGAGGTCTCCCTCGCCGAGCTCGGCGGTCTGGAACAGTCGCACGGCGTCGTCGAAGCAGCCGAGCACGAGGGCGCTGCGTGCGCCGAGCATCGCCGCGCCGCTGCGCATCGTCGGAGCCGCGGTGAGAGCGCGCGCGGAGGCGATCCGGAACGCCGCCTCGGGGTTTCCGCGGGTCAGCAGCCGCTGTCCGATCGCGAGGAGGGCGCGCAGCGCCCGCGGATCCGTCTCGGCCCTGCCGTGCACGGCGTGCCAGAGACCGATGTCGGCGAGGCCGTGCTGGCGGTGGGCGAGCCAGAGCGCGCGATGGATCGTCTCGCACTCCGCCGTGTCGGCGCCCGCGAGTATTCCGCTCCGGTCGGCTTCGGAGAGGAACCGGAACCGGCCCGCGGAGAACCGCACGGTGCGCTGCACCGTCTCGGAGATCACGACGCTGGTGTCGGTCGCCGTCGCGGCGAGGAGGATGTCGGCGCGGTCGGTCACGGAGAGCGCGGCGGCGAGCAGGAGACGCCGCACCCCGGGTTCGGCCTCCGGTGTTGCGGCCATCGCCAGCGGCCATACCTCCGGCAGGACCGCCAGGCCCGCGCACTGAGCGGCGGACAGGCGGCCGCCGACCGCCTGAAGGTGCTCCGCGGTGATTCCCGGAAGCGCCGACAGGCGACCGGCGACCTGGGGCGCCACGGGCGCGCCCGCGGCGCCCTGGACCAGGGCGAGTGCGCTCAGAGCATCGTGGGGACGCATGATCCGATCTTGTCAGACACGTGAACTCCGCCGTCTCACTGCGGCTGACGCACCGCCACGGGCTCCGGGTCGACCGCGAGCCCCACGAGGTCGCCGTACTGCGGGTGGATCCGCGCCGAGTGCTGCACGCGCACGAGCAGGCCGTCCTCGGTGCGCACGAGCGTGCGCCGCATGCTCCCGAGGAACATGCTCTCCTCGACGGTCCCCGTCACGGCCGCGCCGGCGGACTCGACCAGCCGCACGTTCTCAGGGCGCAGGAGCACGTCGACCTCGCCCGTCGCGGGGAGCTGCAGCGGGATCTCGGCACCCCATACGCGCACCGTGGCGCCGTCGGCAAGTCCGCGCACGACGCTGGACAGGCCGACGAATGCGGCGACGTGCGCCGTCGCCGGGCGCAGGTAGAGCTCCTCCGGCGTACCGATCTGATCGATGCGGCCCGCGTTCATCACGGCGATCCGGTCGGAGACGCTGAGCGCCTCCTCCTGGTCGTGCGTGACGAAGACGGTCGTGATGCCGAGCCGCAGCTGCAGCCGTCGGATCTCATCGCGCAGCTGCACGCGCACCTTGGCGTCCAGGGCCGAGAGCGGCTCGTCCAGCAGCAGCACCCTGGGCTCGGTCACGAGCGCGCGGGCGAGCGCCACGCGCTGCTGCTGGCCGCCGGAGAGCTGGTGCGGGAACTTGTCGGCGTGCGCCTCCAGCCCGACCAGGGCGAGCGCGTCCAGCGCGCGCCGCCGGGCCTCGGCCGTGGCGACCTTGCGACGGCGCAGACCGAACGCGGTGTTGTCCACCACGCGCAGGTGCGGGAACAGCGAGTACGACTGGAACACCATGCCCAGGTCGCGCTTGTTCGTCGGGACGCCGGACACGTCCCTGCCGCCCAGCAGCACGGCGCCGCCGTCGGCGTCCTCGAGCCCGGCGAGCACGCGCAGCAGGGTGGTCTTGCCGCAGCCGGAGGGGCCGAGCAGCGAGACGAACTCGCCGGGTGCGATGTCGAGATCGATCCCGTGCAGGACCTGCGTCCGGCCGTAGCTCTTGACGATGCCGTCGAACTGCACGGAGCTGCTGAACGGCGCCGTGCCGTCCGACCGGTCGGCGAGGAGGGAGTTCTCCGCCGTGCGGGGGAGCGCGATGTCGCTCATGAGTCGGCCTTTCCGGACCGGCCGCGGGCGGCCCGTCCGATGATGAGGAGCAGGAGGAAGCTGAACGTCAGCGCCATCAGGGCGAACATCGCCGGGGCCCAGCCGTCCTGCTTCTGCACGACCACGAGAGCGGTCTGCAGCACGTCGCGGTTCAGCAGCGAGGCGATCGTGAACTCGCCGAGCACGACCGCGATGGACAGGAGGGACGCGGCGAGCAGGCCCTGGCGCAGGTTCGGTGCGAGCACGCGCAGCACGACCGTGCCCCAGCCCGCGCCCAGGGAACGGGCCGCCTCGGCGAGCGTGGTCATGTCGACCGCGTCGATCGAGGCCTGGATGGACCGGTAGGCGAAGGGGAGCACGGTGATGCCGTATGCGAATGCGAGGGTCCAGGCGCCGGTGCCGAACGAACGCCCGATCTGCAGGTAGATCGGGGTGAGGCCGACCACGAGCACGATCGCGGGGATCGAGATCGGCAGCAGTACGACGAACTCGAAGACCGGGCGCAGTCGCGGATAGCGCAGGTTCACCAGGATCATGGTCGGCGCGAGCACGAGCAGCACGATGAGCACGGTGACGACCGCGAGGATCAGCGAGTTGCCGAGCCCGGTCCAGATCGGCTGGTAGACCGCCCCCTTGGCGGGATCGCCCAGGGCGGCCCAGTGCGACAGGGTGAACCCACCGCCCTCTCCGCGGAACGTGTAGGCGAGCGTCGCGAGCAGCGGGATGACGAAGAAGAGCCCGACCAGGATCCCGATGATCCAGCGGGTGAGGGGCGACGGGGCGAGCCGGTTCATGACTGCCACCTCGCTGCGCGGCGCTGGACCAGCGAGTAGAGCCACATGACGACCCCGACCACGACGATCATGCCGAGCGCGAGCGCGCCGGCGAGGTTCTCCCGGCCCAGCACGGTCTCGCTCGTGAGCGCGGCGCGGATCTGCAGCGGCACGATCTGCGACCCCTGGCTCGCGAGGGCGGCCGCGGTCGCGTACGAGGAGAACGCGTTCGCGAACAGCAGCAGGAAGCTGGCGAGGAAGGCAGGGGCGAGCACGGGGATCCCGATCCGCAGCCAGAAGCTCGCGCGCGTGCCGCCGAGCGTGAGGTTGGCCTCGGCCCACTGCGGCTTCAGCGCCGAGAGGGCGGGCATGAACGTGATGACCATGAGGGGGATCTGGAAGTAGAGGTAGGGCAGGATCAGTCCGGGCAGCTCGTAGATCCACGGGCCCTGGGCGAACGGGTCGACGCCGAAGGTCTTGAGCAGCTCGGTCAGGACGCCGCGAAGGCCCAGCGTCGCGATGAACATGAATGCGAGCATCACCCCGCCGGTCTGGGCGAGGACTCCGGAGGCGGCGTCGATCACGGTGCGCACCCCGCCGGAGGGATTCATGCCGAGCAGGGCGTAGCAGACGAGGGCGCCGACGATCGCGCCGATCGCCGCGGTGAGCAGGGACAGCCCCGCGGAATTGGCGAAGGTGAGCAGCACCGTCGGATCCCAGAGGGCCGAGATGTTGTTCGTGGTGAACGCGCCGTCCCGGGTGAAGAAGCCGGTGGCGACCGCGAGGATCGTGGGCAGCACGAGGAACAGCAGCAGGTACGCCGCGAACGGGACGAGTCCGATCGCGGCGAGTCCTCGGGACAGGCGGGCCGGGAGGGGGGCGCCACCTGACCCGTGCCGGGTCGAAGCGCGAGGCTCCGACCCGGCACGGGATGCGGCGGGAGCCGCGGTGGTGTCGGAGGTCACTGGACGGCCGAGGCCCACTTCTCGCCGAGCAGTTTGCCGGCGGCGGTGCTCTGCGCCTCGGTCGGCACGACGGTCTCCTTCGGCGCGGCGGGGAGCGCGGCGGCGAGCGTCTTGTCGATCGTTCCGGCCTTGGTCATGGCGTCCATGCGCACGGGGCGCGCGCCGCCCTTGAGCCAGAGGTTCTGGCCCTCGTCGCTGTAGAGGAACTCCTGCCACAGGCGCGCGGCGGCCGGGTGCGGCGCCGCCTTGTTGATCGCCTGGTTGTAGTAACCGGCGTAGCCCGTGCCGGGAAGGACGACGGTCTTCCAGTTCTTGTTGTCCTTGGTGTGCGCGGCGTTCAGGTAGTCCCAGTCGAAGACGACGGGGGTCTCCCCGCTCGCGACGGTCGCCGTGGTGACGTCGACCTTGAGCAGGTTGCCGGCCTTCTGCAGGTCGGCGAAGAAGTCGATGCCCTTCTGGTAGTCGTCGAGCTTCCCGCCGGACTGCACCGTTGCGAGGCCCACGGCGGCGAACGCCGCCCCGGCCTGCGTCGGGTCGCCGTTGAGCGCGACCGCGCCCTTGTACTCGGACTTCTTCAGGTCGTCCAGGCTCTTCGGCTCCGCGAACTTCGAGGAGTCGTAGCCGATCGACATGTACCCGCCGTAGTCGCCCGTGAACAGGCCGTCCTTGTCCTTGAGCTGGGCCGGGATCTCGTCCCACTTCTCCACCTGGTAGGCGGCGAACTTGTCCGTGTTCTGCAGGGTCACCGTGAGGCCGAGGTCGAACACGTCGGGAGCCGTGTCCAGGCCCTCGTTCGTCTTGGCGGCCTGGATCTCCTCGGCGCTCGAGGCGTCGGGGGAGGCTTCGTTGACGGTGATCTTCGGGTACTTCTTCGTGAACGCGGCGAGGATCTCGCCGTAGTTGGCCCAGTCGTGGGGGAGGGCGATCACGTTGAGCTTGCCCTCGGCCTCCGCGGCCTTCTCGAGGTCGGCCAGCGAGCCGAAGTCCTTGAGCGAGGTGGCGGTCGCGGCCTTGGCGCCGGTGCCGGACGAACCGGTCGGGTCGGCGGAGGCGGATCCGGAGCAGGCGGAGAGCAGGAGCGCGGCGCTGGCCGCGAGCGCGATGCCGGCGCCGATGCGCGCACGGCGGTTGCTGATGAGCATGATTTCCTCTCGGTGTCCGGCGCTGCCGCCGGGGTCGGGTCGAGAGGGAATGTACGGCGGCGGAGTTACCGGTCAGGCGGACCGGGGTGAATGCGGGATGAACGATTCGAGTCCAGGGCGGTCGGAGACAGGCCGGTTCTGGGGAGAAACAGACCGGGGTCTGGTTGGATCGGAGCATGAGCACCCTTCCCGAGACGATCGAGCTCGACGGCGCCACCCTGATCCGGATCGACGCGCCGGACGACATCGCCTGCTGGACCGGAGGCGTCGACGGCGGGGACGGCGGGTGGACCGTGAGCGTCATCACCGAGCCGGCGGAGGAGCCCGGCGCGGAGGCGCGGGAGGCGGCCCAGGGCGTCGTGACGGAGTTCGCGGCGCTCAGCGAGGCGGCGATCCGCTACCTCGTGGAGGAGCTGGCCGGCCCGCGCGGCGACCTCTCCGACGCCGACCGCGCGCGGCTCGCGGAGGAGGAGCCGCCGTTCGCCGCACCCGAGGCCGTGGTCTGGCAGGACGGCACCTGGATGATGCGCTTCGCGGAGTGCGGCCTGGAGATCGGCGACGAATACGGCGTGGGAGTCATGTTCGCCGGCCGCACCCCCGTCGCGGTCGAGGACCTGTCGGATCCGGACGACGTCTGAGGGCGATCGTCTCCGGCGGCGTTTCGTCTCCGTCGCCTGCGGCGTCTTCGCTCAACGACCGGCGGTGGTGGCGGTCTCTGCGTTGTACTTGAAGCCCTTGTGCGATCCGGCGAAGCCGAGGCGCTCGTAGAAGCGGTGCGCCTCGACGCGCTGCGCATCTGAGGTGAGCTGCACCAGCGGGCTGGCGAGGTCGGCGGTCGCGACGTCCATGATCCAGCGCATGAGCGCGGAACCGACGCCGCTCGAGCGCAGATCCGAGCGCACCCGGACCGCCTCGACGAGCAGTCGGGTCGAGCCGCGACGAGACATCCCCGGAATGCGGGTGAGCTGGAACGTGCCGATGATCCGGCCGTCGTGCTCGGCGACGAGGAGGTCGTTGGATCCGTCGGCGAGCACCGACTCCAGGCCCGCGGCGTATGCCGGCAGGTCGTCGTCGGAGGCGGTGTCGCCGCGCGCCGCGCTGATCGCGTCATCGGCGAGCAGCGCGACGATCGCCGCGGTGTCCTCCGTGTACGCGCGGCGCAGCGTCACCTCGCCGATCCGGGTGTCGAGCGGGACCGGGAGCGTGAGAGCGGCGAGCATGATCCGATCCTTTCACGCGATCGGCGGTGCGCCTGGCGCGGAGAAAAGCGCTTCGCTCGGAAGGAATCCGGGGATCCGTCCGAGCGAAGCGCTCATCTCCGAGCGAAGCGATCAGGCCTCGACGGCCTCGAGCGCCTCGGCCGGCTCGGCGACCGCGTCGACGCCGGCCTCCTTGCGCTGCTCCGCGGTGATCGGGGCGGGCGCGGCGGTGAGCGGGTCGAAGCCGTTGCCGGTCTTCGGGAACGCGATGACCTCGCGGATCGACTCGGTCTTGGACAGGTGCTGCAGCACGCGGTCCATGCCGAGCGCGATGCCGCCGTGCGGCGGGGCGCCGAACTTGAACGCGTCGAGCAGGAAGCCGAACTGCTCCTGTGCGATGTCGTCGGAGAGGCCCATGACCTCGAAGACGCGCTTCTGGACGTCCTCGCGGTGGATGCGGATGGATCCGCCGCCGAGCTCGGAGCCGTTGCAGACGATGTCGTACGCGTAGGCGAGAGCGGATCCGGGGTCGGTGTCGAACGTGGCCTCGAACTCCGGCTTCGGGCCGGTGAAGGCGTGGTGCACGGCGGTCCAGGCGCCGGCGCCGACGGCGATGTCGCCCGAGGCGACGGCATCCGCGGCCGGCTCGAACATGGGGGCGTCGACGACCCAGGTGAAGGCGAACACGTCGGGGTCGAGCAGGCCCAGCCGACGACCGACCTCGACGCGGGCGGCGCCGAGGAGGGCGCGGGAGTCCTTCGCGGATCCCGCGGCGAAGAACGCGCAGTCGCCGGGCGCCGCTCCCACGAGCTCCGCAAGGCCCGCCTGCTCTGCCTCGCTGAGGTTCTTCGCGACGGGACCGCCGAGCGTGCCGTCCTCGTTGAACAGGACGTAGGCGAGACCGCGGGCGCCGCGCTGCTTGGCCCAGTCCTGCCAGGCGTCCAGCACCTTGCGGGGCTGCGAAGCACCGCCGGGCATGACGACCGCGCCGACGTAGTCCGCCTGGAAGACGCGGAACGTGGTCTCGGAGAAGTACTCGCTCGCCTCGACGAGCTCGAGCCCGAAGCGCAGGTCGGGCTTGTCGGAGCCGTACTTCGCCATCGCGTCGGCATAGGTCATCCGCGGCAGCGGGGTCTGCACCTCGACCCCGATGGTGGCCCACATCGCGCGGATGACGGCCTCCATCATCTCGATGACGTCCTCCTGGTCGACGAAGGACATCTCGATGTCGAGCTGGGTGAACTCGGGCTGACGGTCGGCGCGGAAGTCCTCGTCGCGGTAGCAGCGCGCGATCTGGAAGTACTTCTCCACACCGCCGACCATGAGCAGCTGCTTGAACAGCTGCGGGCTCTGCGGCAGGGCGTACCAGCTGCCCGGGTGCAGGCGCGCGGGCACGACGAAGTCGCGGGCGCCCTCCGGGGTGGACCGGGTCAGGGTCGGGGTCTCCACCTCGACGAACTCGCGCTCGTGCAGCACGTCGCGCAGGGCCTTGTAGACCTTCGAGCGCAGCTGCAGAGGGGCGATCGCGGCGGGGCGGCGCAGGTCGAGGTAGCGGTGCTTGAAGCGCACGTCCTCGCCGACCGGGTCGGTCTCGGCGAGGCCAGAGGAGACCTGGAACGGCAGCGGCGCCGACTCGTTCAGCACCACGACGTCCTGCGCCACGATCTCGATCTCGCCCGAGGGCAGGTTCGGGTTCTCGTTGCCGGCGGGACGGCGGGAGACCTCGCCCGTCACCTGCAGCACGAATTCGCTGCGCAGCGGATGCGCGATCTCCTCGTCGCGGATGACGACCTGGGCGATCCCTGATCCGTCCCGAAGATCGATGAAGGCCACTCCTCCGTGATCACGACGGCGATCGACCCACCCCGCAAGGGTGACGGTCTGACCGATGTGCTCGGCTCGCAGTGAGCCTGCCGTGTGGGTGCGAAGCACGGAATACGCCTCCAACTAGGGAAAAGGGAACTCCGCCATTCTACGGGGACGCGCGGAATCCCTCGTGGGCAGGACGAGTGCATCACTAGACTCGCGGCAGGCACCACCCATCGAACCGACCCTGGAAGGCGCTACACATGCACATCCTCCCCACCGAAGACCCGACCGACGCCGCAGGCAACATCTACTCCGCGCTGTTCAACGGCACCACGAGCGTCGTCGGGCTGATCTTCTACGTCATCGTCGTGATCGCGCTGTGGAAGGTCTTCACGAAGGCGGGCCACGCGGGCTGGCTCGCGCTCATCCCGATCGTGAACCTGATCTTCCTCATCAAGATCGCCGGCATGAGCGGCTGGTTCGTGCTGCTCTACCTGATCCCGATCGTCAACATCATCTTCGCGATCATCGTCGCGGTGAAGCTCGGCAAGAACTTCGGCAAGGGCGGGGTGTTCTCGTTCTTCCTGCTCTGGCTGTTCTCGTTCATCGGGTACTTCATCATCGGTTTCGGTTCCGCCCAGTACCGCCGCGTCTGATCGGATGGCGGCGGAGCGCCTGCACCTCGTCCGCCACGGCGAGGTCTTCAACCCTGGGCGGATCCTCTACGGACGCCTGCCCGGCTATCACCTGAGCGACGCCGGTCGGCGGATGGCGCAGGCCGCCGCCGACCACGTCGCCGCGATGGGCCGTCCTGTGACCGCGCTGCGGTGCTCGCCGCTCGAGCGCACGCAGGAATCGGCAGAGCCGTTCACCTCCGCCTTCGCGCTCGACGCGGTGCTCGACGAGCGCATCATCGAGCCGTGGAACGTGTTCGAAGGCACGCAGATGCGCCGCGCCCTGCTGAACCCGTGGAACTGGCGGCACCTGCGCCGGCCCTCCGTCCCGAGCTGGGGCGAGCCGTACTCCTCGGTCGCCGCGCGCATGCGCGACGCCATGGACGAGGCGTGGCACGAGGCCGCCGGCGGCGACGTGGTGTTCGTGTCGCACCAGGCGCCGATCTGGATCACGCACCTGTCGGTCGCGGGTCTGCCGTTGCGGCACGACCCGCGGACGCGCCGGTGCGCGCTGTCCAGCGTCACCTCGTTCGAGCGCGTCGGCGACGTGTGGCGGGAGGTGGCCTACGCGGAGCCGGCCGCGGCCGGGATCGATCTGGGCGCTGTCTGAGCCTGCCCGTCAGGGCACCGGCACCACGGGTTCCAGGCCGAACGGATCCGCGTCGCGCGCGGGCAGCAGGAACCGGCGCTCGGCGGTCGCGGCGACCGGGACGAGTGCGCGGATCAGTGCGGCCCCGCGCACGCCGGCCTCGCGCAGGGCCTCGACCTCGGCGGGGTTCAGGTCGGCCGGCTGATCGCCGTTGCCGAGATCGGTTCCGTAGCGGACCGTCCCGCCGTGCGCGTGGAAGCGGCGCAGGTTGTCCACGGCGATCGCACGGGCCTCGCCCTCGTGGATCGCGAGCGTCGAGATCCACGCGATCCGGCCGGCCTGGGCGGAGACCTCGGAATCGCTCAGCCGCTCGGTGAACGGGGTGTGCGCGAGCGCTCTGACTCCGAGTCGCGGCATGCGCTGCGCCTCACCGGGACCCTCCGCGTGCGCGACCACGGGCAGGCCGTGACGGTCGGCGATCCGCACGATCGTCTGCAGCAGGTCGTCGCTGAACACGGGCCCCGCTGCGCTGTTGCTGGCGACCTTGATGACGGAGGCGCCTGCGGCCTTCATCTCGGCGACGGCGGCCTCCGCCGCCTCGGCGTCGGAGACCTCGCGGAAGGATCCCTCGGGCGCCCAGCTCCGGTCGGAGGGGTACCCGCCGACCGGGGTCAGGAACGCGCCCGCGAAGGAGATCGCGATGCCCCCGGGCGGGTCCGCGGCGAGTGCTGCGATCGCCGCGGGAGCGGATCCGAGATCCAGCACGCGGCCCAGAAGCCCTCTCGAAAGCCGTTCCGGATCCACGAGCTGCAGATGCACGTGGTGGTCCGTGAACCCGCCGATCACCGTGCCGTCGGCCACGCTCACGCCGTCACTGTCCGATCTCGGTGCGTACCGCGTACAGCTCGGGGAAGAACGTCAGATCGAGAGCGCGCTGCAGGAAATCGACGCCACTGGATCCGCCCGTGCCGATCTTGCGCCCGATCGTCCTGGTCACCGTGCGCAGGTGCCGGAAGCGCCAGAACTGGAAGTTGTCCTCGACGTCGACGAGCTCCTCGCACGCCTCGTACAGGTCCCAGTGGTCGTGGGGGTTCTCGTAGATCTCGGTGAGCACGGGCACGAGCGAATCGTGCATCCGGTAGGGCTCGCGCACGTCCCGGTCGAGGACCTCCGCGGGGATCGGCAGGCCGCGGCGTGCGGCGAACCGCAGGAACTCGTCGTACAGCGTCGGGCGCTCGAGCTCCGCCGTGAGCATCGCCAGGTTCTCGGGGTGGGAGCGGAACACGCTCAGCATGCGCTCGTTCTTGTTGCCGAGCGCGAACTCGACGGCGCGGTACTGCACCGACTGGAAGCCCGAGGAGTTGCCGAGGTCGCCACGGAACTGCGCGTACTCGGTGGGCGTGAGCGTCGCCAGCACCGACCACTGCTGCGTGAGCACCTCCTGGATGTGCTTGACGCGCGCCATGTGCTTGAGGGCGGAACGCAGATCGTCTTCGGCGAGCCGGTCGCGCGCGGTGCCGAGCTCGTGCAGCACGAGCTTGAGCCACAGCTCTGTCGTCTGGTGCTGGATGATGAACAGCATCTCGTCGTGATGCTCCGGCACGCTGACCGGGTGCTGGGCGCCGAGGAGCCGATCCAGGTCGAGGTACGACCCGTAGGTCATCCGATCCTTCAGATCGGTGACGATGCCCTCTTCGAGCTCACGCTCGTTCGAGGTCCTGTTGTCCGGCACAGGGCGACCTCCTTGTCGTTGAACATGTCCAGTATTTCACCGGTGCATCGGAAGCGTCTGTGATCGGAGCTCGACGGGTTCCGCGAAGGCATGATCGTCGCTCAGCGGACATTCGACGACGGAGATCGCGGCATGGCGCCGGGCTCCGGACCCGATCGCTCATCAGACGCGCGCTGTTCCTGGCCGACGTACATCGACCGGTGGAGCTCGGCGACGTGGGCGCGCGCGAGCAGCGCGGCACGGCCGGAGTCTCGCCGCTCCAGCGCGTCCAGCAGGTGCACATGCTCTTCGTTCGAGGCGTGCAGGTAGGCGATCGGGTACGGGAGGAAATAGGCGTACAGCTCGCGCGAGATGCGGCGATGGAGTCGGGCGGCAGCAGGCATCCCCGCAGCGGAGGCGAGGAGGTCGTGGAAGCCGGCGTCCGCCTCACGGAACGTCGCCCAGTCCTGCGCCGCGTGCATGCGCCGGATCTCGTCGTGCATCGCCGTGAGCGAGGCGCCGTCGGGCGCGTGCGCCGCGACGGCCGCGAGCCCCGCCTCGAGCGCGGCCCGCTCGTCGATGAGGGCATGCACCCGCGCGCGGTCGGCCTGGTAAGCGGCCAGCGCGGCGGGGGCGCTTCCGCCCGGTTCTGCGGCGACGAATGTTCCGCCGGCCCGCCCGCGTGCGCTGCGCAGCACGCCCTTGGCGTTGAGGGAGCGGTAGGCGCGCCGCACGCTCGCGTCGCTCACCCCCAGCGCGGTGGACGCGACCGCGGGTGGCGGCAGCCGGTCCCCGGGCATGAGGAGGCCGAGCTGCACGGCGAGGACGATCCGCGCCTCGACCGCGTCCACCGCGCTGATCCTCCGGATCGCCGACAGCGGGAGCGCGTCAAGGTTGACCAGGGCGGGATCGCCTCCCGCGGACTGTTGCCGTCCCATCCGCCGAGTCTATTCCGACCGGAGGGCGTGCCGCCGGTCGGAAGATCCCCGACCGGCGGGCCACGCACTACACGCCCGGCGCAGGGGCATCCGCCGGCGGCGTCGGCGGCGTGTCGCCGCTGCCCAGGGTGAACCGCCCGCCGAGAGCCACGCCGAGGAGGAACGCGACGGCAGGCACGACGGCCAGGGCGATGCTCACCCCCGGGGTTCCCCCGGTCACGAGGGTGAAGTTGGACAGGACCAGCCAGAGGCTGAGGAGCAGCCCGACGGTCGCGGCCACCGGGGCGACTCGCGTGGTGAACGTGCGACCGCGGGCGGCTTCCGGTCTGCGCGCGAAGAAGACGACGACGGCGATCGAGGTGGCCAGCATCAGGAGCACCATTCCGACGGTGGCGACGCCGGCCATGGATCCGAAGACCCCGACGAGCGGATCGAGGCCCACGATCACCAGGAGCGCGAGCACGAGGAACGCGGTGATGCTCTGGAGTACGGATGACCTCGACGGCGCGGAATGGCGGGCGTGGCGACGACCGAGAGCTGCCGGGAGGACCCCTTTGTTCGCGAGCGTGAACTGGTATCGCGCGATCACGTTGTGGAACGACAGCACGCACGCGAAGAGGCTGGTGATGAGCAGTACCTGCATGACGTCGCGCAGGACCGGACCCAGATAGGTCCCGGCGGTGTCGAGGAGGAAGTTGCCCTCGCCGGCAAGAGTCTTCTGCGCGACGGCCACGGCGTCTCCCGCACCGACGCCCGTGATGAGGGCCCAGCACGAGATCGCGTAGAAGGAGCCGATGATGATCACCGCGAGGTAGGTGGCTCGAGGGATCGTGCGCTCGGGGTCGCGCGCCTCGTCGCGGAACACGGCGGTGGCCTCGAACCCGATGAAGCCCGTCAGCGCGAACAGGACGGCGACCCCGATGCCGGGGGTGAAGACGTTCTCCGGCGCGAAGGTCTCCAGGACGAGCCCGTGCCGGCCGCCCTGTCCGAAGACGACCACGTCCAGCACGACGACCACGGCGATCTCCAGGACGAGAGCGACGCCGAGCACGCGCGCGCTGAGCTCGATATGGCGATACCCCAGGAACGCCACGATCGTGAGGGCCGCGAACGAGTAGAGCGGCCACCATAGGGCGGGGCCGCCGAACGTGGTGACGAGGTCGTTGGCGGCCCAGCCGAGGTATCCGTACACGCCCACCTGGATCGCGGTGTAGGCCACGAGGGCCGTGAACGCGGTGCCGAGACCGGCGCGGGAGCCGAGCCCCGTGGCCACATAGGAGAAGAACGCGCCGGCCTCGCGGACGTGCGGCGTCATCGTGACGAAGCCCACCGAGAAGATCAGCAGCACCAGCGCGGCGATGAGGAAGCCGACGGGCGCGCCGACCCCGTTGCCGACGCCGACGGCGAGCGGGACGTTGCCGCCGATGACGGTGAGCGGAGCGGCGGCCGCGATCACCATGAAGACGATGGATCCGGTCCCGAGCTGGCCGCTGAGGCGATCCGGATGCGGGGCGGTGCGGGTTTCAGTCATGAGGACGCTTTCGTAAGGGGGGACGTCGGAGAGGGGGAGTAGAGCTCCGCGCGGGCGTCCGCGAGGTAGGGATTCCGCTCCTGCGCGGCGGTGACCTCCGCGGGGTCGATCCGTGCGAGGAGCAGGGCGGGATCCGAGGCGTTCCCCGCCGCGAGCACGTCTCCGGACGGGGCGACGATGCTGCTCCGCCCGACATATCGCAGCTCGCCCTCCTGGCCGATCCGATCTGCGTAGGCGAGGTAGATCTGGTTCTCCCAGGCCCGCACCCGGATCAGATGCTCGGGGACGAACGCGAACGGCTCCATCTGCGCGGTGGGGACGAGGAGCAGCTCCGTGCCGGCGCGGGCGGCGGCGCGGACGGCCTCCGGGAACTCGACGTCGTAGCAGATCAGGAACGACACCATCACTCCGCAGATCTCGACGGGCGCATCCGGGAGGGCCGCCCCCGGCGCGAACATGCAACGGTCGAGACTGCCGAACAGATGCGTCTTGTCGTACCGCGCGCGGACGCGGCCGTCCTCGTCGAGCAGGACCACCGAGTTGGTCGTGCCGCTGTGGAGCGGAAGGGGCAGGCCTGCTGCGATGCGGATCCGGCGGCGCGCCGCGATGTCGCCGACGCGCTCGGCCAGCGGCAGTCGCGCGTGTACGCCGGCGCGATCCCCGATGTTGTATCCGGTGACGAACATCTCGGGCGTCAGGAGGAGGTCCGCGCCGGCGGTCGCCGCCCGCTCCGCGTACTCGTCCAGGGTGCGGAGGTTGGCGTCCACGTCATCTCCATGGCCGCCGTGCTGAAGGACTGCGAGGGTCAAGGGCACTGCGATTCCTTCCGGAGGCCAACAAAAAGGGTCAGATTGATCACATTAATGTGTTTACGATACCGATGCTGCTTCGTGTGCGCCAGAGCCATTTCCTGTCCGGCCCTGTCCTGCCGGAGAGCCGTCCTGCCGAAGAGCGCGCGGGCTCCGGAGTATCCGTGGTCTCGTCGCGGGGACGTGGGCGGTGCGTGCGGTTAGGCTGAGGTTCGACAGCGCCTAGGGTTCCGGGGTCCGCCCGACTGGTCCGAGCGGCGCCACGTCGGGCCTTCGTGGGCCTGGCGTCATCTGAACGGACAAAAGCCTGGAGGAACCACGTCCGTCGCGCCCGCGGCGGACCGAAGGTTCCCCGTGTCGTTTCTCGCATTCGTCCTCGTCTTCTCCGCCGCCGTCGCGCACGCGGGCTGGAACGTGCTCGCGCACGGCATCAGCCGTGCGGGGCTCCCGTTCCTCTGGTGGGGCGCGGTCGCCAGTACCGTGATCTGGATCGGCGCGGTGCCGTTCACCGGCGGCCTCGGATCGGGCGATATCGGCGGCTTCGTGCTCGGCGTGCTCGTCTCGAGCGTGCTCCACGTGGCCTACATGGCCGTCCTGCAGCACGGCTATCGCGTCGGCAACCTGTCCACGGTCTACGCGACCGCACGCGGTACCGGCCCGTTCCTGTCGGTCATCATCGCGATGCTGCTGTTCGGCGAGCGTCCCTCACTCCTCGCGCTGGTCGGGGTGGCGGTGGTCATCCTCGGGATCGTCGCGATCGGCTTCGTGGATCGGGTGGGGGCCGTGCGCCTCGACACCGGCGCCGGCGGTCGGCGGCGGATCGATCCTGGGCTGCTGTTCGGCGTGCTCACCGGCGTCGCGATCGCGCTCTACACGATCTGGGACGCGTTCGTCGTGCGCTCGTTCTCGATCTCCCCTGTCGCGTTCATGGTCGGCACCGCCGGTATGCAAGCGGTCTACTACACGGCCGCGATGCGTCGCCGGTGGCCCGCCGCCGCAGCGCTGTGGCGCGCCGAGTGGCGCCGGATCGTGGCCTTCGGGGTCCTCTCGCCGTTGTCGTACATCCTCGTGCTGCAGGCGATCACGATCGCCCCCGTCGCGCTCGTCGCGCCGCTGCGCGAGGTGAGCGTGGTGCTGGTCAGCCTGTTCGGCGCGCTCGTGCTGCGCGAGGGCCGCCCGGTCTGGCGGGTCGGCGCCGCGGCCGTCGTCGTCGCCGGGATCGCGCTTCTCGCGGTGTGACGAACGGGTCCGCAACCGCCCTCAGCCGCCCACCGCGCGGAGGTACTGGCCGTCGGGGGAGATGCCGGAACCGGACACCGTGAAGCGCACGATGCTGGAGAGGTAGCGGTCCTCGCTCGCCTCGAACACGCGGCCGTCGGCGCCGCGCGAGGTGCGGCTGAGGCGCAGGATCGGGGTGCCCTGCGGCACCTGCAGCAGCGTCGCGTCCTGCTCATCGGCGGCGACCGCGTCGATCTCGTGCTGCAGGCCCACGATCGGATGGCCCTGCGAGCCCAGGAACTCGGTGATCGAGATCGCATCGGTGTCGACCGCGAACAGCAGGCGGCCCACCTCCTCGGTGTAGAACAGCCGCTCGAGCATCGTGGGACGGTCGTCGAGGAAGCGCAGCCGGACGACGCTCACGATCGTGTCGCCGGGATCCACGCCGAGCGCCTGCGCCTTCTCGGTTCCCGCGCGTCGCAGGCTCAGCTCCTGGGTGCGCGCGCCGGGGCGGGCGCCCAGCTCGCGGGCCCAGCGCGTGAACGGCACGGACACGTCGACGGCCTGGGTGGCCTTGCGCTCGACGACGCGCGCGGGGCGCCCTCGGGCGGTTTCGATGAGGCCCTCGGCGCGGAGGGCGGCGAGCGCGTTGCGGATCGGGCCGCGCGAGGTGCTCCAGCGTTCCGCGAGCTCGGCCTCGGTCGGCACCGCGTCTCCTGGACGCAACCGTCCCGCGGTGATCAGGGCGCGCAGATCGTCGGCGATCTGGGTGTAGACAACCTCGGGCACATAGGCATACTACTTCGTTGCGCCGGTCGGGCGCACCCCCGTTCCTATGGTGTTCATTCAAGAGAATCGCGGGTGAACAGTCGGGGAACAGTGCCGAGTTAGGTATACATCTCGACCGCGGGCTTGAGAGAGTCTTCGAGGATTCCCTCCGCACCTGAAACCCGAAAGGTCCTCATGAAGCTTCGCGCTCTCACCGTCGCGGCCGGCGCCGCCGTGCTCGCCCTCGGCCTGGCCGCGTGTTCCGGCACCGCCGGCGCCGCCACCGGCACCGACGCGCCCGCTGCCGCGAACGGCGGCTACGCCGTCGACGCGAACACCCTCGTCTTCGGTGTCGTGCCCGACTCGGTCGACACCCAGACCAACTACCAGCCGCTCATGGACTACCTCGCCAGCCAGACCGGCAAGAAGGTCGAGTACCACGAGTCGACCGACTACGCCGCGCTCATCGAGGCCGCGGTCGCCGGCAAGGTCGACGTCGCCTCGTTCTCCGGCTTCACGTACATCACCGCCACCAACGCCGGCGCCAAGCTGACCCCGATCTCCTCGATCGTCACCAAGCAGGGCCAGGAGCCGGGCTACTACTCCGAGGCGATCGTGCCGAAGGGATCCTCGATCACCTCCATCAAGGACTTCAAGGGCAAGAAGGTCTGCTTCGTCGACCCGTCCTCGACCTCGGGCTACCTGTTCCCGAGCTACAACCTGCTCAAGGACGACATCGACCCGAAGACGGGCGTCTCGCCGGTCTTCGCGGGCAAGCACGACGTGAGCGTGCAGAAGGTCGGCGAGGGCAAGGAGTGCGAGGCGGGCTTCGCCGAGGACAGCGAGGTCGCCAAGAGCGACAAGGTCACCGTCGTCGACAAGACGATGGTCCCCGGCGCCCCGCTGGTCTACAACTCGGCCCTGCCGAAGGAGACCGCCGACAAGGTCGTGACCGCGCTCAAGGAGATCACGATCGACGACATCGTGAAGTCGGGCGTCAAGAACGCGGACAGCGATGCGTTCAAGGCGACCTTCTACGCGACCAAGCCGGTCGACGACAAGTACTACGACATCATCCGCGACATCTGCGACAAGACCAAGGCCGATCAGTGCAAGAAGTGATCTGACCGATCACGTTCCCGAACGGGGTCGTTGAGCGAGCGCCCTTCGTCTCGTCGCTGCGCTCCTCGCTCAGGGACCGGCACACACGTCGGTTCCTGAGCGAGCGCAGCGAGACGAAGGACGATCGCCGTTCCGGCGTCCTCACTCAACGACCCCAGAGCCAGGAGCACGCCATCATGAGCACCGCCACCACCCCCGCCGTGGCCGAGCCGGTCATCCGCCTCGCCGGCGTCACGAAGCAGTTCGGCGCGACCACCGCCCTCAGGGGTGCGGACCTCGAGGTCGCGCGCGGCGAGATCGTCGTGCTGCTCGGGCTCTCCGGATCCGGCAAGTCGACCCTGCTTCGGCACCTCGACGGACTGGAGACGCCGACCTCGGGCAGCATCGAGGTGCTCGGATCCTCCGTCCCGGCGCTCAAGGGCAAAGCGCTCCGCAGTCTCCGCAGCCGGGTCGGCTTCATCTTCCAGCAGTTCGAGCTGGTGCCGTCGCTCACCGTGCTGGAGAACGTGCTGACCGGATCGCTCTCGTCTGTGCGCGGCCCGCGTCTCGGCCTCTGGGGCTATTCGAAGGATGCGAAGCTGCGCGCCCTCGGCCACCTCGAGCGCGTGGGTCTGCTCGACCGCGCCTACCAGCGCAGCGACACCCTCTCCGGCGGCCAGCAGCAGCGCGTGGCCATCGCCCGCGCGCTCATGCAGCGCCCCGAGATCCTGCTCGCCGACGAGCCCGTCGCTTCGCTCGACCCCGAGTCGAGCGACCAGGTCATGGCGCTCATCCGCGAGATCGCGGCCGACCAGGGCCTGACGGTGGTGTGCAGCCTGCATCAGGTCGACCTCGCGATCAGCTGGGCCGATCGCATCGTGGGCCTCCGTCACGGCGAGGTCGTGCTGAACACCTCCACGACCGGCCTCAGCAAGGCCGAGGTCATGGAGATCTACGGCCGGGTCGCCACGACCACCGCCGACCTCACCGCGGTGACCACAGAGCTCATCGAGCAGGGGATCGCGACGCCCGCCGCGCCCTCGGGGGCGCGCTCGTGACCGTCGTCGCAGCTCCCCGTCGCGAGGGCTACGTCGGCGGCCTCCTGTCGCGCGCGCCGAAGCGCCGGGTGTCGCCGGAGCGCATCGCGGCCTCGCTCACGCTCATCGTGCTGGTCGGGCTCGGCATCGCCTCGCTCGTGCAGAGCGGCTTCTCGCTCGCCGGCGTCTTCCAGAGCTGGGGCAACGCGCAGCGCTTCATGACCCGCGTGGGCGCGCTCACCTTCCCCGCGCCGCTCGACCTGCTCTGGCTGATCGCGCTCACCGTGGGCCTGGTGCTGGTCGGCACGCTCGTCGCCGCCGCGCTCTCGGTGCCGATCGCCTACCTCGCCGCCGCGAACACCACGCCGGGTCCCGTCTGGCGTGGGATCGCCCGGTTCATCGGCGTGCTCACCCGCTCGATCCCCGACGTCGTGCTGGCCATGGCGTTCGTGCTCATGTTCTCGCTCGGCACGCTGCCCGGCATCCTCGCGATCGGGATCCACTCGATCGGCATGATCTCCAAGATGTTCGCCGACGCGATCGAGCAGATCGACGAGGGCCCGCGTCTCGCGATCCGCGCCGCAGGCGGCACGAAGCTGCAGCAGTTCACCGCGGGCGTGCTGCCCCAGGTGCTGCCCAGCTGGGTCGCGACCGTGCTGCACCGCAACGACATCAACCTGCGCGGGAGCGTCGTGCTCGGCTACGTCGGCGTCGCGGGGCTGGGCCTCGAGATGTCCTACGCGTTCAAGGCGCTCAACTACGGACGAGGCCTCGGGATCGCCCTGGTGATCTTCGTGCTCTGCGTCGTGATGGAGATCGTCTCGAGCGCCGTGCGCGGCGCGATGCTCGGTGAGACCGCGCAGACGCGGTCGTGGATGGACCGGATCCTGCATCCGCGTCTCCGCCGCGGCGGCGAGGCGGAGAGCGGCGCCGCGACCGTCGCCGCTGCCGCGAAGCCGGCCTGGGCGGCGTCCCCCGCCGCGGCCGTGCGCCGCCCGTGGACGCGCGAACGCCGTCGCAACACGATCGCCGGCTGGGCCGCCGTCGCGATCGTGATCGGCAGCCTCATCGTGTGCCAGATCCAGTGGAGCGATCTGATCACGGTGTGGGCGAAGATCCCCGAGACCGCGGCGAAGTTCTGGCCGCCGAGCTTCGGCAACTACGACGCCTCCGTCATGTTCGGCGCCATGCGGGACACGATCGCGATCGCGCTCGCTGCCACCGTGCTGACCCTGCTGCCCTCGCTGCTGCTCGGGTCCTTCGCCGCCCGCAACGTCGCCCCGAACGGCACGGTGCGCGGCATCGCCCGGTTCCTGCTCGTCGGGATCCGCGGCATCCCGGAGCTCATCCTCGCGATCGTGCTCATCGTGGTCACCGGCCTCGGTCCGACCGCGGGCATCGTGGCCCTCGCGATCGGCGGCATCGGGCTGCTCGGCAAGCTCGTCGCCGACTCGTTCGAGGAGGTCGACCGCGGGCCGGAGCGCGCGCTCCGCGCGGTCGGCGCGACGCGGGCCCAGACCTACGCGTCGGCGACCGTGCCGCAGGGCACGCGCGCGCTCATCGGGCACAGCTTCTACATGCTCGACACGAACATCCGGGCGGCGACGATCCTCGGCATCGTCGGCGGCGGCGGCGTGGGCTACTACCTGCTGAACGCCGGACAGGGCTCGCGCTACGAGGTGGTCACGGCGATCGTGCTGATGATCCTCGCCACGGTGCTCGTGGTCGAGGGGCTCGCGATGTGGATGCGGAGGGTCTTCCGATGACGCTCTCCTCCCCGGACCGGTTCGACGTCGCGGTCGTCGGATCCGGCATCGTCGGCCTCGGCGCGGCGTATGCGGCCGTGCGCCGCGGGCTGCGCGTCGTGGTCGTGGACCGCACCGACCGGCCGGTGGGTGCGACGATCCGCAACTTCGGCCACCTCTGCATCGGTGCGCAGGACGGTCCCGCCCGCGCCTACGGCGAGGCGTCGCGTGGGATCTGGCTCCGCCTCGCGGCGGACGCCGGGTTCTGGGCGCGCGAGAGCGGCACGCTCGTCGTGGCGAGGGCGGAGGACGAGCGGACGCTCCTGGAGGAGGCCGCCCGGGCCGAGAGCGATGAGGACGGCGGGATCCGCCTGCTCTCGCCCGCCGAGGTCACGGATCTCGCCCCGGTGCGCCCGGAGGTCGTGCACGGCGGAGCGCTCGTTCCCGGCGACCTGCAGGTGAATCCGCGGGAGGCCGCCGGCGCGATCGTGCGGCATCTGGCCGCGCTCGGCGTCGAGTTCCGCTTCCGCACCGCGGCCACAGAGGTGGGGACGGGGTTTGTGCGCACCACCCGTGGCGATATCGCGGCGAGCGACGTGGTCGTGGCCGTGAACCACGACGTCGACCAGCTGCTGCCCGAAGCCGCCGAGCGGGCGGGCGTGATCCGCTGCGCGCTGGACATGATGCGCGTCTCGGCCGATCTGCCTTCTCCGCTGCGGGCGCCCCTGCTCACCGGCTGGTCGCTCGTGCGCTACCGCCGGTTCGCCGGTCTCGGCACCGCGACGGCGCTCCGGGAGCGGCTGCACGCCGAACGCCCGGAGCTGGCCGCGCTCGACCTGAACCAGATGTACACGCAGCTGCCCGACGGGACGCTGCTGCTCGGCGACTCGCACCACAAGGCCATGCAGCCGGATCCGTTCCAGCCCGAGGCCGCGTTCGACGCGTTCCTCGCCGAGGCCCGCGAGCTCTTCGAGGTGGGCGGCCTGCGTGTGCTCGAGCGCTGGCAGGGCGTGTACGCGGCCGCCGGCGAGGAGTTCCTCATCGAGGAGGTCGCCCCGCGTGTGCTCGCGCTCGCCGCGACCACCGGCATCGGCATGACCACGGGGCTCGGCCTCGCCGAGATCGAGACCGCCCGCGTCTTCGGCTGGGGTGGATCCGGATCCCCGGACGCCGAATCCTCAGCCGGGGACGGGACAGAGACAACCGCCATCGTCGGCGGCGCAGGAACGACCGCCACCGTCGGCGGCATCGCACAGGAGGAGAACGCATGAACCCGCACACCCCGATCGAACTGGTCGTGCTCGACATGGCAGGGACCACCGTGCTCGACGACGGCATCGTGGAACAGGCGTTCCAGCGTGCGGCGGAGCGCACCGGCGTGGCCGCGCGGATCGGCGGGGACGAGGCACTGCAGTACGTGCGCGACACCATGGGGCAGTCCAAGATCGACGTCTTCACGCACCTCGCCGACGGCGACGTCGAGGCCGCGGAGCGCGCCACGGCGCAGTTCGAGGCCGCCTACGCCGCGATCGTGGCCGAGCAGGGCGCGACCGAGATCCCTGGCGCGGCCGACGCCATCCGCGCGTTGCGGGACGCGGGCCTGAAGGTCTGGCTGACCACCGGGTTCGCCCCGGTCACCCGCGATGCGCTCCTGGACGCGCTGGACTGGCACGATCTCGTCGACGGCGTGCTCTCGCCGATGGACGCGGGCCGCGGACGCCCCGCCCCCGACCTCGTGCTCACCGCGCTGCTGCGCGCCGGTGCCTCGTCGGTGCAGGCGGTCGCGGTCGCCGGGGACACGGTCAGCGACGTGCAGTCCGGCCGTCGCGCCGGAGCCGGTTTCGTGGCCGGGGTGCTGAGCGGCGCGCATGATGCCGTCGCGCTCGAGACCGCCGGTCCCGATGCCGTGCTGCCCGACGTCACCGCCCTCCTCGGCGCGCTCGCCGATCGCGGACTCGTCCCGGCTCTCGCACCGATCGCGGCCGACTGAGATGCGCGCGGCGCTGGTCCGCCCCGCAGAAGAGGTGCACCGGCACGATGTGCCGCTGCGGCCGGCCGCCGTCGCGATGGCGTGGCTCGGCGTCGGGCTCCCGCACGAGGTGCTCGCCGTGCCCGGCGTCGCCCTCGCCCCGCACGACGTGTTGGTCGCCGTGGAGATGTCGACGATCTGCGGATCCGACATCCACACGGTGCAGGGCCGCAGGCATGCGCCGACGCCGCTCGTGCTCGGGCACGAGAGCGTGGGTCGGATCATCGCGATCGGGGACGGGGGCGCACGCGCCGTCGACGGCGCGGCACTGCACATCGGCGACCGGGTGGTCTGGTCGGTGACGGTCTCGTGCGGGCACTGCGACCGCTGCCTCGCGGGACGCACGCAGAAGTGCCGGCAGCTCGCGAAGTACGGGCACGCGCGCATCGAACCGCGGTGGGAGCTCACCGGCGGCTTCGCCGGACACGTGCATCTGCGCGCCGGCACCGGGATCGTGCGCGTGCCGGAGGCGCTTCCGGCCGCCGCGCTCGCGCCGGTCTCGTGCGCCACGGCGACGGCCTGGGCCGGCATCGCGCGCGGGGCCGCGCTGCGGGGCCGTGCGGTGCCGGATCCGTCTCCGTCCGCGGGGGAGGACGCGGAGGTGCTCGCCTGCGAGCGCGTGCTCGTGCTCGGCGCGGGGCTCGTCGGGCTGACCGCTGCGGTGATCGCGGCGGAGCTGGGCGGGCGCGTGCAGATCGCGGATCCCGACCCGGCCCGGCGTGCGTTCGCCGAGCGGTTCGCGCTCACCGCGATCAGCCCGGACGACGTCGCGGAGGAGGGGTTCGACCTGGTGATCGAGGCCTCGGGACACGCCGTGCGCGCGGCGCTGGACGCCGTCGACGTGGGTGGCGCCGTGGTGCTGCTGGGCAGCGTGTTCCCCGCGGATCCGGTGCCGCTCGATGCCGAGCGCATCGTCCGGGGACTCGTGAGCGTGGCGGGTGTGCACAACTACACCGGGGCAGAGCTGCATGCCGCGGCCGCCTTCATGGCGGGCCGCGGACGCGCGCATCCGTTCGCCGACGCCGTGGGCGCCGTGCATCCGCTCGCCGCGGTGGACGCCGCCCTCGTGCAGGCGGCCGCTCCCGGGGCGCCTCTGCGGGTCGGGCTCACCCCGCGCTGAGGGCGCGGGTAACCGTGTCCCACTTCATGCCCGCCATGTCCCACTTTGCGCCCCACCATGTCCCGATTCCGGCGGGCAATCCGCCTCGAAGTCAGCCAGAATCGGGACATGGCCGGTGGCCACACGTTCACCCGAGCCATGCCAGGCTGGAGGGGTGAACTCTCAGGAACCGCGGCAGCAGCCGGCTCTCGGCGTGCTGCTGGTTGTCGGATCCTGCCTGTCGCTGCCGTTCGGCGCGGCCGTTGCGACGACGATCTTCCCGGAGCTCGGGTCCTGGGGCGTCACCGGACTGCGCGTGCTCATCGCCGCGATCGTGGTGCTCCTCATCGCGCGCCCGCGCCTCGGGCGGTGGAACCGTGCGCAGTGGACCGCTGCGATCCTCTTCGGCGTCTCGATCGCCGCGATGAACGGCACCTACTACGCCGCGATCGACCGGATCCCCCTGGGGCCCGCGGTCGCGATCGAGTTCCTCGGACCGCTCGTGCTGGCCGCGGTGCTCACCCGGCGCCTCGCCGATGCCGTCTGGGTGGGGATCGCCTTGCTCGGCATGGCGCTGCTCGGGGTCGATGGGCTCACGGGCGCGGAGGCGCTGGATCCCTGGGGCGTGCTGTTCGCGCTCATCGCTGCAGGGTTCTGGATCATGTACATCCGGATGAGCACCCGCGTCGGCGCGCTCACGACGGGAACCGAGGGCCTGGCGGTCGCGCTCGCCGTGGCCGCGGTGCTGCTGCTGCCCTTCGGCGTGCCCGCCGCGGTCACCGCGGTCGCGGACCCGCGCGTCCTGGGGCTCGCCGCGCTCACGGCCCTGCTCGCCTCGGTGATCCCGTACATCCTCGAGCTCGCGGCGCTCCGCCGCCTGCCGCAGCGGGTGTTCGGGATCCTCCTCAGCCTCGAGCCGGTCTTCGCGACGATCGCGGGGCTGCTCGTGCTCGGGCAGCACGCCTCGCCGGTGCGGCTCGCCGCGATCGCGCTGGTCGTGATCGCGAGCATCGGCGTCACGGCGGGCGCGCGTCGTCGTCGCGGCGCCCGCCCCGATGAGGAGCCGCCTTCGCCGCTGACCGGATCCATCTCCGTCGTCCCCGACTGAGCGTCATCCCCGAATGACCGTCGGGGCGTAGCCTCGGGATCATGAGCTCGCTGACCGATCTCCTCGACATCCGCACCCCCGTCGTCCTCGGGCCCTTCGGCGGGCTCAGCTCGATTCCGCTCGTCGCCGCGGTGAGCGCGGCCGGAGGGCTCGGGTCCTACGGGCTCTACGGCTACGACGCGGAGCGGATCCGCGCGACCGTTGCCGGGATCAGAGCCGCGACGCGCCGTCCGTTCGGACTCAACATCTGGCTGCCCCGGGGCGACGAGGTCGAGCCCGGCGCCGAGCACGACGAATACGCGGCGGCCCTCGCCCCGTTCTTCGCCGAGGTGGGCGCCGAGGTTCCGGCCCGCCCCGAGGCATATCTGCCCCCGCTCGACGAGCAGCTCGCTGCGGTCATCGAGGCCGCGCCGGCCGTGCTGAGCGTCGTCTTCGGGGTGCCGTCGGCCTCGCTCGTCGACGACGCGCACCGCAGGGGGATCAACGTGATCGGCACCGCGACGACGGTGGCCGAGGCGCAGGCCCTCGCGGAGGGCGGGGTGGATGCGATCGTCGCGACCGGTGCCGAGGCCGCGGGCCACCGGGTGTCGTTCCTGCGGCCGGCGGAGGACTCGGTCGTCGGCCTGTTCTCGCTGCTGCCGCAGGTCGTCGACGCGGTCGACGTGCCGGTGATCGCCGCGGGCGGGATCTCGGACCGGCGCGGGGTCGCCGCCGCGTTCGCGCTCGGCGCGCAGGGCGTGCAGGTGGGCACGGCCTTCCTCGGCACGGCGGAGTCGGCGGCCACCGAGGCGCACAGGGCGGCGATCCGCGCGACGCCCGCCGAGGGCGCCGTGCTCACGCGGGCCATGAGCGGCCGGCTCGCGCGCGGCGCCCGCAACCGCGTGGTCGCCGAGATCGAAGCAGCCGGATCCATCGCGCCGTTCCCGGCGCAGAACTGGATCACCGGACGCTTCCGCGCCCCCGCAGGACAGCAGAACAAGGGCGAGCTGCAGTCGCTGTGGCTCGGTCAGTCGGCGCCGCTGGCCCACTACGAGACCGCGGCGGAGGCGTTCGCCGAGCTGGCGGCGGGAGTGCCCGCCTGAGCTCCCCCTCTGCCGAGAGCCGCTCGGAAACGGTCCCGTCAGAGGACGACGGTCTGATCAGAGGATGACGGTCGAGCGGCCGTGCACGATGACGCGGTCGTCGGCGTGCCACTGCACGGCCCGCGCGAGCACCAGGCGCTCTACGTCGGCGCCACGGCTCTGCAGCTCCGAGGCCGACTCGGCGTGCGTGACGCGCGTGACATCCTGCTCGATGATCGGGCCCTCGTCGAGGTCCGCCGTCGCGTAGTGCGCCGTGGCGCCGATGAGCTTCACGCCGCGGTCCTTGGCCCTCGCGTACGGATTCGCGCCGATGAAGGCCGGCAGGAACGAGTGGTGGATGTTGATCACCGGAGCGCCGAGGCCCTCGATGAAGTCATCGGTGAGGATCTGCATGTAGCGCGCGAGGACGACCAGATCCACGTTGCCCTGCAGCAGCTCGAGCTGGCGCCGCTCCATCTCGGCCTTGTCTCCGGACGGGATGTGCACGAACGGCACCCCGAACGAGCGCACCGACTCCGCCAGATCCGGGTGGTTCGAGACCACCATGGTGACGTCGATGTCGAGCTGACCCCGCTGCGTGCGCCAGAGCAGCTCCATGAGGCAGTGGTCGTACTTGGACACGAAGATCGCCACGCGCTTGCGCTTGGACGCGTCGTGCAGCGACCACTCCATGCCGAAGCGCTCCGCGACCGCGGCCAGGTCCGCCTCGAGCGCGGGACGCGCGGCGGAAAGCCCGTCGCGGTGGAGCACCGTGCGCTGGAAGAAGCGCCCGCCGGCGGCGTCGGTGGAGTGCTGGTCGAGCGAGATGATGTTCGCCCCGTGCGCGGCGAGCACTCCGGCCACGGCGGCGACGATCCCTGGCTGATCGTCGCAGGCGATGAGCAGTCGTGCGGTGTCGGGCTGCGCCATGACAGGTCTCCTTGCAAGCGGGGTGTCCGTCGATTCTGCCGCGCCCCGGCGCGCGAGGCGAATCGTCGACAGTCGGAACCGAACCGATCCGAAGGCGCGCCGGGCGCGGCTCGGCCGCCACCACCGCGATGTCCGGCAGATCAGACGGGGAGCGCGCGCGGAGTTGCCCAGGCGTGCAGGAGATTTGCGCCTGCGCGCAGAGGGACGGACCGCTCATTGATCGGCAGGTGTTCCTCCGTCGATGCTGTGGTCACCTCCGATATGCGGACTCCGTCCATCAACGATGATGAGAGAGGTCGTCTCGACCATGAACGCCAGAACTTCCGCCTGGACTGATGTCGCGCTCCTGCTCCTGCGGCTCGGTCTGCTCATCGATTTCTTCGTCCATGGCGCGCAGAAGCTCTTCGGAGCATTCGGCGGAGGAGGTGTGGCCGGGACAGGCGCGTTCTTGGCGTCGCTCGGAGCGAACCCCGGTCCGATGTGGGCGCTGTTTGTCGGGTTGGCGGAATTCGGGGGTGCGATCGGCCTCGGCCTCGGCCTCTTCACTCGCTGGGCCGCCGCGGCCATCGCAATCGACATGGCCGGTGCGATCGCGCTGTACAACGGGCCGCACGGCTTCTTCGCCGAGACGGCCACCGGGGGATGGGAGATCAACATGCTCATCATCGCGATGTGCCTCGCGCTCGTGCTCGCCGGCGCGGGAAGGCTCTCCCTCGATGCCGTGCTGTTCCAGGGCTGGCAGAGAAGGCGTGCCGTTCGGCCGACGAACGCACAGCCGAGCTGAGCCTCCGACCAAGCCTCTCGGGCCGGTTCTGGCCTTGCTTCCGTTGCGCGGGAGGGCGGGGTCGGCGTCGCGCGGGCATAGCCTGGATCCGTGACCTCCTCCGAACCGCATGCCCCCCTAGCGGTGCTCCTGGACGGGGCGCGCGATGCCCTCGCCGGGCTGCCGCAGGAGGCGCTCGGGCGCGAGAAGACCTCGCGATGGCGGGCGCCGCGCATCGTGCGCGCCGGATCCGCCTGGCATGTCGGCGCGCTCCTGATCGCGGATGACGCCGTGTTCGCCACGGCCGAGGTGCTGCGCGCCGCCGCGCCGGTGCGCCGGGGTTACGCGGCGGAATCGGCGCGTGCCAGGGCCGAGCGCCGGGCGGAGGCCTCGCGCGGCGGCTTCGCCGACGGCGAGACGGTGCACGTCGGGTGGACCCCGATCGACGTCGCCGCCGTGTCGGCCGGCGGCTCGTCCGGTCCGCTCACCCTCGTGGACGGCATCCCGTCGGTGCGCTGGTCCGCATCCGGCGCCCCGATGCCCCTCTCCTCCTACCTCGACGACCGGATCGCCCTCCTGCGCGCCGCCCACCCCTGACGCGCCCACCCCTGACGCGCCCGTCCCTGATCCGCCCCCCTTGTCCGCGAGACTCCATCTCCGCGACGAGACTGCACGCCAGACGCGCAGTCTCGTCGCCCAGTGGGAGTCTCGCGGTCAGTGGATCCTGCGGGGGCAGCGGGGTCAGCGGGTCAGGGCGCGCTCGCCGAAGCGGTGCAGGATGCGGGCCGGCTCGGTCACGACGGATCCGAGCACGGCCTCCTGCACCGTGTGGAACGCGTCCGGGTCGAAGTATCCGGTGGTGCGGTAGAACACCATCCGGTCGGCGAAGTCGCGCGGGGACGGCTCGGGGTGGAACTGCGTCGCGTACAGATCGGCGCCCACGCGGTACGCCTGCACGGGGCAGGTGTCGTTGCCGGCGAGCAGCACGGCCCCGGGCGGCACCTCGGCCGAGCCCTCCTTGTGCGCCGTGAAGGCGTGGAACACGGTTCCTGCGGGACCGAACAGCGGATCCGCCGCGGCGTCCGTCGTGCAGCGGATCTCGGCCGCGGTCGCCTCCTCCGGGGTGTCCATGCCGACCTCGCCGCCGAGGAGGCGCGTGACCACGCCGATCCCGAAGCAGGTGAAGAACGCGGTCGTGGCGCCGTCGATCGCGCGCTCGGCGATCCGCTCCAGATCCGCCTCGACGCGGCGCTGCGTCTCGGACTTGCGGACATCGGTGACGTTGAACGGGGAGCCGCCGATCACGAGGCCGGCGTAGCGGTCGAAGACATCCTCGGGCAGCGCCCTGGTGGTGAGGTCGATGCGGTCGAGTGCGTCGGCGTCGACGCCGAGGGCGACACGGAAGGATGCGCGCTCCGCCGTCGCCGCATCCAGCTCAGGGCGCACGCCGACATACAGAAGCGAGGCCATCCCTGGATTCTAGGCGAGCGGCGGCGGCGGTCGAAGTCCGATGCAATGGTCGGGAATATCCGTCGAACCCGCACGCGTTGAAGTTGACAGCACAACGCTCAAGTTTGAGAGGAAGCGAAATGCCCAACGACTTCACCGATGCGGGTTCGGGCTCGTTCGACGAGTTCCTCGCCCGCTACCTCGCCGGTGAGCAGGCCCGGCAGACCCGGTCGATCGACCTCAGCCGGTTCCTCACCGTGCGCACCCAGCGCATCCTGCAACGCGCCGGCCGCTTCGCGCTCGAGCGCGGCCAGACCGAGCTCGACGCGCTCCACGTCCTCCGCACGATCGTCGAGGACGACGCGGTCGACCAGGCGATCCGCAACATCGGGGTGACCCCGCGGGCGATCGTCGACGCCGTCGACACCCGTCTGCCCGCTCCGGGCGAGCCCTCCGACGTCGATGCCGCGACCATCACACCGAGCGCCAGCCGCGCGCTGTTCCACGCCTACCAGGTGGCGCGCTCGTCGGGTGCGACCTACATCGAGCCGGAGCACGTGTTCTTCGCGCTCGTGCTCGGGCAGGACGCCCCCGCGGGGCAGATCCTCGCCCGCGCCGGCGTCACCGCCGAGGCCCTGACCCAGGGTCTGCGCGAGCCCATGCCCACGGGCACGGCCCAGGACCAGGACGCGGTGGCATCGTCCGGATCCGAGACGCCGATGCTCGACCAGTTCGGTCTCGACCTCACGGCGCGTGCGCGCGAGGGCGCGCTCGACCCCGTGATCGGCCGCGCCTCCGAGATCGAGCAGACCATCGAGATCCTCAGCCGCCGCACCAAGAACAACCCGGTGCTGATCGGCGAGGCCGGCGTCGGCAAGACCGCGATCGTCGAGGGCCTGGCCCGCGCGATCGTCGACGGCGCCGTGCCCGCGCAGCTCAAGGACCGCCGTGTCGTGGCCCTCGACCTGCCGGCGATGCTCGCGGGCACCCGCTACCGTGGCGACTTCGAGGAGCGTCTGACCAAGACCATGGACGAGATCGCCGCGCACAAGGGCGAGATCATCGTCTTCATCGACGAGGTGCACACGGTCGTCGGCGCGGGCGGATCCGGGGAGGGCGGCGGCATGGACGCCGGCAACATCCTGAAGCCGCGCCTCGCGCGGGGCGACCTGCACCTGGTCGGCGCGACCACGCTCGCCGAGTACCGCCGGATCGAGAAGGATCCGGCCCTCGAGCGCCGCTTCCAGCCCGTGAAGGTCGCCGAGCCCTCGATCGAGGACGCGGTGCGCATCCTCGAAGGGCTCAAGCCCGCGTACGAGCAGCACCACGTGGTCGCCTACACCGACGACGCGATCCGTGCCGCCGTCGAGCTGAGCGCGCGGTACCTGCCCGACCGGGTGCTGCCGGACAAGGCGATCGACCTCATCGACCAGGCCGGTGCGCGGCTGCGGCTGCGTCTCGGCATCGTGACCGACGTGGCGGCGCTGTTCGCGGAGCTCGCCGACCTCGAGGCGCGCAAGAACGCCGCGGTCGGCGCCGAGCATTATGAGGAGGCCTCGCGGATCCGCGACGAGATCGCCGCGGTGCAGGCCCGGATCGACGACGCCGGCGCCACCGCGAGCCGGGCGGACGCCGAGCCCGCGGTCGTCGGGGAGTCGGAGATCGCCGCGGTGATCGCGCGCGCGACCGGGATCCCGGTCAGCCGCGTCTCCGAGAGCGAGCGCGAGCGCCTGGCGGACCTCGAGTCCGACCTGCACGCCCGCGTGATCGGGCAGGACGACGCGGTCGCCGCCGTGGCGCGGGCCGTGCGCCGCAGCCGCACCGGCATGGGCGACGCCCGTCGGCCCGTCGGATCCTTCCTGTTCCTCGGTCCGACCGGCGTCGGCAAGACCGAGCTGGCGAAGGCGCTCGCCGACCGCCTGTCCGACGACGAGACGGCCGTCATCCGCTTCGACATGAGCGAGTTCGGTGAGCGGCACACGGTGTCGCGGCTCGTCGGCGCCCCTCCGGGATACGTCGGCTACGACGAGGCGGGGCAGCTGACCGAGCGCGTACGGCGCAACCCCTACGCGATCGTGCTGTTCGACGAGATCGAGAAGGCGCACCCCGACGTGTTCAACCTGCTGCTGCAGGTGCTCGACGACGGCCGCCTCACCGACGGTCAGGGGCGCACGGTCGACTTCCGCAACACGGTGATCGTGATGACGTCGAACATCGGGTCCGAGTTCCTCGCATCGCGCTCCGGTGCGCTCGGTTTCGTCGCCTCGCAGGACGGGTCCGCCAACGGGTTCGCCTCGCAGGAGGACCTGCGGGCGCGGGTGATGGGCAAGCTCCGTGAGGCCATGCGGCCGGAGTTCCTGAACCGCATCGACGAGATCGTGCTGTTCCAGAAGCTCAGCCGCGACGAGCTGGGCCGCATCGTGCGGCTCCTGCTGCAGGCCACGTCTCGGCGCCTTGCGGGCCGCGACGTGACGCTGGACGTCACCGACGCGGCCGTGGCGTGGCTCGGCGAGCACGGCTACGAGCCGGAGTACGGGGCGCGACCGCTGCGCCGCCTGATCCAGCGCGAGGTGGACGACCGCATCGCGGATCTGTTCGTCTCGGGCGAGCTGGGCGACGGCGGGCGCGTGGTCGTGGACGCGTCCGGCGACGTGCTGCGCGTCACCGCGACCGCGGAGATGGCGCAGGCGGCCTGACCCCACCGGCCGTCCTCACCCGGTCGGTGAGCGAAGACGCCGCAGGCGACGGAGACGAAACGCGGTGCTCTCGAGAGGGCGCCGCGTTTCGTCTCGCTGGGCCTGCGGCCCTGCTCGCTCAACGACCGGGTGCTCGCTGGGCCTGCGGCCCTTCTCGCTCAACGACCGGATCTCGCCTGCTCGCTCGACGACCCCGGGATGACCCGGTGCGCGCCGACTCAGCGGGACGACGTGGCGCGGCGGCCTCGCACGACGCCGACGAAGGCCTCGATGTCGGACGTCGTGGCAGCGGCCGGCCAGGCCAGCAGCACCGGGGAGACCGGTGCTTCGCGGAGGATCCGGTAGTCGACGTCCTTGCGGTGATGCAGGCGCGCCAGCGACATCGGCGCGACGAGTATTCCGACGCCCGAGGCGACGGTCTCGACGGCATCCTGGAGCGTTTCGAGCGGAGGGATCCGAGACGGGACGGTCGGAAGGTCGAGGTCGCCCAGCACGTCCTCGCGCGTGGTGAGCAGCGTCTCTCCCTCCAGGTCTGCGGGGGAGAGCTCCTCGGCGGCGAGCAGATGCGACTCGGCCCCGGCGATCACCACGGGGAGCTCCTCGTAGAGCGGGATCGCGTGCATGCCGTCCTTGTCGAACGGCGCGCGCACGAGCGCGAGGTCGACGATGCCCTCGGTCAGGGCGGTGCGCTGTGCGGCGAACGGGATCGGCACGAGTTCGAGCGCGACCAGCGGCATCCGCTCCTTCCAGGTGTCGATCCAGCGTCCCGGGGTCGCGCCGGGCACGGCGCCGAGGCGCAGGGTGCGGGGTTCATCGACCGTGGTCGGGGCGTCGAAGACGACCTTCTCCGCCTTCTTGCCGCGCGATGCGGACTTCCCGGCGGGCTTCCCGCCGTTCTTGCCCTTGGCGGCCGGACCGCCGGCCGTGCTGCGAGCGCCGCCCTTCGCAGAGCGCACCGCGGGCTTGCGTCCGGATGCGCCTCGTCTGCTCATGGGTTCAGCGTACCCGGCGGGTGCTCGAGATCCCCTGCGCCGACGGCGTCGCAGCGCCGCCAGGCGGCGAGCGGAAAGCCGCGCCGCTCAGGCGGCGAGCCAGAGCCCCTTGCGGTCGGTGTCCAGCGTCATGCCGGCGGCGATGATCTCGTCGTCCCCGATGCGGGCGCCGCGCGCGATGTGCGCTCCGGCCCCGACCTCGGTGCGGACGCCGATGCTCGCGCCGTCCCCGATCACGGCCCCCTGCCCGATATGGGCATGGGCCTCGATCCGGGCGTTCACGCCCACGACCGCGTCGGGTTCGATCCAGGCCCCGCGCGCGACGCGCGCTCCGGCCCCGACCTTCGCGCGCGGTTCGACGTAGGCGCCCGCTTCCACGACCGCCTGCGGGTGCACCTTGGCACCGTGCGCGATAAGGCCGCGGCCGTTGGCGTGCTTGCGATAGCGCAGCGTGCCGCCCTGGCCGTCCTCGATGTCGACGTAGTTCTTGCCCACGAAAACCTCCCGTGCCCGGGACTTTCCCCGGATACATCTGCAACCGTGACGATGGCGGATCTATTCCCGTGCACGCACTTCGCGCGTGTCGGGCACGCGGGTCAGCGCTGACAGCGGGGGCACCAGAAGGTGCGGCGCTCCTCGGTCGGATCCGCCCCGAGCTCGCCGCTCTCGATGAGCGCGCCGCAGCGCCGGCACATACGATGCGCCCGTCCGTAGACCCAGGTCGTGCGGCCCCGTTGAGCGATGCCCGTGAAGGTGCGGTCGAGGCGATCGCGGTTGGCGAGGATCGTGCGCGCCCCGAGCTCCAGCAGGGCGGTGACGTCGACCTCGGTCGCGGGCGTCGTGGGGCGCACCCCGCGCAGGAACAGCAGCTCTGCGGCGTACTCGTTGCCGAACCCCGCCACGTTGCGCTGATCGAGCAGTGCGACGTGGATCGGGCGTCGGTCGGCGCCGAGGCGCCGCGCCGCTTCCGCGAGGTCCCAGTCGGCGCCCAGCGGATCCGGTCCGAGGTGCGCGAGGAGCGTGTCCTCCTGCGCGGTCGGGACGAGCGCCAGCATCGAGACATCGAAGCCCACCGCCTCCGCGTCCGCGGTGCTCACGATCGCGCGGGCGGTGTATCCGGGTGCCCGCCAGCGCTCGCCGGGGCGGTACAGGTGCCAGGCGCCGTCCATGCGCAGATGCGAGCGGAGCGTCGAGTCGCCGATCCTCATCAGGATGTGCTTGCCGCGCGGAACCACGGCGTGCACGACGGATCCGGTGAGGTCGGCGGTCGCGAGCTCCGGCACCCGCAGGTCGAAGCGGGTGACGACGCCGTCGCGCAGCGCATCGTCGAGGCGATGCGCTGCGCGGTAGACGGTGTCGCCCTCAGGCATGCGCCGACGCCTCTCCGGCAGGGCTTCCGGATCCGTCGACGCCGGCGTGATCGGTCAGGGCGCGGGCCAGCATCGTGGATCCGGCGACGGCGGCGGGCATCGTGATGATCGCGCCGAGCGGGACCATGAAGCAGAGCTGGGTGGCGACGCCGAAGCCGAGCACTCGTGCGCGCCCTGCGCCCAGCAGACGCATCCGGGCGGCGTGGTCGAGGCCGCGGGCGTCGAAGGCGCGTCCGGTCAGCTCCCGCGCGAGCAGCCGGCCCGACAGCAGCACCCCGACCACGGTCGCGAACACACCGCCCACGAGCGGGATGAAACCCAGGAGCAGGGTGAGCAGGGCGACGAGAGCGCCGAGCAGGATCAGGCGCAGGCCCTCGCCGACGGTGCTCCAGAAGCCGGTCTCTCCGGTCGGCTCCGCCCCTCCCAGCGATCGCTCCACCCCTCGCCAGATGCGCTGGTAGAACGGGTCGCCGATCGTCAGCGTGAGTGCGGTGAACACCAATCCGGACAGCACCGCGGCCGCGACGAAGAGCACGATGCCGAGCGCGATGCGCAGCGCGTCGCGCCACCCGGCGATCCATCCGTCGGCGAACGGCGTCATCCAGGTCGTGATCGTGCCGAGCGAGAAGCCCAGTGGGATCAGCGCCGCCGCGAGCACGGCGAAGCTGATCGCGGCGGGGATGAGTCCGAGCGCGAGCAGGCGCGGGTGCGTGCGCCAGAGACCGAATCCGCGCACCAGGGTGCCGAATCCCGCGGCGAACTCACGGATCATGCCACCAGGGTATGCGTCCTGCCGGGCCGTCGCGGATCCGGCTCGGATCACAGCGTCTTCCGCAGCGTGTAGCCGCGCGGAGTGGCGACGAATCCGGCCTCCTGCAGCAGCCGTCCGAGCGCGGAACCGCCGGTCGTGCCGTACATCCCGTCGCCGTTCACCTTCTCAACCGTGAGCGTCTCCAGCCGCCGCGCCTTCGCGGTCGCCGCCAGGTCGACGGTCGCGGCGCGCAGCTCGTCCTCGTCGTCCGTGAACGCGAGCACGCTCTTCCCGCCGCGCTCGAGGTAGAGCGCGAGGGCGCCGTCGACCAGCACGACCAGGGCCCCGGCCTTGCGACCCGGCCGGTGCGAGACCGCACCTGCGGCCGTGTCGGCCCCGTCCCGCCGCGGCCAGCCGAGCGCCGCCCCGTACGGGTTGGCGGGGTCGGTCGCGGCCAGCGTGCGCGCGGTCCGCGGAGGGGGATCGGCGAGCCCGGCGAAGGTGCGGAGGCGGTCGATCGTGGCGGAGGCGGCGAACTGGGCCGCGCCGAGCTTCTCGATCACGTAGCCGCGCCGGCAGTGCCCCGCCTCCTCGAACCCCGCGAGCACCCGGTAGGTCTGGGCGAAGCCGCCCGGCAGGCCCTCCGACTGCACGGATCCCCGCGTGACGACGCCGTAGCGGTCCAGCAGCAGACCCGCGGAGACCGTGGCGCGCCGGGCCGGATCCGTCTCCGCCTCCGGCAGCAGCGACCAGCGCCCTCCGACGTTGAGCGGGCGCGGCGTGGAGGCCGGCCGTGCGAGGGACATGCCTCGGAAGGTGCGTGCGCGCGGGGCGCGGCGCGCGACCTTGTGCGCCTGGTTGCCGCCGCTCAGAAGCGCACGGATCGGCGCGAAGGTGTCGTTCGTGACGTGGCCCGACCACGCGAGGTTCCAGAGCGCCTCGACCACGGAGGCCTCGTTCGCGGCGCCTCCCGGCGGAGTCGGCTGCTCGAGCGACGCGATCGTCTCGCGCAGCTGGGCGGCGAAGTACGCGCCGCCCGAGGCGAGCGCGGCGAGCAGCTGCGCTTCGAGGGATCCCGGCTCCGGCGCCTCTTCGGCGAACGGCACCGTGAACGGCGCGAGATCCGCGGGGTGCAGGGAGACCCAGCCGTCGCGGCCGGGGAGCGCGCCGTGACCGGCCCAGACGACCTCGCCGGAGCTGGTCAGCTCGTCGAGCATGGCGGGGGTGTAGTCGCGCACGCGCTGCGGCAGGACCAGCGACTCCCAGGCGCTCGCCGGGATCGGCACGCCGGCGAGCTGCTCGATCGCGGTCGCGACCCCGTCGATGCCCTCGAGCGGCCGCGCGAGGTGCTGCCACTCCGGAAGGAAACGCGCGAACGCGGTGGGCGCCACCGGCTCGACGCTGCCGCGGATGGCCGCGAGCGAACGCATCCGCAGCCGCCGCAGCACCTCGGTGTCGCACCACTCCGTCTCATCAGGGCCCGCCGAGGTCGCGGACGCACGGGGACCGGCTTCGGCGGGGCTCGGCGGATCCGGCAGGAAGTATCCGCTCGTGACGCGCCCGTCGGCCTCGAGCCGCTGCAGCGTCTGCCGCACGATCGCCGATCCGAGCCCGAAACGGGCGGCGACGGCGGATCCGAGGAACGGGCCGTGCGTGCGCGCATGGCGGGCCACGAGGTCGCCGAGCGGATCCGCGACCGGCTCCAGGAACGCCACGGGGATCCCGACGGGAAGCGGCACGCCCAGGGCGTCGCGGAGTCGCCCCGCGTCTTCGATCGCGGCGACCCTGCGCACGCCGCCGATCGTGACCTCGATCGCGCGGCGGGCGTCGATCAGTGCGGTGAGGTGAGCCGCGGCCTCGGTCGCCGAGGTCCCCGGGCGTCCTTCGTCTCGCTGCGCTCGCTCAGGAGCCGGATCGGGTTCGAGTCGCACCGCGACCTCGCCCGCGTCGAGCGGTCCGAGAAGGCGCAGCAGATCCGCGACGCCCTCGACGCCGCGCGCACGGCGGGACGGATCCAGCCTCTGCGCCTCGCGCTCGAACTGGGTGATGACTTCCGGGTCCAGGAGCTCCCGCAGCTCGACCGTGCCGAGCAGCTCGCCCAGCAACGCGGGATCCACCGACAGCGCGGCGGCCCGGCGCTCCGCGAGCGGGGAGTCGCCCTCGTACATGAACGCGCCGACGTAGCCGAACAGCAGGTCGCGGGCGAAGGGCGAGGGCTGGGCGGTCTGCACCTCGACGAGCCGGATGCGACGCTCGGCGATGCCGGTCGCGAGACGCCGCAGCGAGGGCAGATCGTAGACGTCCTGCAGCACCTCGCGCAGCGTCTCCAGGATGATCGGGAACGTCGGGTGCTTGCGGGCGACCTCGAGAAGCTGCGCCGAGCGCTGCCGCTGCTGCCACAGCGGGGTGCGCCGGTGGGGGTTCATCCGCGGCATGAGCAGGGCGCGCGCGGCGCACTCGCGGAAGCGGGAGGCGAACAGTGCGGATCCGCCGACCTCGTCGGTCACGATCCGCTCGAGCTCGTCGGGCTCGAAGACGAAGAGCTCGGCGCCGGGCGGCTCCGCGTCGGCGTCCGGCACGCGCACGATGATGCCGTCGTCGCTCGCGACCGCGGATCCCTCCACGCCGAGACGCTCGCGGATCCGGGCGTTCACGGCCAGGGCCCACGGCGCGTGGACCATCTGCCCGTAGGGGGAGTGCAGGATCACGCGCCAGTCGCCGATCTCGTCGCGGCTGCGCTCGACGGTCAGCGTGCGGTCGGTGGGCAGCGTGCCCGTCGACTCCTTCTGCTCGTTCAGGTGCGCGAGCAGGTTCGCCTGCGCGCGGTCGTCGAGGCCTGCCGCGCTGAGTCGCTCTCTGGCCTTCTCGGGCGTCGCGCCCTGCACCTCGCGGTTGAAGACGCCGAGCGCCTCACCCAGCTCGAACGGGCGGCCCAGGCCGTCACCGTGCCAGAACGGCACCTTGCCCGGCTGCCCGTAGGCCGGGATCACGTTGACCCGGTCGTGCGTGATCTCGGCGATCCGCCAGCTCGTGGTGCCGAGCGTGAACACGTCGCCGACCCGCGATTCGTAGACCATCTCCTCGTCGAGTTCGCCGACGCGGGCGCCGGTCGTCTCGCCGGCGACGAACACGCCGAACAGCCCGCGGTCGGGGATCGTGCCGCCGCTCGTGACCGCGATCCGCTGCGCCCCGGGACGCCCGGTGAGCGTGCCGGCGTCGCGGTCCCAGACGAGACGCGGGCGCAGCTCGGCGAACTCGTCCGAGGGGAAGCGCCCGGCGAGCAGGTCGAGCGTCGCCTCGTACGCCGAGCGGGGGAGCGCGGCGAAGGGTGCGCTGCGGCGCACGGTGTCGAACCACTGCTCGACGTCGAGCGGCTCGAGCGCGCAGGCGGCGACGGTCTGCTGCGCGAGGATGTCGAGGGGGTTCCGCGGGACGCTGATCGCCTCGATCTGCCCCGCCAGCATGCGCTCGGTGACGATCGCGGTGTGCAGCACGTCGCCGCGATGCTTGGGGAACAGCGAAGCACGGCTGATCTCGCCGACCTGGTGTCCTGCACGACCCACGCGCTGCAGTCCTGACGCGGCCGAGGGCGGCGCCTCCACCTGGATCACGAGGTCGACCGCGCCCATGTCGATGCCGAGCTCGAGGCTGCTCGTCGCGACGACGCAGCGCAGCACGCCCGACTTGAGCTCCTCCTCGACGATCGCCCGCTGCTCCTTCGAGACCGAACCGTGGTGCGCCTTCGCGAGCACCGGATCCGCCCCGGCGGTCGACCCCGCCTGCGCCATCATCGCGGCGGGCACCATGGCAGCGGGGAGGTCGAGCCCGATCCGTTCGCTGTAGATCTCGTTCAGCCGCCCCGTGAGCCGCTCGGCGAGGCGGCGCGAATTGGCGAACACGATCGTCGAGCGGTTCTGCAGGATCTTGTCGACGATCGCCTCTTCGACGTGCGGCCAGACGGATCCCGTCATCTCGGTGTTCTCGCCGAACGCGTCGGCCCCGCCCGTGCTCTGGTCGATTCGCCCGGCGCCGGCGGGCCGCGGAGTCTCGTCGGTGCCGGGAGGCGGGGGCGGGTTGAGCATGTCCTCGATGGGCACGACGACCTGCAGGTCGAAGGTCTTCGAGGCGGGAGGCGCCACGATCTCGACGGGCTGCGCGCCGCCGAGGAATCGCGCCACCTCGTCGATCGGGCGCACGGTCGCGCTGAGGCCGATGCGCTGCACGGGGGCCTCGGCGCCGGCGGCTCGGCGCAGCTGGTCGAGCCGCTCCAGGCTGACCGCGAGATGCGCGCCGCGCTTGGTCGCCGCGACGGCGTGCACCTCGTCGATGATGACGGTGTGCACGTCGCGCAGGGTGTCACCTGCGCGGCTGGTGAGCATGAGGTACAGCGATTCGGGGGTGGTGATGAGGATGTCCGGCGGATCGACGACGAGGCGGCGGCGGTCCGCCGAAGTCGTGTCGCCCGAGCGCACGCCCACCGTCACCGCGGGGGCGGGGATCCCGAGCCGCCGGGCCGACTGCCCGATCCCGATGAGCGGTGAGCGGAGGTTGCGCTCCACATCGACGCCGAGGGCCTTGAGCGGCGAGATGTAGAGGATGCGGGTGCGTCCGGGGCGCTCGGCGTCCTTCGCCGAGGAGCGCTTCGTCGCGGGGCGCTTCTTCTCTGCATCGGCGCCCTCTGCGGTGCGCTCGCGGAACACCCGGTCGATCGCCCAGAGGAAGGCCGACAGGGTCTTGCCCGATCCGGTCGGCGCGACGACGAGCGCGTGCCTCCCGCCCGAGATCGCCTCCCACGCCCCCGCCTGCGCGGGCGTGGGCGCGATGAACGCCCCGCGGAACCAGTCCTGGGTCGCGGGGGTGAAGCGGTCGAGCACGTGCTGCGCCGCGTCGTCCGCGCGCGCCCCGGAGCGGGGCGGGTGGGTCGATGCGTCGCTCATCCGTCCATCTTCGCGGCTGCTGCGGACATTCGGGGGCGGATCCGCCCTGGGCGCAACGGGGCCGGATCCTGGACAGATGGGGCTCGGGGATCTGTCGCAGATCTCCAAGCCCGGTGTCGCCGCACGGTGCGAGCATGGACGCATGGCCGCGCACACGACGAACTACACGAGCACGTTCATCGAGGTGGCCGAGGACTGCCCGACGGACCACGCGCAGGAACCTCCCGCGACCGAGGCTCCGACGATCGGAGCGCTGCACTACCGGATGATCGCGGAGCACCCGTTCGAGCGGACCTCCGATGACGTCATCTTCTCCACCTGGGCGCTGCGCCGCGGCATCGATCCGGACGACGGCGAGGCGCGCGACGAGTTCTTCGCGAAGGGGCAAGCCTGCCTCCGCGCCTCTCCGCTCGGCAAGCGCTACGGCTGGGGCGTGCTCAGCGACGCCGAGGGGCGGGTCTCGCTGGTCCCCCGCGAGTCCGCGGAGTACGCTCTGCTGGCGGCCGATCCGACGCTCGGCCACACGCGCGCGATGCGGGCGAAGCGCGCCTGATCCGGAAGCCCCTGCGGGCTCACTTCTCCTTCGGGATGAGGATCCAGAGCACGATGTAGACCCATAGCGGCAGCCCCGCGAACACCATCAGGACGATGGCGAGCAGGCGCATGAGGAGGACGGGCCAGCCGAACCTGTGCGCGAGCGCGGCGCAGACGCCGGCGATGACGCGGCCCTTGCGAGGGCGGACGAGGGTGCTCATGCCCTCATCCTGCCCCCGCGTCCTGGACGGCCGCTGGATCCTCCGACGACGACCCGGTGCCGGCACGGGGATCCGACCGTGTGTCAGGGCAGGCGGTTCGCGGCGGCGAGGTTGGTGCGCAGCTCCTCGGCATTCTGCCGTGTGACATAGGCGGGGCGGTCGCGTTCGAGGCGCCACGACTCGCTCAGCGGGCCTGCGCTCACGGTGTCGAACCCGAGCCGGTCGTACACGTCGGTCACGAATGCGACCGCGTCGTCGTCATCGCTCGCCGTGCCGAGCGCGCGCCGATCGGGCGTGCCTGCCGGTGATCCCGTCGTCAGGATCTCGCCGGACCGGATGTGGTTGAACGCCTTCACGACCTTCGAGTCGGGCAGGTGCTCCTGCAGGAGCTGCGACGTGGTGGTCTCGCCGCGGTCGAGGGCCTCGATGTGGCCGTCCCGCTCGAAGTAGTAGTTGTTCGTGTCGAGCACGATCTTGCCGGCGAGCGGCGCCACGGGAACATCGGCCAGCGCTTTCAACGGGACGGTCACCACGGCGACGTCGGCGGCTTCGGCGGCCCCGGTCGCGGTGGATGCCGTCACGCGCGGCCCGAGTCGTGTCACGAGCGCGTCGAGCGTCTCCGGACCACGCGAGTTCGCGATCACGACGTCATAGCCGAGACCTGCGAAGGCCTCTGCGACAGCGCTGCCGATGTGTCCTGCTCCGATGATTCCGATTGTCGTCATGACGTGCGCAACAGCGAGGTCGCGCGCCCGCATTCCCGATGTGTCCCAGACGCGTGCACGGCACGCACCCGGCCGGCACCCGGCCGGCATCCGGCCGGGTGCGCGTCTCGCGACCGTCAGGATTCGAGGGCGACCTCTGCGAGCGCGCCCTCGGCGTCGAGCTCGAGCGTCAGATCCAGGTCCAGGCGCTGCAGGAACGCGTCGTCGTGGCTGACGATCAGCACCGCACCGCGGTAGGCGCGGAGCGCCTGCACGACCTGATCCACGGTGTCGAGGTCCAGGTTGTTCGTCGGCTCGTCGAGCACCACGAGGTGCGGCGCCGGATCGGCCAGCAGCAGCGTCGCCAGCGCGACCCGGAAGCGCTCCCCGCCGGACAGCGCTCCCACCTGCCGGTCCATGGCGGCGCCGCGGATCAGGAACCGGGCGAGCCGGTTGCGCAGCTCCTTCTCCGGGATCTCCGGAGCGCGCGCCGCGACGTTCTCCACCACGGTCGCGGTCTCGTCGAGGCCGTCGATCCGCTGCGGCAGGTACCCGATCCGCTCGGTGTGCGGGACGCAATTCAGGATGGATCGCGAGAATGTGCGGGATTCTGCTGCTTCGGCCACGGATTCGGCGATCGATCCTGAATACGGAACCGACCCGGGCGAATCCTCGGACTGCCGCGCGCCCGGATCCGCGGAGCCGGCCCCGTCGACGAGGCGTCGCAGCAGCGTCGTCTTGCCCACTCCGTTGCGCCCGATCAGCGCGATGCGCTCCGGACCCTGGATCGTCCAGGACCTCTCGGCGTCGCCGATGGTCGCGATGCGGCGGTTCCGGGAGACGCCCGGATCCGGCAGCTCGATCTTCATCGTCGCGTCGTGACGGATCCGATGCCCTGCCGCGTCGAGAGCCTCGCGCGCCGTGCCCTCCTTCTCAGCGACCTCGGTGCGGAGCCTGCCCGCCGAGACCTGCGCGGCCATCTTCCGGCCGTTCGCGATGATCTTCGGCACGCGTTTCTCCTCGAAGGCCTTCTTGGCCATCTGGGAGCGGGTCGCGAGCTTGAGCTCTGCCTCGATGCGCTGCCGCTTCTCCTTCTTGAAGGCCTGCTTGGCGTCCCTCTCTGCCTGCTTCGCGGACTCCTGCTCGGCATCCAGCCACGCGCGCCATTCCGAGTAGGGGCCGCCGAAGACGCTGAGCTCGCGCCCGTACAGCTCGGCGGTGTCGTCCATGAGCTCGAGCAGCGCGACGTCGTGGCTGACCACCACGAGGGCGCCCCGCCAGGAGCGCACCATCTCGCCGAGCCGCGCCCGCGCCTCGCGGTCGAGGTTGTTGGTCGGCTCGTCGAGCAGCGTGATCGGCGCCCGCCGTGCGCGGATCCCGGCGATCGCGACGAGCACCGCCTCGCCGCCGGAGAGCTCGCCGACGGTGCGGTCGAGGAACGACGGATCCAGACCGGCCTCGGCCAGCGCCGCCGCGGCGCGGGCCTCGACGTCCCAGTCGTCGCCGACCTCGTCGAAGCGGGCGGGGTCGACGTCGCCCGCCGCGATGGCGCGGACGGCGTCGAGCGCCCCGGCCACGCCGAGGAGCCCGGCCACGCGGGCGTGCGTGTCGAGCGTGAGGCGCTGCGGCAGGTAGGCCACGTCGCCCGTCGCGGTGATGTGCCCCGACGTCGGGGTCAGCTCGCGCGCGATGAGGCGGAGCAGCGTCGACTTGCCGGATCCGTTGCGTCCGACGAGGCCGGTGCGGCCCGCGCCGAAGGCGCCGGAGACGGTGTCGAGCGCGGTGGACCCGTCGGGCCAGGTGAAGGTGACGCGGTCGAGCACGACCGCGGAGGAGGGGGTGAGGAATGACATGGGCGGCTCCCAGAAGGTGTTCGGGTGCGCTGATGCCGATCGGTCCCGAGTCTTTCGAGAGACGAGACGTCGCGAAGAGGACGGATCTCGGGGACCGGAGATGCCTGTGCCGGAACAAGCGAGGGCAGGAAGGAGTGTCGGATCAGCGCGTGGATGGAACGCGGAGGCGACGACTCAGATCAAGGGACTTCCTTACACGGCGGACAGGACGCCGACGACGATACCGGGCCCTCGGGATTCCTGCAACCCGGGCGTGTCGCGTCTCAGGATCCGTCCTGCGGCGGATGTCCGCACCCCTGAGGCGATCTAGCCTGGAGGCATGGATGAGCAGCGGCCGGGATCCGGCGAGACGATGCGCCGCGTGGGCCTCGGCGCCGGTCTCGCGATCGGCATGGGCGTCGGGGTGGCGCTCGGCGCAGGTCTCGGCAACATGGGCACCGGGATCGCTCTCGGACTCGTGATCGGCGCCGCGGTCATGGTGGCGTTCACGGCGGCGGGCACGCGCATGCAGCGCGAGGAGCAGCGGCGCAGGGCGGAGGCCGAGGACGGGACGGACGCCGGGTCGGTGGACGATCGCGATACCGACGCCTCTGGCCGCGACGTCCGGGGAGACCGGCCGGATCAGCCCTCGAGCGGCTCCTCCGACACCGGGGCCTGAAGGCTGTCGAGCCACCCGTCGAGGAATCGCCGGACATCGGCCAGCTCCTCCTCGGACACGCTGTGCGTGAGGCCCGGATACACGCGCCCGGTCAGCTCCGAGTGCTCCGGGAGCCACTGCGCGGTGTGCACGATGAGGGCGGGAGGGATGACGTCGTCCTTCGAACCGCGCCCCCAGAACACCGGGGTGCGGCGCTTGCGCAGCGCGGCGTCGCCCGGGAGGTCGCCGGGGGCCGCGTAGCCGCTCAGGTTCACGACCGTGGCGATCCGCGCGGGGTCCTCACGGGCGGTCTGGAGCGCCACCGAGGCGCCCTGCGAGAAGCCGAGCAGCGCGATCGACGGGGCATCGGCGGCCTCCACGGCGAGCCAGCGCAGCACGGCCTCCGCGGCGGCGGTCACCGAGGCGGGGTCCCGCCGCTCCAGCTCGTCGATCGGGTACCAGGAGCGCCCGGGCATCGGCCACGGGGCGCTCAGCGGGGCGGGCAGCGACGCCACGGTCACGCCCTCGGGCAGGAACGGCACGAGCGAGAACAGGTCCCGCTCATCGGATCCGTAGCCGTGCAGGAGCACGAGCAGCGGCAGCGCCTCGTCCTGTCGCGCCCAGCGCACCGCGGCGCGATCGATCTCCACGGGTTCGGCCATGGCTCCATCCTGCCCCAGGCCGGCGACCCCGCGCCCCCGGATCGGGGCTCGCACTCGGCGCGCATCGCAGACGCTGGTAGAAAGAGACCATGGCGGTACGCACACCCGACCCCGATCCGGCCGACGACGACGGTCTCCCCGACGCGCTTTCCGGCCTGCCCGGCGGCCTCGACGGCCTCGGGGCCTCAGGAGGGGCGAACCCCGGGTGGCTCACCGACTTCGAGCTCGCCCAGGCACGACGCCGGCTGCCGATGCTCTACGTCGAAGCCGTGCCGGTGCGCACCGATGGTTCCGGGGTGGTCACCGACATCGGGATCCTGCTGCGCGCCACGCCCCTGGGCGAGATGACGCGGACGATCGTCTCGGGACGGGTGCGGTACGGCGAGACGGTGCGCGACGCGCTGTTCCGGCACCTCGAGAACGACCTCGGCCCGATGGCCTTCCCGATGCTGCCGCCGTCGCCCGCGCCGTTCACGGTCGCCGAGTACTTCCCGATCCCCGGTGTGAGCGCCTACCACGACGACCGCCAGCATGCGGTGTCGCTCGCGTTCGTGGTGCCGGTGACCGGCACCTGCGAACCGCGTCAGGACGCGCTCGAGGTGACCTGGTTCAGCCCCGAGGACGCCGCGAGCGACGCGCTCGCCGCCGAGATGGAGGGCGGTCGCGGCACGCTCATCCGCCAGGCGCTCGCGCACCTCGGCCTGCTGCGCTGAGCCCGGGGTCCCGCGGGGGCGATACTGACCGTGTCCCACTTCTGGCCCCACCATGTCCCGAATTCGGCTCCGGATCCGCAGTTCCAGAGCCAAAAAGGGGACACGGTCCAGGGAAGTCTGGACCGTGTCCCGAACAGTGCTGCGGGGGAGGAGCGCCTCAGCGGCTGGTCTCCTGCGCGACGAGCGCGACCAGCGCGTCGATGTCCGCCTCCGCCGTGTCGAAGCCGCACATCCAGCGCACCTCGTTGCGCGCGGCGTCCCAGTCGTAGAAGCGGAAGGTCTCGCGCAGGCGGTCGGCGATGCCGTCGGGCAGCGTCGCGAAGACCCCGTTCGACTGCGTCTGCTGGGTGAAGCCCACGCCCTGGATGGAACCGTCGGCGATGCCGGCCTCGAGCGAGGAGCGCAGGCGCTGCGCCATCGCGTTGGACCGGCGGGCGTTGCGCAGCCACAGGTCGCCCTCGAGGAGCGCGATGAGCTGCGCCGACACGAAGCGCATCTTCGAGGCCAGCTGCATGTTGAACTTGCGCGAGTAGATGAGGCCGTCCGCGGCGCCGGGGGTGAGCACGACGATCGCCTCGCCGAGCATGGCGCCGTTCTTGGTTCCGCCGAAGCTCAGCACGTCGACGCCGGCGTCGCGGGTGAAGGCGCGCAGCGGCAGGTCCAGCGCGGCCGCGGCGTTCGCGAGCCTGGCGCCGTCGAGGTGCAGCTTCATGCCGCGGGCGTGCGCGTGGTCGGCCAGGGCGCGGATCTCGTCCGCGGTGTAGAGGGTGCCGACCTCGGTGGACTGCGTGATCGAGACGACCAGCGGCTGGGCGCGGTGCTCGTCGCCCCAGCCCCAGGCCTCGCGGTCGACGAGCTCCGGCGTGAGCTTGCCGTCCTCGGTGGGGACGGAGAGGATCTTGAAGCCGCCGATGCGCTCGGGTGCCCCGCCCTCGTCGACGTTGATGTGCGCGGTCGTCGCCGCGATGACCGCGCCCCACCGGGGGAGCATCGCCTGCAGCCCCGTTACGTTCGCGCCCGTGCCGTTGAAGACGGGGAAGGCCTCGACGCCCTCGCCGAAGTGCTGTCGGAAGACGTCCTGCAGCCGCTCGGTGTACTGGTCCTCGCCGTAGGCGACCTGGTGGCCGTCGTTCGCCTCCGCGATCGCCGCGAGTACCTCGGGGTGGATGCCGGAGTAGTTGTCGGATGCGAAGCCGCGCAGGCCCTTGTCATGCAGAACGCTCACCCGACGAGTCTATTCTGCGGCGCCTCGCTACGAAGACGCCGAGCGACTCCACCCGCTCGGCGCGCGGCGCCTTGACCGGATCCCGGCCGGTACGGGAGCATTCGGGGGTGAGCCGAGCAGAGGACGACCCGCAGAGCGTCACGGTCGAGACGAGCCGTCCACTGCTGTCCGCCGAGCGGCTGAAGGCCTTCGAGGACGCGGTCGTCGCGATCGCGATGACGCTGCTGATCCTGCCGCTGCTCGAGAACGTGTCCGAGTTCGCGCGCGATGACAGGAGCGCGCTGGAGTACGTGCAGGTCGAGCACAAGCAGCTGTTCAGCTTCGCGCTGAGCTTCCTCATCATCGCGGTCTTCTGGATGAACCATCACCGCGTCTTCGACCGCGTCGAGAAGGCGACCAACGCCCTCATCTGGCTGCAGGTGGGGTGGATGTTCACGATCGTCTGGCTGCCGGTCGCGACCGCCATGCTCGGCTCGTTGCCCGACGACGCGATGCAGAAGCTGCTCTACATCGGCGCGCTCCTCGCCTCCTCGCTGCTCATGCTCGGCACCAGGCTGTATCTGCGCCGCCATCCCGAGCTGCATCGCATCGCCCCGGAGTCGCTGCGCCGTGGCCTCATCGCCGAGATCGTGATGAGCTGCCTGTTCGCGGTCTCCCTCGTCATCGCCGTGCTGGTGCCGGACATCGGCTACGCGGCGATGTTCCTCCTGCTGCTCGCCGGTCCGGCGCAGGCGATCCTGGCACGCAAGAGCGGCGCTCGCCGAACCTAGGCACATCGCGACGTGGGGGAGGTGGACGCGGGTGGCGGACGCGGGGATGTGGACGCGAGTCGTGGTCGAACCCGTCAGGCCAGGTCGATCACCCGATCGTTGAGCTCGGCGGCGTCGACGTCCCACAGCTCCACGATCTGCGCCGCGACCCGGTCGATCGCGTCGTCGAGACCGCGCACGCGCAGCACCACGGCGGCGGCGCGCAGCGGCTGCTCCGCGTCGCGGGCGGCCTTGGCGAAACCCTGTGCGACGGCGCGGGTCCAGGACTCGCTCGCGGCCTTGACGGCGGCGTAGTTCGCGCCTCCCGCGAGCGGGCGGGCGACCGCGGTCGAGGAGATGATCGCGAACCGGCCCGCCTCGGACGCGCGCAGATCGGCGTCGAACGCCCGGCTCGTCACGCGCACCGCGGTGAAGGCCTGCTCGAGGGCGCGATAGTCCTCCTCGGTCTGCCCGGCGAGACCGCCGCCGCCGCGCCAGCCGCCGACCAGCGGCACGAGGCCGTCGACGTGCTCGCCGTCGTCGGCGAGGCGCGTCGCGAGTGCGGCGACCTCGGCCTCGTTCGTGAGGGAGCAGCTCTCCACGCGGATCGAGCCGTGGACCGTGCCCGCCGAGGCGTCCACCGCCGGCTGCGCCGCGGCCGCGAGCGCGTCGAGCTTTCCCCGGTCCCGGCCGACCGCGACGACGCGCGCGCCGGCGCCGATCAGGGCCCGCGCGATCGCGAGGCCGGAGGGGCTCGTGGCCCCGGCGAGAAGTACGGTGCGTCCTGCGACGGTCATCGTGGTTCCTCCATGCTCATCGACCCGGTCATCGGATCCGTCCTGCGTCCGGCCGGGCCATCGAATACGGCCGGTGGATCTGGCCGCCATTGTTGCAGCGCTGGCTTCGTCCGGGGCGGGAAGATGCGTTTCGGGGCGCGTCTCGCCACAGATAGGTGGTGAGACGCGCCCCGACACGGTGAGGAACGCCCCGGTGGACGGCTCAGTCGTCGGTGCCGCGGATCCCCACGGTCGACTCGATGACCGGCTTCATCTTCTTGTCCAGCGTCTCGAAGAACATCGAGAGCGGGAACTCGTCGTCCAGCACGGCGTCGGTGTAGCCCTTGGGGGCGCCGGCGAGGATCTCGTCCGACAGGCCGCGAGCCCACTGCGACGCCGGGTGCGGCGTGAGCGTGCCGCGCACCAGCTCGTAGGCGGCGAGCCAGTGAGCGACCTTCGGGCGGTCGATCGAGTGCCAGTACAGGTCGTCGATCGCGTCTCCCAGGGCCACCACGGCGTCCGGTACGTTCTCCCAGTCGAACGCGAGCGCGGTGTCGGTCCAGTGCAGCACGCCGCGCTGGTGCAGCCAGGCGAACAGCAGCTGCCCGCCGACGGCGTCGTAGTTGCGGGTGCGGTTGCCGGTGATCGAGAAGCGGAAGATGCGGTCGAAGATCACCGCGTACTGCACGAGGTGCGCGTAGTCGTGCATCTCCTGTTCGCTCGCGGTGAGCTGCTCACCGGCAGCGACGCGTGCGTCGAGCGCGCGCTCGATCTTCACCGACTCGCGGAACGCGGTCATGTCGCAGCGCATCTCCTCGAGCGAGTAGAGGAAGAACGGCATGCGCTGCTTGATCATGAACGGGTCGAACGGCAGGTCGCCGCGCATGTGCGTGCGGTCGTGGATGATGTCCCACATCACGAACGTCTTCTCGGTGAGCTCCTGGTCTCCGAGCATGGCCGCGGCCCGCTCGGGGAGGTCGAGGTTCGTGATCTCGCTCGCGGCGCGCACGACGCGGCGGTAGCGGGCGGCCTCACGGTCCTGGAAGATCGCGCCCCAGGTGAACGAGGGGATCTCGCGCATCGCGACCGTCTCGGGGAACAGCACGGCCGAGTTCGTGTCGTATCCGGGGGTGAAGTCGATCAGGCGCAGCGAGACGAAGAGCTTGTTGCCGTAGTCGCCGGCCTCCAGGTCCGCGATGAACTCCGGCCAGATCGCCTGCACGATGAGCGCCTCGACGAGGCGGTCGCTGGATCCGTTCTGCGTGTACATGGGGAACACGACGAGGTGGCGGATGCCGTCGACACGGTGCTGCTGCGGCTGGAACGCGATGAGCGAGTCGAGGAAGTCGGGCACGCCGAAGCCCTCGTCGACCCAGCGCTCGAAGTCCTTGACGGACGCCGCGAGGTACTCGGCATCGTGCGGGAAGGCCGGGGCGAGGGCGCGGATGCCGGCGACGATCGCGGCGACATGCGCGCGGGCGGCGTCGTGGTCGGCCGCGTTCGGGACGGATCCGTCCTTGATCTGCAGCGGGCGCAGCGCGATTGCGGCCTCCTTGAGGACGGTCCAGGCGGCACTGTGCTCGGCCACGGACGCGTCCTCGACGACCTCGGGTTCGCCGATGAGAGCGTTGCTGGGAGTGGTGATGAGGGACATCGGGACCTCCGATCGGGGAGAGTGCAGGAAATATTCCTGCAATTGTTTGCTGACTCCGATATTATTTCATGTATGGACGATCCTGTCGATCTCGCGATCCTGGCCGCAATCTCGCAGGACGGGCGGGCCACGCTCGCGCACCTGTCGGAGACCGTGGGGCTGTCGGTGTCGGCCGTGCAGGCGCGGCTGCGCCGACTCGAGTCGCGCGGTGTCATCTCGGGCTACCGCCCGGTCATCGATGCCGAGGCGGTGGGCAAGCCGCTGGCCGCGTTCATCGAGATCACACCGCTGGATCCCGCCCAGCCCGACAACGCGCCGGAGCTGCTCGAGCATCTCGATGCGATCGAGGCGTGCCATTCGATCGCGGGTGACGCGAGCTACATGCTTTTCGCGCGGGTCGCCTCGCCGCGGCACCTGGAGCAGCTCGTGCGCGACATCCGCCTCGCCGCGAATGTGAGCACCAGGACGACCGTCGTGCTGCAGACGTTCTACGAGCACCGCCCGGTCGTGCCTACGGCGCGCTGACGGATCCGCGGGCGCGTCCGCGGATGTCGGCCATTCCTCCGGGGCGGGCCACGGCTGCCCATAGGCTGAGGGCGTGACCGACACGGCGATCCAGGGCAGCACGGCGCATGAGATCGCCGACTCGATCCGCGCCCTGATCGGATCCGGCGCTCTCGCCGCGGGCGAAGGCCTGCCCACCGTGCGGGGCCTCGCGGACAGCCTCGGCGTGAACCGCAACACCGTGGCCGCCGCCTACCGGGCGCTCGCCCGAGCCGGCGCCGTGGAGAGCCGCGGTCGCGGCGGCACCGTGGTCTCGGGCCCCGTGCGCACCGAGGAGGAGGGCTTCGCGGCGGAGACCGTGCTGCGCGACCTCGGCAGCGGCAATCCCGACCCCGACCTGCTGCCCCTGCCCGTGCTCGCCGAGGTCGACCTGCGCACCCCGGCACTCTACGGCGACGCGCTCATCGATGAGGGGTTGCGCACCTGGGCGATGGGCTGGCTGGCCGAGGCGCAGCCGCGTCCCTTCGAGCTCTCGGTGACCTCGGGGGCGGTCGATGCCCTCGAGCGGCTCCTCGTCTCCTCGCTCGCGCACGGCGACGTGGTGGGCCTGGAGGATCCGTGCTTCCTCTCCAGCATCAACGTGGTCCGGCTCGGGGGATACCGCCCGGTCGGCATCCCCCTCGACGAGGAGGGCATCACGGTCGAGGGCGTGCGTGCGGCGATCGACGCGGGCGCCCGGACGGTCGTGTGCACGCCGCGCGCGCACAATCCCACGGGCATCAGCCTCACCGCGGAGCGCGCAGAGGCGCTGCGCGCGGTGTTCGCCGAGGCCCCGCACGTGCTCATCATCGAGGACGACCACTATTCGCTGCTGTCGCGTCGGCCGTATCACTCCGTGATCCCGGACGGGCACCCGCGCTGGGCGCTCGTGCGGTCCATGTCGAAGTTCCTCGGGCCGGATCTGCGGCTCGCGCTGCTCGCCTCGGATCCGGATACCGCGGCACAACTGCGCACCCGGCTCTCGCCCGGGAAGACCTGGGTCAGCCGGATCCTGCAGCGGGTCGCCGTGGGCATGCTCGACCACCCGGACACCCCGGCCGCACTCGAGCGGGCGGGCGCGCACTACGCCGAGCGCGGCGACGCCCTGCGCGCTCTGCTGCGCGAGCGCGGCATCACGGTGCGCGGCGACGACGGCCTGAACGTGTGGGCGGAATGCGGCGTGGACGGGCGCGCCGTGTCCGAGGCGATGATGCGCCGCGGCTGGCTGGTGCGCACGGGCGGCGGATTCCTGCTCGAGGCGGACGAGGCCTCGCCGCAGATCCGGCTCACCGCGCACACCCTCGGCGATGCCGAGCTGCGCACCCTCGCCGACGACCTCCAGGCTGCGATCTCCGACGCCCGGCGGCGCTAGATGTACTGACCCGGGTCGTTGTTGACGTAGGAGAAGCCTCCGGTGTCGAGTTGGAGCTGTCTAGTTCTTCGACTCGTTCACACGGAGGCTTCTCGT
>NZ_JBHJWV010000010.1:0-62027 GCF_042266785.1 Microbacterium sp. NPDC056052
AAAGGAATTTCTCAAACCAGCCCAAAGACTGGAACGAGGAATAAATTGGCATTTGACAAGTGCACGCTGTTGAGTTCTCAAGGATCGGATGCTCCTGCGTTCCGGCCTCTCGGCCTTCCCTTCAGGGCAACTTCTCTATCTTATCCGTCTCGCTCCGGCTGTCAAATCGACACGCCGTGAGGTTCAGAACCGGATCCGTTATCTCGTTTCCGAGGCAACTTCTCTAGCTTATCCCTCCCGGCCAGCTTGTCAAATCGACGTTCCTGGCGGACGGTCACCCTCTCAAGCGCACGCGCTTGACCCCGCCGCAGGGAGAACCTGCGAAGAGGATCCGACTTCCGAAGAAGAAGGTGGGTGGTGTTCGTCGCTTGGGGAGTCAGGCCTTCCGGCCCTTCGCTCTACCGCTTGGGGCGAACAGGTAATAACTTACGTGGATCCCGGAGGTCCGGCAAATCGGGGCTCCCACTCGGGCGTGTCGCGCACCGTTCCGCGGCCGTTCACCGCGGATTCACGCGTTCGACGGTGCCGCGCCGTGCGCGCACGGTCCGCATCACCAGGATCATGGCGAGGGTCAGGGCGCCCCAGACTCCGCACGCGAGAGGAAGCGTCCGGTAGGCGAGGTGCTGCACGGTGAACTCCTCCGTGAGCGGTCCGTACGCGGCGAACCCGAGGACGACCGCGACGATCAGCATCACCGGGAGCGACGACCACCAGCTCAGCCGGATCGCGAGCGGCGCCGGATCCACCGGCCCCGGCGTGCGGCCCCGCATCCAGAGGGCGCCGGCGATCGCGAGCACGATCATGCCGCCGATCCCGGATCCGTACTGCAGCCACTTGTACCCGAGGAGCGGTCCCCACTGCTCATCGAGCGCGGGTATCAGTGAGATGCCGGCCCGCCCCTCGTGCGTGAACGCGTCCCAGAAGACGTGGGTCACGACGCCCAGGGCGAGAGCGAGCACCAGGAGGACCACGCGCATCGCGGTTCCGAAGGTCTCCGCCAGCACGGCGCGGGGGCCTCGGTCCCACTCCTGCGGAAGGCGCGCACCGATGAAGCGCGGTGCGAGCAGGCGGCAGGCCGGCCGCAGCACCATCCGCCAGACCAGGAGCAGCGCGAGCGACAGCAGCACGGTGACCGGAAGCCAGCGCAGGTCGTGCGTCACCGAGTAGTCGACGATCAGGCCGCGCGTGAACAGCGGCAGGTCAGGCGCCATCGCGCCGATCGCGATCGCCGCGGGAACGAGCGGCGTCCGGACGAAGGGCAGCGCCACGATCGCGTGACTCGGCGTGAACGGCATGCTCCGACCGTACCCGGCACGGATCCCCAGCCCCGGGATGCGCCGGTCCTTGCGGCATGCTCGTCCATCACCATCGACGCCCCTCCGAAATATCGACGCCCCCACTGACGCGCGCACCCCGGAGGGGGCGCGGACAATCAGAGGGGGCGTCGACGGATCGGATCCGCGGACAAACGGATCCGTCCGCGAACAGGTCAGGCGGGGAGGAGACCAGCGAGCGTCTTCTTGCCGCGGCGCAGCACCGAGACCCCGCCGGGCAGCCCGAGCGGGACGGTCGCGTCGTCGGACTCGACCCGCTCGCCGTCGACCGAGACCCCGCCCTGCGCGATGGCGCGCCGGGCCTCGGAGGCGCTGGAGACCAGGCCGGTCGCCACGAGTGCGTCGACGACGGTGGATCCGGCGGTGACCTGCGTGTTCGGCAGCTCCTCGAGAGCCGTGCGCAGCGTCGCAGCGTCGAGCGCGGACAGGTCGCCCTGCCCGAACAGCGCCTCGGACGCGGCGATCACCGCGGCGGTCGCATCGACGCCGTGCACGGTGGCGACGACCTCGAGGGCGAGGCGCTTCTGCGCGGCGCGGCGGAACGGCTCGGACTCGACGAGCGCCGCGTACTCCTCGATCTCGGCGCGGCTGAGGAAGGTGAAGACCTTGAGCCGGTCGATCACGTCGGCGTCCGCGGTGCTCAGCCAGAACTGGTACATCCGGTACGGGCTGCACATTTCGGCGTCGAGCCAGATCGCGTTGCCCTCGCTCTTGCCGAACTTGGTGCCGTCGCTGTTGGTGATCAGCGGGGTGCCGATCGCGTGCACCGAGGCGCCTTCGACGCGGTGGATGAGATCCGTGCCGCTGGTGAGGTTGCCCCACTGGTCGGATCCGCCGGTCTGCAGCACGCAGTCGTACTGGCGGTGGAGTTCGAGGTAGTCCAGGCCCTGCAGGATCTGGTAGCTGAACTCGGTGTAGCTGATGCCCGCGTCGGAGTTCAGGCGCGCGGCGACCGCGTCCTTCTTCAGCATGGTGCCGACGCGGTAGTGCTTGCCGATCTCGCGCAGGAAGTCGATCGCGCTCATCGGCGCGGTCCAGTCGAGGTTGTTCACGATCCGCGCCGCGTTGTCGCCCTCGAAGCTGAGGTAGCGCTCGACCTGCGCGCGCAGGCGTTCGACCCAGTCCTCGACGGTCTCGCGCGTGTTCAGCGTGCGCTCGGCCGTGGGGCGGGGGTCGCCGATGAGGCCCGTGGATCCGCCCACGAGTCCGAGCGGCTTGTGCCCGGCGAGCTGGATGCGGCGCAGCGTCAGCAGCTGCACGAGGTTGCCGAGGTGCAGACTCGGCGCGGTCGGGTCGAAGCCGCAGTAATACGTGATCGCGGGACCTGCGAGAAGGGCGCGCAGCGCCTCCGGATCCGTGGACACGTGGACGAGTCCGCGCCAGACCAGCTCATCCCACACGTTCTCGAACGTGGGGTCGATCGCCGGTGCCGCAGTCGTCAGGGTTGGGTTCGACACCGGATCAGGCTACCAGCGCGGATCCGGTCGCTCCGCGAGACTCCATCTCCGCGACGAGACTGCGGTTGCGGAGCGCAGTCTCGTCGCCCAGTTGCAGTCTCGCGGTCAGAGGGGGGCCGTTAGGCTGGGGGCGTGTTGGGAACGCGCGCGGGTCGCACGGTCCGGGGCCTCATCGCCGCCCTGGTCGCGACGTTCGTGGCCTCCGTCTCGCACTCCACGGCCGACGGCGAGCCCGCCCCGATGATCGGGGTGGTGCTCGCGCTGCTGTTCGCGGCGCCCGTCTGCATCGCGCTGGCCGGACGGACGCTGAGCTGGGCGCGTCTGTCGCTCGCCGTGGGGCTGAGCCAGATCGCGTTCCACGGACTGCTGCTGATCGGCGTGGGATCCGGATCCGGATCCGCCGTCGCCGGCGGGCACCTGCACGGCGCGGAGCTGGCCGGCGCTCTCGGCACCACGGCGGTCGATGCAGGGCACGCCCTGCATCTCCAGCCCGCGATGTGGATCGCGCACGCGATCGCGGCGGTGCTCACCGTGCTGGCCCTCGGCCGCGGCGAGCAGGCGCTGCGCGCCCTGCTCGAACTCACCGGCTGGAACCTCGTCGCCCGCCTGCTCGCCGCGGTGCCGTCGCCCGCGCACCGCGTCCCGGCTGCGCCGCGCGCCGCCGGGCAGGCCCTCCGTTCCCTCTTCGTCCTCACCGTCGTGTCCAGGAGGGGTCCGCCGCTCGCGGCCTGACCTCCCTTCACCCGCACCTCGGACGGGCCGCTCTCCGCGCGCCCGTGGTGCACACACACGACCTCAGAAAGAACGAATCCATGCGCAACACCTCTGCTTCCCGCGTCCTCGTCGGCCTCGCCGCCGGTGCCGTGCTCGCCCTCGCCGCGCCGCTGGCCGCCTCGGCGCACGTGACGGCGACCCCGAACCAGGCCGAGGCCGGGTCCTGGACGTACGTCACCTTCCGGGTTCCGAACGAGTCCGCGACCGCCAGCACGGTCAAGCTCGAGATCCACCTGCCCGCCGACACCCCGTTCACGAGCGTCAGCTACCAGCCCACCGCGGGCTGGACCGGATCCGCGGCCAAGACCGCGCTGCCCACGCCGGTGAAGGTCGAGGGCAACACGATCAGCGAGGCCACCACGGAGGTGACCTTCACGGCCGATGCCGGCGGGATCGCACCCGGCCAGTTCCAGACCTTCACGCTCTCGCTCGGGCCGGTGCCCGACACGGGCCGCATCGTGATCCCCGCGACGCAGACCTACTCCGACGGCAAGGTCGTGGAGTGGTCGGCGACGCCGGAGGACGCCGCCAAGGACGACTCGCTCGAGCCCGCGCCCGTCGTGTGGGTGAACGACGCTCCCCCGGCCGACCACCACGGCGGCGCGACCGCGACGACCGCACCGGCCGCGTCGGCGCAGGTCCCCGCCGACGGCCAGGGCGGCCTCGCGCTCGGCCTCAGCATCGCCGCGCTCGTGGTCGCGGCGGGCGGCGCGCTGCTCGGCGGCTTCGCCCTGGGCCGCCGGAAGAAGGCCGGCGCATGAGCAGGCGCCATCGTCTCACCGCCCTCGCGGCGTCGATCGGCGTCGGGCTGATCCTCGCCACGGCCGGCGCCACCGCAGCGAGTGCGCATGACACGCTCGAGAACACGGACCCGGCCCAGGGTTCGACCGTGAAGAGCCTGTCCTCCGTCGCGCTCACCTTCAGCGCGGATCCGCTCGGCACCGACGGAGCGACGATCATCCAGGTGATCGGGCCTGACAAGAAGTACTACGAGACGGCGTGCCCCGATCTCAACGGACCCGTGGTGGCCTCGCCCGTCGCGCTCGGCGGCGCCGGCACCTACGAGGTGCTCTGGCGCGTGGTGTCCTCCGACGGGCACCCGATCTCGGGCAGCTACACGTTCGCGTACGCGCCGGACGGCACGGCGACGCCCGCGGCGGCCGGATCCGCGAAGCCGGTCTGCGGTCCTGCCGCATCGGCGACCACCGAGGCGCCCGCGGCGGCCTCCGGCGCCGACACGGGCCTGTGGATCGGGCTCGGCATCGGCGCGGTCGTCCTGATCGGCGTCGGCGCGGGCGCCTGGGCGCTCGCTCGCGGCCGCAAGAGCTGAACGAGACCTCCGGGTCGAAGCGAAACGCGGTGCTCCTCCGGGAGCATCGCGTTTCCCGTATCGGCCCGTCGCTCGTCCCCCGGAAGCCGCGGGACCCGCGAAAGCCCGCTCTGGACGGCCCGTCAATGACGTGCGGCCGGGACGGCAGGCGTGCGCTCGAAGATCAGCCCCCGCCCGCCGCGCAGCGTCCGCGCCGTGAGGCCCGCGTCCTCCAGGAGGAGCACCGCGCGACGCGACAGCGCCGGCAGCGCGGCCGCGGTACCACCGGGCTTGCGGGCGATCCCGACGACGAGCGTCAGGTCGACGCCGGATCCGCGCGCCTCGATGCGTGCGAAGTCGCCCTCCGCGCGCCAGACCAGTCGCTCGAGCTCGCGATAGCGGATCCTCTGCTCGCCGCCGTCGACCTCGATCCGCAGACGATCCGCGTCGAAGCGCACCGCGCAGTCGACCGCGCGACGGCGCAGGAGCCACGTCATCAGCAGGTAGGCGGGAAGACCCGGCACCGCGACGTACAACAGGAGGAAGAGCTTCGGGCCGACGTTCAGGATCGTCCCGCCGGTCACGATCAGGACCACCAGGATCAGGATCGCCACGACGGCCGCGGTGAGGATGCACCAGAGCACGAGCGCTCGTGTGCTGAGCGGCACGCCCCGGAAGCGCGCGAGCGATCCGCGCTCCGCGGCCTCCCACTGCGGTGCGGGCGGCGCCTTCGCGGCGTCGCGGGCGCCGATCATCGCCGTGATCCGGCTGATCAGCCCGAGCCACACCCAGCCGGCCGCCGGCACCGCTGCCATCTGCAGCACCGCGAGGAACGCGCGCGCGGGGTTGGGCTTGGGCGCCAGCAGCACGGGGACCGCTTCAATCAGGAGCCAGAGCAGCAGCCACGCGCCCACGGCGCCGGCGATGTGCACGATCAGCCCCCGGCGCGCCGGCATCCGAAACGTCGCGTTCACGAACGAGAATCCGCAGAGCCAGCCGCCCACCAGCGTGAAGAGGAAGGAGAGGAACTCGAGATCGCCGCCGAGGTATCCCGGCACCGCCAGGGCTCCGCAGACCAGCGCCCAGAACAGCGGCAGGTGCAGGATCCGCCGCCAGACCGGCCCCGGCTCGGGCCGTACCGGCTCGGGGTCCGGCGGCGCCACGGAGTGAACCGTGTGGTGCGTCGAACGCGGGACGTGGTGCTCGGACATCCCGGTCAGTCTAGGGAGCGCACGGCCGCAGACGTCTTCACCCCAGCGCGCGGAGCCGCGCATCGAGCTCGGCGAGAAGCTCCGGCGCGATCGAGCCGAGCCGCGCGGCGCCGTCGGCCAGGGTGATCCCGCGGGCGAGGAACACCAGGGAGTGCGCCGAGACGCCCGGCACGAGCTCGTCCAGCACGGCCCGCGCCCGCGGGTCGTCGAGGATCTCGCCGAGAGTGCTGTCCAGCGTGAACCCGGGCTGCTCGGTCATGGGTCCTCCTGTATGAGAGTTCGTGCGCGTCGGGAACGGAGTCTCGCAGAGGCGTCCCTCAGAACAAGGATCCCCGCGTCGCACGTCGACGGCAACCCGTTGGTCGTGCGCCGACCGGGCAGGCCCCGCTCAGAGTCCGGCGCGCGCAGCCCACCACAGCAGCAGCGCGCCGCCGAGCGCCACGACCCAGCTGACCAGGCTGCCGACCAGGAAGTACTCCGCACGACCGCCGTTGACGCCGTCCCGAGAGATCTCGGGGAACCGCACGATCCCCTTCGCCGCGAGCATCGCCGCGAGCAGCGGATAGGCCGCGAACAGGGTGAGAAGGAGCACGATCACGCGCTCCAGCGGTCCGATCAGGCGTCCGCCGCGGAAGCCGTGATCCGCCGCGGGCATCGGCGGGGTGGGTTCGGACGCGGTCGGGGTGCCGGGGTCGACCGCACCCGGCGACACGGCGACGAGTCCGGCCACCGCACTCGCACTCGCACCTGTACCAGCACTCGCACCTGTACCAGCACCGGGCGCCTCGTGATCGGGCGCCACATCCTCGGGGATCTCGGCCCGCTCGCCCAGCAGCGCCGCACGGACGATGACGTTGCCCGTCTCGAGCAGAACGGCGAAGACGCCGAGACCGAGTATGAGCAGGTCGAACCCGATCGGCCCGAACGGCGTCGCCAGCCAGCGCCCGGCGAAGAGCCCCGTCGTCACGCGGGCCGGCAGGAAGGCGACCAGCGCGACCACGAGGACCGCCAGCAGCGCCGCGGGCCAGAAGGACAGCCGCGGCCGGCCGTCGAGCGGGAGCAGCCACACCCACAGCGCGGCGAGCGCGAGCCCGGCCACGGCATAGAGGTAGGCGCCGCCCAGCGCCGCGAGCACGAGGAGGAGCACGCCGGCGACCGCGATCCCGATCCAGAGCGCACGGCCGCGCAGGAACCGGCGCAGCACATCGGCGAGCCCGATCGGGAGCAGGATGAGTCCGGCGAGGATCATGAGCGCACCCCCTTCCGCACCCGGTCGTCGCACCGCGCCTCCGCGCGCGTCATCGCGTGCTGCGCGGACGCGGGAACGGCGGCGAAGGGGCTCCTGGGCATGCCCCCATCCTCCCCCGGACCACCGACATCCGGTAGGGCGGAACGACGATCCGGGGCCCCGCGACCGGCCGCGGCACGGGGCTGCGCGCGACCGGTGCAGGCACCCCGCGACGCGACGCAGGGCGGGGCGGACGCGAACGTCCGCCCCGCCCTGCGAGGGATCCGCCTACGCGGAGAAGTCCTCCGGGACCTCGAGCGGACGCCGGGAGAAGTAGGCGTCCTTCGCCTTGCGGTAGAAGAGCGCGAGCGGCACGACGCCGACCGCGATCAGGCCGAGCCCGAGGATGTTCACGACCGGCTCGTTGTTCGGGATGGACGTGAAGAAGATGTACATCATGAACAGGGACCCGACCAGCGGCCAGATTCCGATCAGGATCGTGTTCTTCACCGATCTGAAGATCACCTTCCGGAAGCCGATCACCACGGCGAGACCCGCGAGCGCGTAGTAGAACGCGATCTGCAGACCGATCGACGACACGGCCCAACCGAGGATCTGCCCCACGCTGTCGCCGAACACGTTCGCCAGCACGAACAGCAGCAGGGAGACGACGACCACCACGAGCGTCGCGAACACCGGCGTCTTCCACTTGCGGTTGATCCTGCCGAAGGCGAACGGGATCGTGCGGTCGCGCCCCATGGCGAACAGCGTGCGGCTCACCTGCACGAGCGTGGTCTCGAGCGTCGCGATCGTGGAGAGGGCGACCGCGATGATCAGGATCTTGCCGCCGATGCCGGGCATGATCGCGTCTCCCAGCACGCTCAGCACGTTGCCGCTGTTGTCTTCGATGGTCTTGCCCGGAAGCATCACGAGGGTCGTCGTCGTGTAGATCTCGAACAGGATGAACACGATCACGATGCCCAGGATCCCGGCCATGCCGGTGGTCTTGTGGGCGTTCTTGGTCTCCTCGCCGAGGTTGGCCGTGACGTCCCAGCCCCAGTAGTAGAACGCCGCGATCAGCGCGGCCGAGACGAAGACGCCCGCCGTCGTCAGATGCCCGAAGCCGAACCAGTCCCACGAGAACGTCGCGCCGTGGTGATAGGTCGTGATCGCGCGGGGGATCGCGATGGCGGCGAACACCACCAGTATTCCGACCTCGACCACCGACATGATCCACTGCGCCCGCTCGGTCGTATGCACGCCGAAGATGACCGCGGCCGCCATGACGAGGAACCACACCGCACCGACCAGCGTCACGAGGAGGGTGTTGTTCGCCTGGTCGGGGGCGAACAGGGCGACGGTCATCTGACCGGCGGGCAGGGCTCCCGCGACCATGAACACCGTCGCCGAGATCACCAGCGCCCAGCCGGCGAAGAAGCCGAGGATCGGGTGCAGGCCGCGGGCCACCCAGGAGAACGACGCACCGGCATGGCTGTCGACCCTGGCGAGGTGGCTGAAGGCGAATGCGATGCCGAGCATCGGGATGCCGCACCACAGCAGTGCGGCGGGCGCGCCGACGCCGGCGGCGCCGATCAGGAGGGCGGTGCTCGCCGCGATGGAGTAGGCGGGCGCGCTGCCGGCCACGGCCATCAGCGTCGAGCCTGCTTTGGACACGCCGCCGGCCTGCAGCGCGTGCTCCTGGTAGTCGATCGCGCGTTGCAGAGACGTCTCTGTCTCAAGCGGATTCTGGGTCACTCTGTTCCCCTGTCTCATGGTCGGGTGTGGGGGATGACAGGGGGACGCTAGCACCACGCATCCCCCTGCGCCTAGAGCCGGGTCCGATGATTTCGGCAACGATTTCCGCAGCGGGGCGAAACGGCGCGAAATAGCGCGGATTCCCGCGAGAACTGACATTCAATGCATAGGTTTCCGTTGCGAGATCGACGCAACCGATTCGAGATGCGCAGGTCGCTGCGGAGGCCGGCCGGATCGGGATCCGGGGTCCCCGGCCCGCAGTCACGCGGCGGCCGGGGCCCCCGGAGCTCCTCCTCAGCGCCCGGATCGGCGCTTGTTGAACACGTCGAACGCGACGGCGGCGAGCAGCACGAGGCCCTTGATGAGGGCCTGATACTCGGTGCCGACCCCGAGGATCGACATGCCGTTGTTCAGGATGCCGATGATCAGACCGCCGATGATCGCACCGGTGATCTTGCCGATGCCGCCGGTGACCGCCGCTCCGCCGATGAACACGGCCGCGATCGCGTCGAGCTCGAACCCGTCGCCGTTCCGAGGGCTGGCGAGGTTCAGCTGGGACGTGAACACGAGGCCGGCGAGCGCGGACAGCACCCCCATGTTGATGAACAGCGTGAACGTCACGCGCGGGGTCTTCACGCCGGAGAGACTCGCGGCGAGCGGATTGCCGCCGATCGCGTAGATGTGCCGGCCCCAGACGCTGCGGGACATGATCGCGGAGTAGACCACGGTGAGCACGCCCAGGATGACCAGGGCGATCGGGGTGCCGTTGTAGCTCGCGAGCAGATAGGCGACGAGGGCGATCAGCAGGCTCGTGAAGGCGAGCTTGGCGATGAACCACCACCGCGGCTCGTCCTCCACGGCGAACTTCCGCCGCGTCATCCGGCCGCGGATCCCGAAGCCGATCATCCCCAGCACGACGAGCACCGCCAGGATGATCGTGAGCGGTTCGACGACCGTCTTGCCGCCGCCGAGATCGGGCAGGAAGCCGGCGCCGATCGCGCGGAATCCGTCCGGGAACGGCGAGATCGCGGTGTTCTGCAGGGTGATCTCGGTGAGCCCGCGGAATGTGAGCATACCCGCCAGCGTCACGATGAACGCCGGGATCTTGAAGTACGCGATCCAGAAGCCCTGCCATGCGCCGATCAGCGCGCCGAGCACGAGGCACAGCACCACGGCGACCGGCCATGGGACGCCCATCTTGGTGATCAGCACCCCCGCGGCGGCGCCGGTGAAAGCGACGACCGATCCCACGGAGAGGTCGATGTGCCCGGCGATGATCACCATGACCATGCCGATCGCGAGGATCAGGATGTAGCTGTTCTGGATGATCAGGTTCGACACGTTGATCGGTGCGAGCGTGATGCCGCCCGTCGTGATCTGGAAGAAGATCACGATCACGATCAACGCGATGAACAGGCCGATCTGCCGCAGCTGGCCGGTGAGGAACTCGAACGCGCTGCGCAGCGAGTTCGTCTGGGGGGTGATGGATGAGCCGCTCATGCGGAGCCCACCTCCTTCTCCTGGGTCATGTAACGCATGAGGTTCTCCGCCGTGGCCTCCGCGCGCGGGACGTCCGCGGTGATGCGCCCCTCGGCGAGGGTGTAGATGCGGTCGCAGAGACCGATCAGTTCCGGCAGCTCGCTGGAGATGACGATGACGCCCTTGCCCTCGCTCGCGAGCTTGTTGATGATGCCGTAGATCTCGTACTTCGCTCCGACGTCGATGCCCCGGGTGGGCTCGTCGAGGATCAGCACGTCGGGTGACGTGTTCATCCACTTCGAGAGCACGACCTTCTGCTGGTTCCCGCCCGAGAGCTTGCCGACGACCGCCTCGACGGAGCTCGTCTTGATGTTCATGCTCTTGCGATACGACTCCGCGACGATGCGCTCGCGGCTCTCGTTCACCCAGCCGATCTTCGCGATCCGGTCGAGGGCGGCGATCGTGATGTTCCGCTCGACGTCGTCGATGAGGTTCAGCCCGAACCTCTTGCGGTCCTCGGTCGCGTAGGCGAGGCCGTGCTGGATGGCCTCCGACACGGTCTTCGTGGAGATCTCGGATCCGCGCTTGTAGACGCGGCCGGAGATGTTCACGCCGTAGCTGCGGCCGAACACGCTCATCGCGAGCTCAGTGCGCCCGGCGCCCATGATCCCGGCGATCCCGACGATCTCGCCTTCACGGACGAACAGGTTCGCCCCGTCGACCACCGTGCGCTCGTGATCGAGCGGGTGGTGCACGGTCCAGTCCTCGATCCGCAGCAGTTCGTCGCCGATCTTCGGCGTGCGGTCAGGGAACCGGCTCGCGAGGTCCCGGCCGACCATGCCGCGGATGATCCGGTCCTCGCTCACGTCGTCGGTGCGCATCTCGAGCGTCTCGATGTTGCGCCCGTCGCGGATGACGGTGACCTCGTCGGCGATCGCCCGGATCTCGTTGAGCTTGTGGCTGATGATGATCGAGGTGATCCCCTCGTCCCGCAGATGCGTGATGAGCTCCAGCATGTGAGCCGAGTCGTCGTCGTTGAGTGCGGCGGTCGGCTCGTCGAGGATCAGCAGCCGGACGCTCTTGGAGAGCGCCTTCGCGATCTCGACGAGCTGCTGCTTGCCGACGCCGATGTCGGCGATCTTGGTGGCGGGGTTCTCCTTGAGCCCCACGCTCGCGAGCAGCTTCGCGGCCTCCTGGTTCGTGGTGTTCCAATCGATCCAGCCTCCGGACTGGCGCTCGTTGCCGAGGAAGATGTTCTCCGCGATCGACAGGTACGGGCTCAGCGCGAGCTCCTGGTGGATGATCACCACGCCCGCGGCCTCGGACTCGTTGATGCTCCTGAAGGCGACGGGCTCGCCGTCCAGGAGGATCTCCCCGTCATAGGATCCGTGCGGGTAGACGCCCGAGAGCACCTTCATGAGGGTGGACTTGCCGGCGCCGTTCTCGCCGCAGATCGCGTGCACGTGACCGCGCTGCACGGTGATCGACACGTCCTGCAGGGCCTTCACGCCCGGGAACGTCTTGGTGATCCCGCGCATCTCGAGGATGTTGTCACTCATCTCGCTCTCCTTTCGTCAGAGAGGGTGGCTGCGGGAGCGTCCGCAGCCACCCCGTCGAGGAGGGTTACTTGAGCTGGTCCGCGGTGTAGTACCCGGTGTCGAGGACGGCTTCCTTGTAGTTGTCCTTCGTGACCACGACCGGCTCGAAGAGGAACGTCGGGACGACCTTGGTCTTGTTGTCGTAGGACTTCGTGTCGTTGACCTCGGGCGTCTTGCCGTTCAGCACGTCGTCGGCCATCTTCACGGCCTCGCCCGCGAGCTTGCGGGTGTCCTTGTAGATGGTCGAGTACTGCTGCCCCGCGATGATCGACTTCACCGACGGGATCTCCGCGTCCTGGCCGGTGATGATCGGGAGCTTGTCCGTCGCGTAGCCGGCGCCGGTGAGGGCCGAGATGATCCCGATCGAGAGACCGTCGTACGGCGAGAGCACGCCGTCGACCTTCTGGCCGTTCGAGTACGTCGAGGCGATGAGGTCCTGCATGCGCTTCTTGGCGACATCGGCCTGCCAGCCCTGCGTCGCGACCTGGGTGAACCCGGTCTGACCGCTGCCGACCTTCACCACGCCCTTGTCGAGGTAGGGCTTGAGGGTGTCCATCGCGCCGTTGAAGAAGAACGTGGCGTTGTTGTCGTCCGGGCTGCCGGCGAAGAGCTCGATGTTGAACGGCCCCGCAGTGCCGGTGTCCTTGCCGGTCTTGTCGAGCACGCCCAGGCCCTCCAGGAGGCTGGTCGCCTGCTGCACCCCGACCTTGTAGTTGTCGAAGGTCGTGTAGAAGTCCACGTTTTTGTTGCCGTTGATGAGCCGGTCGTACGCGATGACCTTCACGCCCTTGGACGCGGCCTGGTCGAGCTGGCTGGACAGGGCCGTGCCGTCGACGGAGGCGACGATCAGGACCTTCGCGCCCTTGGTGAGCATGTTCGAGATCTGCTGCACCTGCGTGGGGATGTCGTCGTCCGCGTACTCGAGGTCGACCTTGTAACCGAGCTTCTCCAGGCCCTCCTTGACGGCGTCGCCGTCGTGGATCCAGCGGGTCGACGTCTTCGTCGGCATCGCGACCCCGACGAGTGCGCCCTTGTTGGCGCCGGGTTCCGCCGTGTCGGATCCGCCGCCGCGGTTCCCCGCGCAGGCGGTCATCGTGAGGGCGAGGGTGACGGCGGCTGCGACGCCGACGACCAGTCTCTTGAGCTTCATGTGATTCCTTTCGTCGAGCGGCCGCCATGGCACGCTCGGGACAGCGGAGGGCGCGCCGATGACACGATCGAATCGCCCGGTCAGGATCCGCGCCCGCAGGGCGAGGACGACGTCCGCATCACTGCGGACGTCGGTTCGTGGTGCTGTTCGCACGGGGCCGATCGCCGCCGACCTCATACGCTCCGACGGCGAGGAGGTTCGGAATCCGACCCCTTCGTCGCCGCGGCTGTGACCGATCACACCCGCAGGAGCGATCATCTGGCGAACCGGTCACATTTGTCAAGAGAGGGTTTCCCGGTTTCGTCGCGGACCACGCGCTGCGGCACCCCGCGACGGGCGTCCGCGAGGGATCAGGTCGAGCGGGGCGCGGCGGTCGACGCACGCACGATCAGCTGCGGGATCAGGGGATCCTGCGCCAGGTCCTCTCCGGCGAGCTGCGCCAGCAGCATCCGGATCGTCCGCCGGCCGAGCTCGACGAAATCCTGTCGGACGGTGGTGAGCGGCGGGAAGAAGTGCGCGGCCTCCGGGATGTCGTCGAACCCGACGACGCTGACGTCCTCCGGCACTCTGACGCCGAGTTCGCGGCAGGCGTGCAGGAAGCCGAGCGCCATCGAGTCGTTCCCGGCGAAGACGGCGGTGAAGTCCGGCATCCGGAGCAGGCTCATGCCCGCCTCGTAGCCGAACTGCGCGGTCCAGTCGCCCAGGAGCGGAGCGCGCACGCGCAGGTCGCGGGCCTCGAGCTCCCGCAGGTAGCCGACCATGCGCGCCTCGGCCTCGGTCCAGTTCTGCGGACCGCCGAGGTGCACGATGAACTCGTGCCCGAGGTCCGCGAGATGGGCCACCGCCGCCCTGGCGCCCGCGATCTGATCCATTGCCATCGAATGACGCTCGCCGCTCGGACCGAGCGCCACGATGGGCACGTCCACGCTCATCCCGCCGACCTCGCTCAGGACCTCCTGCTGCGGCGCGATCACGATGATCGCCTCGACCGCGTGGCTGAGCAGATCGTCGATGCTGGCGCGCACGGACTCCGGCTCACCGGAGCGCAGATTGGCGATGGACAGGCGGTAGCCGGCGTCGCGCGCCGCGAATTCGATGGCGGTGATCGCCGTGGCGGGTCCGTACAGAGCGCTGTGCGCCGTGAGCACGCCGATCGTGCGGGATCGGTTCGTCGACAGCGCCCGCGCGACGGGGTTCGGGCGGTAGCCGAGCCGGTCGATGACCGACTGCACGTGCTCGCGGGTCTTCTCCCGGATCCGGTCGCTGCCGTTCAGCACCCGCGACACGGTCTGGTACGAGACTCCGGCTTCGCGCGCGACGTCGCGGATGTTCAGGGCGCGAGGCGCCTCGCTCTCCACAGCCACGCGCACCTCCGTCCCGATCGGTCAGACTCATTATGCGCGAGGCGCCGGAGGCGCCGGACCGTCGGCCGCCTCCCCTACGACCCCGCATCAGGAATAGGCTGGTTCCACGTCACGCAAACCCTGTTGCATATGATGCAACAAGAACGAGGAGTCGTCGTGCTGAACCTTCTTCCCCAGCCGTCCCGCGTCGAGGCCGGATCGGGCGAGTTCCCGCTCTCGGCGGCCGTCCGGATCCGCGCCACGGAGCCGCTGCGCGCGGCGGCGGAGCGGCTGCAGGAGGCGCTGCGCACCGGGCTCGGCCTGTCGCTCGCGCTCGACGCGCCCGACGCCGCCGGCTCGCCCGCCGTCACATTCGCCGTCGACCCGCTCCTCGCGGAGGAGGCCTACGCGCTCACGGTGGACGAGGACGGCATCGGGATCGCGGCTGCCGGCGCGCAAGGTGCGCAGCACGCGGTGCAGACGCTCCTGCAGCTGCTGCCCCCGCGCACGTACCGGCGCGCGCCGATCGCCGAGGAGGCCGCGGTGAGCGTGCCCGCCGTGCGCGTCGACGACGCGCCCCGGTACCGCTGGCGCGGGCTCATGCTCGACGTCGCACGGCACTTCGCGCCGACGGCCGAGGTGCTGCGGGTCATCGACCAGCTCGCGATGCACCGGCTCAACGTCCTGCACCTGCACCTCACCGACGACCAGGGCTGGCGGGCGGAGATCCGCAAGTACCCCCTGCTGACCGAGGTCGGCGGGTGGCGCCCGTCGTCGCAGCGCGGATCCGGCCCCGGATCCACGCAGGACGGCATGCCGCACGGAGGCTTCTACACGCAGGACGATCTGCGCGAGATCGTCGCCTACGCCGCCGCGCGCGGGATCACGGTGGTGCCCGAGATCGAGCTTCCCGGCCACGTGCAGGCGGCGATCGCCGCGTATCCGCAGCTCGGCCTGGTCGCCGATCCGCTCGGGCCCTGGACCGGATGGGGCATCAACCCGCACGCGCTCAACGTCGAGGAGTCGACCGTCGCCTTCTTCTGCGACGTGCTCGACGAGATCATCGAGATCTTCCCCTCCGAGGTCATCGGCATCGGAGGGGATGAGTGCCGCAAGGACGAGTGGCGGGCCGACGCCCGCACGCAGGAGCTCATGCGCGAACGCGGTCTCACCACGGAGGACGAGCTGCAGAGCTGGTTCATCGCCCGCGTCGACGAGCACGTCCGCTCCCGCGGGCGCCGCCTGTACGGCTGGGACGAGATCCTCGAGGGCGGCGCGGTCACCGGCGCGACGGTCGCCTCCTGGCGCGGCACGGCGGGCGCGGTGATCGCGGCGCGACGCGGATCCGATGTGGTGATGTGCCCGGAGGACACGGTTTACCTCGACTACCGGCAGTCCGACTCTCCCGACGAGCCGATCCCGACCGGTCTGGTGACCACGGTCGCGCATGTGCGCGCCTTCGATCCGATCCCGGAGGCGCTCGAGAGCGAGCGCCGCGGACGCATCCTGGGCGGGCAGGCGAACCTCTGGGCCGAGCACGTCGACTCGGCCCGCCGCCGCGACTACCAGCTCTTCCCTCGGCTGTGCGCTCTCGCGGAGGCGCTGTGGAGCGGGCAGGATCCAGACGCCGTCGGCTCGTTCCCCGACCGGCTCGAGGCGCACCTCGCACGCCTGGACGCGGCAGGGATCGAGTACCGCCCCGACGCCGGCCCCCACCCCTGGCAGCAGGTCCCCGGGGTGCCGGGCAAGACGTTCGACCGCGCAGAGCGCGCGGCGGAGATCGCCCGGCTCACGGCGAACCTGGCGTAGCCGGCCGGCGGAGCGTCCTTCGTCTCGCGGAGACCCGCGCTGAGCGAGCGCAGCGAGTCGAAGTGTCGCTCAGGATCCGGTGACGGACCGGTCCCTGAGCGAGGAGCGCAGCGACGAGACGAAGGGCTCCGCGCTGCGGCGAGGCGTGTCAGCGCCCGGGGCGCGTCAGCCGCGCGCGGCGGCGAGGAAGGCCCGCGCCTTGGCGGTGACTGCGTCCCAGTCCCCCGCGGCGACGTCGGCGGCCGAGACGACGCTCGACCCGGCTGTCACCGCGATCGCCCCCGCACGCAGGTAGTCGGCGGCATTGCCCTCGTGAAGACCGCCGGAGGCGACCAGGGGCAGCTGCGGGAACGGCCCCGCGAGGTGCCGGAAGTATCCGGCGCCCACGGTCTCGGCGGGGAAGATCTTCACGGCGGCGGCCCCGAGCCTGGCCGCGGTGAGCGCCTCGGTCGGCGTGAACGCGCCCATGATCACGGGCACGCCGTGCGCGCCCGCGGCCTCCGCCACCTCGGCGATGACCGCGGGGGTCACCAGGAATGCGGCGCCCGCGGCGATCGCGTCCCGCGCCTCGGTCGCGGTCGTGACCGTGCCGGCGCCCACCCGCACGCCGGGGGCCTCGGCACTCGCGGCGATGAGCTCGGTGACCCCCGGGGTGGTGAACGCGAACTCCACGACGTGGATCCCGCCCGCGGCGAGCGCCGCCAGCAGCGGCAGCGGATCCGGGATGCGCGCGAGGCGCGGCAGCGCGAGCGCCGCGTCCCGGCGCAGCAGCGCCATCACGTCGTCCGTCGTGGCGGCGTCGTTCTCGATGTCGGCGCTCATCGCGTCCCCTCCTTCGTCGCGCGCAGGCTCCGGCCCGACACGCTCTCCGTGCGTTCGCCGTCGCGGACCGCGAGCCGGCCGTTGACCCAGACCCCTGCCATGCCCGTCGCGGTGCGGCGGGGCTGCTCGAACGTCGCGCGGTCCTGGATGTGCTCGGGATCGAACAGCACCAGGTCCGCCGCGAACCCCTCGCGCACGAGGCCGCGATCGGCGAGGCGCAGCCTCCGGGCCGGGGTGGCGCTGAGGTGGCGGACCGCCTCCTCGAGCGTCAGCACGCCGAGCTCGCGCACGTAGCGTGCGAGGTAGCGCGGGAAGGTCCCCCACGAGCGCGGATGCGGGCGGTCCCCGACGAGGATCCCGTCGCTGCCGCCGGTGTGCCGCGGGTGGCGCATGATGGCCTGCACGTTGTCCTCGTGACCGATGTGCATGAGCACGCCGGTCGCGAATTCGTCGGCGAGGAGGATGCGGATGACGGCGTCCACCGGCTCCTCGCCCGTCGACGCCGCGATCTCCGCGATCGTGCGGCCCACCAGGTCGGCGAGTTCCGGATGGCCCACACCGGAGATCTGGATCAGGGACCAGTCGGCGCGCTCGCCGTGGAACCCGTCGCAGCCGTCCACGTCGAGGGCCTGCACCAGGGCGTCCCGGTCGGCGCCCGCCGCGAGCCGGTCCTGCAGCGCGTCGAGGCCGCCGGCGGCGATCCAACTGGGCAGGAGGGCCACGAGCGTGGTCGCGCCGGGCAGGTAGGGGTAGCTGTCCATCGTGATGTCGACCCCGTCGGCGAGAGCCCGGTCGATGAGCTCCAGGAACCGCGGCGCGGCGCCCGCGTTCGACGCGAAGTTGAGCGTCGCGTGGGCGAGATGCAGCGCGCAGCCCGTCTCGCGGGCGATGCCGACGACCTCCGCATAGGCGTCGAGCGCGCCGGCGCCGTAGGACCGGGTGTGCGGGGCGTAGAAGCCGCCGTGCCCCGCCACCACCTCGCAGAGGGCGGTGAGCTCTGCGGTGTCGGCATACATCCCCGGCACGTAGGTGAGGCCGCTGGAGAGCCCGACCGCGCCGGCCGACAGCGAGTCCGCGAGGATCGCGCGCATGTCGGCGATCTCGGGTCCCGTCGCCGTGCGGCTGCCGGATCCGACCGTGAGCAGGCGCAGGTTGCCCTGCGGCACGAGCACCGCGGTGTTGGTCGCCGTGCCCTGTGCGAGCCGGTCGAGATAGCCCGCCATGTCGCGCCAGTCGATCGCGAGCCCGGGGTGCCCGTTCCAGCCGGCGATCTGGCGGCGCACGCCGTCGAGGATCGCGTCGTCGACCGGCGCGTAGCCGATACCGTCCTGGCCGATGACCTCGGTCGTGATCCCCTGACCGACCTTGGCGATGTGGGACGGGTCCGCGAGCACGGCGAGGTCGGAGTGCGCATGCATATCGATGAAGCCGGGGGCGAGCACGAGACCCTCGGCGTCCCAGACCTCGGCGCCCTCCTCCGCGTTCAGGGTGCCGGCCGGGGCGATCGTCTGTATCCGGTCGCCGCGGAGCAGGACGTCCGCGGTGCGGCGAGGGGATCCGGTGCCGTCGACGACTGTCGTGTGCCGGAGGAGCGTCGGCGTGGAGGAGGCGGGGGCCATGCTCAGAACACGGTCTCCACGGCGTCGACGACGAGCGGATCCGGCGCATCGGCGTCCGCGACGACGGGGATCAGGCGCCACTTGTCGAGCACCGTGCACGGGTGCGACAGGCCGAGCCGCACCACGTCTCCCACCTGCAGCCGCGCTCCTGCCCCGGAGGCGACCGCCTCGTCGCCGAGCCGGAGGAACAGGTGCTGGTCGTTGAGCGCGGACACGACACTACCCGCGAGCACGTCGTCGTCCTCCGCGCGTCCCGCGATGCGCTGCGCGACCGGCAGCCCCTCGTCGAACGAGGCGTCGCGGCGACCGCAGTCGAGCAGCGCGAGGCCCGGTTCGGGCCGCGACAGCACCCGCGCCCAGACGTGCATCGCGGAGCGGAACGGCACGTCGCCGATCGTGCGGCCCATCGGGCTGATCCCCGCGTAGAAGCCGTCGTCGTGGATCTGGAACGCGCCCGAGCGCACCACGACATCCGCATCGGGGCATAGCGGCGGCAGCACGGCGCCGACGCGGTCGAAGTAGGCGCTGCCGCCCGCGGTGACCACGGGGCGCACGCCCGCCGGGTACAGTCCCGCGTCGGCGAGCTCGCGATGAAGGCCCGCGAGGTCGGCGAGGTACGCGTCGACCCGCGCGATCGCGGCGTCTCCGGCGTCGTGCGCGAGGGCGCCCTCGTAGCCGCCGACGCCGGCCAGCTCGAGCACCGGAGAGGCGGCGATGGCCTCGGCGATCGCGCGTGCGGTGGCGCGGTCGCGGGCGCCGGTGCGCCCACCGGCTCCGCCGAGCTCGACGAGCACCTGGAGCGGCCGCCGCACTCCCCCGCTCAGGGCCGCCTCCATCGCGCGGACGACGTCGACGCCGTCCGCCCAGCTCAGGATCTCGACGTCCGGATGCGCGGCCAGCTCGTCGGCGATCCAGCGCAGCCCGATCGGATCCACGACCTCGTTCGCGATGAGGATGCGGCGGACATCATGCGCGCGGCCGACCTGCGCCTGCCACGGCGTGGCGAGGGTGAGACCCCACGCGCCGCCGCCCAGAGGGCGGTCGTCGAGCAACTGCCGCCAGAGCGCCGGGGCCATCGTCGTCTTGCCGTGCGGAGCCAGCAGCACGCCGGCCTCCTGCGCCCAGTCGGCCATGCGCGCGACGTTGTGCACCATCGCCCCCGCGTCGAGGGTGAGCAGCGGCGTCGCGAAGTCGGAACGCGCTGGCCCCGTCGCCAGGAACTGCTCCCTCGTGCGGCCGTACGCGGACGGCGGGAAGGACTTGTCCTGCACGGACAGCGGGCGGGCACCACTCGAAGACGTCTCCACCCTTCCATGATGCCTTCGTGTTGCGTTCGACGCAATCAGCGTTGCATCCGTTTGCATCGCTGGATATCCTCGATCCATGCCCGCGTCCGACCTCTCCGTCGCGACTGCCTCCGGAGGACCGGTCGGGGCGTCCGCACCCTCAGGATCCGCCAAGGAGCTCCGATGAACCAGACCGTGACCCGCGCGCTGGACCTGCTCGTCGCCCTGGAGGACGGCGCGCGCACCCTCGACGAGTGCGCCGAACGGCTGGGCGTGCACAAGTCGACCGTGCTGCGTCTGTTGCAGACGCTCGAGGCGCAGCGCTTCGTGACGCACGACGCGCAGCATCGCTACCGGCTCGGGAGCCGGCTGTTCGACCTCGCCGGCGCCGCTCTCGCCCAGCGCGACGTGCGCGAAGTGGCCCGCCCTCATCTCGAGCGGCTCAACGATCGCACCGGGCAGACCGTGCATCTCGCCGCCTACGAGTCGGGAGACGTGGTCTACATCGACAAGCTCGAGGCGCGCACGGGCATCAGGATGTACTCGCGCGTCGGGCTGCGCGCCCCGCTGCACAGCACGGCCGTGGCGAAGGTGCTGCTCGCCGATCTGCCCGCGTCAGCACGTCGGACGATCGCGGAGGGCATCGACTACGTGCCGTACACCGAGCGCACGATCGCGAACCCGGCGGACTTCCTCGCCGAGCTCGAGCGCGTGCGCGCCGACGACTTCGCCCGCGACAGCGGCGAGCACGAGAGCTTCATCAACTGCATCGCCGCGCCCATCCGCGACGGCAGCGGCGCCGTGGTCGCCGCGGCATCCGTGTCGGTGCCGACCATGTCGCTGCCCGCGCACGAGGTGCTGGCACTGCTGCCGCAGCTCGTGGAGGCGACGCAGGCGACATCCGCAGACCTGGGCTGGGCACCGCGCCCCGCCGCCGACCGAGAGGAACGACCATGACAGAGCAGACTCCGAAGACCCGGGTGCTCACGACCGACGCCCCCGCTCCCGCGCACGTGTTCTCCCAGGGGGTGCGCAAGGGCCCGATCGTGCAGGTGTCAGGGCAGGGCCCGGTGGACCCGGCGACGAGCGAGTACCTCTTCCCCGGCGATGTCGCCGCGCAGACCGTCCGCACGCTCGAGAACGTACGCGCGATCGTCGAGGCGTCGGGGGCGACCTTCGACGACGTGGTGATGCTGCGCGTGTACCTGACCAAGCGCGAGGACTTCGCGATCATGAACGAGGCCTACGGCGAGTTCGTCACGAAGCACACCCCGAGCGGCGTACTCCCCTCGCGCACCACCGTGTTCACGGGTCTGCCCCGCGAGGAGATGCTCGTCGAGATCGACGCGCTCGCCGTCGTCTGAACCACCGGCTCCGACGCCCGCCTCCTGACGTCCGGTCCCCCCGAGGTTCTCGGCGGGACCGGATCCGTCTCAGAGCTCGATCTGCGACCCCATCACGATCACGCGGTCGCGCGGCAGCCCGAAGTGGTCGCTCGCATCGGTCGTGATGTGCGAGGCCGCGAGGAACAGCCGCTTGCGCCACCGCGCCATGCCGCCCCTGCGGCCCTCGCGCAGCTCGATCTTCGACAGGAAGTACGTGGCGTTGTCCAGGTCGATCCAGCCCTGCGTCTTGTGCGGCGGGATGCTGCGCAGGGCGCGGGGCAGATCAGGCTTCTCCGCATAGCCGAACCGCGCGGAGATGTAGAGGATCCCGTCGGTCGGATCCCCCAGGTCATCCACCGTGCAGCGCTTCGTCTGGGGAACGCGGGGCACATTCTGGATGTCGACGGACAGGATGATCACCCTGGCGTGGCGCACGTGGTTGTGCTCGACGTTGGCACGCAGCGCGAGCGGCGTCGTGGTGCCGCCGGGGTTGAGGAAGATGGCCGTGCCGGGCACCCGGTCGATGAGCTTCGGATGCGTGCGCAGATTGCTCACGAAGTCGGCCAGCGACCCCTCCGCCTCGGTGCGGCGCGCGGTGATGAGCGCGCGCCCGCGCTGCCAGGTCGTCATCACGATGAACGCGGCGAGGCCGATCGCGAGCGGCAGCCACGCACCGTGCACGAACTTGGTGGCGTTGGCCGCGAGGAACAGCAGGTCGACCGAGAGCAGGATCACCGCACCGCCCCAGAGGATCCACCCCGGCGTCTTCCAGCGTCGCCGGGCCAGGTAGAAGAACAGCAGCGTCGTGATCGTGATCGTGCCGATGACCGCCATCCCGTACGCGAACGCGAGGGATGCGGAACTGCGGAAGACGAACACCAGGGTGATCACCGAGACCATGAGCAGCCAGTTGATCCACGGCACGTAGATCTGGCCGTGCGTCTCGGACGAGGTGTGCGTCACCCGCAGCCGAGGCAGGTAGCCGAGCCCGGAGGCCTGAGCGGCCACCGAGAAGGCGCCGGAGATCACGGCCTGCGAGGCGATCACCGTGGCCGCGGTGGCCAGGATCACGAGCGCGATCCTGCCCCATTCCGGCGCGAGCAGGAAGAACGGCGCCGACATGTTGGCCTTGTCCTCCAGCAGCAGCGCACCCTGCCCGAGGTAGGTGAGCGCGAGCGCGGGGAACACCAGGAACAGCCACGCGATCGAGATCGGCTTGCGGCCGAAGTGGCCCATGTCGGCGTAGAGCGCCTCGGCGCCGGTGACCGACAGCACCACCGCGGCGAGCGCGAAGAACGCGATGTCGAAGTGGCCGATCATGAACTCGATCGCGTAGGTCGGCAGCAGCGCCTGCAGGATCTGCGGATCGTGCGTGATCCCGCCGATCCCGAGCACCCCGATCACGACGAACCAGATCGCCATGATCGGCCCGAACAGCCGGCCGACGACCGAGCTCCCGAGCTTCTGGATCAGGAAGAGGATCAGCAGGATCGTGGCGGTGATGGGGACCACCCACTCCTCCAGGCCCGGATTGATGGTCTTCAGCCCCTCGACCGCGGAGAGCACCGAGATCGCCGGGGTGATCATGCTGTCGCCGAGGAAGAGCGCAGCGCCCAGCACGGCGAGACCGGACAGGACCGCCACCGTGCGCGTGCGCCCCTTCGGCGCCCAGCGGCGGAGCAGCGTCAGCAGCGCCATGATGCCGCCCTCGCCGTCGTTGTCCATCCGCATCGCGAGCAGCACGTAGGTGACCGTCACGATCAGGATCACCGACCACACGATGAGCGAGACGACCCCGTACAGGTTCTCCGTCGTGAGCGGGATCGGGTGCGGGTCCTCGGGATTGAACACGGTCTGCAGCGCATAGATCGGGCTCGTGCCGATGTCGCCGAAGACGACGCCGAGGGCGCCCACGATCAGCGCGAGCCGGAGGGGGCTCCTCGCAGGTGCTGCGCTCTTCGCGCCGATGACGGACTGACTGCTCACACGACGAAGCCTAGGGCCGGATTCCCGCGCCACCGGGCGCCCCTCACGGAATCCTCACGCGACGTGCCGAAGCGCCCCTCACGGGATCCTCACGGGCGCCGCAGCGGGAGGCGGTCAGCAGGGCGGACGACGGAGCGCCGGCCCCGATGCGGACATCGGGACCGGCGCTCCTGGTCGTTACCGCCGGCCCGATCAGCTCATCGGGTCAGCCGTCGTGTCGCCCTGAAGGCGCCGACGCCGGCGGGACATCACCAGGAAGGCGCTGGCGAGCAGCACGAGCGCCCCGCCGATGATGCCGGTCGTCAGCAGGGTGTCGCCGTTCAGACCGGTGGCGGCCAGGTTTCCCTTGCCGTTGCCGCTGCCGTTGCCGCCCGCGCCCGGGTCGCCGCCCGGAGTGGTCGGCGTCGGCGTCGGGGTCGGAGCCACGACATCGGCCACGACGAAGGTGCTCTCCGCTGCGTCGCTGCTCACGCCGCCGTAGGTCTGCACCGCGGAGATCGTGTGCGATCCCACGGCGACCGTGCTCGGCAACGCGACGGACCAGGTGCCGTCGTCGCCCACGACCGTCGCCTCCGCGGCCTCGGCCGCAAGGGCGGCCGCCTTGGCTGCGGCAGCGGGGGCGGCGGCCTTGGCCGCGGCCTGCACGCCGTCGAGCGTGACCACCACATCCGCGCCCGGGGTTCCGGTGCCGCTCACGGCGGTCGGCGCCGTGTCGAGCTTCGCCCCGTTCGCGGGCGACGTGATCGCCGGTGCGTCCGGCTTCGCCGGGTCCTCGGAGAGCGGAGCGCGAACCGTGAGGAGCGCCGCCGTGTTGTTCTGCAGCGACTTCTTCACGGTGACGACGGTGCCGTAGCCCACGCCCGCATCCGCGGGGTTGCCCGTGCCGAGCGTCGTGAACCCGAGGTCATGACCGTACAGATCGGTCGCGGGGGTGCCGTCCGGATTGACGACCCGCGTGCTGTACGGCGCGCCGTCGACCGACGGCACGACCACCGAGGCGTCGCGCAGGCGGTTGAACAGCTGACCGTCGCGGAGCTCCAGTCCGGCCACCCAGCCCTGGTCGTCGGTGAAGGACTTCACCGACGCCTGAGCCGCGATGTCGGTGCAGGCCTCGTTGAAGTCCGCGTCCACCAGGCAGTCCTTGAACGGCAGGGTGGGCGTGAGACCGAACGCGGCGTTGGACGACTGCGCACGGCTGGAGATGTTCTTCGTCACGGACGGATCAATCTCAGCCTCAGCCCCTGTGCGACGCAGCGGGTCGAAGTGGCTGTCCACGAGGAGCAGGCCGCCCTTCGCACCGTAGCTCGGCAGGTTGGTCAGGTTCGAGGTGACCTGGTTGGAGTCGCCGTAGGCGGTGTCGCGGTACCAGACCAGCGCGCCGGGCGCGTTGTACGGAACCTTCTCGACCTTCCATCCGGCGTCGCTGTACACCGTGGTGTAGCCGTACCTCAGGCCCTCATCGAAGCCGTCGAAGTTGCGCCACTCGACCAGGTAGTACTGCGCCTTGATCTGCGTACCGGTGTCGCGCACCCAGCCTGCGCCCGTGGTGTCGGTGAACGTGCCCGCGGTCGAGGTCCAGCCGTTGTCGCCCGACTCCACGTCATCGGTCCAGACGTCGGCGCCGCCGGCCGTCAGGGCGAAGTCGTCGGAGAACCAGCCGCGATCCTCGTAGGCCGCGTCGGTCGCCTGACGCAGACGCACCTGGATGTTCTGCCCGGCGTACGCCGACAGGTCGATGTGATCGTGACGCCAGCCGCCCGTGGATCCGGTGAGTCCGTACTTCTTGTTGCCGAAGTCCTTCATCCGCCCGTTCGGGTCGCTGTAGCCGTCATCGGTCGAGACGAGCGCGCCGGACTCGTCGTAGACCTTCTGCTCGGTCCAGGTGGATCCGCCGTCGGTCGAGACCTCGACGAAGCCGAAGTCCCAGTCCTCCTCGATGACGTAGTCGTTCCACATCGAGAAGGTCGCACCGGCGGGCACGTTGTCGATCGATCGCTTCAGCTGCACGTCCGCCCAGTCCTGATCGGCGTTCGAGTACCACATCTCCGATCCGCTGTGCGGGTCGGCGAGGGTGATCCGCTTGTCCGGCAGGTTGATCTTGACGCCGTCCTCGGTGCCGTTCGCGGGCCGGGAAGCCTGTCCGACCTTGACGGTCTTGGTGCCGTCGCCCGGGTTGATCTCCAGCGGGTCGACCCAGCCCAGCACCCACTTGTCCCAGATGCCCATGTGCGTCGGCATCGACTGGAAGATCGGACCGGAGTGCGAGCCGGAGCTCATCAGGTCCCAGAAGTCGATGTCGGAATTGCCCGCGTTGGACGTGTCGTACAGGTCGGGCAGACCCAGGTCATGGCCGTATTCGTGCGCGAACACACCGACACCGGAGTTCTCCGGCTGGACGATGTAGTTCTGGATCTTGAAGTCGGTGCCGGGAATCGTGGCGCCGCCCGCGACGTCGGACGAGTGCGCCCAGACCGCGTAGGTGCCCTCCTTGCCGCCACCGCCGGACTTGTCCTCGCCGGCGTGCACGAGCACGACGTGGTCGATGATGCCGTCCGGCTCGTGGACGTTGCCGTCTCCGTCGCGGTCGCCCTGATCCTCGATGTCGTAGTCGGCCCAGGGGAAGTCCGGGTTCTGCTGCGCGACCGCCGCCACCGCATCGATGGGCAGCTGGCCGGGGCCGAGGGGGTTGTCGGGGTGGCCCTGCATGTCCTGCATGGGACCCGCCTCGTACGCGCCGGTCTCCGGGTTGAGGTGGCAGACCGTGGCGCCGTAGTACCCCTCGGAGTGCGGGACCGTGACCCAGGCCGTGGCCTCGCCGGAGAGCGAGTAGGCGCCGCGGGACATCTCCTCGTACATCTTCTTCATCGTGTGACCGGAGATGTCGAAGCCGGGCTGGCCGTCCAGGCCCGTCAGATCGGTGCGGACCCGCTCGGTGATGCCCTCATCGGAGAACAGCATCCTGTTGTAGAAGTCACTCGAGAAGTCAGGGACCCACATGGTGTTGTTGTCCTTGTGGGCGGCGCTCGCCGGATCCGGGATGTTGTTGTGCAGCGTCGGCCCCTGCACGTCGCCCGGCTTGCAGTCCGTCGCCCCAAAACCGGTCGGGACCTGCAGGCCCGAGAAGTCCTCCGTGCCGTCGAACTCGACGAGGATGGTCAGAAGCTTCGCCTGCTGCGTGCTGTCGGCGTGCTTGAGGTTCTTCGGGCTCTCGCCGGTCTGCACCGCCTCCGCCTCGGTCTTCGCCAGCTGCTCGGCCGCGACCGGGTTGCCCTGCGCGTGCTTCTGGTCGTTCTCTTTGGCGCGCTCGAACGCGGCGTCGCTGATCGCCTTCCGTGCGCTCGCGCCGCCTCCCAGGTCGGCGACCGCCTGGTCGTCGGACGCGTCGGTGAACGCCTCGGCCCGAGGAGCCACGTAGTTGATGTAGTGATCGCTGGCGCCGCTCTTGCCCGCAGTGCTGCCCGAGGCTGTGGCGGAACTCGTGCCTGCTGCCTGGGCGCTCGGCGGTGCTGCGCTCGGCGGCGCCGCACTCGCGGGCACGGCCCCGAACGTCGCCACCCCTGCGGCGGCCAGCACGAACGCAGACGTCGTCGCCGCTGCACGTCGTCGTACGCGGGCGCTCTTCTCTGACATCGATTCTCCCTCCAGGCATCGCCTCGACGGTTTCCGAGGCGATGCGTCCGTCGTGCGCCGATCTGGCACACACAAGATTCAGGATTACCGTGAAACCCCTATGCAAGGGAAGAGAATCAGCTGACAAAGAAGGAACTTCCTGGCGGCGAGGGCCTCTGCGACTCTGCGCAAGGCGTCGCGGGAACCTTCTCCTGCGACGCCCTTGCGTCGAGCCCGCACCCCCTCGCAGCATCCGCGCCTCGTCGCATGGACGCGCGCACGAGGGGGCCTCGACACGGCGAAGGGGCGCCGCCCGGATGCTCCGAGCGGCGCCCCTTCTGAGCGTCCGGCGTACGCCGAGGGGGTCAGCCCTTGTTGCAGACTTCCTGCAGCTTCTTGCCCTGCTCGGTGAGCTTGGCGCTGGCGTCCTGAGCCTTGGTCGAGATCTCCTGGGCCTTGTCCTGGGCCTGCTTGAGCTTGTCCATCGCAGCAGGGTCGTTCGCATCGATGTTCTTCAGGTCGGGCATCTCGAAGCCGTCGAAGACCTTCACGAAGCCGTTGAACTCGGTCGCGAACGCCGTGAGCGGCGCCTTCACGGCCTCGTTGGTGACCTTCTTGCCGGCCTCGTCGAGCCCCTTCTGCACGGGGGCGAAGATCTCGGCGAAGTCGACCTTCTCGCCCTGGGTGGCCTGCTGCATGGCGGCGTTGACGTCGCTCGAGATGCTCGAGGTGGCCTTGTTCATCTCGGTGTTGGCGATCTTGCACGCGTCGGCCACGCTCTGGCCGCCCGAGCAGGCGGTCATGGTCGCGGTGAGGACGATCGCTGCGGCGAGGCCGCCGATACGGGTCAGGGTTGCCTTGTTCATGGTGAGCTCTCCGGTCTCTGCATGGAAGTGGCTGTCGGTCCGTAGAGGCGCGACAGCCAGGGTCGCCTTCCACCCTATTCTGAGCTGATGCATAGCTTCGGATCGCGTCGGCGGATCCGGCGCGATCGTGACCGCACCGAAATGTCGTCGCCCGTCCTCGCCGGCACCCCCTCGCAGCACCCGCGCCCCCTCGTATGGACGCACGCACGAGGGGGCCTCGACACTGCGAGGGGGCGTCGACGCTGCGATGGTGCGACGGCGCGACCACGCAGCTTTCGGCGTCGGGACCCCACGCGGAGCCGGATCCGGGATGCCGCGCGCGTTTGTTATGCTGGCCAGGCGTCATCGACGTGCGGGGCTGTAGTTCAATGGTAGAACTTCTGCTTCCCAAGCAGACAGCGCGGGTTCGATTCCCGTCAGCCCCTCCGGATTCGGAAAAGGCCCTCGCCTCAGGTGGGGGCCTTTCCTGTCACCCGCAGATGCCGACGATGAAACCGAGCAACTCGGAATAGCGGCCCCTTCCGCGGTGCGTCTTTCGCTGTTCGGCCAGGGCGTCTACGATCTCTGGCGAGCGCGGCATATCGAGCCGGGCCGGACGTAAAGGAGTTCACCCATGGCTGACTGGGCCGCTGACGTCAAGATCTACCGCCCCAACGCCGATGATGCTGCGATCGAGGGTCTCCTCACGACCTACCGGCTCGTGATGAGCAGCCCGGATTCGGCGTACGTCGCGTTCTCCGACAAGGACGAGGTCGAGACCGTCAAGACCAACTTCCTCCAGAAGAAGCTCGGCCTCACCGAGTCGGACGCCGCGCTCGACGCCGCACTCGACGAGGTCAAGGAGACGATGAAGGCGGACCGCACCAAGAGCCGCATCACGGTGTACTACCTGCTCGCCGAGAAGTTCGGCAAGCTGGGCCTCTTCCACTGAGCCCCCGCTCGACTGCTTGACAGTGAGGGCCGCATCCGCGTCTGCGGGTGCGGCCCTTCCTGCGGCTCGCCCCCTGGAACAGCTGCGTCCATGACGCCATGAGCACCGCAGCCCCTCAGATCCTCGCCATACTGGCAGGATGACCGAACCCACCGAGTACCGCGCGCACTTCGGCTTCGACATCCGCTTCGCGAACGGCGGCGGCATGCAGGGCGAGGGGTTCCGCCTGGACCTTCCCTCCGCCGACCTGGACGCCGATGCGATCGGCCTGCTCCTCGTCCGCCATCTGGGCCTCGCGCTCGTGGAGTCGGTCGTGCTGAGCGACCTCCGGATCATCGCCGAGCAGCACCGCGGCAGCCGGGGCGTCGACTCCCCCGCGGCGGCCTCGGAGCGACGGATCGTCGACCTGTCGCACCCGATCCGCGCGGGCCTGATCACGTACCCCGGCCTGCCTGCGCCGGAGATCACGCCGTTCCTCACCCGGGAGGACTCCCGCGCGAAATACGCGCCGGGCACCGAGTTCGCCATGGACGTCATCACGATGATCGGCAACACGGGCACCTACATCGACTCGCCGTTCCATCGCTACGCCGAGGGCGGCGACCTCTCGTCGCTCCCGCTGGAGAGGCTCGTCGACCTGCCCGCCGAGGTCTTCCACCTCACCGACACCTGGTCGTCCGACCGCCGCGGAATCGGATCCGCGACCCTCGCCGACCGCGACCTGCGCGGCACGGCGGTGCTGCTGCACACGGGCTGGGACCGGCATTTCGGCACCCCGGAGTACGGCCGCGGCGCACCGTTCCTCAGCGGCGAGGCCGCGCAGTTCCTCGCCGACGCCGGGGTCGCACTGGTCGGGATCGACTCGATCAACATCGACGACATCGAATCCGGCGGCGAGCGGCCCGCCCACTCCGTCCTGCTCGCCGCGGGGATCCCGGTCGTCGAGCACCTCGCCGGCCTGGGATCCCTCCCGGCGCGCGGCGCGCGCTTCACCGCCGCTCCGCCCGCCGTGGCCGGGTTCGGCACGTTCCCGGTGCGGGCGCACGCAGTCATCTAGGCGGATCCCGACTCGGGTGCCGCCTGAGGGCACCGGCCCGGCGCAGCACCCGCGTCAGAGGCCCTCGATCGACCCTTCGAACCCGAGCATCGTGTCGACGTCGGGCGGCGGGATCAGGCCCCCGTCGTCCTCGTCCACGGGCGGGCCGCCGGCAGAGGCCTCCCGTTCTTCGACCTGTTCCTCGTCCTCGTCGTGGCCCATCTCATCCTCCTTCGCGGCGCATCCGGCCCGCGACGCCCTCATCGGCGCCGATCCCTCGCGGCGGGGCCTGATCCGTCTTTCTTTCGGCAGGCTATGCCGCCTTCCGAGGGCTGGCAAGGTCCGCCGGAAGGCGGCAATCGCCGCGTCGGCGGGGCCCCGGATGTCCGGGCCCGCGGGTAGCGTGTCCTCATGTCCCCACACCCCGCCATCACGCTCCGCGCCCGCACCGAGGCCGACTACGACGCGCTCTACGCGCTTGCCGCGGAACTCGACAGCTGGGAGCAGCGCAGTCCGCTCCGCCCCGCGGCGATGACGCGAAAGGGGTGGGAGGCGCGCGTGGCCGAGTACGACGCGGATCCGAACGGGAACCTCGGTTTCGTGATCGATGTCGAGGGAGAAGCCGTCGGCACCGTGAGTCTGTTCGACATCGACGGCTTCACCGGGACCGCCGAGGTCGGCATCGCGCTCATCCCGTCGGCTCGCGGCCGGGGCGTCGGCAGCGAGGCCATCGCGCAGATCGTCGAGTTCGCGTTCGTGCGCGCCAACCTCCGCAGGGTCCACCTCGAGGCGATCGCCTCGAACACGGCCGCACTCCGCATCTACGAGAAGGCGGGCTTCGTCATCGAAGGGCGCCAGCGCAAGCACGCCTGGGTGCGCGGACAGTACGAGGACATCGTGCGGATGGGCCTGCTCCGCTCCGAGTGGCTCGAGCACCGCTCGACGGACTGACCGGCCCACGGCGTACGGTCGAACCAGACGATCGAAGGGGATCCGCATGGCGACGCACACCGTCACGAACCAGGCGCCGCCGCGCGAGGGTATCGACGAGTTCTCCCTCGACCTGCCCCTCGTCGAGGGCGTGCGCCGGCATGGCGCGTCATGGGCCGAGCCGGAGCTGATCGCGACCGGGGAGCTGGTCGGATCAGCCGCGTTCCAGCACGACGCCGAGCTCGCCAACGTGCACGAGCCGGAACTGGCGGCGTTCGATCGCTGGGGACGGCGCATCGACGAGGTCGAGTACCACCCCTCGTACCACCGCATCCTCTCGGCCGCCGTCGCCGCCGGGGCGCACACGGCCGCCTGGGCCGATCCGCGTCCGGGCGCACAGGTCGCCAGGGCCGCGCAGTTCCTGCTCTTCGCCCAGGTCGAGCCGGGGCACGCCTGCCCGGTCTCGATGACGCACGCGGTGGTGTCCGCGCTGCAGCAGTTCGGATCCGCGGAGCTGCGGGACGAGTGGATCCCTCGCCTGTTCTCCCGGGACTACACGCCCGCACTCGCGCCCGGCAAGACCTCCGCCCTGTTCGGCATGGCGATGACCGAGAAGCAGGGCGGATCCGACGTGCGCGCGAACCGGACATCCGCGAGGCCGGCCGGCGACGGATCCTGGATCCTCACCGGGCACAAGTGGTTCTGCTCGGCGCCGATGTCGGACGGCTTCCTGGTGCTCGCGCAGGCGCCCGGCGGGCTGAGCTGCTTCCTCCTGCCGCGCGTGCTGCCCGACGGATCCCGCAACCCGTTCCTCATCCAGCGCCTCAAGGACAAGCTCGGCAACCGGGCGAACGCCTCGAGCGAGGTCGAGTTCGACGGCACGGTGGGATGGCTCGTCGGCGAGGAGGGCCGCGGCGTCCGCACGATCATCGAGATGGTCAACCAGACCCGGCTGGACTGCATGCTCGGCACGGCCGCGGGCATGCGGCAGGCCACGGCCGAGGCGATCTGGCACGCACAGCACCGCGCGGCGTTCGGCGCGCTGCTGGCCGAGCAGCCTGCCATGACGCAGGTGCTCGCCGATCTCGCGGTCGAGACCGAGGCCGCGATCGCCTCGTCCCTGCGGGTCGCGGCCGCCTATGAGGCCGACGCCCCCGCGGCGGACGAGCCGTTCCGGCGCCTGGCGACGGCGGTGCTGAAGTACTGGATCTGCAAGCGCGGCCCCGGCCACGCGTACGAGGCGCTGGAGTGCCTGGGCGGCAACGGCTACACCGAGGCGTTCCCGCTCGCCCGGCGCTACCGCGAGCAGCCCGTGATGGCGGTATGGGAGGGATCCGGCAACGTCATCGCGCTCGACGTGCTGCGCGCGATCGCCCGCGAGCCGGAGACCGCGGATGCCCTGCTCGCCGAGGTGCGCCTCGCGGAGGGCGCGGATGCGCGGCTCGACGCGCACGTCGCGGACACCGCGCGGCTGCTCCGCGATGCCCAGCGCGATCCCGCGTCCACCGAGGCGCAGGCGGGCGCGCGCCGGCTCACGGAGGCGCTCGCGGTGGCGCTGCAGGCATCGCTGCTCGTCCGGCACGCCCCGGCCGAGGTGGCCGATGCGTTCGCCTCGTCGCGGCTGGGCGGGGCGCGCGGGTTCCTCTACGGCGCGGCATCCGTGCCGGTCGCCCACGCGATCGTGGCCCGCCACGCCGGCGTGGAGGGCTGAGCAGGGCCCGCGCCCCGGCCCCTGGTGGCCGGTCTGACGATTGGTTGGTCCATGCGATGGCGGTGTGGATGAGGACGGCGGCGCGGTAGGTGATCGAGTGTTTGTCGCGCCGGGTGGCGAGGCCGCGCCATTGCATGGTGGCGCCAGCGTGAGGTCGGGTGCGATCGCGGCGAGAGACTCGCTGTCAACGCTCAACGCTCGACGTATCGGCGGCCGTCGCTGGCAGCACACCAGCGAGGGTCAACCCCGCCGCGCCCCCGCCGCGCCCCCACCGCGGCGAGCAATTTCGTCGTCAGGAGCATCTTGCGCATGGATGCTGTTCCTTCCGATCAGATACAGCGGACCTGACTCGGCACTCCCCCAAAGCCTGGGCCGACTCTGCGCGAAGCGCGAAAGTGGCGCAGCCTGTTAGCCCCATTGTCGCGGGGGACACAATTGCTGCCCGATCGGCCCTTTTTTGTCGGCCGAAAGGAGGACAGACAATGCTCCGCGCCCACCTGAGGATTGATATGAGAACGTCGAAACCCGGCGCTCATGACGCAAGGAGACAGATATGAAGCTGAAGAAGATCGCAGGCGCGCTGAGCATCGCAGGGATCGCTGTCGCTGGCATGCTCCTCACCGCACCGGCCGCGTCGGCGGCGTCCTGCGGGTACTGGACCACGCACGATGCCAAGTACTTCACCAACTGCAGCACCCACTCCCAAAAGATCCAGGTCGACTATGTGATCGGCAGCACACAGTCATGCGCCGCACCCGGCACCACCACGCTGTACGACGGATGGAACAACCCCGTCACGAACGCTTTCGTCGTGGCGGAGAGCTGCTGAGTAGTCATCGCGCTCACCCGAGCGCCAAGGGTCGGCGCGTAATGCTCGTCAACTACGCCTACTCTCTGGGCTAGAACAGCGCCGAGGCAGCCGTCGGCGTCGTTCCCTTCGGTCGCGCGATCACCCGCTCAGTGAGCGGGAGTGCGGCCGAACGGGCGGCGTCGACGAGCTCGCCACCCTGCGCCGTACTCGTCAGCCACTCCTCCGCGAACCCAGGAGCCACGAGCATCGGCATCCTGTTGTGCACGTGCGCGATCTGCACGGTCGGCTCCTGCATCACGAGCAAGAAGCACGTGTTCCAGGCCGTCCTCCGCGATCCCCGGCTGCTGTCAGCGGCCATGCCGATCAGTTCCTCTCCCGGCAGGACTAGCTGTGATGTCCAGGCAGGTTGTTGAGTCTGCTGGTGGGTGCGGCTCCGATAGCGGAGTGGTGCCTGTCGCGGTCCGCGAACCAAGCGATGGCCCGTTTCCAACACGCCGATCGCGGTGACGGCCTTCTCGCCTGCGCAGATCTCGACATAGGCGACGCGGGAATGGTCGTCGATGACGGTGTGCAAGAACGCGATTCCGACGTTTGGCTCGTATCCGACGTGACGTTCGCTTGTCCATTTCGCGGTGGCTCGCGATTGCGTCGGTCGATGTGGTTGAGCCGGTTGCCTTCACGATCTGCTTCACCACAGCGGGCGGCGTCTTGGTCGGCATCGACCGCGGCCGACTGAACCGACCGGCCATTCCCGCGGGTGGATCGAACTACACGAATCCGGACGTCGAGCCGCCTGACCACCGCATCGGACGTTCCCGAGGCGGACTGTCGACGAAGATCCACCAGCTCATCGACAGTCACGGTCTGCCGCTGATCACTCCGGGGCAGGCCGGTGACTCGCCGACGCTGCTCCCACCACTGGAACAGTTGCGTGTGAAGCGAGACTCCGGCCGCCCGCAGAAGAGGCCGGACACGGTCCGCGGCGACAAGACGTAAACACTCGACCATCCACCGCGCCGCCGTCCTCACCCACAACCAATCGTCAGACCGGCCCGGCGCCTAGGGGATTCACCGTAGCCGGATCCTCTCGACAGAGGTCGCCGTGATAGGAATTCGCGTTGGGCACGTCGTCTCCCCCGGGATCGCTGATGGGGATCAGCAGTCCCGGGAGCCCTCCTTCGCGCCCGGTCGCGAGGAGGGCAGGAGGCGATCGAAGGCGCTGCCGTGCGCCCGCCCCCGAGGACAGGGGAGTCACTCGAATGGAAGATGGCGAACGCGCCCTGCGCGCTCAGGGACTCGACCGAGATGTCTCGCTCGCTGACGGCGCCGCACGGATCTGGCTGGGCGATCTCGGCTGGGACGCCCAGCCGATCGACGGCGCGATGCGGATGTTCGGAGATCGATTCGCCGACGCCGCGATCTCCGTGGCACGCATCTGGCTCAATGCCGCCGTGCTCCGCCCCGTGGCGCATCACGGCGTGCTCCGGGTCGTGCTCGTGGTCGACGGGACGGCAGTGCTCGAGGCGCAGAACTGGCGCATCGAGCTGAAGCCCTGGGACCTGGTGCTCCTGGACGCGACGACGCCGACGTGGATCACGGCGACAGGCGGATTCGGCTTCATGCAGTTCATCGCGGAGAACGAGAGCCTGGAGAAGTACCATCCCCGCCCCGGGGTGCCGATCCTCTTCTCCGAACCCCGATCGGCGCAACTCTTCGCCGCCATGGTGAGCACCACCATCGGGATCGGTCTCACTCCTGAGGAGCCGGGCACGCCCTTCATCGCCCGGGCCTTCGAGAACATCGTGGCCACGGTCATGAGCCGGAGCACGACACAGGACGCGTCCGATGAGGCGTGGCACGCGCCCTCGGACCTCACCCGGGCGCTGGCCGCGATCGCCGCTCACCACGGGGATCCGGACTTCGACGTCGAACGGCTCGCTGCGCTCGTGCACCTCAGCCGTCGCCAGCTCGCGCGCATCTTCGCGGGTGCGGGCACCAGCCCGTCCGCCGCCATCCGTCGAGCACGCCTGGCGACCGCGGACTCCGTGGCCGGATCGATCCCGGCCCCGCACCGCGACAGCATCGCGAGGGCTTCCGGATTCCGGGATCACCGCGCGTTGCGTCGCGCACGGGTTCTTGCCGGCGACGGTGAGGACCCGCGCTGACGATGAGGAGCGGCAGGCGCGGACCGGAATGAGACACGATCTCTGCCACCGTGCGCCACAGCCGCCGACCGGCTCGTCGGGATCCGCCGCCCTCTGGGAGCTTGATCCAGGCCGCCGAGCACCGACGGCCGTTCACCATCCAGGGGAGATCAAGCAATGACGCAGTTCCAGGGGGAGTCCTTCGGTCAGACGACGGACCCGACACAGCGCACCGTTCCGCGCCGCACCATCATCAAGGGGGCCGCCTGGTCGATCCCGGTCGTCGCCGCGGCCGCGGCCCTGCCCACCGCAGCAGCAAGCTGTGCAGGGTCGTCGCCGTGGGACATCGGCATCCTCGGCGGGTGCATGATCAACTTCTGGGGAGCGGGCAAGGGCCTGCCCGGGTTCACGGTCACCTCGGCCGGCACGAAGGGCGCGGACAACTGCTGCTCCGCGCAGAACCCCCCGAGCCCGCTCAGCATCGACGAGACGGCCAAGGGTGTCTGGTCCGTCGAACTCCCTGATCTGGGCGGCCTGATCTACACCGCCTGGAACATCGCGCCCATCGGCGGAGTCGCGCTCTCGGCGCCGTTCATCGCCTGGGCGCTGGCCTATGCGACGGCCATCGTCGCCGAGCTTGCGATCCCCGCCGCGCTGGCCGGCTACGGCCCGTACCTGTCCGGCCCGAACTGGATTGCACCGAGCTCGGTCAGCGACTTCCTCAACTTCTCCGTGACGCCCGAGAAGGTGGGCTCCGGCTTCAACCAGCGCTTCCGGGTGAACTGCACGTTCACGCTGAAGCGCACCCTGACCCTCGCCGGCATGCCCTCGTGCTCGCAGACCGGCTGGGGCTACCTGGGTGGCATCGTGATGCCCGATCCCACGAACAACGCACTGTGGCAGGCACTGGTCCAGATCCCGCTCCTCGGCTCGGCGCTCAACAGCGCCGCCGGAACGATCGCGCCGGTGCTCACCCTCACGGCGACGGGGAACTGGAGCGACGCCGACAACAGCAACAACGTGGGCGTCATCGGGAACAGCCTCCTGACCCCCGGTCACTGCGCATGATCTGAGCGGACGCCGCCGGCGCCGTTCCCGCCGGTGATCAGGAAACCGGCCGGGACCCCCTCCACGGTTCCGGCCGGTTTCGTCGTATTCCCGGTTCGTGTCACAGGGCCGCGATGATGTCCTCCACGCGCTGCTTGGCGTCGCCGAACAGCATCTGCGCGTTCTCACGGAAGAACAGCGGGTTCTGCACGCCCGCGTAGCCCGCGGCCATCGAGCGCTTGAACACGATCACGTTCTCGGCCTCCCACACCCGCAGCACCGGCATGCCGGCGATCGGGCTCGACGGATCCTCCGCCGCGGCGGGGTTGACCGTGTCGTTCGCGCCGATCACGAGCACGACGGAGGTCGACGCGAGGTCGTCGTTGATCTCCTCCATGCTCAGCACGATGTCGTACGGCACCTTCGCCTCGGCGAGCAGCACGTTCATGTGGCCGGGCAGGCGCCCCGCGACGGGGTGGATCCCGAAGCGCACGTCGACACCGCGCTCGCCCAGACGCCGCACGAGATCGGCGACCGGATACTGCGCGTGCGCGACCGCCATGCCGTAGCCCGGCGTGATCACGACGCTCTTCGCCGCGGTGAGCATCTCGGCCGCGCTCTCCGCGGTGAGCTCACGGTGCTCGCCGTACTCCTCGTCGGATCCCGTGGAGGCCACGATCCCGAACCCGCCGGCGATGACCGAGAGGAACGACCGGTTCATGGCCTTGCACATGATGTAGGAGAGGTAGGCACCGCTGGATCCGACCAGCGCGCCGGTGACGATGAGCAGGTCGTTGTTGAGCAGGAAGCCCGCCGCGGCCGCCGCCCAGCCGGAGTAGCTGTTCAACATCGACACGACGACCGGCATGTCGCCGCCGCCGATCGAGGCGACGAGGTGCCAGCCCAGCGCGAACGCGAGCACGGTGACCGCGATGAGGAGCCACAGCTGCTGGTCGATCACGAACCACACCGTGAGCGCCAGGAACGCGAGGAGCGCCACGATGTTCAGCACGTTCTTGCCGGGCAGCATGAGCGGCTTGGAGGAGATCCGCGCGGACAGCTTCAGGTACGCGACGATGGATCCGGTGAAGGTCACGCCGCCGATGAAGATGCCGATGAAGACCTCGGCGTTGTGGATGCCGACGAGCGAGGGCGCGATCTCCGCATGAGCGAGGTGGCCGTTCCAGCCGACCAGCACAGCAGCCAGGCCGACGAAGCTGTGCAGCAGCGCGATGAGTTCCGGCATGCCCGTCATCTCGACGACCTTCGCGCGCCAGAGGCCGATCCCTGCCCCCACGAGCACCGCGACGAGCAGGAGGACCAGGCCGATCACGGCGCCGCCGGACCAGGCCTGCGCGACGGTGAGCGACACGGTCGCCACGAGTGCGATGGCCATGCCGGAGATGCCGAAGATCACGCCGGAGCGTGCGGTCTCGTGCCGGCTGAGACCGGCGAGGCTGAGGATGAACAGCAGGGCCGCGACGATGTATGCGGCGGTGGAGAGAGCCCCGACGGTCACTTCTGGCCGCCCTTCGTGAACATGGCGAGCATGCGGCGGGTGACCGCGAACCCTCCGAAGATGTTGATGGACGCGAGCAGGACCGCGATCGCCGCGATCACCTGGACGACCGGGTTCGTATCCGTGATCTGGAGCATCGCGCCGACCACGATGACGCCGGAGATGGCGTTGGTCACCGACATGAGCGGGGTGTGCAGCGCGTGGTGCACCTTGCCGATCACATAGAAGCCGATCACCACCGAGAGCGTCAGCACGGTGAAGTGCTGCGGCAGCGGCGCGGGTGCGAATGCGTTCACCGCGAAGAGCACGGCGATGCCGAGCACGATGAGCAGGGCCTTGCGCCCGGCCGACATGCTCTTCTTGGCGGGTGCCGCCCCATCCGGTCCCTGAGCCTGTCGAAGGGCGGGGTTCGCCTTGGCGGGAGCGGCGGCGACCTGCACAGGCGGAGGCGGCCAGGTCACGGCGCCGTCGCGCACCACCGTGACCGAGCGCTGCACCACGTCGTCGAAGTCGATCACGAGCACGCCGTCCTTGCCCGGGGTGAGCAGGGCGACGAGGTTGGCGACGTTCGTGCCGTACAGCTGCGAGGCCTGGGCGGCCAGGCGGGAGGCGAGGTCGGTGTAGCCGAGGATGACGACGCCGTTGGCGGTGACGGTGCGCTGCCCGGCGACGGATCCCTCCACGTTCCCGCCCTGACCCGCCGCCATATCGACGATCACGCTGCCGGGCTTCATCCGGGCGACGTCCGACGCCGTGATGAGGCGGGGCGCGGCCCGTCCCGGGATGAGCGCCGTGGTGATGATGATGTCGACGTCGGCGGCCTGCTCGGTGTAGATCTCGGCGGCGCGGCGGTCGTACGCCTCGCTCGTCGCCTTGGCGTAGCCGTCCGCGGAGGTCGAGACGGCCACGTCGACGGGCAGGTACTCGCCGCCGATCGAGGTGACCTGGTCGGCCACCTCGGGGCGAGGATCCGTGGCGCGCACGATCGCGCCCAGGCTCGATGCGGCGCCGATCGCCGCGAGGCCGGCGACGCCGGCGCCCGCGACGAGCACCTTGGCCGGCGGCACCTTGCCGGCGGCGGTCACCTGGCCGGTGAAGAACCGGCCGAACTCGTGCGCGGCCTCGACCACGGCACGGTAGCCGGCGATGTTCGCCATCGAGCTCAGCACGTCCATCGACTGGGCGCGCGAGATACGAGGAACGGCGTCGAGGGCGAGAGCGGTGATGCCGCGCTGCGCGAGGGACTCCACGAGATCGGGGCGCAGCGCCGGCGAGAGCAGCGCGATGAACGTCGCCCCGTCCGCGAGCAGGGCGATCCGCTCGGGATCGGGCGGCGTGATCGCCAGGACGATCTCGCTCCCCCACGCCCGTTCCCGCTCGACCAGCGTCGCCTCCGCGGCCGCGTAGGCCTCGTCGGGGTACGACGCGTCGGATCCTGCTCCGCGCTCCACGACCACGTCGTGACCGAGCTTCCGCAGCGACGCGATCGTCGCCGGGGTCGCGGCCACGCGCGACTCGCCCGCAGGCTCACGCACGATGCCGATGACTGCCATAGCTACCTCCTCTGTGCCGTCGGCGATGACGGGTGGTGTGCGCTGCGCACTATGCGGCACCCTCGCCGGACAACCTGCTCAGAGTACTGAGCGGGACGGCGGGGATCCGTCGGCATTTCGCGATCTTACGCGCAAAGAATCGCAGATCTTTCCACCCTGGCAACGCCGCGCGGGCACCGCGTAGGCTCGCAGGCATGGCACCGGATCCACGGCTCAGGGGACTGCTCGGCGACTGGACGGGGACGGAGGAGCTCTTCCCGACGGCATGGACCGCGGCAGGATCGGCCCGCGGCGCCCTGAGCGTCGAGCCCGGACCGGACGGCATCCTCCTGGACTACGTCGAATCGCGCGACGGCGCCGACGGTGCACCGCTCGTGGCGCATGCCGTGATCGCCGGGGCCGGGTTCTGGTGGTTCGACACCTACGGCTTCACGCCCGCTGCCCCCGGCACGGCGACCTGGGAGGGCGATGCCCTCGTGCTCGACCGCCGCTCCGATCGCGGCCGCACCGTGACCCGACTGCGTGCGGACGGAGATCGGCTCGCCTTCGAGCTGGACACCGCCGTGCCGGCCGATGCGGAGCCGATGCCGCTCGTGCGCGGCGTCTACACCCGGCAGCCCTCCGAGGGCTGAGCGCCGCGGACCCCGCCTCGACGCGCGGGCGGTCAGGGGTGGTGTTCGCTCGTGAACACGTCGTTCAGCGTGACCGTGACGAGCCCGCGCTCCGCGATGATCCGGGTGAGCTGCGGGAAGACGGTCGTCACAGGCGAATGGTTGAGGTGCCCGATCACGATGTGCTGCGGAAGCAGCCACTCGTGCCCGAGGCGCACGATCTCCTCGGCCGGGATCAGGCCGGAATCGGCGAGCGAGCCGTACCAGAGCGTCGGCGCGGTGTATCCGATCGACGCGGCGGCGGCGCGCACGCGACGGTCGTGGAAGCCGAAAGGCGGGCGGTAGAACGGACGGGCGTCGACACCGAACAGCTCGCCGATCCGGTCGTGCGTGCGCTGCAGCTCATCGACGATGCCCTGATCCGTCAGCGAGGTGAGATCCGGGTGCGACCAGGTGTGATTGCCGATCTGCACCTGCCCGGATGCCACCAGCGGCGCCAGCACGTCGACGTTCTCGGCCCAGGAGGAGTACGACGCAGTGGCGAACAGGGTCAGCCGGGTGCCGGTCTCCTGCGCGAACTGCGCATAGGCGCGCACGACCGCTGCATCGGTGCCGTCGTCGACGGTCCAGGCGAGCAGGTTCCCCTCGCCGGGCAGGCCGGTGAACGCCTCGTGCGGCGCCGGGACCTTGGCGACCACCGGCACCGGGGTCGGCGTGGGAGTGGGGGTCGGCGTCGACGTCGGCGACGGTCGGGATGCCGGCGAGGTCGGCGCGACGTCTGCAGGACGCACCGCCTCCGGCGTCACCCCGCACGCCGTCAGCAGCGACCCCAGCGCCAGGCCGGACGCCCCCAGGAACGCCCGGCGCCCCCATGCGTCGCCCCCCTGTACCGTGTGCTCCCTCATGCCGCACACCCTAGGAGAGCGCCGTCGCGAGGACCCGCCACGGTCCGTGAGGGGGCGGAAAGTCAGCGTTCGGGAGATGCCCCCGCTACGTGCTTGCCCGTACCGGGAATGCGGGCCCCTGGGGCGGGCGCATCGCGGTCCCGGACGGGCTCGATCAGGCGGCTGCCTGCGGTCTACGGGTTTCACCGTAGACCGCAGGCACCGCGGAACACCGTGGTGCTATGGTTTTCGAAGTCGCCGCAAGGGGACGCACGCGAGTGTAGTTCAACGTCAGAATGTTGACCTTCCCGGTCGAAGATGCAGTGTTCAATTCCTGCCACTCGCTCCACCGAACAGCCCCCCGGCATCGCCGGGGGGCTTTTCTTCTTCCCCGGCGATGCCGGGGCGGGCCCGCACATCGCGCGGATCCGGCCCCGAAGCGCTTAGCTGTCCTCGTGAAGATCACCGCTCCCCCGCCCACCGGGGCGCATCGCCCCGCCGTCAGTGCCCGCCTCTTCGACATCGTCGACATCGTGGCGACGGGCCTGTTCGCCGTCGAAGGAGCCGCGGCGGCCGCCCACGCCGGGCTCGATCTGCTGGGCGTGCTGGTCGTGGGCTTCATCGTGGCGCTCGCCGGCGGCATTCTGCGCGACGTGCTGCTCGGGGATCTTCCCCCGGCCGCGTTCTCCTCGCGGATCCGGATCATCGTCGCGCTCGGGGCCTCGCTCGTCACGTTCGGAGTGCTCACCGCGATCGACGAGATCCCGCCTCTTGCGCTCGCCGCCGCCGATGCCGTGGGTCTGGCGCTGTTCGCCGTCGGCGGGGCGGAGAAGGCCGCGGCACGCGGCGCCAACCTGTGGGTGGTCGCGGCCCTCGGCACGATGACGGCCACCGGCGGCGGGCTCGTGCGGGACATCATCCTGAACCGCGTGCCGTTCGTGCTGTCGCAGAGCGTCTACGGCGCGGCCGCGCTGGCCGGAGCGCTCACCACAGGGATCCTGCTGCGCTGGACCAGGGCGCGGGCGCTCGCCCTGGTCGCCGGCTTCGCGGTCGCGTTCCTGCTGCGCATGCTGGCCGTGATCTTCGACTGGCACCTGCCCCGGCTCGTGGTCTGAGCCCGGGGAGGCCCGGCTTCCGGGCGACCCGCGCCTCAGCCCTCCGCGTGCTCCGCCGCCGCACGGATCGGCCCTGCCAGGGCATCGGCGAGCCGGGCGTGGCCGACGTCGGTCGGGTGCAGCCCGTCGACGCCGATCTGCCCCGGAGGCCCCGTGACGAGCCAGATCCCCAGCCCGTCGATGTACTCCAGGCCGAGCTCGGACGCGGCGGCCCGTACCGCATCCCGCGTGTTCTCGATCCCGGCGTCCGGATCCTCCTCGACCCAGGGCGTGCTCGTCACGATGATCTGCGCGCGGGGGGCGCGCACGACAGCCTCGCCGAGGGCGACCCGTGCCTCGCGCTCGATCTCATCCCGCGGATACGGGGCGTCGTCGTCGCTGCCCATGATGACCACCACGTCCGCGTCGGAGGGGATCTCGCGCACGAGGTCGCGATAGGTGAGCCCGGCGTCCCCCGGATCCGCATATCCCGACGACCCGGCGGAGATCACGTCCAGCCTCATGCCGAGCCGCGTCGCGACCAGCCCCGGCCAGCGCCGAGCGGTGCCCGAGTCCATCGCGGATCCGCCGACGAAGGAGTTGCCGACCGCCACCAGGAGCTTCCCCGCGGTGCTGCTCGGAGCGGGCGTCACCGGCGGCGCGGGTGCGGACGCGCACCCGCCGAGGGCCGTGGCGAGCACGATGCCCGCCACGACCCCGGCGATCCGCGGGCGCGCCCTGCGGCGCATGCGCCGGCTCAGACCCCGACGAGCAGCCCCGCGAAGTGCGAGACCAGCTGGTCGATCGGGATGCGCACCTGCTGCATCGTGTCGCGGTCGCGCACGGTGACCGCCTTGTCTTCGAGGGAATCGAAGTCGACGGTCACGCAGTAGGGAGTACCGACCTCGTCCTGACGTCGGTAGCGGCGGCCGATCGCCTGGGCGTCGTCGTAGTCGACCTCCCAGTGCTCGCGGAGCAGGTCGGCGACCTCCTTCGCCGTGGGCACCAAGCGCTCATTGCGCGACAGCGGGAGCACGGCGACCTTGAAGGGCGCGAGACGAGGGTCGAGCTTCAGCACGGTGCGGCTGTCGATCTTGCCGTCGGCCGTGGTGGTCTCCTCGACGTGGTACGCGTCGACGAGGAAGGCCATCAGCGCACGGGTCAGTCCGAACGACGGCTCGATCACGTAGGGGATGTACTTCTCATTGGTCGCCGGATCGAAGTACGACAGATCCTTGCCCGACTTCTCGTGATGCACGCCGAGGTCGTAGTCGGTGCGGTTGGCGACGCCCATGAGCTCGCCCCACTCGGACCCGGAGAATCCGAACCGGTACTCGATGTCGACGGTGCGCTTGGAGTAGTGCGCGAGCTTCTCCGCCGGGTGCTCGTACCAGCGGATGTTCTCCGGGTCGACGCCGAGGCCTGTGAACCAGTTCCAGCAGAGTTCCATCCAGGTCTCCTGCCACTGCTCGTCCGTGCCCGGCTCGACGAAGAACTCGATCTCCATCTGCTCGAACTCGCGGGTGCGGAAGATGAAGTTCCCGGGAGTGATCTCATTGCGGAACGACTTCCCGATCTGGCCGATGCCGAACGGAGGCTTGCGGCGCATGCTCTGCTGCACCGCCTTGAAGTTCGTGAAGATGCCCTGCGCGGTCTCCGGGCGCATGTAGTGCAGGCCCGATTCGTCGTCGACGACGCCGAGATAGGTCTTGACCATGCCGGAGAACATCTTGATCTCGGTCCACTGCCCGACCTTGTCCGGGTGCTCCGGATCCGGGATGTCGGCGAGTCCGTTGACAGGCGGGTGCCCGTGCTTCTCCTCGTAGGCCTCGAACAGGTGATCGGCGCGGTAGCGCTTGTGGGTCGCGAGGGATTCGGTGAGCGGATCGCTGAACACCTTGAGGTGCCCGGAGGCCTCCCACACCGACGTCGGGAGGATGATCGCCGAGTCCAGGCCGACCATGTCCCCACGGCGCTGCACGAACGTCTTCCACCACTGGCGCTTGATGTTCTCCTTAAGGGCAACCCCGTAGGGGCCGTAGTCCCATGCCGAGCGTGTGCCGCCGTAGATGTCCCCCGAGGGGAACACGAAGCCGCGATGCTGCGCGAGCGCGATGGCGGCCTCGAGCCGTTCGGACTGGTCCATGGAGTCTCCTCATCACGTAGAGCGGCGCCGGGGCGCACGAACGCTGAGGACTATAGTCGCTCGTGCCCCGCCCCCGATATGCCGGTCCCCGGACAAGGAGCCTTCGATGACCTGGTTCTTGAAGCTCGGCGTCATCGACGGGCCGCTCCCGCTGACGATCTGGGGCCTGACCATCGCCGGCGCCATCGTGCTGCTGATCCGCCGCCCGACCCCGGCCTGGCTGTGGCGCGTCGTGATCGCCCTCGCGGTCGGGATCGGCGGCGGCGTCGCCCTGGTGCTCTGGGCGAATGCGACGAACGCCTTCGGCGGACAGCTGCCGTTCGCGTGCAGGTTCTGGGTGCCGGCCGGCTTCGCGGGGACGCTGATCGGGATCGTGTCGCTGTGGGAGCGCCGGGCGTGGCGCAAGATCGTCGCGGTGCTGGTGGTGATCCTCGCGCTGCTGTCCACGACCCTCGGCGTCAACGCCGCGTTCGGGATCAACCGGACCGTGGGGTCGATGTTCGGAATCTCGACGGAGGACCGGATCGACAAGCTGCCCAAGCCCGCGCCGACCCAGACCACAAGCGGCCCGCTCTATCAGTCCTGGACGCCCCCTGCCGACATGCCGGGGACAGGGACGACGGCGCTGCTGAGCGGAGACAACGCCATCCCGTCCACGGGCGGCTTCAAGCCCCGCCCCGCGACGATCTACCTTCCGCCGGCAGCTCGTACCGACCACCCGCCGCGGCTACCCCTCGTAGTCCTGATGATGGGCTATCCCGGCAACCCGGAGGCGACGTTCATCACACCCGTGCTCGATGAGATGGCGAAGAAGAACAAGGGCCTCGCGCCGATCGTCATCGTCGCCGACCAACTCGGCACGTCCGGCGGGGATCCGATGTGCGTGGACTCCAAGGCCTACGGCAGCGTCTCGACCTACTTCAACACCGACATCCCCGCCTACGCGGAGAAGAAGCTCAACGTCACCTCGGATCACTCGGCCTGGACCATCATGGGCTACTCGAACGGCGGCGCCTGCGCGTTCACGTGGGCCGCTCATCACCCCGACATCTGGACCAACGTGATCGCGATCTCTCCTGACGCCTATCCAGGCGTCGAGGAGTCCCGCGACAGCATCGCCAAGGTCTTCGAAGGAGACCTCACGAAGTTCGACCAGAACAAGCCGGCCGCCGGAATCGCTGCTCATCCCGGCGCCTTCGCCAACCACCTCGCGGTCTTCACGGTCGGAGACAAGGATCCCGGTTTCATCCCCGGAGTGAAGAAGAACGTGGAGCTGGCCGAGAAGGCCGGCTTCGACACGCACTACTACCCGGTCCCTGGCGCGGGCCACGTGCAGGACGCCCTCACAGGCGGCATCCCGTTCGCGATGGAGCTGCTGTACAAACGCCTCGGGCTCTCCGCCCCGTGACTCCGCCCTTCCGTTCCCGCGACCACGCCCCTCGCAGAGAAAGCAGCGCATGACCGCATCCGATGCCGCCCCGTCCGCCCGCACAGCCACCGCCACGCCGGGCACGCCCCCCTCGTCGCAGAAGAACGGCGCGTTCGCGGCCTACCTCCGCGCGAACCCGTTCAGCGTCGTACTCGCCCTGATCGTGCTCGGCACCGGACTCGGTTTCGGCACGTTCTGGGGACGCTTCCCGGATCAGCTCGCCGCGGGGATCGTGACCACGGGAGACCTCCGCTACTGGTGGACCCCGCTCACCGCGCTGCTCATCCCGGACTCGCTGATCGCCGGGATCCTCATCCTCGCGCTCGTGCTCACGGTGGGCGCGTACGCCGAGCGGCGGCTCGGGACCTGGCGCGCCATGGGTGTGTTCGCCGTTACCGGCGTCGTCGCGATACTGCTCGGGCTCGGCCTGCAGACGCTCACCGCGGCCTGGGGCGCGGAGTGGGGGCTGCTGAAGAGCGTCGACCTCGTCACGGATCCGTCGATCGGCGCGATCGGCGCGATCATGGCGGCGACGGCCCTGGCGCCCGCGCTGTGGCGCCGCCGGATCCGCGTCATCGGCTTCACGCTGCTCCTGATGTTCGCCCTCTACGCCGCCGACAGCAACAGCGTCTTCCGGCTCATCGCCGCGGCGCTCGGTCTGCTCGCCGGTGTCCTGCTGGCGCGCGACACCCCGCGCGGGTCCTGGCACCGCAGCTCGTACCGCGAAGTTCGCACGCTCGTCGCCGCGATCGTGGCCGCGGTCGGGCTGGGGCCGCTCATCGTGCTCATCTCTGATGCCCTGGACTCCCCCCTGGGCCTTGTCGTCTCCGGCTTCGCCCCCGACACGATGGGCGAACTCCCATCCGAGTGCGCACAGGACTTCACCGCGGAGTGCATCACGCAGGCCGACGCCATGCTGACGGGCGGGCCCGGCCCGTTCCTGATCAGCCTCGTGCCGCTGCTGCTCGCCCTCCTCGCCGCATGGGGGCTGCGCACCGGGCGACGGGCGGCTTGGATCCTCGCGATCGTCTCGAACCTCGCGGTCGCGGTGCTGACCGGCACCGTGCTCGGCTTCGCCGACCTGCTGGACGCAGGTGTGCGCGACGTCGTGGGCCCCGAATTCATGATCGCCATCGTGCTCGCGACCTGCGTGCCGCTGGCCATCGTCGTGCTCCTGCTCATCACCCGGCGCCGCTTCCAGGTGGCAGCTCCGCGTCGTGCCGCCGTCCGCTTCGCGATCATCGTCGTGGCGGCGTTCGCGGTGTTCGCCGCGGCCTATGTCGTGACGGGGCTCGTAGACGGTGACGACTACCTGGCAGGACCGCCGACGATCGGCGCTCTGCTGGCCGACGTGCTGCGGCCGTTCGTCCCCGCAGGGTTCCTTGCCCCGGTGACGGAGGACGCCATCCCCATCGACGGGGCCGCGCTGTTCGTCTACCAGTGGGCCGGCGTCGTGTTCTGGGCCGTGTTCGTGTTCGCGACCATCCAGCTCTACCGGGCGACGCGGCTTCAGCGCCATGCTGCGGAGGAGGCGCGGTTCCGGGAGCTGCTGCGGGCCGGCGGCGGCGGGACCCTCGGGTTCATGGGGACCTGGCCGGGCAACAGCTACTGGTTCACGCCCGACGGCCGGGGAGCGGTCGCGTACCGAGTGATCAGGGGCGTCGCCCTGACGATGTCGGATCCGGTCTGCGCAGAAGGCGCCGAACGGGAGACGATCGAGGCGTTCGTGCACCACTGCGAGACCCAGGGCTGGTCGGCCTGCTTCTACAGCTTCCACGAGCGCTTCCTGCCGGTCTTCCAATCCTTCGGATGGCAGCACATGTCCGTGGGCGAGGAGACCGTGATCGACCTGGCCGGATTCGAGCTCACGGGCAAGGCCTGGCAGAAGATCCGCCAGCCCCTGAACCGCGGCGAACGCGAGGGCATCACCACCCTCTGGTCCACCTGGCACGAGCTGCCCGCGCAGTACACGGCCGAGATCGAGGCCGTGAGCGAGGAATGGGTCGCGAACAAGAAGCTCCCCGAGATGGGCTTCACGCTCGGCGGCATGGAGGAGCTCAAAGACCCCGACGTCGGGATCTTCCTCGCGATCAACAAGGACGACAAGATCGAGGCCACGACCAGCTGGCTGCCGAGCTGGACCGACGGCAAGGTCACTGGCTGGACCATCGACTTCATGCGCCGCGGCGACGGATCCATGCCCGGCATCATGGAGTTCATCATCGCCTCCGCCGCCCTGCACATGAAGGAACAGGGCGCCCAGGTCATGAGCCTTTCCGGTGCCCCGCTCGCGACCAAGCCCGGCGAGGATCCCGGGAACCCGACGGTCATGAGCCGGCTGCTGGAGTGGCTCGGCCGGATGCTGGAACCGGCCTACGGGTTCACCTCGCTGTTCCGGTTCAAGAGCAAGTTCAACCCGCGCTACGAGACCATCTACATGGCCTACGCAGACCCCGCCCAGCTCGCGAACATCGGACTCGCGATCGGCGAGGCCTACCTCCCGCACGCCACGCCGAAGGAGTACCTCGCGCTCGTGCAGACCATCACCGGCCGCGGCGAAGACCACTGACGCCGGGGTCCGTCCGGGGTCCGGTCGCGAATCCCGGACGGACCCCGGAGACCGCGGCTCAGATCTGGGGCACCCGCCGCTTCTCGAGCGCACGCAGCGCGAAGGGCGCGGCGATGCCGTGCAGCACGATGCTGCCGACCACGGTCGTGACCATCACCACCAGCACGATCTGGCCCACGTCATCGGGCAGGGCGTTGTACGCCAGCAGACCGAAGACGATCGTGGCGGTCCCCCGCGGCCCGAGCAGGCCGATCTTGACGCGGTCGGCACGGGATACCGAACTGCGCATGAGCGAGAGATACACCGGTCCGAGGCGCAGCACGGTGAGCGCGAGCAGCGCGAGCAGCGCGATCCGCCAGTCGAAGGCCACCGTGAACGCGAGAAGCGCCGCACCGCCGAGCATGAACCAGACGAAGTTCGCTGCAAGGGTGCCGACCTCTTCCGCGAGGAGCATCTCCGAGTGCGGGACCACGCGCTCCTGCATGCCGCGCGTGCGGGTGACGCGATACATGAGGCCCGCCACGAAGGCCGCCACGAAGCCATTGGCCTCGATCACCGGGATCGTCGCGATCCCGTAGGCGATGAGCGGCAGCAGGACCATGATGAACCGCGCACCGCCCTCGTCCGCGAGCCCGCGATCCCGGGCGATGCGCAGCGCCATGCCGATGAGTCCGCCCAGCACCACGCCGATCGCGACCGCCACGAGCGTCGCGGGCACGGCGTTGAAGAACGCCTCGACGAACTTGTCTCCGTTGGGGCCGAGTTCCTTGTCGTCGATGGTGAACGTGTCGGATCCGGTCTCGAAGTACTGGCGCATGAGCGGCGCGAACACGATCGCGATCGGAAGCGCCATGCCGAAGATCGGAGAGACCAGCCCGTCGTTGTAGCCGCTCTCCACATTGAGGATCGCGCGGATCCGTTCCGGCAGCAGCCGGGACCGCAGCAACCGCGTGGCCGGTGCGAAGTCCGTCGGCATGATCACGCAGGCGATCACGCCGATCACCGCGAACGACTCCGGCATGAGCCAGGCGCTGGCGATCGCCGTGAACAGGAGCGACAGTGGCAGGGCGATCAACACGAGGCGGGCGGTGACTTTGCCTTCGCCGCCGAAGATCCCTCCACGCACCTCGGTGGCGTCGGCGAACAGCAGGATGGACAGGATGATCTCGACGATCTTCTCCGTGATCGGCGCGTCGATCGCCGCATCGTAGGCGTCGAGGTTCCAGACGGTCACGGCGGCGCCGAGCACCAGCAGCATCGCCGGCCCTGCCACGCCCCAGCGCTCGAAGCGATGCGAGACCAGCGACCACAGCAGCACGGCGACCAGGCCGAAGAGCAGGAGCGAGGGCATCCTTTTCCTTCCGGGAGTGACCAGGTGAGACTATCGCGCCGGCCGGCCGCGTCTCGCCGCCTGCTCCTGCGCCATCTGCACCGCGACCTCGATCAGTTCACGACCCGCCGCGGACAGATCCCGGGAACCGCCGCGCCAGAGGGCCGTGATCGGACGGATCACCGGTTCTCCGGTCGTCCGCACCGCGCGCAGCCGGCCGAGCCGGATGTCGTCCGCCGCTTCGCGGCGGGACATCACCGCCGCGCCCAGTCCGCCGGCGACCGCCGAGCGCACCGCCGCCGAGGTCGGCAGCACGACCGCGGGTTCCGCCGCATCCCTGCCGAGCCTCCGGCGCACCTCGTCCTCCCAGGCGCGCCTGGTTCCGCTGCCCTGCTCGCGCGCGACGAGCGCCTCGTCCGCAGCCTCGGCGAAGGGCACGGGCTCGTCCTGGCCCCACGTCCGCTCGGGGGCCACGACGAGCACGAGCTCGTCGTGGTCCACGGTCGTGGCGCCGAGATCCGTGGGCACCTCCGACGACTCGATGAACGCGAGATCGGCCCGCCCGTCGCGCACCAGGGCCTCGGCGTCCGTGCTGTTGCCCGAGAGCAGCTGCACCGCGGTCGGCGTGCGCCCTGCCTCGATCTGGCATCGGCGCAGTGCGACCAGCCAATGCGGCAGCAGCCGTGCCGACACCGTCTGGCTCGCGGCGATCGTGAGCCGTGCCGTGCTCTCGCCGCGCAGCGTGCGGGTCGCCGCGCGGAATCGTCCCACCGCCGCCAGCACGTCGTCCGCCCAGGAGGCGACGACCTCGCCCTCGAGCGTGGGCCGCGTTCCCGAGGGGGCGCGGTGGAACAGCGACAACCCGAGCTGGCGCTCGACCGCGCGCAGCCTCGTGGATGCCGACTGCTGGGTCACGCCGGTCTCCCGCGCCGCGCCGGAGATCGAGCCGGTGCGAACGACCGCGACCAGGAGCTCGAGCGATCCGATGTCCGGCATCGATCCCTCCGTCACCGCAGTAGCCACAGTCCACGACTGTACCCCTATCGAGCGCCGCGGGATACCGCGGACGCCGAGGGCGGACGAGCCTGGATCCATGATGTTCCGCCCGGTCCGCTCTTTCCCGCTCCGCCTCGCCCTGCGAGGCGCGGACGTGCTGCCGGGGCTGGCGCTCACCGTGCCGATCGCCGTCGTCGCGACCCTGATCGGCGCGGCGGTGCCCGTACTCGGATCCGCCTTGCCGGCGATCGTGATCGGCGTGGCGGCCGCCGTGATCCGCCGCCCCGGCGCGCGCTTCCAGCCCGGGGTGGAGTACTCGGGGAAGTTCCTGCTTCAGGTCGCGGTGGTGCTCCTCGGCGCACAGCTCTCGCTCGACGCGATCCTGCGCGTGGGGGCGGAGTCGCTGCCGGTGGTGGTGTCGACCCTCACCGTGTGTCTGGTCGGCACGGCGATCATCGGCCGGGCGCTGCGGGTGCCGCAGCGCCTGCGCACCCTGATCGGCGTCGGCACGGGCATCTGCGGCGCCTCCGCGATCGCGGCGGTCTCGCCCGTGATCGGCGCGCTGAGCGCCGAGGTCTCGTACGCGGTGTCGACGATCTTCGTCTTCAACATCCTCGCCGTCGTGCTCTTCCCGCTGCTCGGCCATGCCCTGGGCATGGATCCGCACACCTTCGGCCTTCTCGCCGGCACCGCCGTCAACGACACGAGCTCGGTCGTCGCCGCGGCCGGGGTCTTCGGCGCGGCGGCGCTCGGCTACGCGGTGGTCGTGAAGCTCGTGCGCACCCTCATGATCATCCCGATCTCGATCGGGCTCTCGGTGATCGAATCGCGCCGTTCCGCAGACGGGCGGCGGATGACGCTGCGCGGTGCGGTCGGGCTCGTGCCCTGGTTCCTCGTCGGATTCCTCGTCGTCGCGGTGATCGGATCCCTCGGGGTGATCCCGCCAGGTCCCCGCGAGGCCATGGTGCACGCCAGCGGATTCCTCATCGCGACGGCGATGGCGGGGATCGGCCTGTCCACCGACGTCGCCGCGCTGCAGCGCGCCGGCTGGCGTCCGCTCGTGCTCGGCGCGATCCTGTGGATCCTGGTCACCGTCACCGCCCTCGCGGTGATCGCGCTGACGGGCTTCGGGCGCTGACGCCTCCTACAGCCAGCCGCGCTTGCGGAACACCAGGTACAGCACGAACGCTCCGCCGACCATGAGACCGATCGCCATCGGATAGCCGGCGGCCCATTTCAGCTCCGGCATCTCTTCGAAGTTCATGCCGTAGATGCCCGCCACGATCGTCGGCGCGAAGAAGATGGCCGCCCAGCTGGAGATCTTCTTGACCTCCTCGCCCTGGCGGATGCTCTCCTCGGTCATCCGGCGCATCTCCTCGTTCTGGCGCCGGGCGACGATGGTCGCCTCCACGGTGAGCGCGTTGTCGAGGTTCGCGCGGAAGGTCGAGACCCGCTCGGACAGGGTCAGGATGTGGTCGAGCACGTCGCGCAGGTAGCGCTGCAGCTCCAGGTCGACGGCGTACTTCGCGGATCCGCGCAGCAGGTTCTCCAGCATCGGCTGCAGCGGCTGGGTCGCCTTCTGGAAGTCGATCACCTCGCTGGAGAGCTCGTAGATGCGCTGGGTCACGTCGGATTCCTCGAGGAACAGCTGCGCCTCGATCTCGTCGATGTCGTTCTCGAGGCCCGCGAGCACGGGTGAGTACTCGTCGACGAGCTCGTCGAGGATCGCGTAGAGCACGGCCTCGGGCCCCCGGGCGAGCAGCTCCGGGTCGTGCTCCATCCGGCCGCGCACCCGGCTCAGGCTCGGCGTCTCGGCGTGCCGGATGGTGACGACGAAGTTGGGGCCCACGAACACGTGCAGCTCGCCGAACTCGACCTCCTCCGCGACGTCGAGATAGCGGGCGGGGCGCAGGACGATGAAGAGGGTTTCCCCGTAGCGCTCGAGCTTGGAGCGCTGATGTCCGGTCAGCGCATCCTCGACCGCGAGCTCGTGCAGCCCGAACTCCGCGGCGACCTGGCGCACCTCCTCTTCGCTGGGTCGGTACAGCCCGATCCAGCCCATGCCCTCGCGGGCGTGCATGAGCTCGAACGTCTCATACAGCGTGTGCGGGGTGTCGGTGCGGACGCCGTCCACATAGATGCCGTTGTCGACGATGGCCATGGCTGCTCCTCGGGTCGTGCGCGTGCTTCGGCTGAGGGTCCGCCGAAGCGCGGGGAGGCGTCGAGCGGGCCGGTCAGCCCTGCGGCAGCGGGCAGATGGCCGCGCCGTCGACCGCCTTAGCGTAGTCGTCCGAGGTGAACGGCAACGCGAACTCCGGTGCGGTCCGCCCCTTGCCCGCGGGCGCCTTGGAGGCGATCGCCGCGAGCTCGAATGCGAGATCGCCGATGAAGGCGTCGCCGGCCGTGGAGTCGTTCAGCACCACGGCGATGGTGAATCCGGTCGCCGGATCCGCGTACGCCGCCGTCAGGTAGCCGGGTGTGCCGCCGTGCTGGCCGATCATGGAGCCGACCAGCCTCGCCCCGCCCGTGGCCTGGTACCAGCTCGCGGCGCCGTCGGCGACCGGGAGCGGCGTGCCGAAGCGCTTCGGCGTCTTCTTCAGTCGCAGGGCCTGCGCGGCCTCGGCCTGCACATAGCGGCCGAGATCGGTGATCGTGGAGACCACGCCCGAGTCGGTGTAGCCGTTGCTCGACGAGCTCACGGTGATGTCGGTGGGCTTCGCGCACTGATAGGCGCCGTCGACCTGGGCCAGGTACGACCCGTTCAGGGCGGGCGCCGGGGTGGGCGCCGCGGCGGCGGGTCCGGGCAGCGACGTCGAGTTCAGCCCCAGCGGGGCGGTCACGTACTGCCGGATCAGCTGGGCGGCGGTCTGGCCCGACGCGCGCTCGAGCGCCTGACCGAGCAGCAGATATCCCACGTCGGAATCGCGGTAGCCGGTGTGCGGAGGGGTGCGGTTCTGCGCGAGACCGTACGACGCGAGCTCTTTGGGATCCCACTCACGATCGGGGTTGTTCAGCATCATCGGCATCGCCGTCGCCTGAGACGACCCGATCCCGCCCGTGCCGTTGCACAGGTCGAGGAGGGTGACATCCTGCAGATCCGGCACGCCGGAGACGTACTCGGTGATCGACGCGTCGAGCTTGACCTTGTCCCGGTCTGCCAGCGCGTAGAGCACGTCGCACGTCATCAGCCGGGTGACGTCGCCGATGCGGAACGACATGTCTGCACTCACCGGCGTCTTGTCCTCGACCGACACCGTGCCGAGGCCGGTGACGTAGGAGCCACCCCACGGAGCCCACACGCCGACGATCGCGCCGCTCGAGCCGCTCGCCGCCATCGCGCGCGTGACCGCCGCCTTGATCTGGTCCGTCATCTCGGACGGCAGCTCGCCCTGCACCTGCGGCTTCGGGCTGTACGAAGGGGTCTCCGCGCTGCCCGAGCAGCCGCTCAACGCCACTGTCGCCGCGACGACACCGGCGACCAGCGCCCCCACCCGACGCCCTGTGATCCGACGCATTCGCCCCCCTGACATTCCTCACGATTGTAAGCGGCCCTTCTCAGGGCGCCGTCATCCCTGAGGATGATCCCTGATATCGGGTGAAGATCGTGATGTGCCGATCCGCGCGCACGGCACGCCTCAGGCGCGTCCCAACCCCTTCGAGATCGCCTGCGCGCGGTCGCGAACACCGAGCTTCGCGAAGAGCGCGTTGACGTGCGTCTTCACGGTGGCGACCCCGACATAGAGCGTCTGGGCGATCTCGCCGTTCGAGCGCCCCTGCAGGATGAGGGCGTAGACCTCGCGCTCACGGGCGGTGAGCGCGGGGAAGCGCACAGCGAGAGCCTCCGCCGAGGCAGGATCCGCATCCGGCTCTGTGGCGGCGGTCGCCGCGGACTCCGTGGCCGGCGATGCTGCCGCGTCGAGCCCGGCCGCGTTCGGCGCCTGATCCGGGGCGCCGATCCGTCCCAGCAGCACGTCGCGCACCGGCGCGGAGAACGTGGACTGCCCGGCGGCGACGGCGCGGATCGCGGTCGCGAGCTCCGCGCGTCCCGCGTCCTTGGTGAGATACCCCCGCGCGCCCGCGCGCAGCGCGGCGACGATGTCGGCGTCGTCGGCGAACGTCGTGAGCACCAGCACGGCGGTTCCCGGCGTCTCGACGGAGACCCGCCGGGTCGCGGACGCGCCGTCCAGCACCGGCATCCGCAGGTCCATGAGGGCGACGTCGGGGCGCTCGGCGGCGATGAGCGCGACGGCCTCGGCCCCGTCGGCGGCGGTGCCGACGACCTCGAAGTCCTCGACGAGGTTCAGCACCGTCTCCAGCCCGTCGCGGATGATCGCCTGGTCGTCGGCGAGCACGATGCGGATCCGCGCGGTCATGCCGGCGCCTCCGCCCGCAGCACGAAACGGTCGCCGGCGTTCCCGGCGGTGTTCCCGGCGGTGTTCTCGAGGCCGGCTGCCACGCCCGCCTGCACCGTTCCGCCGAGCACGGCGAAGCGCTCGCGCACGCCGCGCAGCCCGTAGCCGCCTCCGGTCGCGGCGAGCACACGGTCCTGCGCCGGCATCACCGGATTCTCGATCGTGCATTCCACCCGGTCAGGATGCCAGACGAGCCCGACCCGCACTGATGCACCCGGCGCATGCTTTCGCGCGTTGCTGACTCCCTCCTGCACCGCGCGCACCAGCGCCTCGGCGAGCACACCGGACACCGGGCGCGAGACGCCGTGGACGTCGAGCCGGACGCCCTGCTCCGCGGCGATCAGCGCGCGGATCCGCGTCTCCACGACGGACGGCGCGACCGGATCGGCAGAGCCGGATCCGGTCTCCGGCTCCGGCTCCGGCTCGCGCAACGCCCGCACCGCCTCTCGAGCCTCGCCCAGCCCCTCGACCGCGAGCCCGCGCGCCGCCGCCACCCGCGCGGCCGCCCTCTCGGTGTCCCCCACATCGAGCAGGGCCTCGACCGCGTCCAGCTGCACCACGAGGCCGCCCAGGCTGTGCGCCAGCACGTCGTGCAGGTCGCGCGCGATCGCGATGCGGTGGGCCGCGGCCTGCGCCCGCAGCGTCTCGGCGCTCGCGCGCTCCCGCTCCGCGAGCAGCACGCGCTGCGCCCGGCGTCCGAGGCCCACGACCACGGCGAGCGCGAGCGCCGCGAGAATGGTGATCAGGCCGAGCGCCGACGGGGTGAGCGAACCGGCGAATCCCGCCGCGGTGAGCAGCGCCCCGGCCGCGACGCCCAGCGCGGCCAGGATCGCCGCAGCGATCCAGAGACCCGGCGGCACCGCGGGGTCTCCCGTGAGCATGATCACCGCCGCGACGAGAAGGGCCGTGCCGAGCCCCTGGGTCGGGACCGCCGTGAGCGAACCGGCGAGTCCCATCACTGCCAGCAGGATGGCGGCCGCCCGGGCCTGTGCCCTGTGACGTCCCGCGGCAGGTCGATCGGCCGGCGCGGCTTCCGGGCCGGGCTGCGGCGCCGGGTCCCCGCCGACCGCGGCGATCCGCACCGCGAGCACCATGCGCACGGCCCACGCGGCGAGACCGGCGCCGAACAGCCAGACCACCCACGGCGCGGTCTCCGGCGCGACGCGCCACAGCACCCAGCCGACCGCGAGCAGGCCCGCTGTGTTGACGACGGCACTCCAGCCCGTCATCGGCTGGATGCGCAGCAGGATTCGGCTCACGAAACAATGATGCGCGCGGATCCGCTCTGCGCGCTCGTGCGGCGCAGCGCGTCCACCCGGCGGTGCAGCACGAGCACCCGTGCCGCACGGTTCGCGGCGAGCACGATGAGGATGAGTCCGGTTGCGACACCGATGTGCGAGCCCAGCTGCTCGAAGCCGAACATGAGGCCGACCCGGACGCCGATGAGCACGATCCAGAGCGCGAGCCCCCACGGTCCGGTGCGAGTCTCGAACTCGGCGGCCGCCTGCGCCGCGGCCCGGTCGGAGAGCCCTCCGGCGGGCTGGTGGCCGGCGGGACGGGCGATGCGGCGGATGTGCGCCATCGCCCCCATGGCCGTGCCGAGCGCGAAAGCCACGACGAGCTCGACCACGAGGGCGACCACGTCCATCACCCCGATCACCTGCCCGCTCAGCGTCTGCAGCGGCAGCACCACTCCGATCACCGCGATGATCGCGGGCAGCATCCAGTCGCGGGCTCCGAGCACCGGGCGCCAGGTCATCTGCCGGACGGCGATCACGCCGACGGCCAGGAGGATCAGCAGGACATTGGAGAGGAGCGAGAGGTTCATGTCCTCGATGCTCCTCGGAGCCCGGATCCGCCGGCACCACCCGGGGGTGGAGATCCGCGGGAGGAAGGGTGGAGATCCCCGAGGGCACGGGTGGAGATCCCACCCGCCGCTTCCGGGGGCGCGACGGCGCCCGCGATGATCCGGCGACGGTCATGCGGGGTCCCTCCGCGAGATCGCGGTCGATGCCACCCGCCGTGGGGGTCCCACCAGTGCGGTCCGCGGATCTCGGGGACCCCGCCCCTCATGCGAATCCGCCACCCCGACGACTCCAGCGTGCGATGGTGATGCCAGCAGAGCGCGACGCCGTTGCTCGTGTGCGTCGTTCCGCCCTGCGCCCATTCGCGGACATGGTGGATCTCGCACCATGTCGCCGGGATCCGGCAGCCTGGGATCACGCATTCCCGATCGCGGAGCACGATCGCCTGACGCTGCACAGCGTTGAAAAGTCGGGCGGTCGTGCCGATGGACACGATCTGCCCGCGGTCATCGAACAGCACCCGCTGAACCCCGCCCGCGCAGGCGGTGTGGCGGGCCACCCCGATCGACGTATCCCATTCCGTACCCTCGATGTACGACCGCCCCACGCCGCGCGCGTAGTCCTCGGCAGTCACCGAGACGACGAGGGTCGGCGCAGCGCCGCCCAGCGCGGGAAACCCCTCCGAGGCGGCGGCGACGTTCACGATCATCGCGAACGCATCGTGCCGCTTCTGCGCCGGCGTCCGGTCGTCAGGAGGATACGGCTGCGCATGCGCATCCGGCAGCTCACCCGAACCCTGATCCGCCCCGTCTTCGGGCGCGAACGCCACCCGTCCCGCCGCCGACGGCGGCGCATCGGATGCGGCCGGATTGTTCAGCGCGTCGATCAGACGCTGCACCGCACCCGCGACCTCGGGCAGCAGCCCACCCGACACCGGCACCACGCCGTCCCTCAGCCGCCCCAGCGTGAACCCTCGATGCCGGTTCGCCGTTGCGTCATCGGGTTCCTTGCCGTCGGGATCCACCGCGAGCGCGAGTGCCGTCGCGAAGTCTGACAATTCGTCGGTCGTGGGCGCCGGGCCCGGCCGCCCCTGCGCGTCGGGAAGATCCCGCCCACGGGCCATGTCGGCCAGCAGCCGATCGATCGCCGCCCGTTCCTCGCCCCCGATCCGGTTGCCGCTCTTCGCCAGCGGCGCCGTCGCCGCAAGGAGCCCCGACACCGACATGACCCCGTCCCGCAGCGTCGCGCCGAGCTCTTCGAACTCAGACGGAAGAAGCTCTCCCGACGACAGCGCCCGGTCGCGGTGGATGAGCCGAGCCGCGTGCACGAACCGTCGCGCCGCGCCTACGTCGACCCGCAGAGCGCGCCGCAGCAGCTCGGTCGCATCCCTGCAGCCCGCACGGGGCGAGACACGACCATCCGCGGGGCGGCCATCGCGCTCGTCCACGGTGCCGGTGGCCGTCGTGATGATCGCGTCGAGCCGGCGACGCACGCGCCCCGCCGACTGCAGCACGTCGGTCAGGTCGGCCGCCGACAGCGCCTCGAGCTGCGCCTCGATCTCCTCCGACGCGCACACCCCTTGGAGCAGCTGGTCGAGCTGCTCCAGTGCGTGCGCCGTGGTCGATGTCATACCTCGATCCAACACCGTGCCACCGACATTCGAACCCCCGATCACATGGGATTTCCGGAACTGTGCACAACTCCTCGGATCGGGTGCCTGGGGAGGAGGATCCAGCCCGGTCGAGCTGCCCGATCCAGCCTGGCAGGCCCCGTAGGACAGGGCGCGACCAGGCGCTGCCCCGGCGTGTGGTGCAGGCACCACCTCGCTGTGGCGGCACCGCCATCCAGGACCGGGCGAACCGTGCCAGGAACGGGGCAACCGGGCGATGATACCATTATGGTATGGCCATGACGGTGCGGATCCCCGCAGAGCTGGACGCGCAGCTGAGCGAGCTCGCGGCACAGCGGCACACTTCCAAGCACGCGCTGCTCATCGAGGCGGCCGACAGGTTCGTGCGCGAAGAGGTCACGACCACGGAGGCCGTGTCGATCGCGCTCGGCGTCGCCGAACGCTACGCCGAGCTGATCACGAAGCTCGAGGACGCGTGATCCGATACGTCGAGCTCCCGCAGGCCGTGGGAGTCCTCGACGCACTGGGCCTGAAGATCCGCGATATCGGGCTGCTGTCCTCCGCCCTCTCCCGTCCCGCGAGCTCGATGTTCGGCGTCGAGGCGTACCCCGAGATCGAGGTGAAGGCCGCCGCGCTGATGTCTTCTCTCGCGCAGAACCATCCGCTCTACGACGGCAACAAGCGGTTCTCGTGGATCCTCACGCTGACGTTCCTCGAGCTCAACGGCATCCGAATCGACATGGACACCGACACCGCGTTCGGCCTCGTCCTCGGGACCGCCCAGAGCCGCCTCTCCCTCCACGAGATCGCCGAGATCCTCGCCATGCACGTCACGGCTCGCGGCTGAGACTGCCGATCACCTCAGCCCCTCGACTCCAGCACCGCGACGAGCGCGCGGTGGTCGGTGCCGCCGGTCGCGTCGATCACCCGCACCTCGCGAACAGCCCACGCCGGACCGACGAGCACGTGATCGATCGGCGCAGCGAGCCAGGCCGGGACCGTGGACGGCCACGTGCCCGTGGCGGCCGCGCGGGCCTCGACGGCCGCATCCCGACATCCGCCGAGGTCCAGGTGGTCGACCGTGGCGTTGAGGTCACCGGCGAGGATCAGGTCCTGGCGCGGCGAGCGACACTGGGCGCGCACCCAGTCCAGCCCGGCGCGCCAGTCGTCCATGCCGTCGGTCAGCGGTGCGGCCGGGTGGGCGGCGATGATCGTCGGCCCCGTGCCGTCGGCCGGACGCCAGACGCCGCTCGGCAGCCCTCGGGTCGTGCCTGCGGAGGCATCGAGACGGTACGCGCCCAGGCGATCGGCGACGAGCAGCGAGGTCGGGATCCACGACGGGGTCGATGTCTCCGCGACGGCTCTGGTCGTGGCCGCCGTCATCCGGATTCCCCCGGCGCCCGCCAGCCTCGCGACCTCGGCCGCGGCATCATCATCCATCTCGGGCAGACTGACGACGTCGGCTCCGGTGGAGAGCACGAGCTCGGCGACCTCGGCGGGCGACGTCGCGCCACCCTGGGTGTTCCAGACGAGCACGGTGAGATCGCCGCCACGCAGGCCGGCGATGCCGGTGTGCGCCTCTCCGCGACCCAGGAGCACGACGAGGTTCCCGCCCGCGGCGAGCGCGACGATGATCGCGAGCGCCCCGAGCGTGCGCCGCACCCGTGCCGCGCGTCGGCGCAGCAGCAGCACGACGGACCCGACCACGGCCGCGATGACCAGCAGCCCGAGCCCGAGCGGCGCGCGGAAGGCGATGAGCTGCGCGACGCCGAAGACGCGCTGCGCGCCGACCGCCTGCGGCCAGACCAGCAGCGGTGCGACCAGCACGCCGAGCACGATGACGACCGCGGCGACCACGCGACCACGCCCCCATGGACGATCGGCCATGGCTGCCCCCTTCGACGACGCGGATCCCGCCATCCATCAGTGACGCTACGGCAGCTGCGGTGTGGAATCGCCCTGACGGGCCTCCCAGGCGGCCCGCATGAAGCGGCGCACGTCCTCGTCGACGCGGATGTCGCGCGGGCGCAGCGGGCGGGACAGATACAGTCCGTCGAGCGAGGTCAGCCGCGACAGCGCGACGTAGGTCTGACCGGGGGCGAACGCGCCGGATCCGAGATCCACGACCGCCCGCTCGTAGGTCTTGCCCTGGGACTTGTGGATCGTGACCGCCCAGGCCAGCCGCAGCGGGAACTGGGTGAACTCGGCGACCACCTCGCGCGAGAGCGTCTTCGTGCCGGGGTTGTAGATGTAGCGGTAGCGCTCCCAGACCGCCGGCTCGACGTCGACCTCCTCGCCGTCGATCTCCACGCGCACGGCGTCGCCGAGGATGCGCACGACCGTCCCGATCGTGCCGTTCACCCAGCGCGGCGGATCCGGCGACGCTGCGATGTCGTTGCGCAGGAACATCACCTGCGCGCCCTCCTTGAGCTGCAGCTCCTGGTCGGCCGGATAGTTCGCCTCGCCCCGGCCGAAATCGCCGGAGATGTCCGCCTTCGCCTTCTGCACCTTGCCGGGCAGGGCCGCGAGATGGCGGGCGTTGATGCCGTTCACGATGTCGTTGCGCGTGGCGAGGGTGATGATCGGGATCTCGCCCGGCGCCGGATCCGGTGGCGTCCGCGCGCCCGCATCGTTGAGCGCCCCGGCGATCTCGGCGGTCACCCGCCCGTAGCGCACGGCGTTCAGCATGGCTTTGAACCCGGCATCGGACTGCCGGTGGATGTGCACGAGCTCGCGCACGTGCAGCGTCGCGCCGTGCGTGCCGATGTCGAGCAGCCCGTCGGTCGCCTCGCCTCCGGTCCAGACCTTCGCGTCGAAGAACCAGAACGAGCGGTAGTGGTCCTGGATGTAGCGCAGCTCGTCACCACGAGGCGGAACCGGCGCCAGCTGATACGGATCCCCGAACATCACGACCTGCACGCCGCCGAACGCCTCCGCCCTGCGTCCTCGCGCCTGACGCAGCGACCGGTCGATCGCGTCCATCAGATCCGCGTTGACCATCGACACCTCGTCGATCACGAGCGTGTCGATCGCGTTCAGGATCTTGCGGGTCGCATCCGACTGGTCGATCTCGCCGTCGGCGATGAGGCCGATCGGCAGCCGGAACAGCGAGTGGATCGTCTGCCCCTCGACATTCAGCGCCGCGACGCCGGTGGGCGCACAGACGGCGATCTGCTTCTGCGTGTTGTAGGCGAAATGCTGCAGCAGCGTCGACTTGCCCGTGCCGGCGCGGCCGGTGATGAACACGTGCTCGCGGGTGTCCTCGATCAGCCGGAACAGTTCTTCCTGTTCGGCGGAGAGGTTCGGCGTGCTCACGGTCTACGGAGTCTACCCCGCCCCCTCTGACCGCGAGACTCCAACTGGGCGACGAGACTGCACCCCCGGCCGGCAAGGGCGGCGGCCCCTTGTGGGAGGGCGGG
>NZ_JBHJWV010000011.1:0-25050 GCF_042266785.1 Microbacterium sp. NPDC056052
CCAATCACCTCCGCCCGCGTCGGCGGGGTGAGCGCACGCCAGGGGGTGCGCTCACAGGGACGACTCGGAAGTAGGAGGGGCTCAGGCGGGCTTCTTCGGTGCGCGCGGGAGAGCGAACGCCATCCAGATCGCGCCCGCGATGCAGAGGGCCGCATTGATCGCGAGGGCGGTCGAGACGCCGTTCAACACCCCCGCGGCACCTGCGATACCCGCGGCACCGGCCCCGGCCGCGGTCGCGATCGCCGACATGACCGGCGTTCCCAGCGTGATGCCGATCTGCTGGCTCATGGTCGCGAGCCCCGTGGCCAGGCCCTGCTCGGCATCGGGGAGGCCTGAGGTGGCCGCGACCATGAAGCCGACGATGACCACGAGATTGGCCACCCCGCCGAGGAAGGTCGCGATGAGGAGCACGACCATCCAGGCCTGCAGATCGCCGAGGAACGCGAGCGGGATCGTCGCGGACCCCTGGATCACCAGCCCGGACACGATCGCGCGCCGGCCGCCGACGAGCGCGATGATCCGGGGAGCGATCAGACCTCCGATCACGGTGCCGACGCCCATCACCGCGAATGTGAGGCCCGCCTGCAAGGGGGTGAAGCCGCGCACCTCCTGGAGGAAGACGGTCAGCAGGAAGACCACCGACGTCTGCGTCGCGAAAGCCAGGACGCCGGCGAGGTTTCCCCACCCCGTCGTCCGGCGCGCCAGCACCCGCAGCGGCACCAACGGCTCGGCCACGGTGCGCTCGATGACGAGGAAGGCGAGGATCATGACGGCGGCGACGCCCAGCGACGCCCAGCTCCGCACGTCGCTCCACGAGTGCTGGCCGGCCTGGGTCAGCCCGTACACGCCCGCGACGAGGGCGACCGTCACCGTCACCGCGCCCGGCACATCGAGCCGCGGACGCCGCAGCGACGCGGTCTCCTTCAGCACCACGGGACCGATGGCCAGCACCGCCACCGCGACGATCACGTTGATGAAGAAGGCCCACCGCCAGCTGATCAGGTCGGTGAGCAGGCCTCCCAGGACCGCCCCCGTCGTGAACCCCGCGGCCATCAGCGCTCCGTTGATACCCAGCGCCCTGTCCCGCATCGCCCCCTCCGGAAACGACGTGGTCAGCAGCGACAGCGCCGCCGGCGTCACCGCGGCGGTCGCGATACCCTGCGCCACGCGTGCCACGAGGAGCAGCCACGGCTCACCGGCGAGGCCGCCGAGCAGCGAGGCCGCGCCGAGCAGCGCGATCCCGGCGAGGAACTGACGCCGGCGCCCGAACAGATCGGCGAGCCGGCCGAACAGGAGGGTGAATCCTGCGGCGCAGACGGCGAAGGCCGTCGAGATCCACTGCAGGTCCGCCAGGGCGAACCCCACCTCGGCACCGATGCGCGGCAACGCGACGTTGAGGATCGAGAAGTCCAGAGCCAGGGTGAAGCTCGCGGTGAGCAGCACCAGGAGAGCGATGCGCTGGCCCACGCTGACGGGGGGAGCCGCCGCATCCGGGCCGGCGGGCGAAGGCGAGGGATGAGTGGTCATGTCGTCAACCTTCGAACGCGACGTGTCGCGCAACCAGATCCTGTGCGGGGTACCACTGGCAGGGACACCCTGCGCCGCGCGATGTCCGCCACACTGGAACGGTGCGATCCCCCCACCGCGCCCGACCGGCGAGCGAACTCGGCGACTTCCTGCGAAGCCGCCGCGACGCCGTCACGCCCTCCGAAGCGGGGATCCCCCGGTGGGGCGCCCGCCGGGTGCCGGGCCTCCGGCGGGAGGAACTCGCCCAGATCGCCGGTATCTCGGTGAACTACTACACCCGCCTCGAGCAGGGCCACTCGGCCAACGCGAGCGACTCCATCATCGAGGCGCTCGCGCGGGCCCTGAATCTCGACGAGGCGGAGCGCGCGCATCTCTTCGAACTCGCCCGGCCCGTCCCTGCCCCGCGGCGGCGCAACCCCCGCGCCGAGACTCCGAACCCCGGCGCGCTCGCGCTGCTCGCAGCGATGCCCACCGTTCCCGCGCTGCTCCTGGGCCGGCGCAACGACGTCCTGGCCTGGAATCCGCTGGGCCATGCCCTGCTCGCCGGCCATCTCCCCTTCACCGCTCCGGATGCCCCGGCGACCCGGCCGAATCTGATGCAGATGCTCTTCCTCGACGCGCACACGCGTGAGCTCCACCGCGAGTGGGCCGACGAAGCAGCGCTCGCGGTCGCGGCACTGCGCTACATCGCCGCACAGCATCCCGACGATCGACTGCTCGCCGAGCTCGTCGGGGATCTCGCGATGCGCAGCGCGGACTTCGCCCGGCTCTGGGCGAAGCACGATGTCAGGCTCTGCTCCAGCGGCGAGAAGAAGCTGCACCACCCGCAGGTCGGCGATCTCGACCTGCACTACGAAGCGCTGCATCTCCCCGATGGCGACGGCCAGCGCCTGCTCACGCACCTCGCGGCTCGGGGCAGCCCAGCGGCCGACGCGCTGCGGCTCCTCGACTGACGCGCTGCGGCTCCTCGACCGACGCTGTCCGGCTCCTGCCCCTGACGCGTCTCAGCGCTGCTGAGGCGACAGTTTCACCGCCTACATCGATCCGGTCCAGGCGTGCGTGGAGACGCCGACCGCGTTCCAGGCGTTGATCACGACGATGAGCGAGACGAGCGCGCCGAGCTCCTCCGGGGAGAAGCGCGTGGCGGCGGCCGCCCAGTCCGCGTCCGGCACGTGGGTCTCGGAGAGGCGGGTGATGCTCTCGGTGAGCGCGAACGCGGCCCGCTCCCGCGCGGTGAAGAAGGGCGACTCCTGCCACACGGCGACGGCCGCGATGCGGGCGGCGGTGTCGCCGGCTTTCGCGGCATCGCCCGCGTGCAGGTCGACGCAGTAGCTGCAGCCGTTGATCTGCGAGGCGCGCAGCCGCACCAACTCGCGCAACCGGGCATCGATGCCCGCGGCGTCGAGCTCGCGGACCATCGCGGCGTCGAGCCCCGCGAGCGCGCGGGAGAATCGCGGCGCCACCGTGTCGATGTCGAGACGGACGGGGATCGGGACGGTCGGCTCGGTCTGGGTGGAGGTCTCGGTGAGTGTCATGGTGGTTCCTTTCGTCCCCTTCAGACTCAACGATCCGGATCCATCCGTCCAACAGCTGATACCTATCGCTATCATCTGTTTCAGAGATGGAACTTCACCAGCTGCGCTACGTCCTGGCCGTCGTCGAGACGGGATCCTTCACGGCGGCCGCCGAACGTGTGCGCGTCAGCCAGTCCGGGGTGAGCACGCAGGTGCAGAAGCTCGAGCGAGAGCTCGGCGTCGCCCTGTTCGACCGTTCCTCCCGCCGGGTCGCCCTCACCCAGGAGGGCGAGCGTCTGATGCCCGCGATCCGCGCCGCCCTCGAGGCGATCGGGGAGATCGGCGCCACGGCGGCGGACCTGCGCGGGCTGCTGCTCGGATCCCTCCGCGTCGGCACCGTGTTCGGTCTCACCTGGCCGCGGTTCTACGACGCCCTCGCCGAGATCAGCGCCGCGCATCCTGGGCTCGAGCTCCGGCTGCGCGAAGACACGTCCGCGCGGCTGATCGGCGCGATCCGTCGCGGCGAGATCGACCTCGCGCTCGTGGCCTGGGCCGAGCATCCGCCGGAGGGTCTCGGATCCGCGGTGGTGTTCGACGATCCGATGGTCGCGGTGGTCGCCCCGGCGCATCCCTGGGCGGCGCGGCGCAGGATCCGCCCGGACGAGCTGATCGGCATGGACCTCATCGCGCTCCCGGAGGGCACCGGCGACCGGGCCGCGCTCGACGCACTGCTCTCCGGACGCCCCGGCGCGGGAGCACCGCGCTGGGAGGTGTCCACGCCCTCCGCGGTCGAGAAGCTCGCGGTGCGCGGGCTCGGGGTGGGCGTCGTCAGCGCCGCGACGTGCCGCCGCTGGGAGGGCATCCGCGCGATCCCGATCGACGCGCCGGACGTGCGCTCGCGCCTGGGGGTGGTGTGGCGGGCGACCCCCACCCGCGCCACCCACGCCCTCCTGGACCTCCTGCACCCCGACGAGTAACCCGCGCCCCCTCGGAAACACCTCCCACCTTCGAGTCGTCCCCGTGAGCGCACGCCATGGGGTGCGCTCACGGGGACGACTCGGAAGTAGAAGGGGCTCTCAGAGGGGCGGAGCTCGGAGGCGCCGGCGTCAGTTCAGGCCGTGCTCGAAGGCGAAGACGACGAGCTGCACGCGATCGCGCAGGGCGAGCTTGGTGAGGATCCGGCTGATGTGCGTCTTCACGGTGGCCTCGGAGAGGAACTCGCGGGCGGCGATCTCGGCGTTGGACAGGCCCCTCGCGGCGAGCGCGAAGATCTCCTTCTCGCGCTCGGTGAGGTCTCCGTAACTCGCCGGCACCGGGGTCTGCGCGGGTGCCGCGAAGTGCGCGAAAAGATCGCGGGTGGCCGAGGCCGCGATCACGCTGGATCCGGAGTGCACCGTGCGGATCGCCGCGAGCAGGAACTCCGGATCCGCGTCCTTGAGGAGGAAGCCGCTCGCGCCCTGACGGATCGCCCGCGCGGCCGCCTCGTCGAGGTCGAAGGTCGTGAGCATCACGATGCGGGGCGGATCCGCCTCGTCCAGGATGCGCGCCGTGGCGGTCAGCCCGTCCATGACCGGCATCCGGATGTCCATCATCACGACGTCGGGGCGCGTCGCGCGCACGACCTCGATGGCCTCCTGCCCGTCCCCCGCCTCGCCGACGACCTCGAGGTCGGGCTGCGACGCGACGAGCATGCGTATTCCGGCGCGGAACAGCGCCTGGTCGTCGACCAGCACGACACGGATCATCCTGCCTCCTCGTTCCGCGCGATCGGATCCGCGCCTCCGGAAAGTCTGTCATCCCGGGCGCGAGGCCGGGACGCCCTCGGTGCCGCGCCAGACACCCCCCGGCCCTGCACCGGGTCCGCGGGTCAGCCCGCGGACGGCCCGATCGGAAGCGCCGCGCGCACCACGAAGGCCCCCGCCTCGTGCTCCGCGCTGAGCGACCCCCCGACCAGCTGCGCGCGCTCGCGCATGCCGATGAGGCCGTGCCCGCGCTCCGTGTGCGCCTGCCGCGGCGTCAGCGGCACGCCGTTGCGGACCGTGATCTGCACGTGGTCGGCGTGCCAGCCGAGCCAGACGTCGACGTCGCCGGCGCCGTGCCGGATCGCGTTGGTCAGCGCCTCCTGCAGGATCCGGTAGACCGCCAGCTGGATGCCGGCCGGGGGCTCCCCCGGCGGCATCGGATCGACCGTGACGCGCGGCTCGATCCCGGCGGCGCGCACCTGCGTGTACAGCGTCTCCAGGTCGGCGAGCGTGGGCTGCGGGCCCTGCCCCTCGCTGTGCCGCAGCTGCGCGAGCAGCAGCCGTACGTCGGAGAGGGCGGCCCGCGCCGTCTGCCCGATCGTGGTCAGCGCCGCGGTCGCCTGCGCCGGATCCGCGGCCGCGGCGTAGCGCGCGCCGTCGGATTGCGCGATCACCACCGCGAGGGAGTGCGCGACCACGTCGTGCATGTCGCGGGCGATCCGCACGCGCTCCTGCTCCGCGACCGCGACCGCCTCCGCTCGCACCTGCGCGTCACGGGTACGGCGGCCGTGCAGTACGACCCGCCAGAGCAGACCGGCACCCCAGCCCATCACCAGGGTGAGCACGGACACGGTGCCGAGGAGCACCGCGACCAGCGCGACGCGCAGGCCCGTCTCGGTGTCCTGGATGAGCGCTTCCTCATTGATGAGCGACATGTAGCCGCCCGCGATGAGTCCGCCGCCCAGGGCCGAGGCGCCCCCGATCCACAGCAGGCGCATCGAACCCCAGGCCGATGTCGCGAAGACGACGGCGAGGATCGCGAGGTTGTAGGCACCGGGCGAGAAGCCGCACGCCATCTGCAGCAGCGCGCCGAACCACGCCACGATCAGGGCGAGCGCCGGGGAGAGCCGACTGATCGCGGCCGCGCCCCACTGGATGACCGCGACGAGCATCACGAGCACGATCGAGACCGGGCCGTCCGAGATCCAGCGGCTCATCGTGCCGGCCTCGAAGACGTACGTGAGAGGCAGCGTGAGCAGCAGGCCGATGGCGCTGCCCACGATGTCGAACACGAGCCAGAAGCGCGGAATGGTGCGGATCACCCCCTCACGGTACGCGACCGGATCCGACCCGGTCATCCGTCGGGAGATGTATCCCGGGCGGCGGATGCCGGATTCATCTCGCGGTGACCAGCGCGGCGATCGCACGGCGGTCGGGCTTGCCCGAGGACAGCAGGGGCAGCGCGTCGACGGGGACGATCCGGGAGGGGCGCGCCTCGGCACCCACCTCGGCGGCGACCCGCTCACGGGCAACCGCGAGCAGCGCATCTGCGGAAGCGAACCCGCCCGGCAGCGCGACCACGATCGCGGACCCCTGGCCCCAGCGCTCGTCCGGGACCGCTACCACGACGCCCCCCTCCAGTCCCACCACCGTGCGCACTGCGGCCTCCACCCGGTCCAGCGACACGTTCACGCCCCCCGAGACGATGACGTTGTCGATGCGCCCGGTCACCGCGACCCTGCCGTCGGCCACGTCGCCGGCATCGCCCGTGCGGTACCAGCGGTCGCCGGCCCCGTCTGCGACGAACGTCCGCGCGGTCAGCCCGGGGTCGCCGAGATAGCCGTCGGCCAGTGTCGGGCCCGCGATGCGCAGCTCGCCGTCGATCGGCGCGACGCGCACTCCGTCCAGCGGGACCCCGTCGTACACGCAGCCGCCCGCGGTCTCGCTGGATCCGTAGGTGCGCACGACGCGGGCGCCGAGGTCCGCGGCCCGCGCGCGGAGCGCCGGCGGCAGCGCCTGCCCGCCGAGGAGCACCGCGTCATAGGAGAGCAGGGCCTCGCGCACCTCCCGGTCGTCGGCCGCGTCGAGCAGTGTCGCGAGCTGCGCCGGCACGAGTGACGTGTACCGCGGGCCCGCCCCCATGCCGCGCGTCGCCGCCGCGAACGAGGCCGGCGTGAACCGGCCCTGGAGCTGCACGGGCGCCGTGCCCGCGAGGTGCGCCCGCACGAGCACCTGGAGTCCCGCGACATAGCCGGCCGAGAGCGCGAGCATCCACCGCCCGGATCCGATCCGCCGCGCGGTCGCCTCCGCGCTCGCGGTGAGGGCGGCGGCGGAGAGGACCACCTTCTTCGGCACACCCGTGGATCCGGAGGTCGCGACGACGACCGCCGTGCCCTCGGCGACCTCGTCCTCGGGACCCGGCACGAATCCGAGGGCCAGGGGCGCGCCGCCGTCGAGCGCCGTCACCAGCCCCGCCTCGACCGCGACCGGATCCGCCCCGTCGACGGCTCGCAGCCTCATCGTCAGAAGTGCCAGGGGTAGGGGGACCAGTCGGGCTCGCGCTTCTCCAGGAAGGAGTCGCGGCCCTCGACGGCCTCATCCGTGCCATAGGCCAGGCGGGTCGCCTCGCCCGCGAAGATCTGCTGCCCGACCAGCCCGTCGTCCACGGCGTTGAAGGCGAACTTCAGCATGCGGATCGCGGTGGGCGACTTCGTGAGGATCGTGCGGGCCATCGCGATCGCCTCGCGCTCGAGCTCGGCGTGCGGCACGACGCGGTTCACGGCGCCCGCCTGCATGGCGCGCTCGGCGGAGTACTCCTCGGCCAGGAAGAACACCTCGCGCGCGAACTTCTGCCCGGTCTGCCGGGCCATGTACGCGGATCCGTATCCGGCGTCGAAGGATCCGACATCCACATCGGTCTGCTTGAACCGGCCGTGCTCGGCGCTCGCGATCGTGAGGTCGCAGACCACGTGCAGCGAGTGCCCGCCGCCGGCGGCCCAGCCCGGCACGACCGCGATGACGACCTTCGGCATGAACCGGATGAGCCGCTGCACCTCGAGGATGTGCAGCCGGCCCGACCTGGCCTGCTGCTGCGTTTCGTCTCGCTTCGCTCGCTCAACGACCGTCTCCTCCGAGTCGGAGTACTTGTAGCCGTCCCTTCCCCGGATGCGCTGGTCGCCGCCGGAGCAGAACGCCCAGCCGCCGTCCTTCGGACTCGGTCCGTTGCCGGTGAGCAGCACCACGCCGATCCGCGGATCCTGTCGGGCCTCATCGAGCGCACGGTACAGCTCGTCGACCGTGTGTGGGCGGAAGGCGTTGCGCACCTCGGGCCGGTCGAAGGCGATGCGGGCGATCCGTCCGTCCTTCGAGACGTGCGCGGTGATGTCGGTGTACTCCCCCGCGCCCGGTGCGAGCGTCCACTCGGCGGGGTCGAACAGGTCGGAGACGGGCTTCTCGGTCACGGATCCAGCCTATTCCGGGCGCCGCCCGCCGCGGACCCGCTCAGACCTCGCGGGCGAGGCCGAGCTTGCGGTAGGCGTCGAACAGGATGCCGATGAGGATCCCGCCCAGCACGGCGGTGATCGAGATGTTCACGATCTGCACGATGTCCGCCGTCGGAGTGCTCGCGGCCCGCATCTGCGCCATCAGGTCGGGGGCGATCACGGCGCCCCGCCAGACCAGCACGATCGCGCCGAGCATCGAGACCAGGCTCGCCGCGACGCTCACGGCGGCGAGCGGCGCATTCCACCGCCCGCGCACGGCGACGAGCGCCTCCACGACCAGCCCGATCGCGAGTAGTCCGAACCACACCGTCATGGCCCAGGGCCAGAGCCCCGGTGCCAGGACGTGCACGTGGTCGTCACCCCAGCCGATGGTGCGGTCCCAGATGACGGAGCCGATCAGGATCACCGTCATGACCGCCGTGCCGATCAGATCCGACATCCGCGCGCTGAGGACCACGGTGCGCGGCAGCTTGTCGGGGGTCCATTCGAGCACGGTGTCGCCCGTGGATCCGAGACGCTCCAGCGCAGCGAAGACGAGGGTCGTCCAGAACGCGACCTGGACGCCGGACAGGAGGATCGCGGGGATCATCGCGCCGATCACCGCGCCGACGTCACCTCCTCCGATCGCCCGCACCAGTCCCGCGATCACGGCGGCGACCGGTACGACGATCGCCAGCAGCAGGCGCAGCAGACGGAGCCACGCGGCGTAGTAGCGGGGTCCGATCAGCACGAGCGGCCTCCCGGAGAGCGACGCCGCGTACGCGATCGGGTCGCCGAGTTCCGCGATCACGGCGTACTCGGCCGCCCGCGCATCCTCGCCGGCAGCGATGCGGCCATCGAGTTCGTCCGCGATCGACGCGCGCAGCTCGGCGGAGACCTCGGCGCGGTCGGCGACCGGAACGGACCGCGCCACCGCGGTCACGTAGCGCTCGGCGAGAGTCGTGTCGGTGTCCATAGTGTTCTCCTCCAGGAGGTCAGGGAAGATCCTTCGCGGCGGCGGCGATGGCCTGCACGTCGCGGATGAGGGTGTCGGCCAGGCGGAGCCCGGCGTCGGAGGTGCGATAGAACTTGCGCGGTCGCGCTTCCTCGGTGTTCCACTCGCTCACGAGATAGCCCTGCTTCTCGAGGCGCCGCAGCAGCGGGTAGAGCGTGTTGGAGTCGGTCGGGAATCCGGCGGCGCTCAGCTGCTCGAGCAGGCCGTAGCCGTACCCGGGCTCACGCAGCAGCCGCAGGCTCGCGAGCACGACCGTGCCGCGCCGCAGCTCCTGCAGGTGTCCGTCGAACTCCTCATCACTCATGCCCAACACCATATTGTGTGTCGCACACTATTGTCAATGACACGATCCTGTTCGTGGCGCTCCCGTAGCGTGGAGGCATGACGATCGAGATCCAGCCCGTGGACCCTTTCGACGATGCGGCGGTGAACGCCTGGTGGGACGTCTACGCGGCCGCGCTGCGCGCCGACCGCGGTGGTGACGCCGTGCTGTGGTCGCTTGAGGAGACGCGCGCCGAGCTTCAGCAGGATTCGGCGACCGTCGAGCAGCACACGTTCCTCGCGCGGCGCGACGGAACGATCGTCGGCGCGGCCGCCCTCGCATTGCCGCTCAAGGACAACGTGCATCTCGCCGATGTCGCGGTGTACGTCGTCCCGGAAGCGCGGAGGACGGGTATCGGATCCGCTCTTCTCGCCGAGCTGGAGACCCGCGCGATCTCGCGATCACGGCGGACGTTCCTGGCGGAGACGAGCTGGGCCGCTTCCGCAGCGGCCGACGGCACGGGGCATCCGGGCGTCGAGTTCGGCCGCAGGCACGGCTACGCGCTCGCGCTCGGCGACCGGGAGAGCGTGCTCGACCTGCCGGTAGCAGAGGACCTGCTCGATCGCCTGATCGCGGGGCTCCCCGACGACGACTACGCGCTGCGCAGCTGGACCGGCCCCGTGCCCGACGACGTCGTCGCCGGATGGGCCGAGCTCTCCAGCTCGCTCGATACCGAAGCGCCCATGGGCGACCTCGACATCGAGGCCGGGACTCCCGATGTGGCGGAGATCCGCGAGAGCGAGGAGCTCGTGGCCGCACAGGGCCGCACCTCGTTCTGCGTCGTCGCGCTCGCCCCGGATGGTCGGGTGGCGGCGTACTCGCAGCTCGTGGTCTCCGGGGACGACAGCTCCGCGTACCAGTGGGGCACGCTCGTGCGACGGGAGGACCGCGGCCACCGCCTGGGCATGCGGGTGAAGCTGGAGAACCTGCGCCGGCTGCAGCAGGAGCTCCCCGGCACGCCGCAGGTCGTGACCTACAACGCCGAGTCGAACGAGCACATGCTGGCCGTCAACGTCGCCCTCGGGTTCCGCCCCTCCGGGCGTCTCGCCGAGCTGCAGAAGCGGATCGGCTGACGCGGCAGATCCAGGGCCGGGGCGGACCGGATCAGGCGACGATACGCACACGGTGCGACGATCTGCACACGGATCCGACGAATCCGAGTGCGCAACGTCGCAACGTGTGCAAATCGTCGCACCCCTCGTGCGCGCTCGCGCACCTCTCGAGGACACGTCCTGGCCCGCGCGGCGGAGCGGATCCGCGGGTGCATGATGGGGGCATGACCGACCTCCCCGCGCTCTCCGAGATCCTCGACACCGCGCGGGTGGTCGCGCTCCCGATGCACACGCGGTTCCGCGGGGTGGACGTCCGCGAGGCGCTGCTGTTCGAGGGGCCGGAGGGCTGGGCCGAGTTCTCACCGTTCACCGAGTACGGTGACGCCGAGGCGGCGACCTGGCTGTCCGCCGCGATCGCGGATGCCTGGCATCCCCGCCCCGCCGCTGTCCGCGACACGATCCGGGTGAACGCCACGATTCCGGCCGTGCCGGCGGAACGGGTGCCGGTCGTGCTCGCGCGCTTCGACGGCTGCCGCACGGCGAAGGTCAAGGTCGCCGAGGCCGGGCAGAGCCTCGCCGAGGACGTCGCCCGGGTGCGCGCCGTGCGTGCGGAGATGGGACCGGAGGGCCGGATCCGGATCGATGCGAACGCCGGCTGGAACGTCGACGAGGCCGAGCGCGCGATCCACGCCCTCGCCCCCTTCGACCTGGAGTACGCGGAGCAGCCCTGCGCGACCGTCGACGAGCTCGTCGAGCTGCGCGAGCGGATCCGCTACCTCGACATCCCGATCGCCGCGGATGAGAGCGTGCGCAAGGCGACGGATCCGCTCGCCGTCGCCCGGGCCGGAGCCGCGGACCTGCTCGTCATCAAGGCTCAGCCGCTGGGCGGCATCGAGCGCGCGCTGCGGATCGTCGCCGAGGCCGGCCTGCCGGTGGTCGTCTCGAGCGCGCTGGACACCGCGGTCGGCCTGTCGCTCGGCGCCGCCCTGGCCGCGGCCCTGCCGGTGCTCGACCACGACTGCGGCCTCGGCACCGCGTCGCTGTTCGCCGACGACGTGGCCGATGCCCGCCCGCGGGGCGGGGTCGTGTCCGCCGCCCGGGTCACGCCGGACCCTGCCGCCCTCGCACGCCTGGAGGCGACGGCCGAGCGCCGGGCGTGGTGGCTGGACCGCCTCGCCCGCTGCCACGGCCTGCTCGCCGCCGAAGAGCGCTGAGCCGAGGCCGGCCGCGCCCGGCGCTCACCCGAGCAGCAGGGACACCAGCCGGCCGAGCTCGACGCTGCCGGTGCGGCGGAGCTGAGCGTCGTCCTTGCCTGCCATCGCGCCGCGCACGGTCGTGCCCTCCCAGATGATCAGCAGCATGCGGGCCGCGACCTCGGAGTCGACCCGCAGCGAGATCGTGCCGGTCGCGGCGATGTCATCGATGATCCGGGCGATGCCGGCGACCATCTCCTGCTCCTGCTTGAGATAGGCCTTGCCCCAGGCGTGATCGCGCAGGGCGCGGAGGCGGATCTCGCTGAGCAGCATGACGCCGAGTCGGTCGTCCTTGCCGGTGTCCATCACCTGCTGCACGAGCGTCGTCGCATCGCAGTCCTGGGCGAGCGCACCGGCCTCGTTCAGCTCGGTCACCCGCTCCCGCACGGCCGTCAGGCGCTCGGCGGACACCGCGCCGGCGAGTTCGAGGAACAGCTCGTCCTTCGACTCGAAGTTCGAATAGAACGCGCCGCGCGTGAAGCCGGCGCGCTCGCACACGGCCTCGACGGTCGCGCCGTCGAGCCCCTCCTCGGCGAACACCAGCGCCGCCGCCTCGAGCAGCCGCGCGCGCGTGTTCTCCCGGCTCCTGGTCGCACTGCCGGTCATCCGCACCTCCTGCGGGCCCCGGGCCCGCGATTCACATCCCGCGCACAGACTATCCCGGCGCCGTCGTCTTACGATACAGAGACGTATCGAATACACCAGTGTATCGAACCCGCCCGCACTCCCTCCGGAGGAAACCCGTGTCGACTCTCCTCTCCTCGCTCGGCCGCTGGTCGTTCCGGCACCCATGGCGCGTGCTCGTGGCCTGGCTGCTGGTGCTCGGCATCGCCGGCGGCGCAGCGCTCGTCCTCGGCAAGGGCACGGACAACACGTTCACGATCCCCGGCACGGAATCGCAGGCAGGTCTGGAGCAGCTCGAGCGCACCTTCCCCCAGGTGAGCGGCACGAGCGCGCAGTTCATCGTCGTGGCCGCGGACGGCGACAGCGTCACCGACTCGGACTACAAGACGCCGATCGAACGGACCGTGACCGACCTCGGGAAGGTCGACGGGGTCCTCGCGGCCACGAGTCCGTACGACGAGCACGTGACGGGCATGGTCTCCGACGACCGCTCTGCGGCGATCGTGCGGCTGCAGTTCGACGGCCAGGCCTCTGACGTCTCGGCCGCCACCAAGGACACCCTCCGCACGGCGGTGAGCGACCTCCAGAAGGATCTGCCGCAGGGCTCGCGCGCCGTGATCGGCGGAGATCTCTTCTCGATGTCGATCCCGGCGATCTCGATCACCGAGGGCATCGGCCTCATCATCGCGCTGCTCGTGCTGATCGTGACCTTCCGCTCGTTCGTGGTAGCGGGCATGCCGCTGCTCACGGCCGTGCTGGGCGTGGGCGTCTCGATGGCCGCGATCTTCGCGGCGACCGCCTTCGCCTCGGTCTCCTCGACCACTCCCCTGCTCGCGCTCATGCTCGGACTCGCGGTCGGCATCGACTACGCACTGTTCATCGTCGCGCGACATCAGGATCAGGTGCGCGCAGGGGTGGATCCGGAGGAGTCGGCCTCCCGCGCGACCGGCACGGCCGGATCCGCGGTGGTCTTCGCCGGCATCACGGTCCTGATCGCGCTCATCGGCCTCGGCTTCGCCGGTATTCCGTTCCTCACCACGATGGGCATCGCGGCGGCCGTCGCCGTCATGATCGCCGTGCTGATCGCCGTGACGCTGACGCCGGCCATCCTCGGCTTCCTCAAGGGCCGCGTGGCCGGCCGCCCCGCGCGGCCCCGCCGCGCCAGTAAGGGCAAGACCGCGGCCGCCCCGCGCCGGCCGTTCTCGGAGCGCTGGGTGGGCGGCGTCACCCGCCACCCGGTCCTCGTCGCGGTCGCGATCGTCCTCGGCCTCGGCGTCGTGGCCGTCCCGGCCGCGAACCTCGCGCTCGCCCTGCCGAACTCGGGCGTACAGCCGCAGGGGTCCGAGGCGCGGGAGAACTACGATCTCACCGCCGAGCACTTCGGCCCCGGTTTCAACGGCCCGCTCATCCTCACCGGCACGATCGTGACGTCGACGGATCCGGTCGGTCTCATGAAGGATCTGGGCGATGCGGTCGGCACGCTTCCCGGCGTCGCCGAGATCGCCCTAGCCACCCCGAACCAGACCGCCGACACCGGCATCGTCCAGGTGATCCCCACGACCGCTCCGGACGCCCCCGCCACCGCCGACCTGGTGCGCGAGCTGCGCTCCCATCACGACGAATGGCTCGAGGAGTTCGGGATCGACGTGAAGGTGACCGGGTTCACGGCCGTCGCGATCGACATCTCCGACCAGCTCGGCGCCGCGCTGCTGCCGTTCGGGATCTTCGTGATCGGTCTCTCGCTCGTGCTGCTGACGATCGTGTTCCGCTCCCTCTGGGTGCCCGTCACGGCGGCGCTCGGCTACCTGCTCTCGATCGTGGCCGCCTTCGGCGTGGTCTCCGCGGTCTTCGAATGGGGCTGGTTCGCCGACGCCCTGCACGTCGCACGGGTCGGGCCGATCATCAGCTTCATGCCGATCATCCTGATGGGCGTGCTGTTCGGCCTGGCCATGGACTACCAGGTGTTCCTCGTCTCGCGGATGCGCGAGGACTACGTGCATGACGCGGGATCCCGCAGCGCCGACCGGGCCGAGCGCCGGGCCGCCGCGCTGCGCGCCGTCCGCGGAGGCTTCACCGGATCCGCGAAGGTCGTCACGGCCGCGGGGCTCATCATGTTCGCCGTGTTCGTGGCCTTCGTGCCCGAGGGCGACTCCTCGCTCAAGCCGATCGCGCTGGGCCTCGCCGCGGGCATCGCGATCGATGCATTCCTCGTGCGGATGACCCTGATCCCCGCACTCATGGCGATCCTCGGCGAGCGCGCCTGGGAGATCCCCGCCTGGCTCGAGAGGATCCTGCCGAGCGTCGACATCGAGGGCGAGGCCGTGGAGCGCGAGCGGCACCTGGCCTCCTGGCCCGGCGACGACTCCGTGATCGCCGCCGACGGCCTGGCCGTGCCGGGCGTGACCGACGGACTCGACCTGCGGGTGCCGACCGGATCCGCCCTCGTGCTCACCGGAGGCGACGGGGCCGTGCGCCGCGCCGTCGCGCTCGCCCTCACGGCGCGCGTGCCCTCCGAGGGCCGCCTGCGCGTGGCGGGGCATCTGCTGCCGGGGCGCGGTGCCTGGGTGCGTGCGCACGTCGGCTGCGTGATCGTGGACGGCGGGACGGATCCGCTCCGCGAATTGCGCGAAGCCCTGCGCGGGCGCACCACGCTCGTCGTGATCGACGGCGCCGATCGTCTCACCCTCGCCCAGAGCGAGCAGGCCGTCGCGATGCTGCGCGATGCGGCCCGCCGGGGCGCGCTCGCCGTGCTCGCCACGGCGGCGGACGCCTCCGCCGCCGCGCAGCTGCTGACCGACGCCGGGTGGGCGGATCCGCAGACGCGGGACCTCGACCACCCGCCGACCGCACCCGCACCCGCACCCGCACCGCTCACGGCCGCCGACGCGCCCACCACCGACCTCGACGAGGTGACCGCATGACCAACCGCCTGTCCGCGCTGATCGAACGCGCCCGTTCGCACAAGCCGATCACCGCCCTCACCCTCATCGGGGTGCTGCTGCTGCCCGCCGTCCTCGGCGGCGTGCTCGTCGCGGCGCTGCAGGATCCCACGCAGCGCCTCGACACCATGACCGCCGCGATCGTGAACGACGACGAGCCCGTCACGGTGAACGGCCAGCTCGCCCCGCTCGGGCGCCAGCTCTCGGCCGGCCTCGTCGACGGCACGGGCACGAAGGACGAGAACCTCACCTGGGTGATCTCGAACGAGAAGGATGCCGCGGCCGGCCTCAAGGACGGCACGTACCAGGCCGTCGTGCGGATCCCGAAGGACTTCTCCGCCGCCGCGGTCTCGGGCGGCAGCGCGGTGCAGGATCCCGCCAAGTCCGCCGAGAAGGCGACGATCTCGGTGACAACTGCTCCGCAGGCCCGCGCCGCGGACGGCCTCATCGCGAACCAGATCGCCGCGACCGCCGCGTCGACCATGGGCGACGAGATCTCCAAGAGCACGCTGCAGAACGTGCTCCTCGGCTTCGGCACCCTCGGCGACAAGATCGGCGAGGCGGCCGACGGCGCCGACAAGCTCGCCGCGGGAGCCGCCTCCGCCGCGACCGGAGCCGCCGCGCTCCCGGACGGCGCGACCAAGCTCGCCGACGGTGCGGGCCAGCTCGCCGACGGCGCCTCGCAGCTCTCGAACGGCCTCGGCACGATCGCGAACGGCATCACGTCTGCCCAGACCGGGGCGAACCAGGCCGGGGCGGGACTCGCGCAGGGGGCGGACGCGCTGCAGGCGCAGGGGCTCGTGCCCGCGGAACTCAATGGCGTCGCGGCGACGACCGCGAGCAACGCAAAGCAGGCCGCAGACGAAACACTCACCGTGGCAACCTCTTTGGGAGGGCTCCTCGCCCAGTGCGCGCCTCCGAACAACACCATTCCCTCGAACGTGTGTGCTCAGATCAAGACCGCGTTCGATCAGGCGGAAACAGCGGCCACCAGCGCCGGGACGGCCAGCGGATACGCGGAGGCCTCGGTCGGTGCGCTGTCTCAGTTCAACACCGCCGCCACCGCCACCATCGCCGGCCAGTTCCGCACCGCGGCCGACGGCGTCAACCAGCTCTCCGCGGGTCTCGGCCAGCTGGCCGACGGCACGTCGCAGAGCGCCACCGGCGCAGGAAACCTCGCGACCGGCGCCACCGGGCTCCAGTCGGGAGCGACCCAGCTCGCCGACGGCGCGACGCAGCTGGGCACCGGCATCGGATCCCTCGCGACCGGCACGTCGAGTCTCGCCTCGGGCCTGCACCAGGCGGCGGATTCGCTGCCGAAGCGCACCGACACCGAGGCGTCGTCGCTGGCCTCGGTCGTCGCCGATCCGGTGAACGCCGACACCTCGGGCGGCATGTTCGGTCCCACGGCGATCCCGCTGCTCGCGGCGGTCGTGCTCTGGTTCGGCAGCCTGGCCTCGTTCCTCGTCATGCGGGCGTTCACCGCGCGGGCCCTCACCTCGCGCCGCGCCTCGGCCTCGCTCGCCCTGCGCGCGTTCGCCCCGGCCGCCGCGATCGGCGCCGTACAGGGCCTGCTGGTCGCGCTCGTGGTCGAGATCGTCGCCAAATACGACCCCTCGCGCTGGTGGGGCTTCGCCGGCGTCGCCGTGCTCGCCGGCATCGCCTTCGCCGCGGTGAACCAGGCGCTGGTCGCCGTGCTCGGCGGGGTCGGCCGCTGGATCTCCGCGGTCGTGGGCGTGGCCGCGCTCGGCGCGGGGGTCATCTCGACGCTGCCCGGGTGGCTCGCCACGATCGCCGGATTCCTGCCCACCTCCCCCGCGGCGACCGCGCTGCTGGGCGAGGAGGGCGTCGGATCCGCGATCGCCGCGCTCGCCGTCTGGGCCGTGCTCGCCCTGATCGCCACGACGCTGGCCGTGACGGCCCGCCGCACGACCTCGGTCCGAGCGGTGCTGGCCCCGGCGATCTGAGTCTGGAAGCGGCAGGCGCGGCCCCCGCTCACCCGGGGCCGCGCCTGCCCTTCCGGATCAGGGCGTCGCGGTGCGGATCCTGACCTCGCGCTCCATCCGCTTCTCATGACGCTGCCGCCCCTTGATGGCCTCGGCCTCACGGCTCTTCGGCGGGGCGTTCGTGACGAGCTGATCCAGCATCCGCCGGGTCGCCTGCGCGATCTCGTCGATCGCCTGCTCGAAGGCGGGGGTGTTCGCGCGCGACGGGTGCGTGGATCCGCTCACCTTGCGGACGAACTGGAGCGCGGCTTCCCGCACCTCGTCATCGTTCGTCGGCGGCTCGAAGTTGTGAAGGCAGCGAATGTTCCGGCACATGCCGAGACGATAGCCCGGATCCGCGATTCAGGAAACGGCCGCGAGCGCGAGCGCGGCCGCTCCCACCGTGGCCGTCGCGGCGCCGAGGCCCCAGAGGGCGAACCGCCCCCAGGGGATGGACACCCCGAGCGCGGACACGCGGTGGTGCCACAGCAGGATCGCGAGCGAGGCCCAGGGGGTCACCAGCGGTCCGAGGTTGACTCCGATGAGCAGCGCCATGAGCGCGACGGGGTCGTGCGAGGCGATCGGCTCGAGCACGAGGTACGCGGGGAGGTTGTCGATGCCGTTCGCCGCGAGCGCTCCGATGCCCGCCACGCGCAGCAGCTCGAGCACGTCGTGACCGCTCGCGGCGAGCGGCGAGAGGAGCGCCGCGAGCCCGCGCACATGGGCGGCCTCGACGATCACGAAGAGCGCCGCGGCGAGCCCGAGCGCCTGCCAGGGCACCAGGGAGAGGCGGAGCGCGCGGCGCCTCCGGACGGCGAACAGCAGGATCAGGATCAGCGCGGCGACCGAGGCCGGGATCCACACGTCCCGCACGAGCGCGAGCAGCGGCAGCAGCGCCACGAGCACGACGGCGGAGACGAGGAACAGCACGCGGTCCGAGGGTTCGGCCTGCACCGGAGACGCGTACCGGCCGAACAGGGTCCGCCGGTGCGCGAGCGTGAGGATCACGACGGGCACGAGCACGCCCGCGAGCGCGGGGGCCCAGCTCAGCGCGAGGAAGGCGAGCGGATCCGAGCCGATCGTGGGAGCCGCGAGCAGGTTGGTCAGGTTCGACACCGGCAGGAGCAGGGAGGCGGTGTTGGCGAGCCAGACCGTGGCGAGCGCGAAGGGCAGCGGCGAGACGCCCACCCCCTGTGCGAGGAGCACGACGACCGGCGTGACGATCACCGCGGTCGTATCGAGGGAGAGGAAGATCGTGCTGACCACGGCGAGGAGGACCACCGCTCCCCAGAGCGCGATCACCCTGCCGCGGCCCCAGCGGGCCAGATGCTGCGCGATCACGTCGAACACGGCGGCGTCCCGCGCGAGCTCGGCGACGATCGTGATCGCGATCACGAAGCCCAGCACGGGGGCCGTCCGCCCCGCCAGCGCCCCGGCGTCGGCGAGCGGCAGGAGGCCGCTGACCACGACGCCCACGGCGACGAGCGCCAGGGCGATCACCGCCAGCGCACCGGGCCGAAGCCAGGCCCGCCGGGCGGTCATCGTCGGCTCCCGCGGATCGAGCCGCTCAGTTCAGGCCCGAGTAGACGTGCAGGCCCTTGAAGAACAGGTTGACGATCGTGAAGTTGAACAGCACGGCCGCGAAGCCGACGATCGACAGCCAGGCCGAGCGGGATCCGCGCCAGCCGCGCGTCGCGCGGGCGTGGATGTAGCCGGCGTAGAGCACCCAGATGATGAACGTCCAGGTCTCCTTCGTGTCGAAGCCCCAGTAGCGGCCCCACGCGTCGTTGGCCCAGATGGATCCGGCGATGAGGGTGAACGTCCAGAAGATGAAGCCCACGGTCGCGAACCGGTAGGCGAGGCCCTCCAGGCGCTCCGAGGACGGCAGCGTGGCGAGGAAGCGCGGACCGGCCTTGGGGGCCTCCGCGAGCACCTTCGCCTCGCGGCGCGCCTGCATGAGCTGGAACACGCTGAGCGCGAAGGCGAGCGCGAAGAACGCGGTGCCGAGCGATGCCACGAACACGTGGATCACCAGCCACACGCTCTTGAGCGGGTCGGCGAGAGGTACGACCTCGACGTAGAAGCCGGTGGCGGCGCCGCCGAGCAGCACCACGACGAGGCCCACGATGAAGGTGCCGAGGTACTTCAGGTCGAACCAGATGTTCACGCCGACGTAGACCGCGATGATCAGCAGCGTTCCCGTCATCGAGAACTCGTACATGTTCGACCACGGCACCCGGCCGGCGGCGACGCCGCGCAGCACCGTGCCCGCCAGGTGGAACAGGAAGCCGAGCGTGGTCAGCGCCGTGCCGATCCGCGCCATGACGAAGCGCTGCGGGGCCGACGCCGTCGTCCCCGCGGCGCCGGAGCCCGCCGCGCGGCCGGCGGACGAGGCCGATGCGCCCACGGTCGCACCGACGAGCTCGCGCTCCGGCACGACGGCCTTGGCATCGGCGGCGACCTGCGAGCGCTTGGCGAGGTCGAACGCGTAGGCGATGAAGGCCGCGGCGTAGATCGCGACCGCGGTCCAGATCATCAGGATCGACAGGGAGTCGAAGTTCATGCTGTCAGCCTACTTTCGCTATCGGTCGCTGAGCGGGTCGAGGCGTCCGCTGTCATCGGGCCCTGATTCGTCGGAGGCGCCCGGCTCCGCGACCGCCGCGGTCCCGCCGTCGGCGTCGAGCAGGCGCGCATGGCCGTCGCGCAGGTCCTCCACGGCGGCGGCGAGGGTCGGATCCTCTCCGCGCGCGAGACCGGCGTACTCGAGATGCACGGCGCCGTCGACGATCGTCGCCTTGACCCACATGCGCCGGCGCGGCACGAACAGCGCAAGTACGAGACCGAGCAGGGCCACCACGGCGAAGACCAGCACCCACTGCTCGGAGGGGTCGTGGTGGATCTGCAGCGAGACGTAGCGCTTGACGGACTGGGAGTAGTCCTTCGCGCCCTTCGGAGTCTCGTTGTCGAACGTGATGGTGCCCATGCCGTTCGGCAGCGCGGTGGTCTCGCCCGGGGCGAGCTCGATCGACTTGGTCCCGGTCTTGCCGCCGGTGAGCTGCGTCATGGATCCAGTGTCGAGCACGTACACCGAACGAGGGGTGCCGTCGTCGATGCCGAGATCTCCGGCGAACACGTTCAGCGTGAGCGTGGGGTTGATGAGGTCCGGGTAGACCGAGGTGAGCGCGCCGGTGGCGAGCTTCGCCGAGGTCGGGTAGAAGAAGCCCTGCAGCCCGAGCTGCTCGGGCAGGCCGTCGGCGACCTTGACGATCCCGATCGACATCATCGTGCTGTTGTTCTGCGGCAGGAACGGCACCGAATCGTGGAAGACGACATCGCCCTTGGCGTTCTTGACCGTGATGGTCGGCGCATAGCCGTTGCCAAGCAGGTAGACGCGGTCGCCGGCGATGCCGAGCGGGTGGTTCACCCGCACCGCGTCCTCGCGCTCCTTCTGCCCCTGCTCCGAGACCGTCACGTTCGCGGCGAAGTCGCCGGCCTGGCCCGACGACGACTTGCCCGGTTCGAAGGGCTGATAGGTGACGTCGAAGGAGTCCAGCGTCATCCGGTAGGGCGCGAGCGCGTCGTCGGAGACGAAGCGACCGCGGTTCATCGACGAGTAGTCGAGGAGGGTGTTCACGAAACTCGTGCCCTGCACGACCACGCGCTGCCCGGTGTAGGCGAAGCTGCCGCCCACGCCCACCGACACGAGCACCCCGAGCAGGGCGAGGTGGAACAGCAGGTTTCCGGTCTCGCGGGCGTAGCCGCGCTCGGCCGACACCGAGAAGCCGCGCTTGTCGTCATAGCGCTGCACGCGATAACGCAGGGCGCGCAGCTGCTTCTCCGCGATCACGATGCTCTGCTCCGCCGCCGCGCGGGGGTCGGATCCGGTGACGGTGCGGGTGGCCTCGCGGTGGTCGTCGAGTCGTCCGAGCCGCACGGGCGTGCGCGGCGGACGCGAGCGCAGCGCCTTGAGGTGGTGCTTGATGCGCGGGATCACGCAGCCGACGAGCGACAGGAAGAGCAGCAGGTAGATGGCCGAGAACCACGCCGACAGGTACACGTCGAACAGCTGCATGCCGTCCAGGATCGGGAACAGGTCCGGGTGGTCGGCCTTCCACTGCGTGACGCCGTTCGGATCCGCCATCCGCTGCGGGAAGATCGACCCGGGGATCGCCGCGATCGCGAGGATCAGCAGCAGCACGAGCGCGGTGCGCATGCTGGTGAGCTGTCGCCAGCCCCAGCGCAGCCAGCCGACAACGTTGAGCCTCGGAGAGTCGATGCCATCGCCCCGCGAGTCCCCGTCGCCGTCGATGTGGTCGCTCGGGCGAAGCGGATCGGTCGAGCGATCGGCGCCGGCCTGCTTCGTCGAGCCTTCGCGCTTCTTCGAGCCTTCGCGCATGGGATCCTTCACGGTCGCGGACGCCTCCGGGCCTACAGCCGCCTCGGCGTCAGGGCCAGAGTCAGAGCGGGAGTTCGACACTGCCGACCACCGCCCCGATGCTCGACATGATCGCCTTCCAGACGCCGGTCACCATGAGCAGACCCAGCACGATGAGCAGTGCACCTCCGACGATGTTGACGACACGCACGTGGCGGCGCAGGAACGAGAGCGAGCGCGTCGCCCACCCGAAGCCGAGCGCGACGAGCAGGAACGGGATGCCGAGGCCCAGGGAGTAGGCGATGCCGAGCCACACCGCGCGGCTCACGTCGCCCACGTTGACCGACAGCGCAACGATCGCCGAGAGCGTCGGGCTCAGGCACGGGCTCCAGCCGATGCCCAGGGCGACGCCGAGGAGCGGGGCGCCGATGAGGCCGGCACGACCCGACACGTTCATCCGCACGGTGCGCTGGGCGAAGCCGAAGACACCGATGAAGACGAGGCCCATGACGATGATGACCGCACCGAGGATGCGGGTGATCAGGTCGCCCCAGCGCAGCAGGAACACGCCCGCCGTGCCGCCGACGACCGCCATGAGGATGAAGACCAGTGTGAAGCCGAGGATGAACAGCAGCACCCCGAGCACCATCTGGCGGCGCGTGGGGGCCTTCGTGGTTCCGTCCTGCTGGGGTGCGGATCCCCCCACCGCCCCGCCGACGAAACCGAGATACCCGGGCACGAGCGGCAGCACGCACGGCGAGAGGAAGGACAGCAGCCCCGCGAGCATGGCGACCGGAAGGGCGGCCCAGAGGGCGCCGGATCCGACGATCGCGTCGATGTTCACGCGCTCGCCCTCCGCGGGGCGCGGATCGCCGTGGCGGCGTCCGTGCGAGGTGCGCTCGCGCTCATCACTTCTCGTCCAGCGCGTCCTGGACGAGCGTCTCGAGGATCGAGGCGGAGCCGATCGGGCCGATCACGCGCGCGGCGACCCGCCCCTGCTTGTCGAGGACGAGCGTGGTGGGGGTCGCCTGGATCGAGGTGACCTCCGCGAAGGCGAGCTTCGCATCGCCGGTGTTCACGTCGATGATGCTCGGGTAGGTGACGCCGTACTTGTCGTTGAACGCCGTCGCGGTGCCGGCCTGGTCGTAGGTGTTCACACCCACGAACGAGACGCCCTTGCCGTCGAACTTCTTCCAGACCGACTGGAGGTCCTCCGCCTCGACGCGGCAGGGGCCGCACGCGGCGTACCAGAAGTTCACGACCGCGACGTCGCCGGCAATCTCGGTGCTGCTGAACTTCTTGCCGCTCTCGAGCGTGCCCCCGAAGGACACGGGCTTGCTGCGGTCGGCGGGCTTGATCTCCTCGACGCGCATGCCGTCGGAGCCGATGTAGCCCTTGTTGTCCCCGTTGCGGTACTGGTCGGCGACGGGGTCGTTCGAGCAGGCGGCGAGGCCGCCGGCGAGAGCGACGCCGAGCAGGGCGGCCGTCGTCCGGACGACGCGGGAGCGCCGGGATGAGCGCGTGACCCGCCGGTCTCCGAGAGTGTCAGTGGGCGCGGACGGGCGCGACGGACTCAGAGGCATGCTCGGAATCTTACGAAAAGACTCTATGCACCCGGTGGGCGGGGCATGCACGGCGACCCGCCGCCGGGTTCCCGGCTCACACCGCGGGCGGGAGTTCACACCACAGGCGAGATGAGCGCCCAGAACAGCGCACCGGCGTACGCGAGCGTGCCGAGCGAGGTGAGCGCCAGCGCGATCACGAGCTCCTTGGGCTCCCGGTACGCCCACACGATCACGAGCGCCGGCAGGAATGCGAGCAGTGCGAGCAGCCCGATCCAGGCGACCGGGTAGAACAGGGCGAGCAGCACGAGCGCCAGGAACGGCAGGATCACGAACACCGTGTAGAGGACCTGCGTGGCCCGCTTGCCGATCACCACGGTCAGCGTGCGCTTGCCGACCTGCCGGTCCTGGTCGATGTCGCGGAGGTTGTTGGCCAGCAGCACCGCGCAGGCGAACAGGCCGACCGCGATGGCCCCGATCCACGCCTCCTGCGGCAGTTTCAGCGACTGCACCCAGGTCGTGCCGAGGGTGGCGACCAGCCCGAAGAACACGAACACGAAGACCTCGCCGAGCGCGTTGTAGCCGTAGGGCCGCTTGCCTCCGGTGTAGAACCAGGCGGCGACGATGCACACCGCGCCGACGGCGAGCAGCCACCACTGCTGGGTGCGGATGGTGATGCCGAGGCCCGCGATCGCGGCGAGCGCGAAGAACGCCAGACCGGTGTACAGCACGCTCTTCGCCGAGACGCGCCCCGAGGCGGTGAGCCGGGCGGGGCCGACCCGGTGCGCATCGGTGCCGCGCACGCCGTCGCTGTAGTCGTTCGTGAAGTTCACGCCGATCTGCAGGCACACGGCGACCGCGAGGCAGGCGAGCGCGATGACCCAGTGGAACTGCGGATCCCCCAGCCGCGCGGCGCCCGTGCCGACGAGCACCGGGGCGATCGCGAGCGGCAGCGTGCGCGGGCGGGCCGCGCCGATCCAGTCGCCCAGGGTGACCGGCGGCAACTGCTCGACCGGACGCTTCGCGGGGTTGCCGGAACGGGCGCGCGCTGCCGGGCGCGCGGACGCGGATGCGGTCTTGTTGGTCTTGCGATTTGCCACGCAGGAATCCTAGCGGCGACGGTGATGCGGCCACCGGAGGGGGCGTCGATCGAGATGTGATCTGTTTGTGATGTTTTGCCTGTTGAGGGGACGCTTTCCGGGGTGGGAATGTCGGTGGTCCGGTGTTGACTGGGGTCATGACGAACTCGGCGGGTGCGGTGGTGGATCCTGGGGTGGACCCGGTGGATCCGGTCACGGTGCTGCGCATGCTGCGGGAGGGTGTGGCGGCGGCTGAGGGGGCGATCATCCGGTTCCAGGCGTTGCGGGACGCGCAGCTCGCCGCCGCGCAGCGCGTGGCCGAGGAGATCGCCGCCAGGGACCCCGGTGGTGCCGTGCGGGGTGAGGCGGTGGAGATCGCGGCGCGCAGCGTTGCGGCGGAGCTGGCCGGGGTGCTGCGGATGTCGGACCGGGTCGTGCAGGCCCGGATGGCGCGGGCCGCGGATCTCGTGGCCCGATTCCCCGAGACGACGCGGGCGTTCACAGATGCGCGGATCAACGCCGCGCACGTGCGGGTGATCCAGGACGCCGGCTCCCGCCTTGACGAGATGGTGCGGGCGG
>NZ_JBHJWV010000012.1:0-5515 GCF_042266785.1 Microbacterium sp. NPDC056052
GGAGCATCCGATCCTTGAGAACTCAACAGCGTGCACTTGTCAAATGCCAATTTATTCCTCGTTCCAGTCTTTGGGCTGGTTTGAGAAATTCCTTTGGATCAAAGACCAACCCTTTTGGGGTTGGCATTCGGATGAAGTCAGCAATGATGTCATCTCTTTGGTCAGTTTCAAACTCGCAGGTCGCTGGTTTTCCCTGGTGGTCCTGTTTTTTTCTTTTACGGAGAGTTTGATCCTGGCTCAGGATGAACGCTGGCGGCGTGCTTAACACATGCAAGTCGAACGATGAACCCGAAGCTTGCTTTGGGGGATTAGTGGCGAACGGGTGAGTAACACGTGAGCAACCTGCCCCTCACTCTGGGATAAGCGCTGGAAACGGCGTCTAATACTGGATACGAGTTGCAACCGCATGGTTAGTGACTGGAAAGATTTTTTGGTGGGGGATGGGCTCGCGGCCTATCAGCTTGTTGGTGAGGTAATGGCTCACCAAGGCGTCGACGGGTAGCCGGCCTGAGAGGGTGACCGGCCACACTGGGACTGAGACACGGCCCAGACTCCTACGGGAGGCAGCAGTGGGGAATATTGCACAATGGGCGGAAGCCTGATGCAGCAACGCCGCGTGAGGGATGACGGCCTTCGGGTTGTAAACCTCTTTTAGCAGGGAAGAAGCGAGAGTGACGGTACCTGCAGAAAAAGCACCGGCTAACTACGTGCCAGCAGCCGCGGTAATACGTAGGGTGCAAGCGTTATCCGGAATTATTGGGCGTAAAGAGCTCGTAGGCGGTTTGTCGCGTCTGCTGTGAAATCCCGAGGCTCAACCTCGGGCCTGCAGTGGGTACGGGCAGACTAGAGTGCGGTAGGGGAGATTGGAATTCCTGGTGTAGCGGTGGAATGCGCAGATATCAGGAGGAACACCGATGGCGAAGGCAGATCTCTGGGCCGTAACTGACGCTGAGGAGCGAAAGGGTGGGGAGCAAACAGGCTTAGATACCCTGGTAGTCCACCCCGTAAACGTTGGGAACTAGTTGTGGGGTCCTTTCCACGGATTCCGTGACGCAGCTAACGCATTAAGTTCCCCGCCTGGGGAGTACGGCCGCAAGGCTAAAACTCAAAGGAATTGACGGGGACCCGCACAAGCGGCGGAGCATGCGGATTAATTCGATGCAACGCGAAGAACCTTACCAAGGCTTGACATACACGAGAACGGGCCAGAAATGGTCAACTCTTTGGACACTCGTGAACAGGTGGTGCATGGTTGTCGTCAGCTCGTGTCGTGAGATGTTGGGTTAAGTCCCGCAACGAGCGCAACCCTCGTTCTATGTTGCCAGCACGTAATGGTGGGAACTCATGGGATACTGCCGGGGTCAACTCGGAGGAAGGTGGGGATGACGTCAAATCATCATGCCCCTTATGTCTTGGGCTTCACGCATGCTACAATGGCCGGTACAAAGGGCTGCAATACCGTGAGGTGGAGCGAATCCCAAAAAGCCGGTCCCAGTTCGGATTGAGGTCTGCAACTCGACCTCATGAAGTCGGAGTCGCTAGTAATCGCAGATCAGCAACGCTGCGGTGAATACGTTCCCGGGTCTTGTACACACCGCCCGTCAAGTCATGAAAGTCGGTAACACCTGAAGCCGGTGGCCTAACCCTTGTGGAGGGAGCCGTCGAAGGTGGGATCGGTAATTAGGACTAAGTCGTAACAAGGTAGCCGTACCGGAAGGTGCGGCTGGATCACCTCCTTTCTAAGGAGCATCTGACTCTTCGGAGTCCAGAACCCAGATCGAAGGCACATGTTCTTCGCTGGGAGCTCATGGGTGGAACATTTGACATGGCATCAGAGCCAATGATTTCTGTTAGTACGCACTTCGGTGTGGGAACGCGGGGTCGGAGGGTTTGGTGTCTGCACGCTGTTGGGTCCTGAGGGACCGGGTGTGGGAACACATGCGGTACTTCTGGCCTTCTTCTGGTTTCCGGTTTGTCCGGTTGCTGGTGGGGGGACCGCCCGTACTTTGAGAACTACACAGTGGACGCGAGCATCTTCAGCATGACCCTTTGGGGTTGTGTTGTTTTGATGATCTTAAAGATCATTAGTCAATTTCGACCAGGTCCTTCGGGGTCTGGTACCGATTCTTGATGAACTCATGTGATTTCAAGTCTTTAAGAGCAAACGGTGAATGCCTTGGCATCTGGAGCCGAAGAAGGACGTAGCAATCTGCGATAAGCCTCGGGGAACTGATAAGCGAGTTTTGATCCGAGGGTGTCCGAATGGGGAAACCCCGCTGGGCGGCGTGCCGACCTAGTGACTCCCGCCTGAATATATAGGGCGGGTAGAGGGAACGTGGGGAAGTGAAACATCTCAGTACCCACAGGAAGAGAAAACAACATGTGATTCCGTGAGTAGTGGCGAGCGAAAGCGGATGAGGCTAAACCGGGTGTGTGTGATAGCCGGCAGGCGTTGCATGCCCGGGGTTGCGGGACTTTTCTGATTGTTCTGCCGAACTTTCAGCGTTACAAGCAGGTATAGGCGAACGGCTTTGAATGGCCGGTCATAGAGGGTGCGAACCCCGTAGTCGAAATGCCTGGCTTGGCGTGAAGAGTATCCCAAGTAGCACGGGGCCCGAGAAATCCCGTGTGAATCTGTCAGGACCACCTGATAAGCCTAAATACTCCCAGATGACCGATAGCGGACAAGTACCGTGAGGGAAAGGTGAAAAGTACCCCGGGAGGGGAGTGAAATAGTACCTGAAACCGTTTGCTTACAAACCGTTGGAGCCTCCTTAGTAGGGGTGACAGCGTGCCTTTTGAAGAATGAGCCTGCGAGTTAGCGATACGTGGCGAGGTTAACCCGTGTGGGGTAGCCGTAGCGAAAGCGAGTCTGAATAGGGCGATTCAGTCGCGTGTCCTAGACCCGAAGCGAAGTGATCTATCCATGGCCAGGCTGAAGCGACGGTAAGACGTCGTGGAGGGCCGAACCCACTTAGGTTGAAAACTGAGGGGATGAGCTGTGGATAGGGGTGAAAGGCCAATCAAACTTCGTGATAGCTGGTTCTCTCCGAAATGCATTTAGGTGCAGCGTTGCGTGTTTCTTGCCGGAGGTAGAGCTACTGGATGGCCGATGGGCCCTACAAGGTTACTGACGTCAGCCAAACTCCGAATGCCGGTAAGTGAGAGCGCAGCAGTGAGACTGTGGGGGATAAGCTTCATAGTCGAGAGGGAAACAACCCAGACCACCATCTAAGGTCCCTAAGCGCGTGCTAAGTGGGAAAGGATGTGGAGTTGCTGTGACAACCAGGAGGTTGGCTTAGAAGCAGCCACCCTTGAAAGAGTGCGTAATAGCTCACTGGTCAAGTGATTCCGCGCCGACAATGTAACGGGGCTCAAGCACGCCACCGAAGTTGTGGCATTGACATTTATGGTAGGCCTTCGTGGTCCAGCCGTGTTGATGGGTAGGAGAGCGTCGTGTGGCGAGTGAAGCGGCGGAGTGATCCAGCCGTGGACGCTACACGAGTGAGAATGCAGGCATGAGTAGCGAAAGACGTGTGAGAAACACGTCCTCCGGAAGACCAAGGGTTCCAGGGTCAAGCTAATCTTCCCTGGGTAAGTCGGGACCTAAGGCGAGGCCGACAGGCGTAGTCGATGGACAACGGGTTGATATTCCCGTACCGGCGAAGAACCGCCCAAGCTAATCCAGTAGTGCTAAGTATCTGAATCCCCTTGACCGGATCCTTCGGGTGATGGCTTGGGGCCTAGCGTACGACCCCATTCTGGTGCGGCTAGCGTATTAACAGGTGTGACGCAGGAAGGTAGCCCAGCCAGGCGATGGTTGTCCTGGTGCAAGTGCGTAGGCCGAGAGATAGGCAAATCCGTCTCTCATGCAGGCTGAGACACGATGCGGATGAAAAGTGGGTGATCCTATGCTGCCAAGAAAAGCATCGACGCGAGGTTCTAGCCGCCCGTACCCCAAACCGACTCAGGTGGTCAGGTAGAGAATACCAAGGAGATCGAGAGAATCGTGGTTAAGGAACTCGGCAAAATGCCCCCGTAACTTCGGGAGAAGGGGGGCCACCCGCTTATACGGATTTACTCCGAAAAGGGTGTGGTGGCCGCAGAGACTAGTGGGTAGCGACTGTTTACTAAAAACACAGGTCCGTGCTAAGTCGCAAGACGATGTATACGGACTGACGCCTGCCCGGTGCTGGAAGGTTAAGAGGACGGGTTAGCTTCGGCGAAGCTCAGAATTTAAGCCCCAGTAAACGGCGGTGGTAACTATAACCATCCTAAGGTAGCGAAATTCCTTGTCGGGTAAGTTCCGACCTGCACGAATGGCGTAACGACTTCCCAACTGTCTCAACCGCGAACTCGGCGAAATTGCATTACGAGTAAAGATGCTCGTTACGCGCAGCAGGACGGAAAGACCCCGTGACCTTTACTACAGCTTGGTATTGGTGTTCGGTGTGGCTTGTGTAGGATAGGTGGGAGACTTTGAAGCGGTGACGCCAGTTACCGTGGAGTCATTGTTGAAATACCACTCTGGTCACTCTGGATATCTAACTTCGAACCGTAATCCGGTTCAGGGACAGTGCCTGGTGGGTAGTTTAACTGGGGCGGTTGCCTCCCAAAAAGTAACGGAGGCGCCCAAAGGTTCCCTCAACCTGGTTGGCAATCAGGTGTCGAGTGTAAGTGCACAAGGGAGCTTGACTGTGAGACTGACAGGTCGAGCAGGGACGAAAGTCGGGACTAGTGATCCGGCAGTGGCTTGTGGAAGCGCTGTCGCTCAACGGATAAAAGGTACCTCGGGGATAACAGGCTGATCTTGCCCAAGAGTCCATATCGACGGCATGGTTTGGCACCTCGATGTCGGCTCGTCGCATCCTGGGGCTGGAGTAGGTCCCAAGGGTTGGGCTGTTCGCCCATTAAAGCGGTACGCGAGCTGGGTTTAGAACGTCGTGAGACAGTTCGGTCCCTATCCGCTGCGCGCGTAGGAAGTTTGAGAGGATCTGACCCTAGTACGAGAGGACCGGGTTGGACGAACCTCTGGTGTGCCAGTTGTTCCGCCAGGAGCACCGCTGGTTAGCTACGTTCGGGATGGATAACCGCTGAAAGCATCTAAGCGGGAAGCCGGCCTCAAGATGAGACTTCCATACCTTCGGGTGAGAGGCTCCCAGCCAGACTACTGGGTTGATAGGCCAGATGTGGAAGCGTGGTAACACGTGCAGCTGACTGGTACTAATAAGCCGATGACTTGATAACACACCGTTCTTGGTGCTTGCGTCCACTTTGTGGTTCTCGACGTACGGTCGAAACCGCGAACATAACAAACATTACGTTTGTGCTTGTTCGAGACACGTCAATAGTGTTTCGGCGGCCATAGCGTGAGGGAAACGCCCGGTCACATTCCGAACCCGGAAGCTAAGCCTCACAGCGCCGATGGTACTGCAGGGGGGACCCTGTGGGAGAGTAGGACACCGCCGGACTTCCTTTAACAGAAAGGCCACCCAACGCAGGGTGGCCTTTCTGC